>JAZUPW010000020.1:0-96963 GCA_045605385.1 Acutalibacteraceae bacterium
TCGGGTCCTTTTTTGTTTGTCGTTGTTTAATTTTCAAGGTCCGCGCATCCGCCCTTTCGGGTGGACAGCTTTGTTATTCTACCACAATGAGAACACTTTGTCAAGAACTTTTTTTATTTTTTTGAAAAAAGTTTTTTTAAGTGCTTCTCCCTGCGACAGCCTTGTTATTCTATCACCTTAAATGCCTTTTGTCAAGCCATTTTTTGCACTTTTTTCTACTTTTTTAAAAGTGTTTAAAGCAACTACAATATGTAGTGTTTCTGCTTTATATGTACCACAAGTGCCGTTTATAACAGAACAAAACCGTAGCAGAATACTGCTACGGTTTGAATCTATGAGTTCGCTTTTTGAAATACTCAACAGTGATTATACAAGACCACCAAAGAGTTCACTTAAATCATTGCCCAAGCTAAGTTCAATATCATCCTTGCCGGTTTCAAGGCTTAAGTTAGTTACATCTTCTACAGCCAATGAAACAACTTCTGCTTCTGGCGCAACATAAAATTTTTTCAATTGGGCCACCTCCATAAAAATATACGCTGTCAATCTTTCGTTGAAATTATATCACATCTGTTTTCAAAAATCAAGTCTTTTTTTAAAAATTTTTAAATTTTTTTAAAAATATTTCAAACCCCGCATAAACAAAGGGTTTTTGAGACCTTTATTTCATTCTTGCGCCTCAATTACCTCTTGTACCAGAGCGTTTGCCTTGTCTACAGAAGCCTGTATTTCATTATTTACCGAATCAAGCTTTACAGAGAGTTGGTCGGTAGAACTCCATATCACAGAGCCCATAAGTCCGTCTTCAAGCGAAATAAGGTCGGGAAAATTTGTAAGACGAACGCCGCGGCTGAAGTTTGCGGTAGCAAAATTGGCATTTTCGCTAAGTTCATAATAAAGCGCTTTTGCTTCTTCGTTTTTATAAGAGTCATCATCGGGCCTGAAATCGGGATTGGTAGAATAGCGCAAATAATAACCTGCGCCTATGGGATTTTTAGCGCCTATACAAATACCGTAACCCCCCGCCGAAGAAGTAAAGGGATATTTTTCATCGGTTTTGTTTACCTTAGGTAAATAAGTAAAGCCGAGATCATCTACGTTTAATTCATAGAACCAACCCGGATAACTGCGAAGTCCGAATGCTCCTGTAATCTGCAACGCCGCTGTTCCGTTAATTAACGAAACGTGTGAGCCTTCAAGCATTAATCCGCATAAACCTTCTTCTTGCTGTTTGAGCAGCCACTTTAAAGCCGAAAGCATATTGGGATCTTTTGCGCCGTTAGAAAAAGTATCGGTGACAGTATTCCAAGGGGTTTCATTTGCGCCGAACATATTCATAATTACGGTTGCGTTAATATAAGAACCCGGCTTTAACTGAGCGCGTTCTCTTATTTGTCGCATAAGAACCGAAAGTGTGTCAAGATTCCAGTTATCTTCCTCAACGTATTCAGAAGGAGTTTTTATGCCGTTTTCTTCGAGAATAAGTTTGTTATAATAAGTACAAGCGCCTGTGCCGCTTTTACTTTTAGCAGAGTTTATGAGATAGCAATATTTGCCGACTGTATACATATTTACAAACTCTTGATCCCAGAAAGGATCGGTAACGTCAATTCCCGTAGTTTCAACAAGTAAAGGCTGCGCTATTTTTAAGGTGCGCGGAAACTCACTGTTTTCTATAATAATATCCGGAGCCTGATCAGCCGCAATAAGGCCCATAATCTTAGTTATGTATTCGCCTTGCGGAACAGTTACCTGTTCATATTTAATTCCCGTTAGGTTTTCAAAAGCAATTTCGCCGTCACCGGGTTCGCTCCACGTAGCATATTTAACGGTTGTTCCCACAAGAGAACTTGGTATATCTAAGAAAAACTCTTCCTCGGGATTAGTTTCAATGTTGTTAGCATTCCCAGGTATAACCTGCGGTTCTTTTTTACATCCGCCGCCTACTATACACAGCGAAACGGCCATAATTAAAACCAAAATAATCAAGCAAATACGTTTCATTATTCCGCCTCCTTACATTATATATATTATATAGCACAAAACAAAGCAATAGTCAAACAAAACAATAGTCAAACAAAACAATACCCTGTGTCAAAAGACACAGGGTATATGATGAGGTTTAATTATTTGTCAGCGTCAATCTTATTCTGGATAAGTTTGTTAGCCTGTGCAACACAAGCGTCAACCTTGTTCTTAGCAGATTCAAGATTTACAGAGAACTGAGCAGAGTCGGACCAGATAATGGTACCGAGAACACCGTCTTCAATGCCGCCTTCATCAGGATAAAGTGTCATACGAACACCTGTGTTGAAGTTAGCGGTTTTGTAATCAACCTTTTCACGAGCCTGAACATAAAGGTTCTTAGCTTCTTCGTTTTTGAATACCTTATCGTAATCGTAGTTATTACCGTTAAGGAAGTAACGTAAGAAGTAAGCAGCGCCCTTAGGATTCTTAGAACCTGCGCAGATACCGTAAGCACGTGTAGAACAGGTCCACGGATAATCAGCGTCATCAGCATTAAGTTTGGGCAGCGGAGCAAAGCCTAAATCGTCAATATCCATATCATAGAACCAACCCGGCTTGTTTCTAAGACCGTACATACCACAGATCTGTAATGCGGAAGTACCGTTTGCCAAAGAACTGTGAGAAGATGTAACAGCAAGGTGGATCTTGTGAGCGTCTGCAAGTTCAAGTAACCAACGAAGAGCTTTCTGAGCTTCGGGAGTATTGATACCGTTTACAAACTGACCTGTAGCAGTGTCCATACTTGCTTCAACAGCACCGTACATAGCAAGGAAAATTGTAGAGTCGATAGAAATAGCAGGACCGTCAAGACCTGTACGAGCTTCACACTGACCAACAAGTTTCTTTAAAGAATCAAGATTCCAGTTGTTAGCTTCCATTAAGGTAGCAGGAGTGTCAAGACCGTTTTCTTCAAGGATGGTGCGGTTATAGTATGTAGCACCGCCACCCATATTCCAAGTGGAATTTGCGCCGTTAACGAGGTAAGTTTTACCGCCGAAGGTAAATACTTCGTTAAGTTTCTGATCCCAGAAAGGATCTTTAACGTCCATACCAGTGGTTTCAACCTCTAAAGGCATAAGAAGTTCAAGAGTATTCGGGAAGTCACCGTTTTCAACGATAACGTCAGGAGCCTGGTCGGCAGCAATAAGGCCGATAAGCTTTGTAACGTATTCGCCCTGAGGAACGTTAACCCATTCATACTTCATACCAGTGGTCTGTTCAAAGCCTGCCAATACGTCTGCAGTATCGGTCTGGCTGTGGTCAATCCAAGTAGCAAACTTAACGGTTGTGCCTTCGAGTTCACTGGGCATATCGAGGAAGAATTCTTCTTCTGCGTCGTTGGAAATAACGTTACCACCATTAACGGCAGGTGTTTTTTCGCCACAACCAGCAACAGCCATCAAGGACAAAACCATAACAAGTGCTGCAAGGATAGACAGCAATCTTCTGATTTTCATAATTAAAATCTCCTTCAGATAAATTTTGTGCTTTTTTCTCAAACACATCGTCATTATAACACACAGATTGTTATTATGCAATATTTTTTTAAAAAAATATCCGTAAATTTAGCATTTTTACCAAGTCGAATACAAACTTAGCAACATATTACACAAAAATTTTCGAGCAGAAATAAAGAAACGGAGTCTTTCACCGTTTTGGCAAAAAACTCCGTTATTATTAAAAATTATTCAAGACCAGCAATAAGCTTTTTAAGTTTTGCAAGGTCAGCTGCGTTAGGCATTGCAGTTCCGCTGCCGTCTATATCAGGATTGATAACAGAAGGATCGTCAAGATCTGTAAGGCCAGCAATAACTTTCTTAAGCATTGCAAGGTCAGCTGCGTTAACAACACCACTACCGTCAATATCGCCAGGGATAAAGTCAGGTGCAGCAGCTGTGGTAATTACCAAGGCTTCACTTGCAGGGCTAACGTTAGCGATATCGCTTGCAGCAATTCTGCAGTAGAATGTGTATTCAGTTTCAGCTTCTAAGCCAACGAATTTTCCGCTTGTCTGCCATACTACACCGTCAATGCTGTATTCGAAGAGTTCGTTTTCAACTAATGTTACAGAATTGTACTCTACTTTCGAAGCAACAGGTGCAACAGGAGCAAGGCTATCTTTACAGCCTGAGCAAGTAAGACCGCCGTTTAAGGAATAATCGTGGTCAACTGCGGGTGCGCCTTCTTCGTACTTAATAGCACCGCAAGCGCACTTGTAAGCAATTTTACCTGTTTCAGAGCAGGTAGGAGCTTTATCGTCTTCAGGAGAAGCAACGTATTCGTGAACGTGTTCAGTAATAGTTACGTCCTTAATCTGGATTTCGTACTGGTTGTTAACAACGCCTGTGTGGTAAGCGAATACAGGAATATAACCGTCTGCTTCATATTCTTCAGCAGTCTTTGTGGTAATCTTGAATGTTTCGGTTACCCAACCGTCAGCAGCAACGTCTACCCAGATACCAAGGCCGGGGCCGTGGTCGAACCATGTGTAGTGTTCCTGAGGCATTGCCTTACCGTAAGCGCCTGCCTGACCTGCATTGTTCTGGAATGCATTACGGATAGTGGGATCAAAGCCAACCATCATATAAACGTTAGCGCCTGCTCTTGCGCCGCCGTTCTGGAATTCTTCCCAAGAAGCAGTGTAGGTTTCGGGGTATCTTGCAAGACGGTATGTCATGCTGATTGTGTACTGTGTTTCGGGTTTAGCCATTAAAGCAGAACCGTCAGCATTGTGTAAAATCTTTAAGGTAGCGCTGCCCCAAGTATCGTTTGTTGTATGAGCAACGTAAGAGCCTGTTTCATCGGAACCGTCAACAGATTTTGACCAACCGCCAGACTGTACGTGGTTCTGATATACGCCGTCAACTATAGTAGGTAAGATAACCTTAGTAGCTTTGCCATCGCTTGTTTTAGGAAGGTTTGCTTCTTTAAGGTCAGCTTTAACTTCGCCTGTAACAAAATCTTTATAAACAGCTTCAACTACGTTTTCGCCTGCATTAAGAGTAACAGCGTCTACAACGTACTTGCCGTTCATCATCCAACCTGCGAAGTACTTGCCTTCGGGAGTTTCAGCGTTAGGCATTCTGTCGATAACGAAGGTATCGCCTTCTTTGTAGCTATCAAGAGTTTCTACAACTTCGCCGTTTTCCTTAACAACAACAGTTGCAGGATCCACAGCGTTTTTGTTTTTAACTGTGAAGTCTTTAATGTAGAATGTAGCGTTAGCGCCAAGTGAGAATGTACCCTGAATTAAGGGTAAGAAACCTGTGTAATCGCCGGAAGCAGTAAATTCAAAGGTAGCAGTCTGCCATTCGGTAGAAGCGCCTGTTACTGCCCACTGATGATGACCGTTTGAAGTAAGGGTATAATTCCAACCTGTAGAAGTTAAAGGAAGGTTAGGATCGGTTGTTGCTGTAAGGGTAGCAACGTTCTTTGCAATGTTCTGGAAAGGTGTGCTGAGAGCAAGACGGGTATCGGTAAAGGTGCCTTTGTTATCAACAAAGCCTAAACCGCCTGCAAAGAGCATATAAACGCTGCTTGTATATTCGGGAACCTTATATGTCATAGTAATCTTATAAGTCTGACCAGGTTCAATTACCATAGCAGAGCCGTCTGCGTTAGGAATAATGAAGTTTGCTCTTGCGCTCCAAGTAGCCTTGTTATAAACTTTCCAAACCTTTTCGCCATCTAACATAGCGCCTTCGAATACAAGGTAGTTACCTGTACCGTCTACATAGTTCAAGAAGTTTTCGCCGTTAGAATCGTAAGAAGGATAAGCCCAAACAGCAGTATCAACATAGGTTAAATCGCCGCTGGAAGTTGTAGAATAAACAACGTTGTTATAAACAGCAGTTAATTTGTTTGCGCCTGCTTCTAAAACAAAGCCTTCTTTGCCTGCCCAGTTGCCGTGAGCATCTTTCCAACCTGCGAAGTATTTGCCTGCAGGAGCAGCTGTTTCGGGCATTCTGTCAGGAGCATAGTTTTTGCCTGCAACAAGGCCTTCAACGGTTGCAACGGTTTCGCCGTCAACAACGTATTCAACAGTAGCGGGTTCTATTAATTCAATTGTGGTATCAATTACTTTAACAGACTTAATCTGGAATTTCTGTACCTGTGTATTTGCGCCAACGGAAACACTTAAAATGAATAGAGGTAAGTAGTTAGCGTCTGCAGCACCGGTAGTGCCTTCAAAAGTAGCCTTTTTCCAACCGTCTGTGGTTGCAAAGTTTTCTGCAGTGTCGCCAAAACGATATTGAAAACCGCCGTTATCGTGCCATTTATTAGTAAGAGCACTTGCTTGGTTTACAGACCAGAAGTTGCCAAGTTTAACAAGACCTAATTCGTTACCCCACTGGCTGGTAAAATGAGGAGCCTGATTATAAGTAACTTTTTCATCGCTAATTTTACCGCCGAAGTTAAACTTCATGGAAACTGTGCCATCGTTTTCAGGAATGCGGTATTCAACTTCAATTTTATACTTTGTTTCCCATTTAGCCTGAATAACAGCGCCGTTCGCATCTACAAGCGGGAAGCCTGTACCGCCGGCGTTAGCAGCGTTAGGTGTAACTTCCAAATAATTTTCGCCTGTTTCTTCATCAACAACGTATGCTACTTTGGGAGCACCGTTAGAACGAGCAGCTACGTAGCCATAGTATTTATCGTTCTTCATATAACCAATGTAAGCATCGGCATTTGCATCAGTATGCTTTTCAAGGTTAACTTTCTTAACTGCTTCATAAGATTCGTAAACAGCAGTTAATTTGTTTTCGCCTGCTTCAAGAGCAAGACCGTTTCTGCCTACAAGGTTGCCGTCTTTATCTGCCCAGCCAACAAAATACTGGCCTTCGGGAGTAGCAGCTTCAGGCATTTTTTCGGGTATGTAAGCTTCACCCGAAAGAAGGTCAGCCACAGCTTCGCCTTCTTGATTTTCACCCACAAAGTAAACAACTGTTGCGGGTTCTGCAGGTACTTCGGGTTCAACCGGTGCTTCGGGAGTAACGGGAACTTCGGTACCATCGGTTTCTTCTGCCATAGCAGGTACTACTGTAAAGGTAAATACCATAACTAAAGCAAGTAACAAACTGATTAGTTTTTTCATAACATATTCCTCCTAATAAGTATTTTTTAGTATTTGCTACCGAGTTTATTATAACTTAGACTTTACGTGTTGTCAATTAAAAATATAGTTGTTTTTCACAATTTTTTTGATTTTTCTTCGCTGTTGTTGTTTTAGATGTCGAATATGCCCGATATAATTTGAATTTACTCGTTCTCGTTAGCGGAAAAATCCTCCTTTAGGCAAGGAGGACATATACGAAAAACAAAAATCGGGTTTCCCCGATTTTTATTTTAACTTATTATTCATATTTGCGATTTCGCTTACGGTATAATTGGTTTCACTGCTGTAAAGCGTAAACTGTTCGCCGTCGGCTTCAAGAACTATATAACCCTTTACATACAACCGTTTAGAGTTATTATAACTGCCGTTTTCGGCTTCAAAGCCCGTTACGTAGTTAGAGTAAACAATTCTTGTTGTGCCGTCACCGTTGTCAATTGTTTCCCAGCATTTATCAAAATCGGTAACGTTCATATCAACAATGCCCGAATCGGTAAGCGCTTTTTCACGGGAGACGAGCATATCTGCCTTAACAGCACCGTTTGCAATTAAGAATCCGCGCGAGATAAGGTTATAGTTTTTTCCATTTATAACAACGTCGTTTCCTGTTTCGGTATCGTAATTAAAGAAGAAACGAAGCGCCTGTTTTTCGCTTACTTCAACGTAAGCAAGAATTGATGCGCCGCCGTTGCCTAAAGCAACACCGCCTGTAGAATTAGTTAGCTCTTCAAACGAAAGGATTGAAAGTTCAGCGTTTTCACATCCATTGGGAATATAAGCGTACAGCGCGTCACCCTGCGAAATGCCGCCGTCGGAATACTTATCAACCGTAAACATAATTTCGGCAACGGTTTCAGAGTTTGTTGCTTTTAAGGTTTTAACAGCGTAATTTTCGGCTTCAACGTAACCGCGGTTAACGTTAACGTCTTCTTCGGCAGTTAAAAATGAAACAGGGGTATCTGCAACAGCGGTATATTTTACAACCACCTTATAAGATTTTTTATCTTCTACGCTATTGGCAATTTTAACGTAATCGGCGGTTTTGCCGTTTACAGTAAATTTTTCAAAATTGTCGGTAGAAACGGTAAGCGGAGCGCTGTTTTCACTTGCGGGTTCGCCACGGTATGCTTTTATACGCTGATAAAACGTATATTCATTTCCAATGTAAAGGCCGTCAAAGGTATTGCTTTCCTGAAAATCAACACCGTTTATACTGTATTCGTAACCGGCAACGGCTTGTAACGTAACGTGGGAATGTCCTTTGCTAATTACTGCGGGAGTAAGAATTTCTGCTTTAAAAGAACATCTACCGCAAGAAATATCATAAATGCTTGTGAACAAATGCTGTTCATCTTTACAAAGACAAATTACTTCATCAGCAGTAATTTCAGCGCCGAACTTTTCCATTTGCGCAACACTGTAAAAACGAAGTGTGCCGATGTTTGCTTCTACAAATGCTCTTTCGCCAACAGTTTGTACGTTATCGGAAATAATAAGATATTCTATAGGGCAACCCCAGAAAGCATATTCGCCGATTGTTGTTACGGTTTCGGGAAGGTTGATAGTTTTTAAAGAAACGCAACCGTCAAAAGCGTCCTGACCGATTTCGGTAACGTATGCGCCTAATGTTACGGTTTCTAATGCCGTACATTCAAGAAAAGTGTAAGGAGAAATTGTTGTTACGGTTTCCGGTAAAGTAATTTCTTTTAAACCTTCGCAAAGCACAAACGCGCCATTCTCAATTGTTGTTACAGTGCTTGGAACAACAATGTTTTCAACACTTGCGCAACCGCCGAAGGCTTCTTCGCCAATAACTGTAAGCCCTTCGGGAAGTATAACAGAAGTAATTTCGGTACAAGCGCGGAATGCTCTTTTTGCTATTTTTGTAACGGGGTAACCGTTATACGTTTCGGGAACTTTTAACTCTCCCGAAACCGTGTTGTCACAATCAACAACCACAGCCTCACCGTCTATTATTTCAAACACCAATGCAAGGTCGTTTCCAAAAATATCAAAAACGTCTGAAGTGCTGTCGTCAACGCCCTGTTCTATATCAAGCGCAGTTACGGGCAAACAAAGCGCCGAAAATACTAAAATTATACTTAAAACAACGCTAAATGCTTTTCTCATAAACATTCTCCTAACGGTGCATATATACATTATATATTATAACATTGCTGCTATTATTTGTCAATGTAAACAGACCGCGAAAAGTAATGGCGGATAGGTGGTAATATCCCTTCGCCGCGCAGTTGACTACTTTGCCTTTAGAATCCTCCCACCGCAAGCGGTCCCCCCTCCTTTAGACAAGGAGGGCATAAAAACACTCCGACAAAGTCGGAATATCACTTAACAGACAAAAAGAAAGAGAAGATTCAAAATGAATCTTCTCTTTTTTTAGTTGTTTAGTGGTTTAAATTAACCAACAAGACCTAATTCGTTAGCAATGTCCGCTACGGTTAAGGCTATTTCTTCACCGTAGATTACGGAACCGTTTGTTAATACAACGTAACCCTTAACGTAAAGTCTGTTAGTGTTGTTGTATGTACCTTCGTCAGCCTTGAAGCCCTTAACGTAGGTAGAGAACTGAAGGTTTACTGTACCGTCGCCGTTATCGGTGTAATTCCAGCACTTAGTAAGGTCTGTGGTATTTGCATCGATAATGCCTGAGTTTTCTTCGGCTGCGGTTGTACGCGTTACTATCTTATCGCCAACCTTATCAGCATCAGCAAGTAAGAAGCCACGGGAAGCTATAGTATATGTTTTGCCGTCAATTACAATGTCATTACCGTTTACGGTGTTGTAACTGTAGAAGTAACGGATAGCCTGTGTAGCATCAGCAGGCTGATCAACAAGTATAGCAGCGCCTACTTTTGCAACACCTTCAACCTTTTCAATTGAAATAAGATTCAACTGAGCCAACATAGCGGTATTAGTTACGTAGAGGTAAAGTGCATTGCCTTCTTGTGCGGCTAAATCGGTTGTAATAAAGCTGGTATATGTCTGTACCCAATCATAACCAAAGGAACCCATTGTGCCTTTTACGCCATGGTCAGCGTTATAACCGTAAATAAGGCTCTGGTTAAGGTTTACGTTATCAGCATTAGCGGTAAGAGCGTAAACACTTGACCAATTTCCGCTTGTTTTCATGCAACCGTTAAAGGTTACTTTATAGGTTGCGTTGTCTTCAACTTCATCAAGAATCTTAACGTAACCGACTTCTTTTTCGGCTATGGTTGCGCTCTGAAGATCGTCTTCAAGAGAAACATCAGAAACAACAATGCTCTTAACGTCTACCTTGTAGGTATAGTTACCGGAGTTAACACCATACCAGAACGCAGGAATTAAACCGTATTGCTCATAGGTGGCAGCAGCTTTTGTAGTAATAAGGAATGTTTCGGTCACCCAACCGTCGCCTGCAACGTCTTTCCAGATACCAAGACCGGGGCCGTGGTCAAAGTAGGTGTGGTGTTCCTGCGCAGTTGCTTTTAAACTTGAAGCAATTGCACATTCACCGCCTGATACAGAGGTGGTGCTATTTAAACCTGTACGTTTAGCAGGTAAGAAACCAACGTTCATATACATTGAAAGATTTGGACGTTTAGCTTTAGCGGCTTCAGGGTCAACATCGTTTGTTGCTTTCCAATCAGCGTAAGTTTTTGTGTCAGTTTCGGGGTAAGCGCCGATTTTGTAAGTAAATTCAATCTTATAAGTTGTGCTGGGTTTTGCATAAAGAACAGTACCGTCACTGTTGTGGATAAACTGTGCTGTGCCCTCGCCCCAAGTACTGTTTGCGCCTATACGAACGAAGGATTCGCCGTTTTCGGTTGTATCTGTAGCAGCAGCCCAACCTTTATTATCTGCATAGCCCCAATATACGCCATTAACAACAGAAGGCATTAATACCTTTTCAGTGCCGGCTGTGGTCTTGGGAAGAGTGTTATTGAAGATATCAGCAGTAATAGTGCCTGTTGCATAGTCTTTATAAGCTGCTTCAAGTCTGTTTGTGCCGTCAGCTATAGTAATAGCATCTACAACGTATTCGCCGTTATATTTCCAACCAGCGAAATATTTACCTTCAGGTGCTGCAGCGGTAGGCATTCTGTCAGGTGCATAGGTATCACCTGCGTTAAGGCCGGTAATTTTTTCTCCTTCCTGTACGCCGTTTACATAGTAAGCAACGGTTGTAGCTTCCTTGAAGTACGCATAAAGGTTGTTATCGCCTTCAGCAACAGTTAAAGAATTAACAATTTCGCCTTCTGCATTTTTCCAACCGGCAAAGGTTGTGCCTTCGGGAGTTGCAGCAGGAACGTAATCGGGAGTAAAGGCAGAGCCGATATTAAGACCGCCAACGCTCTTTTCAATTTCTTCGCCAACATAGTAGTTAACAGTACCTGCAACTTCGGTAATTACAACGCTCTTGAAATCTACAGCGTAGTTCTTGTTAGGACCGTTGTAGCAGTAAGAGAATACAGGGAGATAACCGTCGGCAGCGTACTTTTCTGCAGAATGTGTGGTGATTTGGAATACTTCGGTATGCCATTCGCCGTCACCTGCAACGTCTTTCCAGAAGCCTAAGCCATGGCCGTGGTCATACCAAGGAGTGTGCTCACCGGCAGCCTTACCATAAGCACCGCTTTGTCCGTTATTGTTCTGGAAACTATCAGGATTAGCGTATGCGGGATTGTAACCAACCATCATATATGTATACCAGCCAGCTCTTAAAGAAGTGCTTTCACCGCTATCCTTCCAAGCCTGATAAGATGCAGTATAGGTTTCAGGATATTTAACAAGACGATAGGTGAGTTGAATTCTATAAGTAGTAGAAGGCTTAGCAGCTAAAGCAACACCCTCTGAGTCGTGTAAAATCTTTAAGGTATTAGCGCCCCAAGTATCGCCATTGTAATGGCTTACAAAGGTGCCCGTCGCATCGGAACCGTCTTTAGAACCAGCCCAACCACCACTTGAAACGTAACCGCGATAAGCGCCGTTATAAATCATAGGTAACAAAACCTGTTTAGATGTTGTGCCGTTCTTTGCAGGAAGGTTTGCAGCAAGCAAATCTGCTTCTACAGTACCGGTTACGTAATCCTTATAAACAGCTTCAAGCTTGTTTGCACCGTAAGAAAGAGTTACAGTATCTACAACGTATTCGCCATTGCATTTCCAACCTGCGAAGTACTTGCCTTCGGGAGTTTCTGCAGTAGGCATTCTGTCAGGTGTATAGGTAGCGCCTGCAGTAAGACCCGAAACGGTAGCCATAACTTCTCCGTTTACTACGTACTGAACATCGGCAATAGTTGTGTCTATAACCTTAATAGACTTAATCTGGAACTCCTGATCGGAAGCCTGAGAGGACATTGCGATACTCAGTGCAAATACAGGTAAGAAATTTGCATCGTAAGCCGGAGTTGTTACATTCCAAACGGCTTTCTGCCAACCGTCAGTAGTTGCAGGGTTTTCTACAGTATCACCAAAACGATAGTAATAACCGCCGTTATCGTGCCATTTTTGAGTAAGACCTGTAACGCCGCCATAGAAGTTTACCTGCTTTGTAGAAACGTCCATTTCGCTACCACTACTGTGCCTGAATCCGGGAGCTTCTGCAGTTCCGCTTCCGTCTTTATAAATCTTTGCGCCGAATTGCAATCTAAAATTCACGACTGAATTGTTCTTGGGAATGCTATACTCTAAAACAACCTGATATTTAGTGTTGTTTTTAATCTGAATAACGTCGCCATCAGCATCGGTAAGAAGATAACCGGCACCGCCGCTGTATTGGGACGGTGTTATTTTTAGGTAGCTTTCTTCACCCTCGGTAACGTATTCGGAATTCGTTGCTGTACCCGTTCGACTATCAACGTAACTTAAATATTTCCCGTTTTTTAAATAGCCAATGTTGGATTTCTTTTCAGATACGTGTTTGGTTAAGTCAACCTCGGTTTCAGCAGCAAAAGATTTGTATACCGCCGTAAGTTTGTTTTCGCCTTCGGCAACAACAATACCGGTTTTGCTGCTTACGATTTCGCCGTTGGCATCTGCCCAACCAACGAAATACTGTCCTTCGGGCGCAGCTGTAGTGGGCATACGGTCAGGTGTATAGGTATCACCTGCGGTAGCAGCTACAGCATCGCCGTCAATAGCGCCGTTTACATAGTAAACAACGGTTGTGCCTTCAGCAAAAGCAGGTACCATAAATGTTAATACCATAACTAATGCAAGCACAATGCTAAGTAGTTTTTTCATAACATATTCCTCCTATTTTTTGTGATGATATCACACATATAGTTTATAACAAACATTATTAAATGTCAATAAAAATTTTTACGCAAAAGAAACTTTTTGTAAATTTTTTTCTAATCTTTCTCATATTACTCTTCAAATATCGCGTTTCCCTTACATTACATATATACGCCTTATTTTTAAAATACAACATATTGTTACTAACAAGTTACTAATATTTTTTAAATTACCTTTATAATTAATAAAAAAAAGAAAGGAATTAGAAAATGAAAAATCCAAACGGATACGGTTCGGTAGTAAAACTATCGGGAAACAGAAGAAAACCTTATGCAGTAAGAAAAACAGCAGGCTGGAACGAAAAGGGGCACCCCATTTACATTAATATAGGCTACTTCAGCACAAGAGAAGAAGGTCTTATTGCTCTTGCGGAATATAACAAGTCGCCCTGGAACGTAGAAACCGAAAAACTTACGCTTTTTGAACTTTTTACTTTGTGGCAGGAGAAAAAAGCAAAAAAATTGGGCGAAAGCAACAGAAAAAATTTATGTTTTGCCTACAAACACATACAGCACCTTGAAAAAATGAAGTACAGCAATATACGAAGTTTTCACATGCAAGACTGTATAGACAACTGCAACCACGGGTATTCAACACAGTGGACAATTAAAAACCTTTGGCGGCATTTAGATAATTTTGCTTTTGAACTAGATATTATAAGGAAAGAGTATTCTGCAATACTTACCGCAGAAGCCGTGCCCGAAACAAGCCGCGTTCCCTTTACCGATGCCGAAGTAAAACAACTATGGCAACACGAAAACGAACCCTGGGTGGATTCGGTACTTGTGTTTCTTTACACGGGAATGCGAATAAGTGAACTGCTTAATATAGAAACAGCAAAAATAGATTTAAAACAAGGTTATATAACAGGCGGTGTAAAAACAAAAGCGGGTAAAAACCGCATAATACCTATTCATTCCAAAATAGCGCACATAATTAAAAAACGAATAAGCGGCGGCGGTGAATATTTATTTGACAGCGACGGTCAAAGGCTTACTATGACCGCTTATTACAACCTTTGGCATAAGGTAATGCGGTGTTTTGGTATGCAACACACTCCCCACGAGTGCCGACACACATTTGAATCAAGGCTTGATTCGGCGGGCGCAAACAGAAAATGCATTGATTTGCTTATGGGACACGTATCTAAAGACGTTGGAAACAGAGTTTACAACCACAAAACCATTGAAGAATTAAAACAAGCAATAGAAATGATAGATTGAAAAGACAAAAGGCGCTTTTAAATATCCTCCCACCGCAAGCGGTCCCCGGCAGATTATAATATAATGCATCTGTGCAAAGTTTTCAAGTTTTATAAGTAATTAGTAACACGTTAGTAACAAACACTTCCTGTTTTTAAGGCATATAGCCCTAAATAAACCATTTAATAATGTTTAGTATAAACTATATGTGTGATATTATCACAAGAAATAGGAGGAATATGTTATGAAAAAACTACTTAGCATTGTACTTGCATTAGCTATGCTGCTTACACTTGTTGTAATGCCCGCAGGCGCTATTGAAGGTACATACGTTGCTTACTATGTAGGCGACACAATTGACGGCGATGCTGTAACCGGTCTTACTGCAGGCGCTACTTATACACCTGACAGAATGCCTACCGCTGAAGCTCCTGCAGGCCAATATTTTGTTGGTTGGGCAGATTCCACAGGTAAAATCGTTCCTAACGGCGGCATTACCTTGGCCGAAGGCGAAAACAAACTTACGGCAGTATACAAATCTTTTGCTGCTGAAACAGTTGTTGACCTTTCAAGACACACCGCAGGCGGTGCCCTCACCTCTAACATCGGTTATATGAAGAATGGTACATACCGCGGTCAGGTAACTGCACGTTCTTCGGGCGCTCCTAAGGCAGAATATATTACCGATGAACAAACAGGCGAAACCTATTTACAGGTTAGCCCTAACTCTCCTAAAGACCCCGGCGGTACAGGTTTCCCGCTTGTTGATGCAGACGGCGACGTTATTCAGGGTAAATGGAGCACAAAGTACAAAATCGTTATGGAATTCCGCATTCCCGAAAACGAAGGTACAATGTCAATGCACGCTAACTTCGGCGGTAAGATTTATGACGCTTCTGTTACCTACAATCAGGCTCCACTCTTTACCAACAAAGACAAAAACGCTTTAGGCGTTGTTCTGCTTGGCCAATACGTTGCTGCAGCCGGATATGTAGGAAAATGGCACGACAACGGCGGATATTACAACATTTTCAACAATAGCGGAACCTATAACCCTGCTACCGTTGAAGATTGGGCAACAGCCACATTTAATATAACTACCGGTGCACAAGATGATAACTATTTACCTATCTTCATTGTAGCTGTTAACACCGACACCAATACTGTAGCTCAGAAGTTCCAGATTAAGTCTATTAAGGTTATAGACACAACTATTGCCGATGTTCAGTACGTAGTAAACGGAGAAGTTATGGCTACCGTTTCGGGTCTTACTGCAGGCGCTACCTATACACCTGACAGAATGCCTACTACCGAAACACCTGCAGGCAAATACTTCGTAGGTTGGGCAGATAAGAATGGTAATATTGTCAATAGCGGTACCGCTAAGGCGCCGTTAGGTATTACTCTTGAATACGGAAACAACACTCTTACCGCTGTTTATAAAGATTATGAGCAAAACTACTTACTTAATCCCGGTGTAAACAAACCCACCTATTATGCATATATGGATAGCACCAGCAGATATACTGCTACGCTTGATGTTACTTATGACCAGTCTGCAGCACTTCAGACAGACGGCAGTATGTTTATCTACAACAATAATCAGGAATGGAGTGCAACATCCATAGTTCCCATTTCTGCTAACGACAGTGCTGCTTTATATGCCGAAAGCAATTCGACTTATAAGATTACAGTTGAATATAAAGCAACAGTTGTTGATGTTGAAGCTTTATACCAAAGTTCTATTGCAAATGTAACAGTTGGATATCCCGAAACCAATGCAGTGGTATCTATTACTGCCGGTATAGGAAAAAGCACATCGAAAGCAGACAATCGTTCCTTTATTGCTTCTTCACCCAGTACAATTACCCACACAGAAAACACCGATTGGCTTACTCAAGAATTTACAGTAACCACCGGTAATTCTGTTGGAGCATTCCCGATATTTGGCTTAAAAATCGCTTCGGGTGCACTACCTCACAGCCCCGGATATAACGAAGACGGTTCGAGAAAAGGAGCTCAGTGGAGCGGTACAAAAACTTACGGAACCAACGGTATTTACGTTAAGAGCGTTAAAATAGAAAAAGTAGTTGCTAACGTTCAGTATATCGTAGGCGATACAGTTGAATCAACTGTTGAAAACCTTGTTGTTGGTTCTGAATTCACTCCCGATAGAATGCCTACCGCTGAAGCACCTGAAGGTAAGTACTTCGCAGGCTGGAAATATAACGGTGAATACGTTGTAGACGCTATTACTCTCGCTGCAGGCGAAAATAAACTTGAAGCAGTTTATAAAGACTTCCCGACTGCTGTATCAGCCTCTACCAATATGTCTGATTTAACTGGCGGCAAAGTTGTTATGCCAAGTGTAGATGAAAACGGCGAAAACTACCTCTCTACGCTTGCTAATCTTGGTTACGGTCAGCTCAATACCGTAACTGAAAATGGCGAAAACCACCTTGTGTATAATGCTCACTCTACTACCACTTGGGCCGAAACTAGAGTTCTCACTCTGTTCGATGAAGATGGCGCTGCAATTCAGGTAAAACCAGGCACCGCATATACAGTTGCTTTAACCTACAAGGTTGCTGAATACGACAAACAGATGACTATGGCAGTATTTAGCGGTTTTGCTCGTTCTGCAAGAGCTGGCAGCGGTTACGTTGGTGACAATGACCCCGCTCAGACCATTCCGGGATACGCTTACACTAATGACGCAAATGTTAAAAACGATTGGGTTTATAACGAACTTAAAACCGGAGGTTACGACATTGCAAGACTTAATGGCGGCAGTGACGAATGGAAGACTATAGCTTTTGAAATTACAACAGGCAATTTCAACGGCTATCTCCCTGTTTTAAATCTTTTTGTAGGCCATAATAGCGGCGCTTCTGATCTTGTTATTAAAGATATCAAGATTAGCGAAGGCAAATTCTACAACACAACAACAATTGGTGATAAATCTGCTGAATATATTAAGATAGCCGAAAACGTTGAAGATAAAGCTACTTATAAAGTTAATCTTCGACTTTCAGTCCACACCGGCGGTACCATCTGTGCTATGACAGCCGAACCTGATGACATAACAAGAAATCAGGGCTTTGTTGAAGCTGCTAATTATGCATTATTATCTCTCGGATGGACAGATAAAAGCCATCTTGAATACAGTTTCTTTGTAACTATAGATATGAAAAAGGTTGACGGAGTTTCTCAGGGCGATGCTCTCTATCTCTACTTCCCGGGCGGCGAAAAAGTAAAATGCTTTAACTTTATAAGCATCGAAAAGGTTGAAGGCGTTAAAAACGGCGGTGTATCGATGCTTGCGGGCGCTAAACAAACCGACAAACAGGCTCTTCGTTACTACTTCAGTTACAACACCGAAAACGGTAATGACATTGTAATTGACGGCGAAACATATACTATTGCTTCCCGTGGTTTCTTACTTGCTGATGCTGATAATGTTGGCGATAAGGCAGTAACACGTACAACAGCTGCTGAAAAGGACTCTGGCATTATCGATGCAAATACCACAGAACTTACTAAGTGCTGGGGTTACACCGATAACGGAGACGGCACAGCAAAACTTGAATTCTCTACCTACATTACAGGCTTTATACCCGATGGTGGTACGTACAACAACACCAACAAACTTTACGTTAAGGGTTACGTTGTATTAGAAAATGGTTCTGTAATATACTCTGAAGAATCTAAGATGACCGTTGCAGATGTTGCTAATTTAATTAATGCCGGCGGCGGCAGAGTTCACTAATAATTATCATAATATAGATAATTAAAATTTAACCCCGATGCAGAAATGCATCGGGGTGTTTCTTATGCCCTCCTTTAGGCAAGGAGGGCATAAAAAGCCGTAAGGCAAGGAAGGCGCTTATGGATAAAATAAAAATCGGGTTAGAACCAGCATCGCATTTATGTGTGCAAATCCAGTTGGGCAGTAGCCAAACCAATAGAGCAACAGAAAAGAGAAGATTCGTATATTTACAACGAGTCTTCTCTTTCTTTTTGTCTGTTAAGTGATATGCTGACTAAAGTCAGCGTGATATTTTCTTTTGAAAATCCCTCGGCTATGGCGAGATATTTCCAAAAGAAAGTGATATTGAAACCTTGCGGTTTCAGTGTTATTTTATTCACCCGTAAACTTGCGAAGCAAATAACACTCGGCGTTAACCCCAAATATCACTGCGATGCAATATAACTCGCTTTTGGCGAATAAAACTGGGAGACTTCCCTATGAGAAGTCTCCCTTAATCCCGATTTTTATTTTAATAACTAATCTTTTCTACTTTAAATGGCTTAATTGCTCTTTTATTTATTACAGGGGTAAGGGTTGCGGCATAGGTTGCTATGTCGGCTTCGTATTCTTCCTGTTTTAAATTCCAACGAATTGAGCCTTTAACTGCATCGAAGAAGGTTGTGTTTTCTTCTGCATCTACAACCATATCTGTTGTATCTATTACCTTAATTACAAAGTAATAACTTGTCTGGTGGTCGTGGCCTTCGTGTTCAGCCTGATCAAAAGCAACTGTTGAGCCTGCTGCTACTGCCTTTACTGTTTCAAAATCTTCAAAACCGTAGTTAGCATCAACTTCGGCATCGGCAATAATTGAAATTACGTCCTTTTCTTCTTTTACTGCGTTATCGCCTGTTAAGGAATTATACTCATTATAAATATCTACAATGCTTTCGCCTTTATCAAGACGTGCTTTAAAGCCATCGAGTTTTGCTTTTTCGGCGGCTTTTTCATCATCAGTTTTAAGCTGTGATAAATCGGAATAAAGCATAAATACTGTACGGTATGATTCATCATACACAGCCTTCATATCGGCTTCGGGTACTGCTTTGCTTCCGTTTTCGCCGTAAAGGAATTCAAAATAAGCATCGCTGTATGCATAACCCATTTCCATTTCCTTATAAGTGGTTTTTCCAATACCGTTTGCGGCAAGCATTGCTTCATAGTTGGGATAATAGTAATCTACGTAAGAATTGATTTGTTCAATGGTTTCTTCTTCAAGTTCTACACCGTTTTCTTTGCAAAGAATACGGTAAGCAGCTATTTTAGAAAGTTCTTCAATTGCTGTGGTTTCTACCCATTCTTTAAAACTTACGCCTTCAACCTGTTCTGCAAGGTAATCGGTTGTTTCGGTTGTGGTGGAAGTTTCTTCGCCTTCGGTCTTTTCGGCAGCCTTGGCTTCATCTACAAGACTTCTTGCTTCGCTATCGGCATTAAGAAGCGCCATTGAGTACATTGCTGACGTAAATTCAACATCACCGAATTTTACTGCAATTTCGCCCTGCTTATGGCATCCTGCAAAACTGAACACAAGAAGCATAGACAAAACTACAGCAAGTATGCTTTTTAAAGTTTTCATTTTAAAATTCCTCCAAAAAAATATCTTCTATTAATTATAATGGCATAGGTTAGGCGAAACAATTTTGTTTCGCCACAAAATCTTTGATTTTGCGACAAATTTTTAGTAAAATTTGTCCTATCCCATTGCAATGAATGTTGTGCAAAATTAAATATTAGAATTTAATTTTGCGAAAGCCACTTTTTAAGTGGCTTGTCGGAACGCTTTTAAGCGTTTCGACTAACTACAATCATTATAGATATTTAAAATTTAAGGGGACTTCTTTATGAGAAGAGATGGTAAACGCTTAAAAAACATTAATGCCGAATATATGGTAGGCGCCCATATTATGGACAAACGAAACGATGCCCTTAATATGATTGAACTTGACATTCCCGAAAAACCCATAAGAGATTATTTGAATGCCAAAAGAAAAGAAGGCAAAACTTTAAGTCATCTTTCGGTAATAATAGCGGCTTTTGCACGTACTGTTGCAGAATACCCTGCGCTTAACCGCTTTGTTGTTAACAAAACAATTTATGCGCGAAACGAATTTGTTGTGGGTATGGTTGTTTTAAAGGCAGGTCAAATGGACAACGGCACAACCTCTAAAGTACGTATTGACCCTGCAGGTACTATTTTTGAAACCGACAAAAAAATGAACGAATATATAGCCCAAAACCGCGCCGAAGGCGACAACGCCACCGATAAATTAGCAAATATATTGGTAAAAATTCCGGGACTCCTCCGCGTTGGCGTTACAGTATTTAAAATATTAGATAAATACGGTTTACTTCCCCGCGCAATTATAGATGCAAGTCCGTTTCACGCTTCAATAATGTTTTCTAACCTTGCAAGTATACGCACAAACCATATTTTCCACCACGTATACAACTTCGGTACAACAAGCCTTGTTCTTACAATGGGTAATATGCGCGAAGTGCCCAAATATAACAAAGAAGGTGAAGTTGTGCTTGAAAAATGCATACCTTTCGGCCTTGTTATGGATGAACGTGTTGCTTCGGGCAGTTACTTTGCAATGGCATTCCGCAGTTTCAAAAAGTATCTTGCAAACCCCGAACTTCTTGAACAAAGAGCAGAAAACCCCAAATACGAAATCCCTTACAGAAAAGATTAATTTGTTATTGTAAAACATAAAACTCACCAAGTTAAACTTGGTGAGTTTTATTTTCAAGATAATTAAGTATTTCGTTTATATCTTCGCTGCACAAAAACAAATTAATGCTTTCTTTATCCATAAAACCTTTTTCTGCAGTTTTTTGCAACATATCCATAAGCGGTTGGTAATATCCGTTTAAATTATAAACCGCAATAGGCTTTTGTGTTTGCCTTAAACGCAAAAGAGTATACATTTCAAAAAACTCTTCATAAGTACCAACACCGCCGGGAACAACCAGAAAGGCGTCTGACTTTTCTTCCATAAGCGCCTTGCGTGAGCGCATATCTTCGGTGTAATAAAATTCGGTGCAGTTATCAAACAGCACTCCGTCAGGACGGAAAAATTTCGGAGAAACGCCAATGCTTTTTCCGCCTTCTTTACTTACTCCGCGAACAGCGGCACCCATAAGCCCGTACATACCGCCGCCAAAAACAAGGGTATGGCCTCTTTTTGCCATTTCTCTGCCCAACGCTTCAACGCCCGTTTTATAACTTTCATCAATTTTTTCGTTCGCCGCGCCGTAAATACAAATATTCATAAATAACCTACTTTCCCGTAGAACCGAAACCGCCGCTTGAACGAAGCGTATCGTCAAGTTCTTCGCATTCGTAAAACTCGGCTTCTAAAAACGGCATAATAACAAGTTGCGCAATACGCTCGCCGTTGTTTACAATTCTTGGCTCATCGCTGTCGTTATAAAGCGCCACAATATACTCGCCTCTGTAATCGCTGTCAGCAACGCCAACGCAGTTAGCGGGGCGAAGTCCTTGCTTGGTTGCAAGACCGCTTCTCGCAAAAATTGCGCCAAAATAACCATTTGGCACGGCAATACTAAGCCCCGTACCTATTTTTACACAGGCATTCGGCTTTATAACAACGCTTTCTTCTTCCATACAGGCATAAAGGTCATACCCTGCGGCATAATCCGAACCGCGCGTTGGTATAACCGCGCCTTTCTTTAACTTCTTAATCTTAATTTCCATAATGTTAACTCCTAAAAAAGACCTATAAGTATATTATATACTCATAGGTCTTTTAATTCAAGCAATTAATAAGAATTTCTTAATGGAACGTCGGGATACTTAATGGTAGTGGGGGTATCAGGTGCATATTCGCTGCCCGCTGTAGCCATCTGGCTGTTTATAGCGGCGGTCTGGTAAACCTTAACCGAATCAACGTAGGTTTCGTAATAATCCTCGTGTTCCTCTACTTTATAAGTAGCACCGTATGATGCATCACCCATACCGCAAGAAAGAATGGTATACAACATAATGCTGTGAAGCGAAACGCTCATTTCATCGGCATAATCATAGGTAACGTAAGATTTACCGTCAAGAGCAAACTTCATACAGGTGTTATCCCAATAGAATGAATAGGTGTGCCAGTCTTCGCTAAGGTTTCCCCCGTAACGTTCGGTATCAAACCCAACCGACTTGTTGTTATCTTTGGTATTATATCGGGCAACACCGTCCATAGAGTTGTGGGTGGTACGCGAAGTCTGACCGTCGGTAGAATATTCTGTCCACCATCGGTGAACGTTAGAAGCAAACCAGGTATTTGAACCAAAGTTTTCAACAAGGTCAACTTCTGTAAAGCATGATCTTCCCATATCTCCGTAACGGGTTTTATGAAGTTGTTCACCCGCGCCGTTCAGCCAATAACTTACACAAACCGGTTTTTGGGGTAATTTTGATTTTACCTCCCAAATACCGTAACGCATAATCATGGAATTAAAGGTTGAAGCGTATGTGCCCAAGAAGTCGTTACCCACGCGCAAAGCAGACATAACAAGCGCACCGTCGGCCTGATAAACCATTTTTCGGGGAATATCATTGCCCTTATCGGTTTTAAAAGCACTGCTCAGGTTAGTAGGTGTTACTTTATAAGTTTTACCGCCAAGATTAGAGGTGCCCGTACGGTAATTGGAGCTATTATAATCGCCCCATACGGCTGTGTTTACGGTACTGCCCTCAAACTCATCAACAAAATTAAGCGTGTAAATATCTTTTTCTTCACTTGTGTACTTACCGTTTATAACGTAGCCATCTGTAAAAGAAAAGCCTTCACCCTCTTTAGACGCCTTTACAAGGTCGTTTAAATGCTTAACGGCGCGGTAAGTTGCAAGATCACTTCCGCCCTTTATAACAAGTTTTGTGCCAACAACTTTAATAATGTAATTATCGCCTTCAACAGTTACACTTTTGCTTTCTTCGCGCGAAGTATCGCCAATAAGAACTTCGTTGGTTACTTCAGGATCAATATCTTCAATATAATCCATATTAAGCCCGTTAAGAGAGAAAATTTTTATAAGTTCTTCAACTTCCATACCAACAATATACGACATCTTTGTTGGTTTAACAACCGTAAAGAAACCAAGATTCACACCCGCAACGTAAGCGTTTAAAGTTTTAACGTCGGGCTGATATAAAAACTCATAATCTGTTCTTATAAGCGACCAATCTTCAATTTTAGTACAGAAAGTTTTAACAAACCAATCACAAGCGGTTGCCACCATTTCATCGTTGGTAGCCTGAATACATATCTTGTTATTAATAACCTTAACAACAAAATCGTAACTGTTGTTTCCGCGGCTTGAAGTAAGTACTTCTAAAGCCTGTGCCGATTCTTCTCGGTTGGTGTTACCAACAAGAATTTCACAAGTACCCTCAACCGCCTCTACAACGCCGTCCTTTGCCATAGAAGCTTTAGCATTAAAGTTTTCTTTAATAGCAGTTCTTATACTTTTAGCAGCATCGCCAACAACTTCCGAAGAATCTTCAGCGCGTATTATAGCATAATTAAATCTACCTTCTTGGTCAATATCAGCCGAAAGCGTAGCCCTTGAGCCAATAGTTACGCTGCATCCCGAAAGGACGGTAAGAGTTAACGCAAAACAAAGTATTAAGCTTATAATATTTTTAATTTTCATTATACTTACCATCCTTTCCTTAAACTTTTTTAGCCTTTCGTTTTTTCACAATAAGCAAAACAGTAATTCCTGCAACAATAATCAACAATGCGCCGCCTATAATTAAATAAGGCAGAATGTTAATAGTTTTTACGTAAAGTGAATCATCAAGAATAGAATTTACGTCAATTACAACGGCAGGAACGTCTATAAGATTACCGTTTGCGTCGCGAAGCGCCGGTACGTATTCAGTAAACTGAACGGGCTTTGAAAGCGGTGTATCTTTGTCAACCCGTTCAAACACTACGTCATCAATAAATATTTCACAGTAACCGGGTGTCTGAACCGAAAGATTTAATTCAACCGCATTAAAGGTGTAACTTACGGTATGCCATTCACCGTCGGTTAAATCCTTTATAGCAACAATCGGGTAATAATCACCCGAAGTAGCCCACGGATAATACGGGCTCTTGCAAGAAGCAAACTTAACAGCGCCGTCTGTCTGGAAATGTTTTCCAAGTTTCACCTTCATAGTAACTGTATAGCGTTCACCAACCGTAAGTGATAAATCCTGAGTTAATATCTGAGCATTTTCAAAATGCATTGTTGTGCCTTTTCTGTGAAGCGAGTATCTGCCGGAAGCAACGTTATCTGCAGAATTGCCTTCTTTTTGGCTGTCGTAGTGTTCCCAGTCAAAGTCAAGATTAGAATAATCGGCATAAGTACCCATTAAAGCCTCGTAACCGCTATCAAAATCCTGAACCGTTTTAATTCTTACAAAAGTAGCCTTAACGGTCATTTTTTCTTCGCTGAACACCATTTTTTCGGGTGTAAGCTCCGCCTGATTACCACTTGCATCGAAATATGTATAACCTATAAATATATGATTATCCATAGTAGGAGCTTTAGGCAGTTTATTTGCAAAACTGCTACCCAGTTTTCCTGTTACGTACATAGGCACACCCTTGCAACCGCCGTTATCAACAATATAGCCCGTGTGTCCTTCAGGCAGGGTTTCAATTACAATATCATCAATATAGATAATACCGTCGTGACCTGTGTTAATTGCTAAATATAAATAGTTGGCATTTTCTTTGCACTTAGAAGCATCTATTATAAGCGCGCCGTTTTTCCAAACGCCTTTTTCTTCCATAATACCAACAACATAATTATCGGTAAGACTTACAACGTTGTGGAAATAGTTGTACTGTGAAGCACCCGCTAAAGAAATTTTTAAATCTCTTGCAGGACTCTTTTCAATATAATACTTAAAGTTAACAACGTACTTCTTAGCGGGATCAAGGTCGTATCTTACTGTTTTTTCACCCAACACCAAATAGCCTGTATTGTAATTGTTGGTTATTTCCATTTCACGAACAACTTTAACAGATCCTTTGCCCGAAGCACTCTTACCGTCGGTAACAACTTCTACACCTCTGCCAAACTGGAACCAACCGCTGTTATTTATTATATTATAATTCTCAAAATCTACAATTACTTTACTGCTCTTTTCATAGCCTGCATAAACGGTTAAAGCCTCGGCTTTATCGAATACCGTTTGTGTAAAAGGTACGGTACACTCTTTGTCTGTAAACCAACCTATAAAGTTGTAACCGAACTTGGCAGGAAGGGTTTCGGGTTTCGCTATTTCCTTTCCAAGCGTACCCTTTATAAATTCATTGTATTCGCCGTTTTGTCCGTCATAAGTAATGTAAGGTTTATCAATTTTTTCAATAGTAACGTTATCAAAATCAACACTTACAACTCTGCCCGTATCGGTAGTTTTACAGTTATCCCCTGCAAACATTACGTAAAGCCATTTCCCCGTTTCGTTTGCAAAGTTTGTAAATATAACAGTTTCAGCCTTAGTCCATTCTTTTGTATTGGCAGAAACTTTCTGTACAGAACCGCTATACTCCGTTCTTGCTGATGTTTCCCATATATTAGAAGAATTGGCTGTTGCAAAACGTATTGTGGCATCGGTATTAGAAATTTCTGCCGATTTATAATAATACGTAATCTTATATGCGGTGTTATTGTGAAGTTCTGCAATTTTTGCAATATGATCATAAGACGTGGTAATTCTGTCTTTAAAATACGTAGGATTACCCTTTTTGTCGGTCCCTCTTTGCTCATCCCCCACCAAAGTGAAGTTAAGCAAATTGTTGCCGTTTTCGTTGCTGAGTTTTAAGCACTTGCCAAACACAAAAGTGTTTGTAGAATAATACTGATAAGTATCAAAAGTAAGCGGAAGCGCAGTCCATCTTGCATAAACTTCAGTAACGCCTTCCTTTAAAGCGGTTTCGTTAAAGGGGTTATCGCAAACTATGTCGGTGTACCAACCAAGGAATGTGGCATCTGAGTTTTTAAGTGTGGGGAAATTAATTTTATCTCCCGAATTACCTATCTGATACGCGCTTTCTACGCCTACAGCGTTTCCGTTAAAAATAATTGCCGATTGTGTAACTTCATTAACTACAATATTATCAATGCTTAACTTAATTTCTGTTTCTTTGCTGTTTAAAACAGGCGCAAAAACAAAGTAAAGGTCATCTGGAATATTATCGAAATTACTTTTTGAAAATGCTGTTGTTAAAATAACGCTTTTCTTTATCCAACCCTTACCAACATCATCTTTACTTATAACACACTGTGCCGATGAATACTCAACAATAGGTGCTTCATAAATATTAAAACCGTGGGTTGTAAGCATTTTAATATTTGCATCGCTGTTAGCAGAATTAACCTTAACGTAGAAACTTATTTCATAAGTAGTCTTATCTTTAAGGTCGTAAACAAGCGAAGCCTGATGCGCCGTATTCCCAACCTTTTCATACATAAGCGCACCCTTGTTATCTATTACCTTGTCACCGTCAAAATTCCATACAAGAGCATAGTTATCGTCATATCCCGCTCCCTGAGTCTTATCAACATCAAGGCTATACGCCGCAAACGATAATTCATTTGGCTTATTGTAGTTTCTGAAATTCTGAACAATGCCGCCCCACTTAGCATACACTACAATTGGATTTCTTGTAAATTCAGTACCCTCAAAAGGAATGCTGAGTTCTGCATCGCTATACCAACCGAAAAATTTAAGGCCGTTGTTGTAAGGAACGTATTCCTCAATTTTTTCGCCTCTGTTTCCAATAACAACGTTATCGGCATCACCGTTGTTTTGTTTGTAAGTAATAGTAGACTCATACGGCTGAACGGCAACCGTTTTCACGTTATCAAAATAAATAACGGTATCGCTGTTTTCAGAAAGCCCAAGAATGAAGAAAAACGCAGTACGGGAAGCAGAAGAGAATTTTGCCGTAATAGTAAATTCTCCCTTGTGCCATTCACCGTTTTTATCGGAAGCGGTTATTATCTCACTTGCGCCCTGTGTAGAAGCAAAGTTAACTCCCGATTCCCATATATTGTTAGCATTATTTGTCATAGGAATAACTGTAACAACCTGCGAATCGCTTATATTTTCAACAAAATAGTCAAAAGTAACGGTATAAATCGTATCTTCAATTAAATCTATATGCTCTAAACTTAAAACCCTGTCCTGTGGGTTCGCATATCTTTGTGCAGCATTATAACTATCGGCATTTTCAGAATCACTTACCATTTCAGCATCCCAGTCAAGTTTTATCACCTTGCCGAAACCGTTATTTGTAGAATCATCAACTTTGCTTAACATACTGCCGAAATAATAGCTGTTTGATTTACGCTTAACTTCCTTACCGGTTGAAGACGTTGCGCTAATAACGCTGTAAGCATCCCTTGTATAATTTTCAAAGTCTTCAATCTGTTCCGGTATTTCACCCTGCCATTTTGAATAAACGCTGTAACTTGTATATCCAAATTCTTTAGCAGAATATTCTTCGGAATAACTTTCAGTTGTATACCAACCCATAAACCACTGTGCAGCAGGATTATTAAGTGTATCTACGGGGTCGGTAGGATATACTATTTCCTCCCCCGCAAGACCGCTTACCGTATAGGGTTCACCACCGTTTAAAGTGTCTACAAAGGTAACCGTTACTGGTGCTTTCCAGGCAGAATAAACGGTTTGAATATCACTATGAAAAGTAATTCCTTCTGCAGTTTCGGTTCTTGCATAGTCCTTGTACCAACCACTGAACTCGTGTTCGGCATTTTCGCTTGTAAGAACGGGAAGTTGAACCTGCTCACCAATATTGCCTGTTATTACGGTAGTAGTACCGTAATATTCATCTACAAGTTTTACCGCGCCCTGTTCTGTTCCAAGTCTTGTAACGGTAACGTCATCTACAACAAATTCCACACCGTAAACGGTTTTAGCATAAAAACCCAAAGCAGGGCTCCCCGCGCCTAAATCAGCAGGGGTAGAAAAAACGTATGTAAGTTCGTGCTGTTGGTTACCTACGGTATAGGTTCTTACGTCATTACCGTTAAAAACAGTATACTCAGCGCTGTTTTTCTTGTTTTCGGGAACTCTGTCTACACTGAAAACATTTGAAATAACGGTATTCATACTGTTAACGGTATTTCCCGAATTACTTCCCGTACCTGCGACAAAACCGTAACCAAGTTTAAGGTTAGCATCGTTAACCGCAGTTATACTGTTAGTTAAAACCGGCGCAGAAACAACACTTAGTTTGAAGGAAACAACGTAATTAGACGAAGGCTCTAAAACAAAAACACCGTTGTTATTATTTAAACGGTAACCGCCCGAAGTAGCCCATCCAACCGCATTAGTGTGTTTCCAGCCAACACCCGTTACACCGTTAGAAGCATTGAACACCTTTAAGGCCCAACTTGCACAGCCAATGCCGTCACCGCCGCGTATCATATTAAGGCTATTGGCGGCAGTATCGTTTACCATTACAGGATTTTCACTTTCCTCAAAAGAAAAAACAACACTTGTTTCTTTTTCAAAAGGAAGCGTTGCAGCAGAAGCGGCAAACTGAATTGGCACAAAAACTGCACTCAGAACAATTGCTAAACCGCAAACAACTGCTAACAGTTTAGTAAGGTAATTTCTTTTCGCCATGGTTAAATCTCCTTAAAAGTTTTATAGTTTAATTCTTTGTATATTCTATTGTATAGTAGCATAAATGAACACACAACACTTCACCATTGTTATAATACCATATTTACGTCTTATTTTATAGCACAATTTATACTTTTTTTTGCACAAAAGCCAAAAACTTCCGAAACGGGTCTTGTCCTTAGGAATAAATAGGTTTTTCTGATAAATTTGAACGCTTTCTTATTTTAAAACACAGTAAGACACAAAGTATTACTGTATTTTTGCAACTTCGAAATCGAATCAAATTTATTCATACAAAACTGCAAAGCACCTAAAGAAGAAAAATTTTTAGTGGGATAAAAGGCGAAAAGCCATGGTAACGCTTGACGCGTACCACGGCTTTTTAACACATTAGAACACAAAAATTTACTTTTTTAGGCATTTTATCCCTAAGAACAACACCCGAATCGGAAGTTTTTTAATTTAATATTCACCCGTAACCGGATTATCGGGATATTTAATAACAGGCGCAACCTGTTTATATTTGCCCGAAAACTCAGCAGGGCCGGTTATCATCTGGCTGTTAAGTTCAGCGGTTTGATAAACCTTAATATTGTCTATATAAGCCTCAACGTATTCGGGATGTTCTTCAGGTTTCCAGGTTCTGCCGTATGTGGCGTCACCCATTCTGAAGTGAAGATTTATATAGTTAAGCAAACAGTGTACCGAAACACTTTCTTCCTGCTTATAGTCGTAGGTAACGAAAACCTTGCCGTCAAAGGCAAACTTCATACATTCGTCATCCCAATACATACTGTAAGTATGGAAGTTTTCGGTAATATCTCCGCCCTCGCGTTCAACGTCTACGTTATAGGATTTGTTGTTGCCCGCAACTTTATATTTCGCAACACCGTCCATAGAGTTATGAACGCCGTCGTTACCCCAACGGTGAACGTTAGCGGCAAACCAGGTCTGACTACCCATTGTTTCAATTAAGTCAACCTCGGTCATACACGCTCTTACAAAACCGCCGTCACGGTAAACGTAGTTTTGAGAACCCGCGCCGTTTAACCAATAAGACATACAGCCGGGTGTTAAACTCTGCTTACCTCTTACTTCCCATACACCGTATTTAAACATCATTGAAGTAAAGGTAGAAGCGTAGGTGCCTACAAAGTCTTTTTCATTAAGTTTATATGTAGACATTACCAAGTTTCCGTCGGCAACATAAACGCTTTTATAGGGAAGATCTTTTCCGTAAGCGGTTGATTTATTAAGCACGTTGGCATACCAGTTTGTACCGCCAAGGCAAGATTTAGCAGTTCTGCCCGCCTGATAGTTGTAGTCGCCCCAAACGTCAAGGTCAAGCGTAGAACCGTTAAAGTCATCAAAGAAGTTAAGAGTATAAGTGTTTTCTTCTTTTTCATCGTACTTGCCGTTAATAACGTAACCGTCGGTCCAGTTTATAGGCTCTCCATTGGCTGTTTTGGCAACAAGTTCGTTAAGATACTTTATAGCACGATAGGTTGCAAGGTCGTTTCCGCCCTTTACAACAAGTTTAGTGCCAACAACTTTAATTACGTAATTGTCGCCTTCAACCGTTACACTTTTGCTTTCTTCACGGGTAGTATTGCCAATTAAAATTTCATATTTTTCTGCAGGGTCAATATCTTCAATATAATTTAAAGTAAGACCCGCTTTTTTATAGCCGTCTATAAACTTATCTACTTCCATACCAATAATGTACGACATTTCGGCAGGTTTAACAACTGTAAATAAGCCAAGATCCATTCCTGCAACAGTACATTCGTTACTTTCAGTTTCAGGCTGATACAAAAACTCATACTCTTCTCTTAACATAGACCAAGCGGTTAAGTCCTTACAAAAAGTCTGTGCAAACCATTCGCAGGCAACCACTATCATGTCGTCGTTAACAGCCTGAATACAAATCTGATTATCTATAACCTTAACAATAAAGTCAAAAGCGTTATTACTTCTTGCTTCACTTACTATTTTTTTAGCTTCAGCCGAAGCCGCGCGGTTAGTATCACCAATAAGAATTTCACAAGCGCCTTCTACCTCTTCAAGAACGTCGTCCTTAAGGGTAGAAACCTTGCAGTCAAAGTTTTCTCTTATAGCGCTGCGAATAACCTTTACACCGTCTTCAACGGTGGTAGAAGAATCTTTACCTCTTATAAGCGAATAAATAAATCTGCCGTCTTCGCCTATGTGTGTAGGGATTGAAGCCGCCTGACCGCCCGAGCAAGAGCAAAGAACGGTAAGTATCATACAAAAACAAACTATTAAGCAAATAATATTTTTAATTTTCATTGTTCTTACCATCCTTTCTTTATGCTTTTTTTGACTTGCGCTTTTTAATAACTATAAGCAATACTGCAAGTCCTGCCAGAACAAGTACCGCTGCCGCGCCAATAATCACAAACACAGTTGCGTTTCCGCCGTTTGCCAATAAACCGCCGCTTGGTACTTTAAGTGTCGGGTCAATAATTGAAGAAACGTCTATAGATCTGTCTTCTTCTACAATTTCACCTTTTTCATCACGCTTTGCGGTTACGTATTCGGTAAATTCAGCAGGTGTTGAAAGCGGAGTTTCGCCTGTTACTCTTGTAATCACAATATCGTCTATAAACAGTTCAACGTAACCCGGTGTCTGAATACTTAAATATTCTTCAACAGCAAAGAAGGTATAACTTACTTCTTGCCACTTGCCTTCCTTTAAGTCGGCAATAACTGCCACAGGGTATGCATCGCCCGTTTTTGCCCACGGATAGTACGCGCTGAAGTTAGAGAACACTTTAACAGCGCCGTCGGTATGGAAATGCTTGCCAAGTTTTACCTTCATTGTAATTGTGTAGCGCTGACCCGGAACAAGTCTTTGATTCTGTGTAAGAATCTGAGCCGATTCAACGTACATTGAAGTGCCTTTTCGGTGAAGCGAATAATTGCCCGAAGCAACGTTTTGCTTACTGTTGCCTTCCTTTAAAGCATTGTATATTTCATAGTCAAAGTCAAGAGCGCTGTAATCGTTATACGCGCCAAGGAAGGTTAAATACTCGCCGTCATCAAAATTCTGCACCGTATTAAGTCTTACAAAGTTTGCAATAATCTGAAGTTTCTTATCGGTAAATACCATTTTATCGGGGGTAAGATCTTCACGGTTACCGCTTGTATCTACACCAACGTAACCAACAAATACGTGGTTAGCATTTTTAGGCGCTTTGGGAAGTTTATTTGCAAAACTTGAACCAATTTTACCCGAAACGTACTGCGGAACAGCATCGCATTCGCCGTTATCAACTGTATACGCTGTGTGACCGTCGGGCAATGTGGTAACCTCTATATCATCAACGTAGAACACGCCGTCAAGACCGTTTTCAACAACAATATAGAAATACTTATCCTTAATTTCCGCTGTGTTTGCAACAACAGTACGTTTTTTCCAAACACCCGTTTCGGCAACAACCGAAACCGAAACAACGTCGGAAATACCAACAGAATTTTCAAAAGCATTACTTCTGCCTGCGGTTCTGAAACTTATTTTAGCATCAGTAGTGCCGCGTTTTTCAACGTAATACCAGAACGAAATAGCATAGGTCTTACCTATATCAAGTTCAACACGGTTGCTGTTATCGGCAATAATTGCGCAGGAAACCTTTTTAAGTCCTGTTCTGTCCATTTTAATGGAATTTACACCGCTTCTTGCGGCGCCCACCGTACCAACGCTCATACCGTCGGAAATAATAAGATAACCGCTTGATTTGGTAAGTCCGTAGTTTTCAAAATCGTAAAGCGCATAACTACTCTTGGTCCAACCCGAATAAACAACAATTGATTCGCCCGCGTTAAAGGTTGTTTGAGTAAAGGGTATTGTAGCCTCTTTATCAAGATACCAACCCGCAAAATCAAAACCTACACGCTTTGGTGTTGTTTCGGGAACTGCTATAGTTTCGCCTGCTTTTCCGCAAACAAGAGCAGTATATCCGTCTTCCTGTGAATCAAAGAAAACATAGGGTTTTTCTAACTTTTCAACAACAAAGTTGTCAAAGTCAAAATCCATTTTTATGCCTTCTTTAACGGTTTCATCCATACCCGAAAGTCCAAAGAAAAGCATATCGCCGTTTTCTTTCTTAAAATCGGTAAAGAAAGTAACTTCGGCTTTTGTCCACTGTGTGTTATCTTTGTCCAGCACAACAGAAGCATACCTGTAAATTGCTATACTGTCGGTTAACCAGATGTTAGAAGTATCGCCCGTAATAAACCAAGTTTTTGCGTCATCAGTTGTTCCGCCGTTAGCCTTATACATAAAACTTACCTTGTAGGCAGTTTTATTCTGTAAAGCGCCAAGACGCGCAATGTTATCGTAAGCGCTGCTTATACGCTCTCTCCAATAAACAGGTTTACCCTTATTATTGTAATTTCTTATTACGTCGCCGTTAAAATTAAAGTTAAGTTTATAGTTATCGTCATAACCAACACCGTCAGCGTTTACAATGCTCATATTCTCACCGAAACGGCCCGTATTGGTATCCTGATAAGCATAATTTTCAAAAGTAATGGGAAGCGTAGACCACCTTGCATAAGCGGTAATAAAGCCTTCCTTAATTTTTGTTTCGGTAAACGGAATTTCGCAATGTTTATCGCTGTACCAACCAAGGAACTCAGCCTTACCGTTAGTAAGGGTTGGGAATACAATATCTTCGCCAACTTCGCCTAACTGGAAGTCACCGTCTGCAGTTTCAGCGTTAGCATCAAATAACACACCGTTAGCAGCAGGCACTTCAACAACGGTAACCTTATCTACAAAGGCATTAACAACGGTATCGGCTTCTTTTCTGAGTACCGAGAAAAGCACAAATAATTCATCGGGAGTACTTTTCGTGGTAGCGCCGAATCTTGTTGTAAGCATAACGGTTCTCTTAATATAACCTTTGCCTACATCTTCGGTGGAGAAGTTTCTTGCGGTTTCATTGTAAACAACACTGCCGCCTTCAAAAATATTACTGCCGTGACCGGTTGCAAGACGAACACTAAAGGCGCTGTTCGCTTCTTCAATTTTTACCGTATAAGTAACAAGATATGTAGTATTGTCTTTAACTGTAAGAATAGCGGCGCGGTGGTCAAGGTTATTACTTCTCTGCCAGAAAAGTGTGTTGCCTTCCCACACCTTGTCGCCAACAAAATTAAAGTTAAGCGCAAAGTCGTCCTTTTCACCAACACCCTTTTCATTTTTAATACTGGTACTGGGTTTAAGGGAAGTATCCCAATTATAACCGTCAAACTCAACTATATCACCGGTCCACTTAGCATAAAGCACAACAAGACCGTCAGAAAATGTTTTTTCAGTAAACTTATTTGTTAATTCCTTATCGGTATACCAACCCTCAAAATTAAGACCGCTGTTTTCAACTTCGGGGAAAGTAATTTCAGCATCTTTTTCACCAAAAACGTAAATGGGCGCTTCACTGGGCACATTTGTATTAAACGCAACAATACCGCCCGTTAATTCTACAACGGCAACCTTATCAACCAAAACGTCAACCTTGGTTTCGGCTTTCTTTTCATCTACGTTAAATACAATATGTAAGTCATCGCCAACTTTAAAGCCGTTATCTAAGAAGTCGGTAACAAAAATGGTTTCAACCTTAACCCATTCTTCGCTTACGTCTTCTGCGCCAAAGGTTTTGGTTGTACTGTCATAAGACACCAAAGTACCCGGTTCAAAAATATTACTGCCGTGGCCTGTTACAAATTTTGCGTTAAAACCGCTGTTTGCTTCGTTAACCTTAATAAAATAAGTAACCTTATAAGCCGTATTATTTTTTAATTCAGCAAGAGGCGCTCTGTGGTCAATGCCGTTATTTCTCTGATAATAATAGGTAACGTTGTCACCTTCGGTTTTCCAAACGGAATCGCCGTCGAAATCAAAATGAAGCGCAGCGTTGCTATTATAACCTACGTTAGCGCCGTTTTCCACTTTAACGCTTACGGGCAAGAAACCGCTCCCGGAATAAGGTTCAAAGTCAATAACGGTACCGCCCCATTTTGCATATAAAACGGTAACACCCTCTTTAAAGGTAGTTTCGGTAAAAGGAACGGTACATTCCTTATCGGTAAACCAACCCAATAATACAAGACCGTTGTTATCAAGTTCGGGAATTTCAATAGCATCGCCCTCTTTACCGAAAAGAAAAAGAGTTTCCTGCTGTGAAATACCTGTGTTTAACTGAACAACTTCATCTTCAACTGCGCTTACAACAACGTCGTCAACCAATATTTCAACCTTGGCATCCATAGATTTATCTATAACATTTAATGCAAGAATTAAATCATCACCGGTTTTATTACCTTGTTTAAATTCGGTAATCAAAATAGTTTCAACCTTTGTCCAGTCGCTTAAATCTTCATCTTTAGAAAAATATCTTTTTGTGCCTTCGTAAATATTCATGGTATTTGCTTCCCACAAATTTCCCGAATGTCCCGTTAAAAATTTAAGTTCAAAATCGCTGTTAACGTTAACCGCTTTTACGTAATAACTGATTTTGTAAACCGTTTTATCCAAAGGAGTACACAAAGCAGCAGTGTGGTCGTGTATAGCGTTTCTGTTGGCATAATAAACGTTATTGCCGTTATCAACCTTCCATACGTATTCACCCGCATAGTCATAGCAAAGCGCAGCATTGTCACCGCGGCCTATGCCTGCTTCATTTTTTGCTTTTACGCTTTTGCTTATAGAGGCAAAAGATTTAAAATCTATGGTTATATCCTCTGCAGCAGCGGCGCTAAAACTCATAGGCACAAATAAAGTGCTTAAAACCATTGCAAGCACCAGTGCAACACCTATAAGTTTTACAAATAACTTACCGCTTGTTTTCATTATTCAAAAGCCTCCTTAAAGAGATATTTGTACATATTAATTATAAACCCGATTATTAATTTTGTAAATATAAATATCCTGTACTTTTAGTTCAAAAAATATAACAATTCTGCACTTTCCTACCAAATATTGACTTCTTTTTATAAAAAATCACCCGTATTGCTTCAACACAATAAGGGTGAGATATATTTAGATAATATTACGGAGAATAAGTAACGGGTTTATCCTTATAGAATATTTCGGTAGTACCCGATTCTTCCCACTGACCCCAGCTTGTAGCAAGCTGGCTGTTAATGGAATCGGTCTGGTAAACTCTTATATAATCAAGAGCAACCTCGCAATATTCAGGGTCACCTTCCTTATATGCCGCACCGTAACCGGCTTCGCACATCTGAGCAGAAAGAATCATATAAGTAAGCATTTTATGAACTGAAACGCTCATTTCATCTTTGAAATCATAAGTACAGTAAACCTTACCGTCAAATGCAAACTTCATACACTCATCATCCCAGTAGAATGTGTAGGTGTGGAAATCATCTGAAAGTAAATCGCCGTAGCGGTCTTTACTGTATTTAACCGCCTTATTATTACCCTCGGTATTATATTTAGAAACACCGTCCATAGAGTTATGGGCACTTGTAAGCGCTTTACCTGTTTCATCGTAGTCGGTCCACCAACGGTGAATGTTAGAAGCAAACCAGTTTTCGCTACCAAAGGTTTCAATAAGGTCAACTTCGGTCATACAACTTCTTCTGAGGTCGCCGTAACGGGTACGAAGACCGTCAATACCTGCGCCGTTAAGCCAGATAGCAAAAGAAAGCGGAGCTTTGGGGAACTTAACACGTGCTTCCAGAACACCGTACTTATAAAGCATAGAATGATAAGTAGATGCCGTAGCGCCTGCGAAGTCTTTTTCGCCTATCTTCATACCTGCAAGTTTCATACTGCCATCAGACTGATAAGCAAGTTTATACGGGAACTCCTTGCCGAAAGCGGTTGTATAACCCGAACTTGTGTTCTTCGGAGTAGAAAGATAGGTAGTACCGCCCAAAGAAGATGTACGCGGTCTGTATTCCTGAGAGTTGTAGTCGCCCCAAACAGTAAGGTCAATGTTAGAACCTTCAAACTCATCAAAGAAGTTTAAAGTATAAACGCCCTCTTCTTCTTTATCGTACTTGCCGTTAATTACGTAACCGTCAGACCAGTTAAAACCTTCGCCTGTTTTAGATTCTTCAATTAAATCGGCAAGATGCTTAACACCTCTGTAAAGAGCAAGTTCACTTCCGCCCTTTACAACAAGTTTTTTGCCAACAACTTTAATAATATAGTTGTCGCCTTCAACGGTAACACTCTTGCTTTCTTCACGTGAAGTATCGCCAATAAGAACTTCATATTCTTGTGTTTCATCAATATCTTCTATATAGTTAAGAGTAAAACCGTTATTCTTGTAAAACTCAATGAATCTTTCAACTTCCATACCGGCAAGATATGTCATCTTAACAGGTTTAACAACTGTAAACAAACCAAGGTTTGTACCTGCAACAACGTTACCAACAGTTTTTATATCGGGCTGATATAAGAATTCATATCCGTTTTCAAGTTTCTGCCAATCTTCAGCAGACACGCAGAAAGTTTTAACAAACCATTCAGCAGCTACACCTATCATTTCATTGGTAAGAGCCTGAACGCAAACCTTATTGTTAATAACCTTAATAATAAAGTCGTAGTTGTTGTTCTGACGGCTTGAAGTAAGAACTTCTAAAGCCTGAGCCGATTCGGGTCGGTTAGTGTTACCAATAAGAACTTCGGTTGCGCCGTCTACAGCTTCAACAACGTTGTCCTTAACAATGGTAATTTTGCAAGAGAAATTATCTCTCATCGCAGCGCGGATGTCTTTAGCAGCTTTTTCAACAGCGCTTGTAGACTCAGCGCCGCGAACAACTGTATAAATAAATCTTCCGTCTTCGCTTATTTCATACGGAATAGAAGCGTTACCGCCAATAGAGCAGGCAGAAAGAACGGTAACTGCCAAACTGAAACAAAGTATTAAACTAATAATTCTTTTTATATTCATTTTTTGTTACCTTCCTTTCCTTATGCTTTTTTAGCCTTACGTTTTTTAAGAACTATTACCAGAATAACTGCAGCAGCAATTACTACAAGTGCAGCGCCGCCGATAATAACGTAAAGCATATTAAACGCGCCGTTTGTCTTATTAAGCAAAGATTCATCAATAATAGAATCAACGTCTATTACTACAGCAGGCAAATCAACAAGGTTGCCGTTTGCATCTCTCTTTGCAGGAACGTATTCTGTATAATCTACAGAACTTGAAAGCGGAGTATCCTTTTCAACCCAGTTAATAACAACGTCATCAATAAAGAGTTCGCAGTAACCGGGTGTCTGAATTGCAAGGAATGCTTCAACAGAGTTAAAGGTGTAAGTAATTTCGTGCCATTCACCGTCAAGAAGGTCTTTAATTGCAACTATAGCGTGGTAATCACCCGTGGTAGTCCAAGCGTAGTACGGGTTCTTACAGGATGCTATCTTAACAGCGCCGTCGGTCTGGAAATACTTGCCTAATTTCACCTTCATTGTTAACGTGTAACGTTCGGTATTAGAAAGCATCTTATCCTGTGTAACAAGCTGAGCATTTTCAAAGTACATAGAAGTACCTTTTCTGTGAAGCGCATATCTGCCCGAAGTTACGTTGTCTTTAGAATTACCTTCTTTGTTTGCATCGTAAAGTTCATAGTCGTAGTCGGCAGCAGAATAGTCACCGTGCGATTCAAGAAGTTCTTTATAACCTTTTTCAAAGTCCATAACTGTTTTCAAACGAACAAAGTTTGCAACAATTCTTAACTTTTCTTCGCTGAATACCATCTTATCGGGGGTAAGCATATCGCTGTTATTGTTAGCATCGAAATACTTATAACCCTGGAACTTGTGGTTGTCGTACTTGGGATTTGAAGGCAACTGGTTAGCAAAACTGCTTCCAATTTTACCTGTTACGTACATAGGAACAGCATCACAGCCGCCATTATCAATTACGTAACCGGTGTGGCCTTCAGGCAATGTTGTTATTTCAATGTCATCGAAATAAAGCATAAAGTCCTGACCGCCGTCTACAATAAGGAATAAGTATTCACTTTCTTCAACAATGTTTTTGGGGTTAATAACCAAGGCGCCTGTTTTCCATACGCCAACGTCTTCCATAATGTTAATAATATAGTCGTCGGTAAGTTTAGCATTCCTGTGGTAACGGTTGTGGCTGTGACCTGCCCAGAACGAAACCTTGGCATCGCCGCTACCCTGTTTTTCAACGTAATACTTAAAGGTTACAACATACTGTCTTGTAGCATCAAGTTTGAATATTTCGTTACCGTCACCAACGCAAATACCTTCCCACTTATTACCGCACTTATCGGGGTCGCGGTCGAAGAAGAATGCGTGTGTGCCCGAATAAGCGAAATCAAATTCGCCCCATCCGTTTGCAATATCCCACAAGAACCAGCCCTGAGGATTGCTGAACTGGAAGTTTTCAAGAGTATAAAGAACCTTGTTGGATTTTTCATAACCTGCAAAAGCAGCTAATCTGTCGCCTTCTTCAAAGATTTTCTTTGTGAACGGAATTGTACATTCCTTATCGGCAAACCAACCTGTGAAGGTATAACCAACTCTAACAGGAACACTTGCGGGGCCTTTAATTTCGCCGCCTACAGTACCCTGTATAACCTGTGAATAAGCGCTGTTTAATCCATCGTAATGAATGTAAGGTGCTTCTAATTCAATAATAAGAACGTTATCAATATCTACACCTGCAATGTATTCTTTACCGCCCTTTAATGCGCCAAACTGCATATAAAGAGTATTGCCTTCTTTAACGTCTAAGAAATCGGTGTAAATAACGGTTTCTGCATACTGCCACTGTGTTTCTTTAGCAGCGGCAACGTTTTTGGTATGGAATAGGTTTACGTAACTGGAAGGTTCCCAGATACTACCGCTACGAGAAAGCGCAAACTGAATTAAAGTATCAACGTTTGCATCGGGCGCAGATTTATAATAGTATCCTATTCTATAAGCAGTGTGATTCTTTAACTTATCGTTAATACGAACACAGTTATCACGGTAAGAAGTTATCTTACCGCCCCAGTATTCAACGGTACCGTCGGGTTTTTCTTCTTTTACAGCGCCGCCGTTTCCGTAGAAGGAAAGTTTAGCGTTATCATCGTAACCAACGCCTTCGCCCTTAACAACGTTAACAAGTTTACCCTGTTCAAGAATCTGCTTGGAATCAAGTTTAAAGTTTTCAAAGGTTTCGGCATAGCCTTCCCATTTAGCATAGAATCTCTGATATCCGCTAACAAGTTTTGTTGCGGTTACCTTATTAGTATGCGCAGCATCGGTGTACCAGCCAAGGAACTGAAGACCGCCGTTTCTAAGTTCGGGGAACTTAATTTCGTCGCCTTCTTCACCAAACTGATATTTTAATGTATCGCCTATAATACCTGTATCGAAAGCGGCATAAGCGCCTGTTGCTTCAACAATTTCAATACGGTCTACCAAAGCGTCAACCTTTGTCTGTGCGTTAGGATTAAGCACGTTAAAGAACAAATAAAGGTCGTCAAAATGTGTATTTATGTAATCGGCAGTAACGGTGAATTCTTTTGAAATCCAACCTTTTCCTGCTTCTTCTTTAGAAATAACTGTTTTGGTTTCGGTAAAGGGCGCAGAGCCTTCCCAGATGTTACCGTCGTGAGCCATACCAAGCATAATTTCAAAGTCGGCATTGGCATAATTAACCTTTACGTAATACTTAATGGTATAAATGCTCTTATCAGGAAGCGCAATTAAAGCCAGGCAATAATCGTTTGCTGTGGTTCTTACGTAGAAGGGCTGTTTCATTTCAGGGTTGATTTTGCTGCCTTCGTAATCAAGGCTTAAAGCATAATCATCGTCATAACCAACGCCCGCTTCGTTTTTAATGCTTAATGACCATTTAGTAAAGTAATTTGCTCTGAAATCCTTAAACGAAACAACCTTACCTGCCCATTTTGCATAAACGGTAATGGGTTCTCTGCCAAATGTTGTACCGTTAAATTTAACGGTACATGCGCTGTCTAAATACCAGCCGCCAAAGGGATACTCGCCTTCGGGAGTATAGTTTTCAATACTATCGCCGCGGTTACCCTTAACGGTTATATCAGGTCTGCCATCGTTATGTACGTAAGTAATGGTAGATTCATAAGGCTGAGTGGTTTTGAATACTACGTTATCAATATATACGGTAGCATTACATTTTTCCGATAATATCATTACAAAATGAACTGCAGTATTATCGGGCTGACCGTATTTCATTGTAAAGCTGAATTTACCTTCATGCCAAGCGCCGTCCTTATCGGCAGAAGTAATATCAAACTTAGCGCCCTGAGTAGCCTTGAAGTCTACTCTTGCGCCTTGCCAGATGTTAGTAGCAGCGCCGTTAACGGGGAAAACGGTAAATGTTACGTTTTCGGGTAAATCTTCTACGTAATAGTCAAAGGTAACGTCGTAAACTCGTTTTTCTTCAAGCATAATACCGTGCATAACAGCGGTGCTGTCTATTGTGCCGTATTTGTTGGTATCATACTTATTTGTGTTAACGTCCCAGTTATACTTGTTAACTTTACCTCTGTCGTTTCCTGTGGGGTCAGCAACAATGCTCATCATCTTACCGTAAGCCCATTCGCTTACACCGGTATTATAATTTTCAAAACTCTGAACCTGATCAGGAATTTCGCTTAACCATTTTGCAAAAACATCATAACTTGAATAACCGAAAGTTGTTGCGGTAAACGCTTCAGTATAACTTTCAGTTGTGTACCAACCCATAAACCAGTTAGCAGCAGGACTGTTAATTAAATCAACCGGTTCTTCGGGATATACAATAGTTTCGCCCGCAACACCTGTTACAGGAATAATTATATTGTTATGAGTATCAACAAAAGTAACGGTTACAGGTGCTTTCCAGAAAGTGTATAAAGTCTGAATATTTTTCTTAAAGGTAACGTTTTCAGCCTGTGTAGTTCTGTCGGCATCAACAAACCAACCCTTGAATTCGTGCGTTGGGTCAGTACCTTCAAGTGTGGGAAGTTCTACGGCAGAATCCAGTTCACCCGTAACAACTTCGGTTGTACCGTAATATTCATCTACAAGTATCACCGCGCCCTTTGAAGCGCTTAATTTTGTTACCTGTACGTCATCAACAACAAATTCCAGACCGTAATGTGTGGCAGCAAAGAAACCTAAGTTGTTATCTGTGTCCGCAGCAAATTCATCGGGGGTTGTAAACACGTAAGTAAGTTCATAAGTATCTCTGCCAACAGTATGCTGTTTTACACCTGCGGCTGTGGTAAGTTTAAAGGTACCGTTTTCTTTATCTTCCTGCGGAACTCTGTCTGCAGTAAATACGTCGGAAACGGTTGTTTTCATAGTGCCAATAGGGTTACCGTCGCCGCCTGCAGCAAAACCGTAGCCAAGTTTTAAATAACTTGTGGCATTTTCGGCAATTGCAGCAGTCTTAATAGGAGCAGCAAGTACGTTAAGCTTGAAAGAAACTATATAAGTAGAGTTTGTTTCAAGTTTGTATTCGCCGTCAGCGTTATTAAGTCGGTATCCGCCGCCCGTACCCCATGCAACAGGGTTGCCGTGTAGCCAGCCAACACCTCTGACACCGTTAGATGCATCAAAAGTATGTAATGCCCAACTGGTGCAGTTTGCCGCATCTGTACCATCAAAATTGAAGGTAACGGTTTTGTTATCCTCAACAGGAATGGCAGCTGCATTTGCGCTAAAGCTCATAGGCACGTAAAGCGCACTTACAAGTAAAGTAAGTACGCAAATAACACCAAGAACTTTTGCAAACAATTTACTGTTTTGTTTTCTCATTCTTTTTACTCCTTTGCATATTTAATTATTGATTATATCATACAATGACACAACTTATATGTCAAGAATTTTTTATATGTCAAACCATAAAATATCACTAATTATCTTTTCAAAAAAAATTACATAAATATTTTACAATAACAAAAAACAAATGTAAATGGAAATTTATAAAAACAATATGGAAATTTGTGTCTATAAAAAGTCTATGCATAATAATATCATAATAGGAGGTAAAAGTAAATGTCAATTTCAAAACATTTGTAAATTTCAAAACAAAACTTGTTGCGTTTTTGCACACAAAAAAATCAGCCCTGAATTTTCAAGGCTGATTTTTAAATCATTAATATGTTCCTTTTATAGGATGTTCGGGATACACAACAGTTGTGGGCTTTTGTTCTACGTGTTCGGTAGAACTGTAAACCATCTGGCTGTTAATAGCGTCGGTTTGATAAACCTTTAAAGAATCTATTTCTGCCTCAGTATAATCGGGATGCTTTTCAGGATCCCATTTTTTACCGTAAGAAGCATCACCCATTCTGAAGTGAAGATTAATATAGTTAAGCAAGCAGTGAACCGAAACCGATTCTTCTTCATCAAAGGTATAAGAAAGATACGTTTTACCGTTAAAGGCAAAGTTCATAAACTCATCGGTCCAATGAAGCGTGAAATAGTTGAATGTTTCGTGCATTGTACCGCCGTAACGTTCTTTATCTACGTTAACAACAGTGTTGTTATCCTTTGTGTGATACTTTGCTTTGGTTCCTACAGAAAGATGTCCGCTTGTAGAGGTAATGCCGTCGGAAACGTAATCGGTCCACCAACGGTGAACGTTCGTTTCATAGCGAAGTTCGTTACCGTAGTTTTCAAGCAAGTCAACTTCGGTCATACAACTTCTGCCAATATTACCGTAACGCGAAACAAGGTTCTGCTCACCCGTACCGTTAAGCCAGAAAGACATACAACCGGGTTCTGCCGCCATTTTAGCCTTAATTTCCCAAACGCCGTATTTAAACAGCATAGAATAATAAGTAGAAGCGTAAGTGCCAACAAAATCGGTATCGTTAAGTTTATAGGTAGCAAGTTTTAATGTACCGTCAGACTGATAAACGTTCTTGTGCGGAAGCGGTTTTCCGTATGCGGTAGACTCGTTCATAGGTCCCGAGTACCAAAGCGTGCCGCCAAGGCAAGATTTTAACGTTCTGCCCGCCTGATAGTTATAGTCGCCCCACTTGCTTATATCAACGGTAGAACCTTCAAATTCATCACTGAAGTTTAATGTATAGGCGCCATCTTCCTCTTTATCGTACTTACCGTTAATAACGTAGCCATCGGTCCAATTAAAGGGATTTTCTGTTCCCGCTTCTAAACATAAATCGTGAAAATGCTTAACAGCGCGCCAGTTTGCAAGGTCGTTTCCGCCCTTTATTACAAGTTTTGTACCAACAACTTTTATAACGTAATTATCACCTTCAACGGTTACCGATTTACTTGCTTCACGGGAAGTATCGCCTATAAGTATTTCATAGGTAGTTTCTTCTAAATCGTCTTCTATATAATTAAGAATAAAACCGTTTTCTTCGTAATAATCAATAAAACTTTCAACCTGCTGACCTATAAGGTAAGACATTCGAAGCGGTTTAACAACAGTAAATTTACCAAGATTCATACCCGCAACCGTATTCATAACGTTTTCAACTTCAGGCTGATAAATAAAGCAATAATCACTTCTTATAAGGTTAAAACTTTCAATATTCTGGCAGAAAGTATGAATAAACCATTCACACGCGGTTTGTATCATACTATCGGTGGTTGCCTGAATACAAATTTTATTTCCTAAAACAACAACAATAAAATCGTAAACGTTGTTTTCGCGATTATTAACCAGCATTTCTTTAGCTTTAGCCGATTCTTCTCGGTTGGTGTCGCCAACAAGAATTTCAAGGTAATTTTCTTCTGCCGAAGCAACGCTGTCTTTATAGATATTAATTTTACAGCCAAAATTTTCTTTAATAGCCGCTCTTATATTCTTAGCGCTGTTTTCAACCAAAGTATCGCATTCATTGGGGCGCACAACTATATAACTGAAAATACCGTCGGCATCAATACTTGCCTGAACCGAAGAAGTTTTAGTTAACGAACAGGCGGAAAGAAGGCTAACGCTTAAAACCAGACTTAATACTAAACAAATAATTCTAACAGTTTTCATTTTCGTTTACCTTCCTTTCCTTAAACCTTATTTTTTCGTTTTTTGCCTATTATTACTATAGCCACTATAGCGCCCGCAACAATAATTAACGCCGCGCCTGCTATAATTGCAATAAGCGTAATATTTAAACTTCCCATATCTGCCGTAAGGGTAGAGTCAACAATGGTGGTAACGTCAATTGTTGTATCTTTCTTAATTAAATTACCGTTTGCATCTCTCTTAGCAGGAACGTATTCAGTAAAGGCGCAAGGGGTAGAAAGCGGTGTTGTTTCCTTGTCAACGCGAGTAATAACAACGTCGTCAATAAACAGTTCACAATAACCGGGCGATTGTAAACTCAAGTAACATTCAACCGCGTTAAAGGTGTAAGAAACTTCGTGCCATTCACCGTCTGCAAGATCAGCCATAGCAACAATTGGGTAATAGTCACCCGTTGTAGCCCAAGGATAGAAAGGCGAACGGTTAGAAACAACCTTTAATGCGCCGTTTGTGTGGAAATGTTTGCCCATTTTTACTTTAAGGGTAATGGTGTATCTTTCACCCGCAGTAAGCATTTGCGCCTGTGTAAGCAACTGTGCATTTTCAAAGTAATAGGAATTACCCTTGCGGCGAAGCGCATAATTACCGCTTGTTACGTTGTCCTTAGAATTGCCTTCCTTAGAAGCATCGTAATGTTCCCAGTCGAAGTCAATGGTAGAATAATCTCCGTAAGTTTTGAACAACAGCGAATATTCCCCGTCAAAGTCCTGCTTTGTAACAAGGCGAACAAAACTTGCCTTTATTCTCATATAATCCTGACTGAATACCATCTTATCCGTTGTTAATTCTTCTGCATTATTAGACGCATCGAACTTTGTATAGCCGGTAAATATATGGTTATCCTTTGAAGCCGTCTTTGGAAGTTTATTAGCAAAGCTGCTGCCAATAGGACCTGAAACGTAAGTGGGAACGTTTGGTGAATCGCCATTATCAACAATATATGCCGTATGGTTTTCGGGAAGAGTTTCAATGGTTACGTCATCAAGATAAACAATAAAATCCTTACCCTTTTCACCAATTAAATATAAGCACCTACCGTTTTCAGGGATTTTAGAAGCATCTAAAACAAATACAGCAGTTTTCCACACTCCAAGGTCGGCAACAACGTTAAGCAAAACGGTATCACATAAAGTTGAAGTACCTGAAAATGCCGATTTTTCGTGTCCGCTTCTGAAATAAAGGCGTAACGGTTCGCTGCCGCGCTGTTCAACGTAATACTTAACAGTAGCAATGTATTTCTTTGTGGGATCTAATTCAAAGTTAATTCCGTCGGCTGCAATAATAGCATGGCTAAGTCTTGCCGCAGCAACTTCGCTGCGGTCTAACTTAATTGCCTTAGTTCCCGAATAAGCAACAGGCATTTCGCCAATTTCAATACCGTTGCCGAAAAGCTGCCAACCGGGAACGGCGGTTTTTCCGTAATTTTCAAAATCATAACGCGCCAATACAGATCTTACGTACTTTGCGTAAACAACGTAGGCTTCGTTTTCTGCAAAAGTAGTTTGTGTAAAGGGAACGGTAAATTCTTTATCTAAATACCAACCGTCAAAGTCAAAGTTATTCTTAACAGGGTTGCTTGGGTAGTTAATGCTTTCGCCCGCTTTACCGCTAACAATATTAATAGGAGCGCCGTTCATTGAATCAAACACAACGTAAGGCTTATCAATTTTTTCAATAAGCACGTTATCCACCATAACGGTAGCATTAATGTTATCGGGAACAGGATTAACGTCGGCAATTACCTGTATGTAAAGCATTTTACCTTTTTCGTCTGCAAAATCTGTAAACAAATAGGTTTCAGCCTTAGTCCACTCTGTTTGCTTTAGGGGTACGTTTTGTGTTGTATAAGCGTAATTTACATATTGCGGTTCCCACACACTTGCTTCATGAGCCGTAGCAAAATTAATCTTTGCATCGCAGGTTGAACCCTCAACCGCTCTGTAATAATAGGTTATCTTATACGCTGTTTTGTTTTCAAGGTTACCCAAACGGGCTATATTATCCTTACCGTTAGCGGCGCGCGTTTTCATATAAACAACACTGCCGTCGTTGTTAACGTTTCTTACCATTTCGCCGTCAACGTGCCACTCAAGCGCATAATTATCGTCAACACCAACACCCGCGCCCTCTTTAATACTCATAGTAACACCAAAGTTAAAGCGGTTAGCGGTTTCGTATTTGTACTTATCAAAGCCAATGGGAACTACACTCCATTTAGCATAAACGTTGGTAATACCTTCTGCCATTTCGGTAGCGGTAAAAGGCACCTCACAAGCGGCATCGCTGTACCAACCAAGGAACTGCGCGTTACCGTTTTTAAGTGTGGGGAAGTTAATAGCATCTCCCTTGTTACCTATTTGATAAGCGTTGTCAACGTCGGCGTTGGAATTAAATATAACAACGTCCCTTTCAACTTCGGTAATAAGAATGTTATCAATTAAAACATCAATTTCGTTTTCCTTTTTAGGAGTTTCGCATCTGAAAAGAACATAAAGCAGCGAGGCCTTTTCGGTGCCAAAGTTGGTTGTAAGAATTGTGGTTTTCTTTATCCAACCATCTCCCGCGCTGTCTTTTCCAACAAAACAAGCCGAATTTTCATAACTAACGTAACCCGCTTCCCATAAACCTGCAGGATGTCCCGTTGCAAAAAGAACACGGTAAGCGGAATCAGCATAATTTGTTTTTACATAATAAGAAATTTCGTAGGTTGTATTGTTTTTAACTGTGCCTAAAACAGCCTTAAAGTCACGGCCGCCCGTTCCGCGGTCAGCAATAAGTTCGGTTTTACCGTTTTCTACTTTCCAAACGGTATCGCCTTTGTAATGCCAACGAAGCGCGGTGTTGTCGGAATAGCCAATACCCTCGCCTTTTTCAATAGACATACACTGTCTAGCAAAAACGTTTGTGTTGTTACTCGGTGTATAGTTGCTGAAATCAACAAGAACACCCGCCCACTTAGCGTAAAGTGTAGCAGAAACACGGCCAAACTTGGTTTCTTTGAAAGGAACGGTTAATTCTTTATCGGCATACCAACCAAGGAACGCAAGACCTTTGTTTTCGGGAATATATTCGGGAATATCTTCACCGCGTTTGCCCAATACGGTTTTAGCGGCTTCGCCGTTGTTTGCGTAATATGTAACCGCCGATTCATAGGGCTGAACGGGAACAAATTTAAAGTTATCAAAGTACAAGGTTGCGTTGCTGTTTTCGGCAAGAGAAAGCATTATAAACAAGCCTGTTTTCTTTTCATTGGCATAGTTCATTGTAAAGGTAAACTCACCCTTATGCCATTCTTCGCCTTGCTTACTTGCATCAACCGTAATAAATGCGTTCTGTGTATTTTTGAAATTCTCACCCTGTGTCCACACGTCAAACGGATGAACGTTAAAGGGCCAAACGGTTATAGTTTGAGTATCAGAAATATTTTCCACCTTATAGTCAAAGGTAGCGGTATAAGTTACACCGTCAAGAAGTACGGCATCTTCCATTTTAATCATGTGGTCAAGCGAAGAGTATCTCTTTTCGGCATCGTAAGAACCCGCAACGTCAGTTTCTTTTACGGTATCACTCTTCCAGTTAAATCTTATAATATGATTTCCGTTATCCTCTATTTTGTCCATAGCATAGCCAAAATAGAAACGGTTTGAATAGTATTTTTTACCGTCGCTCTCTACTTTTTCCGAACGTGTATCGGTATAATAATTTTCAAAATCTTCAACTTCTGTTGTATACTCGCTGTCCCATTTCGAATAAACGGTTATATTTTTATAGCCGAACTCTTCAAGAGTAAACTCTTCGGTATAACTTTCTGTGGTATACCAACCCATAAACCAACTGGCATCGGGTTCGTTAAGATTATCAACTGGGTCGGCAGGATACACTATTTTCTCCCCTGCAACACCGCTTACACTGTACGGTTCACCGCCGTTTAAAGTATCAACAAAGTTAACGCTTACGGGCGCTTTCCAGGCAGAATATATAGTTTGAACACCGCCGTTAAAGGTAATGCCTTCTGCACTTTCGGTACGTTCTTCATTTTTATACCAACCCAAAAAAGAGTGTTCGGCATTATCACTTGTAAGCGCGGGCAATTCGGCGGCAGAATCGGTTTCACCCTTTAAAACGTCCATTCTGCCCGAATATTCATCTATAGTAACAATTACACCGCTGTTTGCGCCAACCTTGGTAACGCTAACGTCATCAATAAGGTAATCGGTGCCGTAATAATTTGTGGAATAAAAACCAAGTGAAGGAACACCCTGTCCTAAATCTTCAGGAGTAGTGAAAACGTAGGTAAGGTCATACCAATTTTCACCAACGTTATAAGTTTCCCTGCCCAAAGCAGTAGTAATTGTAAAGGTTGCATCTGCCTTTTTGTCTTTTGGTACCGAAGCGGCTTCAAAAACGTCAGACACAACGGTTTTCATACCGCTGCAAGTGTTTCCTGTAGTACCGCCTGTAAAACCGTAACCAAGTTTAACCGATGTACTAACAGCGGAGGTAAGTTTGGTTGTGTTTAAAGGAGCCGAATTAACCTGAAGTTTAAAGGAAACAATATATGTAGTTAAAGGTTCTAAGTTATAAACGCCGTCGTTATTGTTAAGTCGGTAACCGCCTGCGTCAGCATAAGCAACGTCGTTAGTATGGAGATAACCAAGTTTGTACCATCTGTTCTGGCGGTCTTCACGGGTGGTAATGTGCATACCCCAACCTGCACAGCCAATACCGTCGTCACCTCTTGTAAGGTTGTTAGCGTCTCCCCGTCCGGTAACACTGCCCTCACCCTCGTCAAAAGTAAAAACAACAGTCTGGTCATCGGCAGCAGGAATAACTGCGGCAGACGCCGTAAATACCATAGGTACGTATATTGCGCCTATAAGCACAGTTAACGCGCTGATAACGCCCAAAACTTTAATTAGCATTGTTTTACCCTTCATACACTTATTCTCCTTATAACTTTATTTTGCAATATTAAATCTATCCGTATTCGCGGAACAAACAATAAATCCAAATCAGCGAATACTACTCTGCTTATATTATACATCAAAAACTTTTTACAGTAAATATAAACATTGTACAAAATAATATGAAAAATATAACAATCCTACGAAAATTCTTTAATTTTCCAAAAATTTACCAATTACGTCATAACAATTCTTTGTATTGTAATAAGCAAAAGTAAAACTCTTTTTCGGGTAGTAATTTTTATATAGTGATATTCCCCTTTCGGGAAGTGATATTGAAATCTTGCTATTTCAGTGATATTTTATTCGCCATAAACTGCCGAAGGCAATATCACTTGAACTATAGTTCAAATATAACTGCAAAGCAATATCAATCGCCGTAAGGCGAATAAAACTGCCCAAGTGTCATTGAGAACACTTGGGCAGCTCACCGAGGTTTTTAACACACTATTAAATTTTGCTTTTTACAGCACAAATTTATTAATACGAAGTTGTAATTCCGTGTTCAGGATAAAGAACTTTCGTATTATCAGCGCTTACGTTTTCACTCTTAACATACTGACCGTCACCAAACAGCATCTGGCTTGTAACAGCATCGGTCTGATAAATTCTTATATAATCCATCTTGAATTCACAGTAATCGGGGTGCTTACCAATTTCATAGGTAGCGCCGTAACCTGCTCTGCCCATCCAGTTAGAAATAATAGGATGAACTATAAGGCTGTGTACCGAAACCGACATCTGATCGCTGATAATATATTCGCAGTACTGCTTACCGTTATAAGCAAATCTTACGCTGTCGGTATCCCAATACATACTAAAGATGTTATAGGTTTCGGTAAGGTCACCGCCGTTGCGTTCAACGTCTAACCTATAGTTAGCATCGTTTCCTTCAACGTGATATTCATTACCTGACATAACCGATTCATGGCCCTGATAAGAGTTCTGCATATCGGGTGAATAGTTAGTCCACCAACGGTGAATAGCCGAACCGAACCAGTTAGAACTACCATAGTTTTCAAGCAAGTCAAACTCAGTCTGACACGCACGGCCTATATCGCCGTAACGGCTTCTTACGTTCTGCTCACCTGTTCCCTGGAACCAGAGCGAAACCGATGCAGGAGACGGTGCCATCTGAGCATTAAATTCAATAAGACCGTACTTAAACCACATAGAACAGAAGGTAGCCATATCAGTGCCCATAAAGTCTTTTTCATCTAATCTTGCGGCAGCCATAGTAAGTTTGCCGTCAGCCTGATAATACATCTTCGGAATCTTAGCGTCGCCCTCATAAGTATGATGTCCGCTTGGGTCCATACCGTAAATAAGACCGCCAAGTGTAGAAGTACCGGGTCTGTAAGAAGCCGAGTTGTTATCACCCCAAACGTCAAGATTAATAGTACTGCCTTCAAATTCATCGTTGAAGTTTAAGGTATAAACGCCCTTTTCTTCCTTATCGTACTTACCGTTAACAACGTAACCGTCGGTCCAGTTAATAGCCTCGCCTTTTTCACTGGCTTCAACTAAATCAGCAAAATGCTTAACACCGCGGTAGGTTGCAAGGTCGTTTCCGCCCTTAATAACAAGTTTGCTTCCAACAACCTTAATAATATAGTTGTCGCCTTCAACCGTAACGCTTTTGCTTTCTTCACGTGAAGTATCACCAATAAGAATTTCATTGGTAACAGCGGCATCAACGTCTTCAATAAGGTTCATTTTCAAGCCGAAACCTTCATAGAAGTCCATTACTCTTTGCATTTCATGAACGTAAAGGAAGGTACTTCTAAGGGGTTTAACAACGGTAAAACGGCCAATGTCTACACCTGCAACAATGTTCTGTACACTGTTTGATTCAGGCGCATAAATGAAGGAATAATCTTCGGTAAGAAGTTCCCAGGTTTCCAAACTCTGGCAGAATGTATGAATAAACCAATCACAGGCAAAATTTACCATATCATCGGTAGTAGCCTGAATACAAATTTTGTTGTTAATAACCTTAACAATAAAGTCAAACGCGTTATTTGTACGGTTGTTTTCAACTTCGGCTAAAGCCTGAGCCGATTCAGGTCTGTTGGTATTACCAACAAGAATTTCACAAGCGCCGTCCACAGCTTCAACAACACCGTCTTTTACCATACTGCTTGTTGCGCCAATGTTTTCTTTAATAGCGGCGCGAACGTGCTTACAAGCATCACTTATTGTCTGTGAAGATTTATCAGCACGAACAATGCTGTAAACAAATCTGCCGTCGGCATCAATGTTTGCGGGAACCGAAGCGTTTCCTGTTAAACTGCAGGCAGAAAGCACGGTAACTGCCATGCAAAAAACAACTAACAAAGAAATAATTCTAATAGCTTTCATTTCATTTACCGTCCTTTCTTAAGCCTTTTTGTTTTTGCGTTTTTTAAGCAACAATAATACAACTACAGCCGCTGCAATAACAATTACTGCCGCGCCGCCTATTATTACGTAAAGCATAACAGGACTTCCTTGATTCTTGCCTAAGTTAGCATCAATAATAGATTCTACGGAAACGTCCATAGGATTACGTGCAATCAGGTTACCGTCGGCGTCTCTCTTTGCAGGAACGTATTCGGTAAAGCTTACGTTCTTAGAAGTCTCAACAGTTCCGTCAACACGTGTAAACTTAACGTCATCAATAAACAATTCAACGTAACCGGGTGTCTGCAACGAAATGAACGATTCAACAGCGGTAAATGTAAAGGTTACGTCAGTCCACTCATTTTCTTTAAGGTCTTTAATGGCGGCAATGCTGAAGTAATCACCGCTGGCAGCCCACGGATAATACGGGGTTCTGCAAGAAACAAGTTTAATTGCTCCGTCGGTGTGGAAGTGTTTGCCCAACTTAACCTTCATAGTAACGGTATACTTCTGGTTAGGTGTAAGCGATTTAACAGCCGTAAGAATCTGTACGTTTTCAAAGTGGTAGGTGTTACCCTTTCTGTGAAGCGAATATCTTCCGCTTGTAACGTTGTCCTTAGAATTGCCCTCGGCAGTACTGTCGTAATGCTCGTAGTCAAAGTCCATAGCCGAATAATCGCCGTAAGCATTAAGAAGTGCATCGTATCCGTCATCAAAGTCCTGAATGGTTTCAATACGAATAAAGTTGGTAACAATTCTTATGTTATCTTCGGTAAATACCATCTTTTCGGGTAACAAATCACTTAAATTGTTGTTAACGTCGTAATATGAGTATCCGCCGAAGTGGTGGTTAGACATAACAGGAGCATTTGGCAACTGGTTAACAAAGGAAGTACCAAGTTTACCCATTACGTACATAGGTACTTTATCGCATCCTGCGTTATCAACGGTGTAAGCCTTGTAGCCGTCGGGAACAACGTTAATGGTAATATCATCAACGTAGTAAATACCGTTATTACCGCCGTTTACCACAACGAACAGTGCATTATTTATCTCATCCTTAATTTTAGAACCGTCTAATACAAGTACACCGTCGTGCCATACGCCTGTTTTTTCCGAGAACGGAACAACGAAACTAGAAGATAGCGAACCTATCATATGCCAGTAACTTGTTTTGTTACCCGAAGTAAAGGCAATCGTAGCATCCTTTTCGCCCGCTTTTTCAACGTAATACTTAAAGGTAACAAGATATTCTTTATCAGCATCTATAGTATACGCTTCGTTATCGTGACCAACAAGAGTAAAGCTGCCTCTGCCGTTGTGGGTTACTTCTAAGTCGCGGTTAAAACGAGCCGCTTTTCTGCCCGAATATGCTTTATCAAAGAGCGCAACTTCGCCGCCTTCATCCCATACAAACCAACCCGTTGGGTTAGAGAAGTTATAAGTTTCAAAATCGTAAAGAACCTTGGTTGCGCGGCTATAACCTGCATAAGCGTTATAAACGGTATTTTCTTCAAGTGTTGTAGCGGTAAACGGAACTGTGCATTCCTTATCGGCAAACCAGCCAATAAAATCACAACCGAATTTTGTTGGGTTTTCAGGGAACTTAATTGTATCGCCTGCCTTACCCTTCTGGTAAGAACCGTCACTTGAAGAGTTGGTATGGAATATAACTGCAGTATCAACAGGTTTAATAACTACAGCATCAATGTAAACAATGTTTTCATCTTCAGGAGCGCGGTTAATAGCGTTAAGGCTCATAAACAATCCGTTGTTTACAATAACGTCGTTGCCTTCCCATTTTCTGTAAGCATAATCGGTATCAATATCAATCATAACAGAATAACGCTGCCAACCTTTACCTGCGGCATCCTTGCTTATGGTTTTATAGGAAGAATCATAAACAATTTGCGGATCCCAGATATAACCAATATTGCTTGTAAGGAAGGAAACGGTAAAGTCGTTACTTGCCTTTTCAACCTTAACCCAATAACTAATTTCATAAGTGCCCTTATCTAAAATCTTAAGATTTACAACGTGGTCACCTGCAGCGCCGCGCTGATACATAAGACCCTTGGGTTCTTTCCATTCGGCATCACCGTCGTAATGCCATTTAATAGCCCAACCGTCTTCAAGGCCAACGTTATCTTCTTCCATAAAGTACATAGCCTGACCAAAGGTAGCGGTAGAATTCTTCTTGTAGTTTGTAAATTCAAGAAGGTCACCGGTCCATTTAGCATATACGTTCACAACGCCTTCTTCTAAAACGGTAGAAGTGTAAGGCTTTGTATATTCTTTGTCAAGGTACCAACCGTCAAACAGTTCGCCTCTTACGCCAGAAATTGTGGGGTAATTAATCTTTTCGCCAACGTTACCATTCTGCCAATCGCCATCACGTTCTGAAATTCCGGTATTAAACAGAATTGCGCCTGTGGTAACAGGTTTAACAACAACGCGGTCAATATAAACAACGGTATCGTCGGTTTCTGCGCGCTTATCGCCAACAAGGCCCATATACAAACCGTTCATTACGTCTTCGCGGGTAGAAACGGTAAGCATGGTTGTATATTTAATCCAGCCCTTGCCCTCGGTTTCTGCCTTGCTTATGTTCTTATATGTTGTCTCATAAGACTGCATCTTATCCCAAACGTAACCTGGGTTAGTTGTAAAGAACTGAACGTTAATATCGTTAGAAGCCTTTTCAACGTTAAGCCAGTAGCTTACTTCATAAGTCATACCCTTTTCAACTCTGGTAAGGTAAAGAATATGGTCACCAATACCACGCTTATACATAGGCGATTTAGCCTCGTCTACCCATTTAACGTCGCCGTCATAATGCCACTTAATAGCCCAGTTATCCTCAATACCGCCGCCCGGCTGATTAACAACCGAGAAGCTTATCGGGAATACCTGTGCCTCACCGCCTGAACGGTTAGTAAACTCAATAAGCTCACCCGTCCATTTAGCATATACGTTTACAACACCTTCTTCTAAAACGGTAGAAGTATAAGGCTTTGTATATTCTTTGTCAAGGTACCAACCATCGAAGAGATCTACATATGCACCACTGAATTTCGGGAATTCAATAGCATCGCCAACGTTACCCATATAATATTCGCCATCATATTCTGCAATGCCTGTATTGAACAGAATTGCGCCTGTGGTAACAGATTTAACAACAACGCGGTCAATTAAAACAACGGTATCGTCGGTTTCAGCGCGATTATCAGCAACAAGGCCCATATACAAACCGTTCATTACGTCTTCACGGGTAGAAACGGTAAGCATGGTTGTATATTTAATCCAACCCTTGCCCTCGGTTTCTGCCTTGCTTATGTTATTATATGTTGTCTCATAAGACTGTATCTTATCCCAAACGTAACCTGGGTTAGTTGTAAAGAACTGAACGTTAATATCGTTAGAAGCCTTTTCAACGTTAAGCCAGTAACTTACTTCATAAGTCATACCTTTTTCAACCGTGGTGAGGTAAAGAATATGATCACCAATACCACGCCTATACATTGGCGACTTAGCCTCGTCTACCCATTCCACGTCGCCATCGTAATGCCACTTAATAGCCCAGTTGTCATCAATACCGCCGCCCGGCTGATTAACAACCGAGAAGCTTATCGGGAATACACTTGCGCCACCGCCTTTATGGTCAGTAAATTCTATAACTTTGCCAGACCACTTAGCATAAAGTGTAATACCGCCGCGTTCAAAATTAGCGCTTTCATACTTTTCAGTCAATGCGCTGTCAGTATACCAGCCGTCAAAAGCAAGACCTTTATTTTCAGGAATATACTCGGTAATTGCTTCACCCGGAACGCCTGTAACCAATTTCTTTTCTTCGCCGTTGTTAGCTATGTAAACAATAAGCGATTCATCAAGCTGAACAGGGGTAAATACAATATTATCAACGTAAACAGTTGTATCGCTGTTTTCGTTAAGGTCAAACATAAAGTGAATAACGTCGTTGTTTGCAGCAGCCTTCTTCATAGTGAAGATCATTTCTGCAGTATGCCACTCTCCGTCGTTAGCATCGGGAGTAATTACAGCGTATGTATTCTGAGTATTTTTAAAGTTAATATGATTGCTCCAATAACCGCTATCGTGAGCAGCTATAGGATAAATTGTAAGATTCTGGCTGTCATCCATTTTTTCAACAAAGTATTCAAAACTTACTTTGTACATAACGTTTTCGGTAAGTCTTGCGCTTCTTATCTGAACAATGTTGTCAGCGCCTTTATAGAAAGAAGCAGCATTGTAAGTGGCAGGGTCGGAATTACGGTCAGATGCATCTTTAGTCTGCGTAGAATCCCAAGGCATTGCAACAACTTTGCCTTTACCGCTGTTTGTGGGGTCATCCACCTTCTTCATAGCAGTACCAAACTGGAATGCGCTGCTATAAACGTTACCGCGGTTTTCATCATATGTGTGACCGCCGCGTGTATCAAGTGTATAGTTTTCAAAATCTTCGGTGTAAGTAGTATACTCACCCTGCCATTTTGCATAAACTTTACAATTTGAATAACCAAAGGTTGTAGCAGCGAATTTTTCAGTATAACCTTCAGTTGTATACCAACCCATAAACCAATTTTTATCGGGTTCGTTTATATTATCCACAGGGATTTCGGGGTAAACAATTTCTTCCCCTGCAACACCTGTTGCAACGTAAGGTTCACCGCCGTTAAGCGCGTCTATAAAAGTAACCGTAACTGGTGCTTTCCAGCCTGTATAAAGGGTCTGAACGCCGTTTACAAAGGTTAAACCTTCGGCGCTTTCGGTTCTGTTTACATCTTTAAACCAACCGCTGAATTCATATTCGCCTGTAAGTTCGGGAAGTTCTACAGCAGTATCAGTATCACCAACTACAATTTCGTTTGTGCCGCTGAATTCATCATAAAGCACAACAACACCCTTGTTTGCGCCAAGACGTGTAACTTCAACGTCATCTACCATAAAGTCGGTGCCGTGGTAGCAAGAAGAATAGAAACCTAAAGAAGGCACGTAGTCGCCAAATGCAGCAGGAGTAGTAAAGGCATAAGAAACCTCATGCCAATCGTTTCCAACCTGCACTTCTTTACTTATATTCATATTGTTAAGAGTAAAGACAGCATTGTCTTTATCTGCTTTTTCAACACTCTGAGCGCTTACAACTTCAGAAACAACAACACTCATAGAACTACAAGTGTTTCCTGTAGTACCGCCTTTAAAGCCGTAACCGAATTTAAGCACACTGGCTACGTCCTTATTAAAGGACCCTTCTTTAACAGGCGCAGATTTCACACGAACTTTAAACTTAACAACGTATGTAGTGTTTGTTTCAAGATTATAAACACCGTCGTTGTTGTTAAGTCGGTATCCGCCGGGATCTGCCCAGTCGCCATCGTATTCGTGCTTAAAACCAATACCGTTAACGTCGCCGTCGGTACGCGGTTTTAAACCCCAACCTACAATACCTATGCCGTCGTCACCGCGGGTAAGGTTGTTCGGGTCACCGATGCTCATAACAGGATTTTCACCTGCTTCAAAAGAGAACACCATAACCTCGTTTTCGGTAACAGGAATGTTTGCAGCGCTTGCGCCAAAACTTAACGGCACGTATAAAGCGCCTAAAAGAAGCGAAAGCACACAAACGGTACCTATAACCTTTGTTAAAAAGCTTTTTCTCATAACAATTCTTTCCTCCATTTTTATTTTAGCTTTTAAATTGTATATTGTTTTTCGTTCAGTTTCAATGCAAAAATAAATGCTTTTGTTATACTTTTGTATCCTTTACACAAAAATTTTCGCCGAAAAATTACAATCATTATACATCCGCAACCACCGTTTAGTAAATGGCAATTTCAAAACTGCTTAACATTTTCAAAACAAAAGTTAATACTATTATAGCAATTATCAAACATTTTTTGAATGTAATAAACAACAAATTTTATGTATTTTTTTAATAATTTTGAACGATAATTACCTCATTGTACAATTATAATACACTATTGTTTTAAAAATTTCAATACAAATTTGGCTACTTTTATTCACAAAATGTTGGAAATTTGAGCCAAAAAAGCAAAAATGCCCATTATAATGGCATAGGTTAAGCGAAACAATTTTGTTTCGCCACAAAATCTTTGATTTTGTGACAAATTTTTACTAAAAATTTGTCCTATCCCATTGCAATGAATATTGTGCAAAATTAAATATTAGAATTTAATTTTGCGAAAGCCACTTTTTAAGTGGCTTGTCGGAACGCTTTTAAGCGTTTCGACTAACTACAATCATTATAACAAAAACGCAGTTCATAATCGAACTGCGTTTTTAATATTAATATGAACCTTTAACAGGATGTTCGGGGTACATAATAACTGTGTTGTTGGGATTTACTTTTTCAACGTACTGACCGTCACCCTTTACCATCTGGCTACCTACTCTGTCGCTCTGATAAAGTCTTACGTAATCAATAAGCATTTCTGCATATTCTGCAGTTTCACCGGGTTTAAACGCCGAACCGTAAGAAGCATTACCTGTCATATTAGAGAAAATAAGATAGTCCATAAGGCAGTGAACCGAAACGGAATTTTCGCCCTTGAAATCATAAACAAGATATTCTCTGCCGTCAAGTGCAAAACTGTACTGCGTATCATCCCAATAGAAGGAATAAATGTGGTAATCATCTGCAAGGTCTGTGCCGTAACGTTCAAGATCATGGAAATACTCTGCATCATTTTCATCGTTATGATATCTTGAATCGCCGCCTATTGAGGTGTGACCTTGGAAGGTAGACTGTCCGTCGGCTGTGTAATTAGACCACCAACGGTGAATACAGGAACCGAAATACTTGGTACTGCCGTAGTTTTCCATAATATCAATTTCGGTCATACAGGAACGGCCTATATCACCGTAACGGGTTGCAAGGTTCTGTTCGCCCGTACCGTTAAGCCAAAGACCTGCGCTGTAATCCTGTCCGGGAAGTTTTGCGCGGATTTCGCAGTATCCGTATTTATAAAGCATTGAACTAAAGGTAGATACTGCCGACTTTAAAAAGTCTTTTTCGCCAATTTTACCCGATCCCAGATGAAGCGAACCGTCTGCCTGATATATCCAGTCATTAGGATTAAGCGGTTTTTCCTTATAAAGTGTTTTTCCGCTTATGTCTATCTGATACATTACTCCGCCAAGCGTTGAGGCTGTTTTTACCTGAAGCGCCGCAGAGTTGTTATCGCCCCATACGTTTTTATTAACGGTAGAAGTATTGAATTCATCGTTGAAGTTAAGTGTATAAGTACCTTTTTCTTCGGCATCATACTTTCCGTTAATAACGTAACCGTCGGTCCAGTTAAACGCGCCCTTTTCTTTGCTTTCTTTAAGCAAATCAAGAAGATGTTCAACAGCCCTGTAGGTTGAAAGTTCGTTACCGCCCTTTACAACAAGTTTACTGCCAACAACCTTAATAATGTAGTTGTCGCCTTCAACGGTAACGCTTTTGCTTTCTTCGCGCGAAGTATCGCCAATAAGAATTTCGTTTGGTTTTTCTTCATCAATATCTTCTACAAAATCCATAACGAAACCGTTGTTTTTATAAAAACTTATAATTTGTTCAACCTGATGTGTAATAATGTACTGAATAGAAACAGGTTTTACAAAAGTATAGTAACCGAAGTCCACACCTGAAACCAAATTAGCAACAACGTCGGTTTCGGGAGTGTAAAGATATTCGAAATCGCTTGTAAGCAAGTTCCAGCTTTCGGCATCTTTGCAAAAACTTTCTGCAAAACATTCAACGGCAAAAGCAACCATATCGTCGTTTGTTGCCTGAATACATATTTTGTTGTTAATTACCTTTATAACAAAGTCAAACGTGTTGTTATTTCTGTTATTTGTAATTACTTCAAGCGCCTGCTGCGATTCAACGCGGTTAGTGTTGCCAAGCAAAATTTCACAACTGCCATCAACAGCCTCTACAGCGTTATCCTTTGCAACAGCCGCTTTTCCGCCCAAAGAATCTTTAATTGCCGAACGCAAAGTCTTTGCGGCATCTGAAATAGTATTGGAAGAGTTTTCACCTCTTATAATACTGTAAATAAAACGTCCGTTTTCATCAACGTCAGCGGGAAGTGAAGCCGCTTTACCAATTGAACAGGCAGAAAGAACGGTAATAGTCATTAAAACTACCAATATAATAGAAACAATTCTTTTAATTTTCATTTTTATATACCGTCCTTTCCTTAAACTTTTGTTTTGCGCTTTTTAACAATTATCAGCACTACCGCCAAAGCGGCAATAACCAAAACTAAAGCGCCGCCGCCAATAATTAAACCAATTGGCAAAGCATTATTGTTTGTTTCACCGCTTACAACCGAGAACACTTCTGCTTCCCAAACCGAAGCCTCAAGCAAGTTACCGTTTGCATCGCGCTTAGCGGGTACGTATTCTGTGTAATCAACTGCTTTGCTAACCGAAGTAGAAGCATCTACTCGCGTAATAACAATATCGTCAATAAAGAGTTCAACGTAACCGGGTGTCTGAATGGTTAAATAAGGTTCAGAAGCAACGTAGGTGAAATTTATTTCCTGCCATTCGCCTTCTTTAAGGTCTTTAATAGCCGCAACAGCTAAATAGTCGCCTGTAGTTGCCCAAGGATAGAACACATTATTGTTAGAAGCAATTTTTATTGCGCCGTCCTTATGGAAACTCTTAATAAGTTTCACCTTCATGGTAACGTTGTAACGTTCGCCCGAATTTAAAGACTTATCCTGAGTAAGTACCTGAGCATTTTCAAAATACATTGTGTTACCTTTTCGGTGAAGTGAGTATTTACCCGAAACAACGTTTTCTTTGCTGTTGCCTTCTTTTTCGGCATTATAATGTTCGTAGTCAAAGTCTATAGTAGTATAATCGCCGTAGGTATTAAGTAACGAATCAAAACCTGTTTCAAAATCCTGAACGGTATTAATTCTTACAAAGTTAGCAACTATACGCAAAGTATCTTCGGTAAACACCATTTTTTCTCTTAAAAGCTCGTTGCTGTTATTATCGGCATCGTAATAAACATATCCGCCGAAGTGGTGGTTATCGTACTTAGGTTCTTTTGGAAGTTTGTTTGCAAAACTTGAACCAATAGGACCCGATACAAAAGAAGGTACGTTTTTGCAACCGCCGTTGTCAACTATATATGCGGTATGACCTTTTGGAAGTCTTGTAAGAGCTACGTCATCAATGTAATAAAGACCGTCGTTACCGCCTGTCATACCTACAAACAAATAGTTACAGGTTGGATCTTTAAGTTTTGTGCCGTCAACAATAACTGTTCCTTCGTGCCATACGCCAACCTCTTCTGAAATCGGTATATTAAGCGGATGACCAAGCGTTGTAGCGTTATGGTGGAAACTTGTGCTGTGTGCAGCCGTAAAGGAAAGTTTAGCAGCCTTTGTTGCAGCCTTTGCAATATAATATTTATAGGTTAAAACGTAAACTCTGTCAGGTTCAACAGCGAAAATATCTCTGCCGTTGCCGTAACCCACAGCCGCATAAGAAGCATAGAAATACTTAGGATTAGAAGTATCACGGTCTAACACAACTGCGCTCTTTCCCGAATAACCCTTAATATCGTGCTTAACACCGCCGCCGTTACCGTAAACAAACCAGCCCGGATTGTTTGCTAAGTTGTAATCCTCAAAATCGTAAAGCACGTAATCGGCTAATTCATATTTAGCGTAAACAATAAGTTCTTCGTCACCCTCAAAATGAGTAGCCGTAAAGGGTACTGTTAACTCTTTGTCAATGTACCAACCCACAAAATTATTTCCAAGCAAAGCGGGGTCTTCGGGGAATTCAATTTTTTCGCCTGCTATTCCGCGAACCACGTTTGCGGGTTTCTTGTTAAGTCCGTCAAAGTAAATATACGGCGCATCAATTTTTTCAACAGTTACGTTATCAAACTGTGCGTGAAGTACCATACCTTCAGTAGACGTAGATGCCGTAGTGCAAACCTGTAAGAACAAAACGTTAGAATACTGTGAAGTAAAGCTTGTAGCAATATACGTTTCAGCCTTAGTCCACTCGGTATTATTCTTTGCAACAAGTTGTTTTGATGTGTCATAGCCAGTGTATGCGCCGCCCCATATAGTAGAACCGTTACCGTTACCAAAACTTATCTGTAATTCCTGATTGTTATCAGCGCAGGTTCTGTAGTAGTAGGTAATTTTATAAAGCTTGTTGTTTTCTACCTTACCAAGCTGTGCAATATGGTCTTTAGCCGAAGTTGCACGTTCTCTCCAATAAACCGTTTTTCCTTTGGCGTCAACTTCCTTAACGTCGTCACCAACAAGCTTAAAGTCAAGCAGGTAATCGTCGCCGTCAACGCCAATTCCTGTTTCGTTTATAATGTTCATTCTTGAACCAAAACGGAAACGGTCGTTAGCTTCGGTTCTGTAAGCGTATTTATAATCCTCAAATGTATAAGTAATAACCTTAGATTCTTCATACTTTGCATAAACAATAAATTCATCGTTTGCGCCAAAGTGAGTAGCTGTAAAGGGTGTTGTTAAAGTTCTGTCGGTAAACCAACCAACAAAATCGTAACCAAACTTCTTCGGTTTTTCAGGAAGTTTAATTTCTTCGCCTTCGCTTCCTTTAACAATAGCGCCCGTAATATCGTTCATACCGTCAAAATAAACGTAAGGACCTTCTATTTTTTCAACCGTTATGTTATCAAACTGTGCGTGAAGCACCATACTCTTTGTTGAAGAAGATGCAGTTGTGCAAACCTGAAGATACAACACGTTGGAATGCTGCGATTCAAAATAGGTACCTATAACAGCTTCACCCTTAGTCCACTCGGTGTTATCCTTTGCAACTATATTTTTGGTATTTACGTAATGTGTATAAGCCCCGCCCCAAATGGTAGTTCCGTTACCGTTACCAAAACTAATTGACAATTCCTGATTGTTATCAGCGCAGGTTCTGTAGTAATAGGTTACCTTGTAAAGTTTGTTGTTCTCTACCTTGCCAAGCTGTGCAATATGGTCTTTAGACGAAGTTGCGCGTTCTCTCCAATAAACAGTCTTACCGTTAGCGTCAACATCCTTAACGTCATCACCTACAAGTTTAAAATCAAGAAGGTAGTCGTCGCCGTCAACACCAATACCTGTTTCGTTTATAATGTTCATTCTTGAACCAAAACGGAAACGGTCATTTGCTTCGGTTTTATATGCCCACTTGTAATCTTCAAAAGTTATGGGCAGCGGAGGCCACTTAGCATAAACAGTAACCGTTTCTCTGCCAAAAGAAGTTTGTGTAAAGGGTATTGTTAGCTCTTTATCAAGGTACCAACCCATAAAGTTAAAGTTTTTATACTGTGGAATATATTCAGGAATAGCCTCGCCGCGGTTACCTCTTGAAATAACGTCTTCGTTGCCGTTGTTCTGCTTATAAATAACCATTGATTCATAAGGTTGAACAGCGCTTAAAGTAATATTATCAACATAAACAACGGTATCGGTATTTTCACTAATTCCAAATAACAAATAAAGTGTTTTTGCGGTATCTACAGCAAAAGAAGCAGTAAAGGTCATTTCAGCATTATGCCAATTACCGTCTATGTTTTCTTTAGTAACAACTACTTCTGCATCCTGTGTGGTTCTGTAATTCACACTGTTTTGACCCCAGACACTTCCCGCGCTCGTAACGTAGGGGAAAATGCTTACTTTCTGAGTATCGGTCATATTTTCAGCATAGTAATCAAAACTTAAAGTATATGTTGTGCCTTTTTCAAGCAAAAGTGAATTGAGTACAATTACGTTATCAAGCGCACTCGTATATCTTTCGTGTGATTTATAGGTAGACGGATCATTCGGGTCAAGAGTTATTCCGCCTTGCCAGTTAAGACCTGCCACTTTGCCGTTATTTGCGCCTGTGGGGTCATCTATTTTTTGCATAGCCACACCAAAAACAAAACGGTTGCCGTAACGTATACCGTCGGCTGTTGTTTCGGTATATCTGTTATCCTGTGTGTAATTTTCAAAATCTTCAACCTGATCGGCAATTTCGCCCTGCCATTTTGCATAAACGCTGTAACTTGAATAACCGAAGGTGGTTTTGGTGTATTTTTCGGTGTAATTATCGGTGGTATACCAACCCATAAACCACTGACTTACAGGGTTATTTACGTTATCAACGGGGTCTTCGGGGTAAATAATCTCTTCCCCTGCAACACCGCTTACGGTATAAGGAGCGCCGCCGTTCAAGTTGTCAACAAATGTAACCGTAACAGGAGCCTTCCAAGCAGAATAAAGTGTTGTAACACCACTTGTGTATTTTAAACCTGATGCGCTTTCGGTTCTGCCTTCATCCTTAAACCAACCCTTGAATTCGTGGGTAGGATCATTTGCTTCGGGGGTAGGAAGAACTGCTTCGGTATCAACTTCGCCTGTTAAATAACTGCTTGAATTAGAATATTCATCAATAAGCACAACAGCACCCTTGTTACTTGCAACCTTTGTAACGGCAACGTTGTCTATGTAATATTCAAGTCCGTAGTTTGCGGTAGAATAAAAGCCAAGCGCACAACTTCCCTTGCCTAAATCTGCAGGGGTAGCAAATACGTAGGTAAGTTGCATCCATTCATCACTTACGGTTTGTACAGAATCGCCAAGCTGTGTTGTAAGTACGTAAGTAGCTTCGTTCTTCTGTGTATCCATAACCGAATTAGCGGTAAATATTTTAGAAACAACGGTGTTCATACCCGCGCAGGTGTTTCCTGTTGTACCGCCCGTAAAACCGTAACCTAAATTTAAGTAATTTATTTTAGGGTTAGTAAGACTTGCGGTATTAAGCGGAACCGAAACCATTTTAAAATCAAAGGTAACAACGTAAACGCTGGAAGCCTCAAGATAATACACACCGTCGTTATTGTTAAGGCGGTATCCGCCCGAGTCTGCCCAGTTAACTGCATTGGTGTGTTTAACACTTAAGGTGTTGTATCTTTGCGGAAAGGTAGTGCCTGTATAAATACCTGGTCCCCAACCGACACAACCAATACCATCGTCACCGCGAGTAAGGTTGTTAGGGTCGCCTGTGTTTTTTACACTTCCCTCTTCATCGCTGAAAGTAAAAAGCACAGTTTCGTCGTCGGCAACGGGAATTGCCGCAGCGCTTGCGCTAAAGCTTAACGGCACGTAAATTGCCGAAACAAGAAGCGCAACAACGCACAAAACACCAAGCATTTTTACTGTGTAGCCTTTAATTTTGTTAAAAAACATTTAATTTTTCTCCTTTTTTATAGTTTTTACGCAAATAAAGAGCATTAATCTATTATATTTATAACATAAAACACAAAAAAGGTAAATGTAAAAAACAACACAGTTTTTGTAAAAAACGTGACAAAATTATACCATTTTTCGTAATTTTGGCACAAAATCAAAAAATTTACGTTTGCATAATGCAAACGGAAATTTTTGTTGTGTTTAGAACGTACCTTTAAGTTCGTTTTCGGGATACATTATAATAGTGTTTTCATAGCTTGGATTTTCAACCCACTGACCGTCACCAATCATCATCTGACTGTTTACGGCTGTGGTCTGATAAACCTTAACCGAATCTATAAAGGTTTCACAATACTCAGGACTTCCGCCCTCTTTCCAGCCAATACCATAGCCGGGCATACCCATATGGAAACTAAGAATAGTAATCATTGGAAGCACGTGAACCGAAACCGATTCATTATCCTTGAACTGATAATCAAGGAACATTTTACCGTTAAAGGCGAACTTGTAGCACTTATCGTCCCAATAGAACGAATAGGTGTTAAAGCTTGTGCTAAGGTCATCGCCGTAACGCTCAGTATCATATTCATAATGCTGGTCATTACCGGGTGTCTTGTATCTCGAGTCACCGCCAATACCGTCATGACCGCTTAACGTAGATTGCAAATCCGCAGTATAATCGGTCCACCAACGGTGAACGTTAGAGCCAAATGAATTCACTCTGCCGTAGTTTTCAACAAGGTCAATTTCAGTAAAGCAACTAGCGCCCATATCACCGTAACGAGATTCAAGATATTCACTACCCGTATTAACCATCCAATAAGAAAGGTCAGCGGTTACAGGTCCGAACTTAGAACGAACCTCCCAGAAGCCGTATCTGTAATTCATTGTAGCCCAGGTAGTAGCATAAGAGCCTAAAAAGTCTTTTTCATTAACCCTCATAGAACCCATTACTAAATTGCCGTCTGCCTGATAAACAAGTTTCTGCGGAATAGCCTTACCTGTATCCTTTGTAAATGCAGCCGATTCGTTCTTTGGGTCAACCTTATAACTCTTACCGCCTAAGCAAGAAGCTGTAGTACGTGAAGCAGAGCCCGAATAATCACTCCAGATATCAAGATTTACGGTGTTACTGTCAAATTCATCAACAAAATTTAAAGTGTAAATATCTTTTTCTTCTTTATCATACTTACCGTTAATAACGTAGCCGTCGGTCCAGTTAAAGAAGCCGTCGGTTTTAGTTGCCTTTACCAAATCCACAAAATGCTTGGCAGCACGGTAGGTAGAAAGTTCGTTACCGCCCTTAATTACAAGTTTAGTGCCAACAACCTTAATAACGTAGTTATCACCCTCAACGGTAACTGCCTTACTTTCCTCACGGGAAGTTTCGCCAACAAGAATTTCATAAGGCACTTCTTGGTCTAAATCATCCACATAAGGTATTTCAAATCCCATACTATTATAGTACTTTATAAAGTCTTCAACCTGCATACCTATAAGGTAGGAATATTCCTTAGGTTTAACTACAGTAAATAAACCAATATCGGTACCTGCAACGGTATTATAAACCGAATCATATTCCTTGGCATAAATAAACTCGTAATCACTTCTGAGCATCGCCCAGGAATCACTACTCTGGCAGAAGTTGTTAACAAACCATTTGGTCGCAACAGGAAGCATATCATCGCTTGTTGCCATAATACAAATTTTATTGTTAATAACCTTAATAATAAAGTCATAAGCCGTATTTGTACGGTTAGCCAACAGAGCCTCCAAAGCCTGAGCAGACTCAGTTCTGTTCGTATTGCCTATAAGAACTTCACAACTTCCCTCAACGTTTTCTACTACGTTGTCCTTAGCAATAGAAGCCTTTGCGCCGAAGTTTTCCTTGAAGGCAGTACGAAGTGCTTTTGCGGCATCTTCAGCGCCTTTTTCTGAATTTTCGCCGCGAATAATGGTGTAAATAAAGCGTCCGTCAGCATCTACACCGTTAGGCACAGTGCTTACCTTGGAAGAGCAGGCAGAAAGAACGGATAAAGTCATTAAAAGGCATAAAACAATACAAATAATATTTCTTATTTTCATTTTAATTTACCGTCCTTTCTCTTAAACTTTTTTTGCCTTGCGCTTTTTTAATAAAAAGACCACAACTACTGCGGCGGCAATCAAAACAACCGCGCCCGCGCCTATTATTATATAAAGCACATAATTTGTATCTTCAATTACTCTTAAAGAAGGGTCAACAATTGTAGAAACGTCAATATCCGAAAGATCAGTTTCTAAAAGATTACCAAACTCATCGCGTTCAGCAGGAACGTATTCTGTAAATTTAACGGGAGTAGAAAGCGGTACGCTTTCATCAACTCTTGTTATAGTCACGTCATCAATAAATATCTCACAGTAACCGGGGGTGTTAATGCTTATTAAGGCCTCTACTGCGTTAAACGTGTAGCTTACTTCATGCCAAGCGCCGTCAACAAGGTCGGCAATTGCAACTATCGGATATCTCTCACCTGTAGTAGACCACGGGTAATAAGGTGATTTAGATGAAGCAAACTTAATTGCGCCATCGGTCTGCAAGTGCTTACCTAATTTTACTTTCATGGTTATTGTATAACGTTCGCCAACCGAAAGCAATTTGTCCTGAGTAAGTATCTGCGCAGCCTCAAAGAACATTGTATTGCCTTTTCTTCTAAGCGAATATCTGCCCGAAGTAACGTTATCTTTAGAATTGCCTTCTTTTTCGCTGTCATAATACTCCCAGTCGTAGTCAAGCGCGCTGTAAGCAGCGTAATAGTTTACCAACTTACCAAAAGATTCTTCATCAAAGTTCTGAACAGTATTAATTCTTACAAAATCTGCTCTTACGCGGAAGACCTTTTCGCCGAACACTGCATTTTCATGGGTAAGTTCTTCTTCGTTACCGCTTGAATCCACAAGTGTATAACCCTTAAATAAATGATTTGCAAGAACGGGATTTTTGGGAAGTTTATTAAAGAAGTTAGATCCCATAGCGCCCGTAACGTATAACGGAACACTGTCACATCCGCCGTTAGAAACAACATAACCTGTATGACCGTCAGGCAATACAGAAAGCGTAATGTCATCAATGTAATAAATACCGTCATTACCGCCGCCAAACCATACAAAAATATAATTACAGTCTTCTTTACACTTGGTTGCATCAACTATTAATGCACCGTTTTTCCATACGCCTGTTTTTTCTAACGAACTGATTTTAAAAGTGTCAGTAAGACCTACAGGGTTATGCCATACACTTGTTCTGTGACCCGATGTGAAGGATACCGATGCATCTTTAATACCGTTCTTTTCAACGTAGTACTTAAAGGTAACAACGTATTTCTTCGAAGTATCAAGGTCATAAGCAGTTTTGTTATTGCCAAGTTGTAAATAACCGTTACGGTAACCGTTAGAATTTACTTCATCACGGTCAAATCTTATTGCATAGTCGCCTGTATGGGCAGTGCCCTTGGTAACCAACGCGCCGTCTTTAAATACGTGCCAACCTTCAGGGCTTGTAAGTTTATAGTTTTCAAAACCGAAGGTAGCGCTATTACTTCTTACGTATCCTGCATAAACAACTATCTTGTCATTCTCACCAAATACAGTCTGAGTAAACGGAACAGTACATTCCTTATCTAAATACCAACCGTTAAATTCATAACCAAACTTTGTTGGATTAGCAGGAAGTTTTATTTCTCCGCCCGCTACACCTTTACAGTACTCCACATAACCCGTATCGGTCTGCCCGTCAAAGTAAACGTAAGGCTTTTCTATTTTTTCAATAAGCACGTTATCAACGTCAACAATAATTCTCATATTGCCGCTTACCTTAGCGGTAGCGCCAAAACCTATGTAAAGCATATTATAAGACGGATCTGCAAAATCGGTATAAATAACAGCTTCCGCTTTCGTCCATTCGGTAGTTTTAAGGGTAACTACCTGCTCAGTAGCTGAATAAGCAACTCTGCCGCTTCCCCATATATTAGAATTATTACAGGTAAGGAACAAAATGTTTGCATCAACGTTTGTGCCTTCATTTGCTCTGTAATAATAAGTAATTTTGTAAATGGAATTGTTCTGTAATGCGCCAAGTCTTGCAATATTATCTACTGCGCCCGCGCCGCGCTCATTCCAGGTTGTAACCTTACCGTTTTTATCGGTTTGCCATATCCTTGTACCGTCGAAGTCAAAACGCAAGGTGTAATTGTCCCCGTCAACGCCTGTACCCTTTTCGTTGTACAACTTCATATTCTTACCGAATACGTAATGACTGCCCGAAACGTATTTATAATTTTCAAAGGTTTCGGGAACAGCGCTCCACTTTGCATAAACGTTTGTGGTACCCTCTGCAATTTTTGTAGCAGTAAAGGGTATTTCACATTCAGCGTCGGCATACCAGCCAAGGAACTGTGCGCTTCCGTTTTTAAGTGTTGGGAATACAATATCATCACCAACGGCGCCTGTTTGGTAAGCAGTGTCAACACCGTCGGCATTACCGTTGAATATTATACGGTTTTCAGTAACTTCGGTAATAGTAACACGGTCAAAACTAACGTTTATATCGGTATCCATATTCTTCTTAACAGAATAGAAGAACATATATATAAAGTCAGCAGATTCTTGTTTTGCGGTTGTACCGAAATCGGTTGTAAATATAACACTTTTCTTTATCCAGCCCTTGCCGGCTTCATCTGCGCTGATATTAGTAACGGTTGTAGGATAAATAACCGAACCGCCGTCCCATATACTTCCGCCTGCGCCCGAACCAACGCGGATAGAGAAATCACTATTGGCAGAATTAACTCTTACGTAGTAACTAAGTTCATAAGTTTTGTTGTTTTCAAGTCTTAACAGACCTACCATATCATCTACAACGCTGTCACGTGCGCAAACGTAATTCTTCTGGTAAGGACTCCACTTATCACCGTCGTAATGCCAGTTAACCGAGAATTTATCTTCATAACCGTCGGTTTTATCTATAGACATACTAAGGTCGTTAAACATATAACGGTTTGAAGCATATGAATAATTATTAAATTCAATAACCGAGCCTGCCCATTTAGCATAAGCAGTAGCTATTTTATAAGAGTAATGTGTCTGTGTAAAAGGAATTGTAAGTTCTTTATCGGCATACCAGCCAAGGAATTTAAGTCCGCCGTTTTCAGGAACAAAATCGGGAAGTGCTTCACCGCGTTTGCCTTCATAAACAACCGCAGGTTTGCCGTTATTCAAATCATAAGAAGCAAAAGACTGATATGGCTGCGCCGCATCAAACACAACGTTGTCGATATAAAGTTTTACGTCGTCATTTTGGCTCATTCCAAGCACTAAGAACATACCGTTGTTTGCTTGGTTAATGTATTTTCCTATAATTTCAAAGGTAACCGTATGCCACTCGCCTATATCATCAGCCGTAAAGGTATGCTTAGCGCCATCAGTATCAGCATAACTTATATGGTTTGTATATATATCGTTTTTATTAGCGTTTACAAGTATAAAGCTAAGCTCAGTTTCCTCGCCAAGAGCCTCAAGGAAATATTCAAAGGTTACGGTATATCTTGTATCCTTTTCAATATTAATACCCTCTAAATGAAGAATGTTATCCAAAGAAGCATAGCGTTTTGCCGCATCATAGGAAGCAGGGTTTTCGGGGTCAGTTACCATATTCTTATCCCAGGTAAAATCAATAACCTTGCCTTTTCCGTTTCCTGTCGGGTCATCAACCTTGTTCATAGCATAGCTGAAATGCATACGGTTGGTGTATTTCTTTAACTGCTGTCCCTGATGAGTAATAGTAGTTACTGTGCGGTTATCTCTTGTGTAGTTTTCAAAGTCCTGAGCCTGTGCGGGAATTTCGCTTAACCATTTTGAATAAACAGTTTTGTCCTTATAAGCAAACTCTGTGTCTGTAAACTCTTCGGTGTAAGCATCCGTTGTATACCAACCCATAAACCAGGTAGTATCGGGTTCGTTTTGTTCATCAACAGGCTCTTCGGGGTATTCAATTCTTTCTCCCGCAAGACCGGTACTTGTATATTCCTTATTATTGTATGTGTCAACAAAGGTAACAGTAACTGGCGCCTTCCAAGCCGAATATACAGTCTGTGTTTGCGCAGTAAAGGTTAAACCTTCTGCCGTTTCGGTACGGTCTTCGTTTTTGTACCAACCCAAAAAAGCGTGTTCTTCATTTTCGGTGGTAAGTGTATCTAAAGTAACGGTTTCGCCCACAACGCCTGTTTTTGCAGTAACAGTATTATAATATGCGTCAACCGCTACAACAGCGCCCTTATCTTCCCCTAATTTTGTAACGGTAACGTCATCAATAATAAACTCTGTACCGTGGAAAGAAGATGCCACAAAACCTAAAGCGCGGCAATAATCACTTTTAAAAGAAGCTGGCGTGGTGAATACGTAAGTAAGGTCATACCAGGTATCCCCTGCTTTATATGTATTAACGCCTGCAGCAGTTGTAAGGTCAAAGGAAGACTTATCTTTTTCTGCTTCGCTTACGGCAGCCGATGTATAAATATCACTTACAACAGTACCCATAGCCTTTGCGGGGTTATTATCGGTTCCGTTTTTAAAACCGTAACCAATCTGCAAGGTACTGTTTGCATCAGCTTGAAAACTACCCTTCTTTATAGGACCGCTTTTAACCTGCAGTCTGAAAGATACAACGTAGGTAGAATTAGTATCAAGGTAATAAATACCGTCTTTATTATTAAGTCTGAATCCACCCGGATCAGCCCAACCTGCATTATAGTTGGTATGCTTGTGTCCAATACCGGTTACACCGTCACCGTTGGTATACATTCTCATACCCCAACTTGAAAGACCAACACCGTCTTCGCCCATACCGTTCATAGTACCCTCATCTTCTTCAAAAGAAAAGGTAACTGCGGTATCGGCAGTAACGGGAAAAGCAGCGGCACTTGCGCTCATAGGCACGTAAAGGGTGCTTATAAGTAACACAAGCACACAAACAATACCAAGCATTTTAAACAAATATGCTCTGTTTCCTTTCATAAAAACAAATCCTCCCAAATTTTAAAAATAGAGTCTGATAATTTATTCTATTATATACGAACAAAACACAAAAAAACTTTAAATTTATGCTATTTTTCTTGAAACTAATGCTATATTACGGTGTTTGCCAACCCAAAACTACAAAAACTTGCCTTCTTTTTCCAAAAAGTTAAGCACAAAAACAAAGAAACCGCAGAAAATTTCTGCGGTTATAAATAGTTTTCTTTGTAAGCGCCGTATATATCAAGCATTTCTTCGCTGAACCCGTTATCAGCCTCAACGTAAAGGGTAGGCGCAACTCTTAACCCTTTTTTAGCCCCTTTTTTGCCCTCAACAAGAAACAGCCAAGGTTCTTTGCCCTGTTTTTGCGCAACAAAACGAAGTTTTTTAGGTTCAACACCGTTTTCACTCATTAAGCACAAAAGTTCTGCAAGTCTTTCTGGGCGCAAACACATACAAAGTCTGCCCGAAGTATTTAAAAGTTTTGAAGCAACACCAACAATATCGGCAAGACTACATGCCACTTCGTGACGTGCAACAGCATCGGTGGTGTCGGGATTTTTAATACCCGCGCCCTCTGCCTTATAAGGAGGATTACAGGTTATAAGCGTAGCGTTGCCAAAAGGCACCTTGCCTTTTAAGTCTTTTAAATCGCTTAAAATGGGAATAAAGTTTTTCTGTAGATTTAATTCCGCCACCGTTTTTTTGCAAAGGTCTATAGCCTCAGCGCTTATGTCAACACCGTAAACAACTTTTGTTTTGTTATCCCTTAGCATTAAAAAGCCAATTATTCCGCAACCTGTGCCTAAATCTATGGCAATATCATTTGCTTTTGGCTGCGCAAAATGCTCAAGCAAAACGGCATCGGTACCAAAACTGTGATGCGCTGACACGTTTATTAAAAAATCCTTGCCGTCAAGCGGTTCTCGTTTTATTTCCATTACGCTTTGTGCCACTTAACGCCCTGAGGAGTATCCTCAAGCACAATTCCCATTTCTTTAAGTTCATCGCGAATAGCATCGGCAAGCGCAAAATTCTTTTCTTTTCTTGCCGCTGTACGCTTTTCAATAAGTTCTTCAACCTTACTGTCAAGGGTTTCTTCTTTGCGGTTGTAAAGAATACCTAATACACCTGTGAGTTCATCAAAGACCTTTGCCATTTCTTCTAAAGATGCCTTTTTAGCACCGCCGTCAATAGCCAGATTAATATCCTTTGCAAGAGAAAATACACTTGCAAGAGCATCGGCAGTATTAAGGTCATCTTCCATAGCAGCAATAAACTCTTCGCGGTGTTTTACTGTAAATTCAGGCGCTTCGCCGCCGTCAATAGCATGATTAAGAGTAAAATCAATTCTGTCTCTGCAGGTGTAAAGGCGTTCAAGTGCGCTTACGCCCTGTTCAATAATATCAACGGAATAGTTAATGGGACTTCTGTACTGCGAAGAAATCATAAGGTATCTTATAGGCTCGTAGCCGAATTTTTCTGCAACGTCGCGCACAGTAAAGAAGTTACCTAAAGATTTACTCATTTTGCGGTTATCAACGTTAATAAAACCGTTGTGCATCCAATAATGCGCAAATTCACAACCGTTAGCCGCTTCGCTTTGCGCAATTTCATTTTCGTGGTGTGGGAATATAAGGTCCTGACCGCCGCAGTGAATATCAATGGTTTTGCCTAAATGTTTGCAAGACATAGCCGAACATTCAATATGCCAACCGGGTCTGCCGTCGCCCCACGGAGAAGCCCAGAACGGTTCGCCCGGCTTTGCGCCTTTCCAAAGGCAGAAATCCATCGGGTCTTCCTTAATTTCGCCAACGGCAATTCTTGCGCCCGATTCTAAATCTTCAAGAGGCTGATGTGAAAGTTTGCCGTATTCTTTAAACTTTTTAGCGCGGTAATAAACGTCACCGCCCGATTCATAGGCAAAACCTTTATCAATAAGAGTAGCAATAATACCCTGTATTTCGGCAATATTTTCGGTAGCCTTAGGATGAACGGTAGCCTCTCTTATATTAAGACCTTTTGCATCTACCCAGAACTCTTTAATAAAGCGGTCGGCAACTTCGGGAACAGTAATATTTTCTTCGTTAGCCTTCTTTATAAGTTTATCGTCAATATCGGTAAAGTTCTGTACAAAATTAACCTCCATACCGCGCCATTCAAGGTAACGGCGTAAAACGTCGAAGACACAAAGAGGTCTTGCGTTACCAATGTGAATATAGTTGTAAACGGTAGGTCCGCAGGCGTAAATTTTTGCCTTGCCTTCTTCAATAGGTACAAATTCTTCCTTTTGTCTTGTAAGAGTATTAAATATTTTCATTATTCTTTATCCTTTCCTTCAAGTTCTTTTATTCTTTCTTCAAGTCGGCTTATTTCCTGAGCAATCGGGTCGGGTATATTAACCTGATCAAGCGGAACAACCTTTTCTCCTGCCCGCTTAACTATTTTTGCAGGAACTCCAACAACAGTACAATCGGGCGGAACTTCTTTTAATACCACCGCGCCTGCGGCAATTCGCGAATTATCGCCCACCTTAAAAGGACCTAACACTTTTGCGCCCGCGCTTATCATTACGTTATTACCAATGGTAGGATGTCTTTTTCCGGTATCCTTACCCGTACCGCCTAAGGTAACGCCCTGATAAATAAGTACGTCATCTCCTATTTCAGCCGTTTCACCAATAACAATTCCTGTTCCGTGGTCTATAACAAGGCGTCTGCCAATTGTCGCACCCGGATGAATTTCAATACCCGTTTTTCTTGCGCAACGCTGAGATATCCAACGCGCAATAAAGAACTGCCCTTTTTTGTAAAAATAATGAGCCATTCTGTGCATTCTTATAGCGCGTACACCGGGGTACAAAAAGAAAATTTCCAAACTGCTTTTTGCAGCAGGGTCACGGTCTTTAACAGCGGCAATATCTTCTCTTATTCGTTTAAACAACACATAATCTCCTATCACAAAAAAATAAACGCCTTCAGTACCATTTAGTACCGAAGGCGTAATTTACGCGGTTCCACTTCGTTTTATAACTTAATTTGTCTTAACGCGACACTCACGCCTACAGATACTACCGTTTCCCCATAGGTGCCGTCAGAGGCAATTCATTACGGTTTCTTTCCTGCAAACCCTTTCAGTCGGCGAGGTTTGCTCCCTTTCGGCGAACACAGCAACTACTTAATTCTGACCATTGCATCAATATTCTTTTCTATATTATATTCACATATATATGTTTTGTCAAGTTTTTAAAAAAATACCTTTTCGGTTTTTTCAACAGCCTCTTCAAAACTTATTTCAAACACGGCAGAAACACAAGAGCAAAACATACGTTCTGCCACTTTTAAGGCGCTGTTATCGGCGGTTTTTAAATGGCGTGAAGAACTTGTTAGTTCTGCTTTTTTCTTCACAAGGCAACCAATAACACCAAAAAGTTTTACTGTGTCACCCAATTCAATAACAGATAAAAATTCTTCATTTCTTTTAACGTCGTTTTCCTGCCAGTCAAAGCAGAATTTTTCGGCATTGTCAAACAATTCCTGCAACTGTGAAGAACTAGGAACACTTCTTATTTTCTCTTTAAGTTTAGCGTTATCTACAGGCACCAAAATACGGTTAGACGGTTTATCAAAAGGATAAAGACAGTAATATTCCCTTTGCTTACCTCCAATATTTTGCGTTACACTTTTGCCTGCCTTACACACTCCGCTTGTTGAATAAGTTACTAAATCACCTTGGTTAAACATATAATCATGCCTCTTTCGATTACTGATTATATTTTAACATTTTAAAAATTTTTATGTAAGTATTTTTTTAAAAATTCCCAACCAAATTTTTGTTTGGTTGGGAATAAGTTTTTATTTATTTCGCTGTATTTACAAACTCTTTGTTATCGTAAACGTAAATAATGCCCGAAATAACACAAAGTATTGCGCTTAACCATAAAAGTACGTCAACTATAATATCAAGTGTGTAATTAAGCGCCGACATTTCGGCAAAAAGCACCTTAACCTGACAAACTGCCAATGCAACAATAATTGCCACCATTTGGCTAACCGTTTTAAGTTTACCCCAAATATTTGCGGCAACAACCTTTTTAACTGGGCTTGATGCGGCAACTAATCGTAAAGAAGCAATTAAGAATTCTCTGAAAAGTACAATAAATACAATCCAGGTAATGCCTGTGCCAACACCTTTTGCTATAAATCCTAAAAACGCCGAAGTAGTAAGCATTTTATCGGCAATAGGGTCCAAAAACTTACCAAAATCGGTAACAAGATTATATTTTCTTGCAATTTTACCGTCTAACCAGTCGGTAAGTGAAGCAATAATAAAAATAATAAGCGCAACTAAATAGTTATACTTAAACTCCCACATCATAAAAAACATAAAAACGGGTGTTGCTATCATTCTAGCAACGGTTAATTTATTCGGCAGATTCATCAATCATTTCCCCCAACAAATCATATTCAATACAGTCATTAACAATAACGTTCACAAACTCGCCGAAATTAAGTTGCCTTGTTGCAAAAAAGAAAATCTTTCCGTCAACTTCAGGGGCATCGGCGGCGGTGCGTCCAAAATAACATTTTATATAACTGTCATAACCTTCAACCAGAACTTCAAAGGTTTTGCCTATTTTTTCTTCGTTCTTTTTAGCCGAAATTTCCATTTGGTCGCCCATAATAAGTTCTGCGCGATCCTGCTTTGTTTGTTCATCTATCTGATTATCAAAGCCTGCGGCAGGGGTATCTTCTTCGGGCGAATAAGCAAAACAGCCAAGTCTTTCAAAACGTGTTTCTTTAATAAACTCGTGAAGTTCGGCAAACTGTTCCTCTGTTTCACCCGGAAATCCCGTAATAAAGGTAGTTCTAATAGTAACGTCTTCAATTTCATTGCGCAGTTTTTCAATAAGCGCCTTAATTGAATGCTTATTTCCTTTGCGGTTCATACGCCTTAATATATCGCCGTTAATATGCTGAAGCGGTATATCAAAATACTTAACCAACTTTTCGTTTTCCTTAACCGTTTTAATTATTTTATCGGTAAGATGTTCAGGGTAAGTATAAAGGGTGCGTATCCAATGAATACCTTCAATTTCACAAAGTTTTAAAAGCAACTCATCAAGTTTTGCCTCGCCGTAAATATCGGTTCCGTAAGCAGTTGTATCCTGTGCCACAACAACAAGTTCTTTAACGCCGTTCTCGGCAAGAGTTTTTGCTTCTTCAACAATATCCTCAATTTTACGGCTTCGCATTTTACCGCGAATTTCAGGAATAGCGCAGTAAGTACAGCAATTATTACAGCCGTCGGATATTTTTATATATGCCGAAAAAGGATATCCGCCTAAAATTCGTTTGGCATTTAAATCAAGATCTTCCTTTGCGCCGTAGAAATTAGCCTTATTTCCCTCAATTGCAGCTTTAACAATATCGGCAATATCTTTATTGCAGCCAATACCAACAACGGCATCAACTTCAGGAATTTCCTTTGTAATATCATCACGGTAGCGTTCGGCAAGACAACCCGTAACAACAAGCGCCCTGCAAGAGCCTTCTGTTTTTAGTTTTGCGGCATCTAAAATATTTTCAATCGCTTCGTTTTTAGCATCTTCAATAAAACCGCAGGTATTAATTATAATAGCATCGGCATCGGCTTCTTCTGCGCCTATAATAAATCCGTTAACGCTAAGCGAATAAAGCATAGCCTCTGCATCAACCTGATTTTTAGGACATCCAAGCGATACCATTGCAACCTTGTAACTCATTCTGTTTCTCCAAATTCAATAAGCCTTAGTGCAGAACGTATATCTGAAAACTTAAAACCTTTTCTGGCAAGTGAAGCAATAACTTTTTCGGCATCGGCTTCATCTTCAAGTTTGTTCAGATATTTTTTGCAAAGCAAATTTACAATTCTTTGCACTTCGTCCTGTTCGTTTTCTTCTAAAACCTCTTTAATTATATCATAAGGAATGCCTTTTAATTTGGCTTTTTCCTTTATTTCGCGCTCCGATAAATTCTGTTCTCTTGAATATTCAACAAAGCGCTTACAGTAACGCGTATCATCAAGAAGTTTAAGTTCTGAAAGACGCGCAACCGTTTTGCTTACGTAAGGTTCGCAAAAACCTGCCGTAAACAGTTTTTTCTTTAAGGCAGATACCGAATAATCAGCACCCGAAAGATAGTACATGGCGCGGTTTTTGCACCTTAACTCATCTGACGTATCCTCTAAAAAGTCGGCTTTTTCTTCGCTTATCTCGTCGCCTTCTTTTAAAGCGGCTTCTTCAAACAACCTTTTATCAAGCAAAATATATGTGCCGTCATCAAAACGCACTTCTCTTATATGTCCGCGCCGTTTAAGAATTTCGGTTATTTTCATTATTCATCAACGGCAATATCAATATTAACCTTTTTACGCGCTCTTTTAACAGTTTCTTCACCCTGCTGTTCAGCGGCAGGTGCAGTTGCAACCTCTGCCTCTTTTTCGCCATCGGCACGGTTTTGTTTTTCAACCGCTTCGGTTATTTTTGCTTCTAATTCGTCTGCCAATGCAGGGTTATCGCAAAGTAACTGTCTTACGTTGTCTCTGCCCTGTCCTATTCTTGTTTCACCGTAATAGAACCAAGCGCCTGAACGTGTAAGAACGCCCGTTTTAACACCTATATCAACAATTTCGCCCTGTTTAGAAATACCTTTTCCGTAAAGGATGTCGAATTCGGCTTCCTTAAACGGAGGCGCAATTTTATTTTTAACAATCTTAGCGCGTGTGCGGTTACCAATAATCTCACCGCCAACCTTAATTGCTTCAGTTCTTCTTACGTCAATACGAACCGATGCATAGAATTTAAGCGCTCTGCCGCCTGTGGTGGTTTCACTGCTTCCGTAAATAACACCTATTTTATCGCGTAACTGGTTTATAAATATTGCGGTACAGTTTGATTTAGCAAGAGCACCCGTTAATTTACGAAGCGACTGCGACATAAGTCTTGCGTGTAAACCAACGTGGTTATCACCCATATCGCCTTCAATTTCTGCCTTAGGAACAAGAGCGGCAACCGAGTCAATAACAATAACGTCCACAGCGCCCGAACGCACAAGCGCTTCGGTAATTTCAAGTGCCTGTTCGCCTGTATCGGGCTGAGAAACAAGCAAGGAATCAATATCAACACCTAAAGCACTGGCATATTTCGGATCAAGAGCGTGTTCAACGTCAATAAATGCCGCTGTACCGCCCGACTTCTGAGAAGAAGCCGCAATATGCAAAGCAAGTGTTGTTTTACCCGAAGATTCAGGGCCGTAAATTTCTACAATTCTTCCCTTTGGAACGCCGCCTATACCAAGCGCCAAGTCAAGGCCTACCGAACCCGTAGAAACGTGGTCTACCTTCATATCAATATTTTCGCCAAGTCGCATAATTGCGCCTTTACCGAACTGCTTTTCAATATTCGCCATTGCGGTTTCAAGCGCTTTTAATCTATCGTCTGCCATTTTGTTTTCTCCTTTATATAAAAATTCGGGTTTAATCCTCATTCTTATTTTATACTTTACACTGTCCCAAAAACAACCCTTTGTATATCAGAAAAGTCTTTTTCGGTACCAATGTTTTTAAATCCTGCCTGTTTAAACAGTTCACTTACCACCGCTGCCTGAGTAAAGCCAACTTCAACGGCAAGCATACCGCCCTCTTTCAGGTACTCTTTATATCGGCTTAGTATAACGCGGTAATAGTCAAGTCCGTCTTCGCCGCCGTAAAGTGCAGTTTCGGGTTCGTGTTCTGCCTCGCGGTTAATAAGTGACATTTCACTTGCGCTTATATATGGCGGATTACTTAAAATAATATCGAATTTTTTGTTTGGTTCATAACAGAAAATATCGTCGCACACAAGTTCTGTGTTTTCACTTGCATTTCGTTGCGCGTTTTTCTGCATATAGTTAAAAGGAATATCGTATTTTTCAACAAGCGTTACCTTTGCCTGTTTCATTTTGTTGGCAATTGTTATACCAATACAACCGCTTCCCGCGCAAAGGTCAAGAACGTCGGCATCTTTCTTCTCTTTTAAAAAGTCAAGCGCTTTTGCAACAAGAGTTTCGGTGTCGCTGCGCGGAACAAGGCATCCCTCGCCCACAAAAAAGCGAAGCCCGTAAAAATCCCATTCACCTATAATATACTGAAGCGGATAACCTGTGCAACGCTGTTTGGTGGTAACCACCCAAAGCGAACGCTTCACGTCATCAAGTTGTTCGTTATAGCGTTCTAATATCTGTGCGCTTGTGTATTTTGTAATATAGTATAATATCTGCTTTGCTTCAAACACGGCATTTTCAATGCCCGCATCTTTAAGCATTTGCTTGGTTTGGTTGTAACATTCAAATATTGTCATTTTCTTCTGCCTGTACTTCTTCGGTGCTTTCTTCTTTTTTAATAAGATTTTCGGGAATTACTTCGTTCATAGCCGCAATAGCAACTTCTATCATAGAATCATCGGGTTCTTTTGTGGTAATACGCTGTACCCACACACCGGGCGCCGAAATAATTCTTGTTACTATGTTATCGTATTTTCCACAAATTTTTAACACTTCGTAACCAAGTCCGCAAATAAGCGGAATCATAAACAGTTTAACAACAGTCCACACAACAGGATTTTCGTAAACGCCCTTAAAAAGTATCTGGACGAAGGTAGAAACAACAACGCTTATAAGTATCATAAGAATCATAAACGAAGTACCGCAACGGGGATGAAAACGCTTTTGTTTTCTCACGTTTTCAACAGTAAGCGGAAGTTTTGCTTCGTAGCAGAAAATAGTTTTATGTTCTGCGCCGTGGTAAGAAAAAACGCGGCGGATATCCTTCATATAAGAAACTGCAATTATATAAACCAAAAAAACACACAGTTTTAGTGCCTGTTCAATAGAAGAACGCGCAATAGCCGAAAAATGTGTCTTTGTAAGCCATTCAAGGCCCTGCACGGCAAGTCGCGGTAAATACATAAACAACGCAACGCTCAATACAACAGCCAATACAGAAGCCACCGCCATTATTGCAGTCCAGGCCTTGCCCGATAATTTCTGAGTTTCGCCTGTTTCTTCATCTACTTCATCGGCAAAGCCCGATTTATCTGCCGAAATCATCATAGCCTTATAGCCAGTTGTCATAGAATCTATAAACCCTACAACACCTCTTACAAGCGGAAGTTTAAAGAAAGCGTTTTTCTGATTAAGCGGTTTATTGTCCATATAAGTAATATCAATACTGCCGTCGGGTGTTCTTACCGCCAAAGCGCTTTTTTCGCTTGATTTCATCATAATACCCTCAATCAGCGCTTGACCGCCAATTGAAGTATATTTACACTGTTTTTTGCTCATTTTGTTACTCCTGTTCGCTAATAAGTTCTTCTCCTAAAGGAGTTATTACTTTTTCAATAGGTTCTTCTTTCACTTCGTAAACAGGCAAAACAATAGTTACGGTAGTGCCTATTCCTTCAGTACTTTCAAGGAATAAAAGGCCTCCGTGCTGTTTTACAATTTCATCAGCAACAGCCAGACCTATACCGCTTCCGCGTACCTCTTTATTTGCCTTGTAAAACTTTTCTTTAACACGGTCAATATCCTGCGCGGGAACGCCAACACCTGTATCTTTAACGGTTATTTTTACACAGGCATCTTCGGTTGTTTGCTCAATAAGCACCTGTCCTTTTTCGTTGGTGTACTTAACCGCGTTATCTATAATATTTATAAACACTTGCTTTAATCTGTCCGAGTCACCGTTAACAACGGCATCTGCTTTGGGCAGAGTAACGCTTAATTCAATTTCTTTTTTCTGGGCAAGTTCGGTATACATATCGGCAGCCTCTTTAAGTATTACACCAATATTTATAGGCCGCAGTTCATAACTGAATCTGCCGCTTTGCATACGCGAAAAATCAAGCATATCTTCAACAAGACCGCTTAGACGGTCAGCCTCGCTTATAACAACGTCTATTCCGCGGCTTACAAGTTCTTCATCATAACCCAGCGACATTTTTGCCGTTTCTGCCCAACCGCGAATGGCGGTAAGCGGAGTTCTTAACTCATGAGAAACCGAAGATATAAAATCATTTTTTAGTTGTTCGGCGTTTTTAAGTTCCGCTTCCATATAGTTAATGGAATCACAAAGTTCGCCTATTTCATCTACACGGTCGGTTTTAAGTTCATCACGGTAATCGCCCAAAGCAATTTTTCTGGCCGCCTGAGAAACTTCACGCACAGGCCTTGCAATAGATTTAATAAAGAAAAATCCCGAAAGCGCAGAAAATCCCATAATACCAAGCGCTACAAGAGCAATAATTCCTGCCATTGTCCATATACGGGAATAACACGAAGTCATAGAAACAACGTATCTTACTGCGCCGTTACTACCCGAACCGTAATCCTTAAGAATTTCGGTTCCCGCAAGAACACGTTCTCCCGCCGAACTTTTTCCAAGCCAGATAGCCTTTTTTACGGGCGAAACAAGCGCTTTGTTGTAATCGGGCATTTTTACGTCACTTCTGTCAAAACCGGTTGTGCTTACTACAACGTTACCGTTTTTGTCAATAATCATTACTTCAATTTTATCTTTATACTTAAACTGTTCGCAATAATCTCTTGCGCCCGATACGAAATACGCTTCATCTACACTTGAAAGTAACATAAAACCGTTTGCGTATTCCTCGGCGGCATTACGAACACTGTTAATATAATAAGAGCGTACAAAAAGACAAGCGGTAATAGCAACAACCGTCATACAAACGGCAATAGGCGCAAATACGTTTGAAAGCCATCGCCAGGTTATGCTTTTGTATTTAATTTCAAAATCCATTTTGCACACTCCTTTCAAAGTTACTTTATAAAAATTTATTTATCTCCGTTTGTATTCCACTTGTAACCCATGCCCCATACGGTTTGTATATACTGCGGCTGAGATGGGTCGGGTTCTAATTTTGTGCGTAAACGGCGTATATTAACGTCCACCGTTTTTTCTTCGCCGCAATAGTCATCGCCCCAGATTTTATCAAGGATATCATTTCGGTCAAACGCTACGTCGGGATTTGTAAAGAAAAGTTCAATAATTTTAAACTCAATTTGTGTAAGTTTAATATTCTGACCTTCTTTTAATAAGGTTCTGTTTCTTAAATCAAGCACAAAACCGTTGCGCTCTATAACAGTTTCCGCCGCTTTTAACCTGCTTTGATTCTGAAGTTCTACACGGCGGTAAAGCGAATCAACACGTGCAAGCAGTTCTGTGGGGCTGAAAGGCTTTGTAATATAGTCATCGGCGCCAATCATAAGACCGCTTATTTTATCCATTTCCTGCGTTCTTGCGGTCAGCATAATTATGCCAAGCGTACTGCTTCTTTTTCTTAATTCTTTGCAAAGGGTAAAACCGTCCATACCGGGCATAGAAATATCAAGCAAAGCAATATCAAATTTACCGTTTTGCATATCATATATATCTAAAGCCTCTTCGCCGTTTGAAGCCTGAACGGTAACGTATCCCGCGCGTTGTAAGTGTATTGCTTCAAATTCTCTTATAGCAACTTCATCTTCAACAAGTAAAAGACGTTTCATTATGCATTCTCCTCTATACAAACAAACATTTCTTTAATTTTGCCTTCGGTAAAACCGTAGTCGGGCGCGTATTCTGATATTTTAAGCAAATATACAAGCGATTCATTTTCGGCAAGTTTTATATATCCCTCGCCCGAATAGTTACCCGCTTCAACCGAAGCAGGAGTAACCGCCCTTATGTGGAACAGTTCATTTAAAAACTTGTTTTCTTCATAATCGTAAGCATAAATGGTGCGCTGACGTTTTTCGGGCACCCTTGTAACCGTAATGTCATCAATCATACTCTTATCAAGATTAATATAATAACCGTCATTATAGTTAACCAAGGCATACATTTTTTCAACAAACTCGTCCTTGCCGTATACACACCATTTAGTAAGATATGCTTGCTGATTTATAGAAAACTGTTCTTCAACAGGCAGCGGTTGCATAATAGGCACTTCCACAACAGTATCACCGTCAAAATCTTTACAGGTAACCACCGAAGTTCTCAACGTTGGTGAATCTATTGGATTTTCAATATCATAAAACGGGTTTTTAAGAACACCGTCTTCAAAATATATTATTTCGGTTATAAGACCTGCGCCTTTTGCGGCATCTATATAAACACAGAATGCACCGTCGGCGGTTTTGCTTACAATGGGATCGTAATATGCCGTTACGCTTCCGTCAAGATGACAATTTCCTATTTCATCTATAGCATCGGTAGTCATTGAAAAATAACTTGCCTGCGAAAGCGCTGTTGTAGTGTTAAGATAAATTACCATAACGTCGTTTGAAAAATCATCGTTTAAATCGCAGGTTACAAAACAACTGTAAGGTTCTTCAAGCACGGTAATCATTGAAGCGCCCGTATATTCATATATTTTAAGTTTTTTATCAACGTTGCCGTAAATATTCCAGCCAACAAGAATTTCAAGTCTGCCGTCAGAGTTAAGGTCATCAAACACAACCCTTTCAACGTCTGCGCCCACAAGATTCTGTTCTGCTGTAACAGACCATTCGCCGCCGTTATTGTCTACTACAGCAATATGAACGTTAACGGTGTTTTCAACCGTTGTGCTGTAAAACACAATGGCTTCGTTTACGTTATCGGCATCAATATCGCGCATTGTAATTGCCGAGCGGTACTCACCGTAATTTGGAAAAATAAGAGTATAATTATCTTTAAGCGAATTTTCCAGCGCCTGTTGTATAGGCCGCATTTCGCCCGTCAACTTAGGCGCTTTCAAAAGGTCGGAAACTTCCGAATCAAAAACTGTGCATCCGCAAAGCGAGCAGCACAAAAGCACCAATAATATAAAAGCCGTAATTTTTTTAATACTGCTTTTCACGAAAACACATCCCTTTCTTTTATTTACCAAAGCATATACTACGCCCATTTTCACTATTTAGAACATTATACCACAAACAAAAGCAAAATTAAATAACAAATTTTAAATTTTTATACGTTTTTAAAAAAAATTACCGATAGCAGAAAAACTATCGGTAATTTTTGCTTTATTAAGTTTAAAGGAATTGTGAAAAACTTCTTACAATACCGTTATAAGCGGTAGAAGTAATTTGTCCCATTGGTGTGCCGCCAACGTAATACTGGTATCTTGTTTCGCTTACTTTCTTAAAGGAAAGCGAAGTTGCTTCGCTGCCGTCTTTATGGTGAAGTTTAATTGTAAGCGTTGTTTCACTTGCGGCGGGAAGCACTGAAATGTCAATACCCGTTGTGCTTATGAAATCGGCATAAGCGCTCTGGAATTTTTCAGCATCCACCTTTGTTTCGCCGTTCTTTATAATATATTCTTCGTTATCTTCATCATACGAAATATCAAACGAAGCATTAACCGCGCCAACCATTTCAAAACGGTTTACGTCACCAAAGGCTTCAAGAACCATAAACAGCGTGTAGAAGTCTTTTTCCTTATAATTTGCAAAAGGCAAATAGGTTATAGGAACAGTTCTTATAAGTTTATCATTACTTGCCGCAACGTAGAAGTTACTTGTCGTGCCTTCCTGCGCCGCAATATTATAAGTGTAAGTTTCACCCGCAATATTCATTGTAACAATAATATCGGGGTCATCAAGACCGAATTTCTTTAACGATTCAGCCGACTGATCAAACGAAACACATGCGGAAGACGAGGTAACGGTACCGAAAAGGTCGCGTAATTCTTCGGCCTTAGCGGCAATTCGCTTTTGCGGAGTAGTGGTTATAAAGGATGCATAAGAACTGAAATCGCCGTTTGTGTTAGGCATAAAGGTTATTGCTTCTGGGAATCTTTTGCCCGAAAGCACAATGCTGTCAAAACTTGTAAGTTTTCCCTCTTCATCAAAATATTTTGCGTTTTTATCGGTTTTTTCAACCTTAGCAATGCCTGTTGAAATTGCTAAATCAAAGGCGCTTACGTCAACCGCAGCCTTGGTATTTGAACCAACAACAAAAATTTTGTCCGGTATTCCCGAAACCATAGCATAACAACGAGAAACGTCGTTTGTATCTTTGCCGTAATTAATTGTAATTTCATCATCTACACAAACCACTTTAACCGTAACTAATGGGTTATCAAGGCCGTAAGAAGCAAGGTCTTCTGCTTCGTATTTACCGTAAGCATCCATTGAAGCAACGCTGTTTATAATTTGCTGCAGCGAAGTGGCGTCAATAAGGTCGCTGTCGTAACCCTCAAGTCTTAAAACGGTTTCGGTCTGCGCGTTATTTTCAATAGACGTAGCCAATTCTTCTTTGTATATTCTTAAATTGCCCGAAGAATTTGTAATAATAACCTCTTCAACAGCTTCGGCATTTAAAGTATAAACCGTTTCGGTAGGAAGCGAAGCAACGTCATCGTCTTGCTTTTCGGGCAACCATTTTTTAACACCGAAAACAGCGCCTACAAGCACTACAACCGCTAATATACCGGCAATTATTTTAACGGTATTTTTGCTTTTACCTTTTTTCTTTTTATCGGTATGCGCCGTAGGGTCTGAAAAAATAGTAGAAAATTCGGTTGATGTGTTTTCATTTACAGGTTCGGTACTTTGCTTACTGTTTTCAAAATTTTCCTGCATTACAGATTTCTCCTTTTAGCAAAAATAACAGTAGCCAGAACTAAAACTGCAAGAGGCAGAACAACCGTAAAGAATATAAGCACAAACTTAGAACTTGCTTCAGATGTAATATAAAGCGAAGACGTTGAATCAATAACCTTGTTTTCAAAGGTTATTTCTGCGCTGTTCATTCCCGTAGGCACCTGTAAAGCCTTTAATACCATGCCCTTGTAATCCAAAGAACTGTAGTTTAGTACGTAATTTTCCGAAATAAAGTCAATACTTGAAAAAGCAAGAACGTAACTTGAAACAGCCTTGTTGTCCTTAAAGTCGGCTTCTTCGGAAATAATAAGGGTAGAAAACGTTTCGGTAGCAGTTTCGCTGTTTGGCTGAACAGAAGCCTCTGTGCCCAACGGCATTACAGCGCTGCTTCCCAAAGTTTTTAAAAGGGTTGTGGTATCTCTGGAACCGTAAGGCTCACCGTTTTCCTTCATAGGAATATTATAACCCGTAATGTATCCGCTTCCTGCAGAAATAATATCGCTGTCGCCGGTAGCAGAAGCGCTTAAGAATGTAGAGTAAGAGTTAGCAAGATGATAACTGTCATTTGCTTCAAAAACAATACCTTCGGTTATTTCAATACCCCATTCACTCATAAATTCATAAAGGTTGGGGAGTCTTTGATAACCGCTGTCACCAAAGAAAAGTAAAGTTTTGCCCTTTGCGCCTTCGTTATCAAGGAAGTCGTTAAGCACGTCAAGTTCTCCGCCCATAAAGTCAGAGGTAGGCGCACATATAACAACGGCATCAAAGGAAGGATCAATAGCCGAAATAACGCTGTCGCTTATTTCTTCTACAACAAAGTTGTTAAGTTCAAGCAATTCACCGTAATACTCAAAAGCCTTGCTTCCGCCGTGGCCCGAAATAAAGGCAACCTTTTTGGTGTCTTCACTTGTTACCGAAGCAATAGCGCTTGTAAGAGCAGTTTCAAGGCGAGAGCCTGTTACGTAATAGTAATCGTAACCCATAGAAGCCGAACCGCTTATGTCACTATAGTTGTATATATCAATAAAAGTCAACAATTTGTGGTTGTTAAGTTCTGCGCCGCTTTGTGCAGTAAAGGAACTTGTAACCAAAATATCACCGTAGTTGTAGTGTTCGGGATAATCGGTGTTAATCTGCGACATTTCGGTGCCGTACGGGTCAACGTACTTAACCGTAATGTTTTCGCTTATATCATCGTAAAGTTTTAAAAATGCGGTGGTTTGCTTGTAGTAGTCGCTTGTCTGAGCGCTGTAACCCATCTGCTGAGCGTAATACTGCATATAACCGCCGTAATATTCGCTGTCAGAAGCGGCAAGAATATAAATCTCAACAGGTTTGCTAACGGTTTTAAGATACTCTCTGTTTTCTTCGGAAATAGAGTTCTTCTTATCGGCAGTAATATCAAAATCTAAATTAACACGTTTTGCAAGAACACCCACAAGAAGGTTTAAAACAACAGCCGCAGCAATAACAATAGCCACAATTACAGTAGCGTATCCGCCGCGTTTTAAAAGATTTTTATTGCGGATTTTTTCCTTTTTCGAGCCAAAAAGCGCCGAAAACAGCATTTTAAAGAAGGAAGAAACGTTTTTAATCATAATCATAAATTTTTCTTTCATTTTACTTCCTCCTTATGCCCATCTGCGTTTTTCTACCGAGCGCACACAAAGGAATAAGAACACGGCAGTAATTGAAATGAAATAAATAATATCGGGAATACTTAAAATGCTTTCAGCAAAATTTGAATAACGGTCGGTCATAGCAATACTCTTTGCGGCCTTGGTTATCCAGTCAACGCCAATCATTTCGGCAATACCCGAAGCAAAAGCAACAACAATGTTAACAACAATAGAAAGTGTTGCGGCAAGGGCTGTGCTTTCGGTAAGCGAAGAAATAAATATACCAATTGCAATAATTGCCGCGCCTAAAAGCATTGTGCCAAATAACGCGTAAATGTATAAAAGCCAGTTTGTTGCGCTTAAATAAGAAACCACTAATTGGAAAACAAGGGTGGGAGCATAGGCAATACCGAAAATAGACATACAAGCCCAGAACTTGCCCATTACAACGCTTGTTACCGAAATAGGCGCGGTAAGTAAAACCTGATCTACTTTTTGGCGCTTGTCTTCACTTATAGTTCTCATAGTAAGCACGGGAACAAGGAACAATGTGAAGTAAAGCGGATATCCAAACGGTATTGCAAAAACGTTTGTGCTTCCGTTACTGTAAAGCACGTAGAATAAAAATCCCTCAATGGCAAAGAATGCCGCTAAAAAACAATACGCGCTGAACGAGGTGAAATACGCACGCATTTCTCTTTTATAAATTGCGCTCATTATTCTTCCTCCCCTTCTTCTGCTGTTTCGGTCAATTCTTCTTTTTGCTGTATTTCTTCTGTTTCTTCAATTATATCTTCAGGCAAAACGGCGGGTTCTTTTTCTTCGTTAGTAACCGCAGAAGCAATACCCTGCTCATCATCGCCTGTAAGACGCAAGAATATCTGTTCAAGTGTAAGTTCGTTGCTGGTAAGTGATAAAAGCACCTTCTGGCGTTCTGCAAGGCGCTTGAATACGTCACCTCTTACGTCGGCATTCTCGGCAGGCTGAATATGGTAATCTCTGCTGCCGGTTTCCATTTCACCAAGGCAGGTAACACTCACAACGTCCTTAACACTGTTAAGCGCGCTTAAAACGTCTTCTTCTCTGCCAATTACACGGGCAACAAGAGAATGGTCGTTAGAAAGCACCTTAGAAAGATTATCAGGAGTATCATCGGCAATAATATGTCCGCGGTTAATAATAATAACGCGCTTACAAACAGCCTGTACTTCAGATAATATGTGCGAACTTAAAATAATTGTATGGTTTCTGCCAAGTTTTGCAATAAGTTCTCTAATCTCAATAATCTGCTTGGGGTCAAGACCAACGGTAGGTTCGTCAAGAATAAGTACGTCGGGGTTACCCACAAGAGCAGCGGCAATACCCACACGCTGACGGTAACCTTTAGAAAGGTTTTTAATTAAACGCTTGTCAACTTCACTAATGCGAACAAGACGGACAATTTCATCAATGTGAGCATCTTTCGGGAACTGCACCTTTTTTAAATCGTAAATAAAATTAAGATATTCGCGTGTGGTCATATCAAGGTAAAGCGGCGGAATTTCAGGCAAATAACCTATTCTGCGCTTAGCAAGTTGCGGGTCATCCATAATATCATAACCGTCAACCGAAACGCTTCCCTGAGTAAGAGAAAGATAACCGGTTAAAATATTCATAATGGTAGATTTACCTGCGCCGTTAGGGCCCAAAAAGCCAACAACTTCGCCTTTTTCAATACTGAAGCTTACGTCTTTAACAGCAAGATGACTGCCGTATCGCTTAGTAAGTCCGGATACTTCTATCATATAGTTTTCCTCCGTAATAATATTTCAAATACTATTTTAATGCATTTTTAATTTACAGTTGTAAACAAACTATAAATATTGCATACGTAATGAATTATACTATAAAAACGGCTATTGTTCAAGTATTTTTACACTTTTTTAAAAAAACACTTGACAAGTTGGGCTTGTGTTGTTATAATATCAAAGTCACGGCAAGTGATGTATGGATATGGCGGTATAGCTCAGTTGGCTAGAGCACACGGTTCATACCCGTGGTGTCGCCGGTTCAAATCCTGCTACCGCTACCATCTGGCCCGGTGGTCAAGAGGCCTAAGACACCGCCCTTTCACGGCGGTAACACGAGTTCGAATCTCGTCCGGGTCACCAAAATAAAAAGCACTGTACTTTTTAGTACGGTGCTTTTTGTTTTTATTGCGTAAGCAATAAACGAGATTCGAAAAGGAAGGAGAAAACCGTAAGGTTTTCGGAAGCAAACAGTATAGTATACTGTTTGCACTGACGGGTGCGTGCCGAAAAGCGCAGAAGCTTTTCGGGCGAATCTCGTCCGGGTCACCAAAATAAAAAGCACTGTACTTTTTAGTACGGTGCTTTTTGTTTTTATTGCGCAAGCAATAAACGAGATTCGAAAAGGAAGGAGAAAACCGCAAGGTTTTCGGAAGCAAACAGTATAGTATACTGTTTGCGCTGACGGGTGCGTGCCGAAAAGCGCAGAAGCTTTTCGGGCGAATCTCGTCCGGGTCACCAAAAATCCTCATTCGTAAGAATGGGGATTTTACTTTTTCACATTCACTCTTAACTTTTCACTAATCTCTGCGCTTTTATATGTAGGATTTTTGGAGGTAATAAGTAATAGTGAATAGGTGTTTTTCTGCATGGTTTCGCCTTGCTTTTTTGTTTTATATAAGATATAATAAACTTAAGAGGTGATTTTATGCCAATTAACGTTTCAACTGTTTATTCCGAAAAAAATCTTATTGAATTTAACAGGTATGTAACTAAATCAAAAATAGTGTTCTGGATAATTATGGCGCTGTGCTCTTTTTTAGTGGTGGGCTCTTTTGTTTTTCTGGCGCTGATAAACGAATTATCCTTTGAAATTTACCTTTGCCTTGCGCTTACAATTCTTTTAGACCTTTTATACGTATTTTTATACGTGTTCCTCCCTCGCATTACGCTAAAAAAACAAAAATCGCTTAACACTACTCTTAATTACTCTTTTGAAGGCGAACACTTTTCGGTTAATGCGCAAAACGAATATGCAACCGAAAACTCTACGGTTAAATATACAATGCTTTCTAAGGTTGCCAGAAACAAAAACTTTGTTTATTTGTTTATTTCACCCATTCAGGCTTACGTGGTAGATATTTCAGAACTTTCCTATGAAGATGTAATTAACTTTAAAAATTTTTTACAACCGCATTTCAAACCAAAAAAATTCAAATGGTAAAATAAAAAAACGGGTTTTCACCCGTTTTTCTTTTTGCCTATATTAATTTCATTAAGTAAAGTAAACCCTAAAATCAGCGCTCCGCCAAATACTTGCCATATATTCATAGGCTCTTTTAAAAGTGTTACAGAAAGTATTACTGCCACTAAAGGGTCAATGTAACTAAGTATTGCAACTTCCTGCCCTTTTAAGTTTTTAAGCGCAGTAAAATACATACAATATGCAAGGCCTGTATGTACAATACCAACCGTTATCAAATTTACCGTTCCCAATGTGCTTAAACCGCCTAAATGAAGGCCGCCGCTAAACAGCACGTAAGGAAACATAACCACCGCCGCGGCAACAAACTGCAAAAAGGTTCTGGTAATGCCGTCGGTGTTTTTAATTCTTTTGTTAATAAGAATAACACTTGCATAAAGAACAGCCGCAGAAAGGCCTAACAAAACACCGTAAAAATGCTTGTTTCCGCCCGTTTTATCACCAAATCCCGTTATCATTACAATACCAACGGTTGCCGCTGTAAAGCAAATTATCTGCTTAAAACTCAGTCTTTCTTTAAATAAAAACACACTCGCAACAGTAACAAGTACAGGCGCAAAATAATAACTCAGCGTTGCTGCCGAAACGGTTGTATAATTATATGCTTCAAACAAAAGAATCCAGTTAAAACCAATTGCCACGCCCGATATAAACAGCCATATAAGGTCTTTTTTTATTTTAGCAAAATCAATTTTTCTTTTTGTTAAAACAAAAAACAAGCCAACAACAATTATTGCAAGAACAGCGCGAAATAAGGCAAGTAAAGGCGAACTCACACTTATATTTCGCCTGAAAACACCAATGGTACCAAAAATCACCATAGATGCAATAAGCAAAATTCTCGATTTTAAAGCCATACGCTTACTCCTGTTCTTTCAGTATACGCAAAGCGTTTTTGTAAGCAATTTTCTCAAAGTCATCATCGCTTAATTTAAGTTTCAAGAAACTCTTAACTTCTTTTTCGGGGTCCCAAAGCGGATAATCGCTGCCGTAAAGCATACGCTCGGCACCGTAGGCGTTTATATATTTTTCCGCCTCGCCTTTTTGCATAAACATTAAAGAACTTGAAACATCAAAAAAGCAATTAGTATCTTTTAAACATTCGTATGCGGTTTCTTGCATAGAATAACCACCAAAATGCGCCGCAATTACTTCTAAATCGGGAAAGTTATCCAGCACTTTTCTTACACGTGCAGGATGTGAATAATCATAGCGCTTATCACCCGTGTGAAAAATTACGGGTATTTTTCCTTTAATCATATCGTACATAGGAAAAAGGCGTTTGTCGTCTATGTTAAAAAGTTGGGTATCGGGGTGCATTTTAATACCGCGCAGACCGTTTTTAATAATATATTCAACCTCGCCGCAAATATCTTCCATGCCAGCGTGAACGGTGCCAAAACCGTAAAAACGGTTGTTTTTTTTAATCTCCTGGCTTATAAAATGGTTAATGCTTCGCACGTGGTCGGGCTTAATTGCAACGGGCAACAGCACAAATTCACTTATTCCCGCTTTATCTCCCTGTTTAAGCAAAGTTTCAACCGTTCCGTCCATACCGCCGCCTTCAAGACCGTAAAAATCACTTATACTTTTAGCGGCCTTAGCGGCAACTTTTTGCGGATATACGTGCGTATGAAAATCTATAATGCGCATAAAGCACCTCTGTGTTTAATTATTGAACCTAATGATTATATCACTTTTATTTAACAATTGCAATTAATATTAAAACCGCCCGAGAAAAAATCCCAAGCGGTTTAGTGTTTTATAACTCAATACCTGCAATTATCTTTTTCAACATAGCCAAGTCGGCAACGTTAACACTTCCGCCGCTTAAATCTATGTCAGCAAGGTCATTATTTTCAATTGTTTTAAGCCCTGCAATTATTTTTTTAACGTCAGCAAGGTCACTTACGTTTTCGCTTCCGTCACCGTTAACGTCTCCCGAAACAACCTTTAAGGTTATATAATCAGAATATTTACCGTTGGATTCACCAAGATAGCATACTTCCACATTGTATGCTCCCCTTTGAATGCAATCAAATTCACCTAACGTAAACATACTGTTGCAAAGTTTTTTAGTGCCGTCTGCGTATACAACGTTAAACGAAATACCTTCGCAAGATTTAATCGGGTCTGACAATTCATTTATTCGGTAGTGTGTTTTTTCAGGCGGGGTTACAATTTCTATTTTTTCAATAGCCACACCTGCTACGTCGCCCACAAATTCAATCTTTTCTATATGTCCGTTATTGTTGCAACTTACCTTTATGGAATCATAATCTTTAGTATAAGCATCATAAAGTTCAATATTTCCGTAATAACCGTTTTCTATAGATTCAAAATCACCGTCTTTTATAGCCAAAATATCCATTATAAGCGGTAAATCTACAGTTTGGGTTGCAGCGTTATAACCGTCAAGTTCTGTTGCATCAAAATTCCCAATGCCAAACAACTTTTGAACGCTATCCTTAACAACGCTAACAGGAACAGTGACAATATACATACCGTCGCCTTCGGCCATATTAGTAAATTCACTATACGCTCCCATATTGCTTGTTACGGCTATTGTAGCTAAAGACAATGCGTCTGTTTTGCTGTCTTTACTGTCATAACCCATAAAGGTATCTTGTAATATGTACTTACTGTATACTCGGTATTCCTTAATTGTGGCTATAGCATAAGCCATAGAAAACGTTGCAGAAAATTCCTTACACTCTACCTCGTTGCTTAATAAATAACCAAACGAAATAGAAACAGGCGAATCCATATCAAGTCCATAATATAAAGTTGCCCCTGGAATAGCGCCCTTATCGGTATAAACCGTACCTATCATAATTGTTTCATCAGTATAAATTTCAGGCAAAACATCTATAAATTCATACTTTTCCACAACGCCGTCATTACGGGTCAGGGCAATATTAAGGTCGCTATCAATAGTAACGCTTGTATAAGGGTTTTCAAGAACTTCAACAGTTATAATCTGTTCAAAACCGAACAGACTTACCAAAGCCTCATTTTTTCCCTTACCCCAAGGGGAAACATACTGCATATCAAGTTTTTCTATAAAATAATCTTTGCCGTTGTAATTTACTGCGCCGTTTACCGATTCACATACAGTACCGTCTTTAAAGTATACCTTGCAAGAAGCTTCATACACGTATGCTAAAAATTCGGTGTATTCATCTGTTTCGTAATCATAAATATAATCTAAGTAACAGTTAAAGTTTTCATAAACTGTAGTATTATTAAACTCTACCTTTTCTACAGGACTTTCAAGCACGTGAACGTTAAATTCAACTGTTTTATCAAGCAAAGTTGCGCTTACAGTGTGCGTACCAACGCCCCAGGGCTCATCCATTTGGGTGTCTTCAAATGAAAGTTGGTATGTAATACCGTTATACACAATGCCGTAAAGGTCTTCGTTAATAAGCGAAGCCTCAAAAAAGCCGTCGTTTAATGTTGACACTCTGAAGGTTGGCGAATAATTATAATAAAAATATTCACCTATATATTCGCCTGTTTCTTCATCGTAAACACCTTGAGTATAACCGTCTATATTTTCATAGACGTAACAGTCATCAACAACCAAAGCAGAAACACTTAATTCTTCGCCGCCTGTAGACCACATAGGGAAAATGGCAAAAGCGTTCATCGGCATTACAAAAATAATAAGTAACACCGTTAAAACAACCGCTAAACAACCTCTAAATCTTTTCATAATACCGACTCCTTTATTTTAAAGTAACGTGATTGTATAATTGAAACAATGCAACCTCAATTAATTTTAACCACTATAATAATTATACAATAATTATATAATTTTTACAACAAAAAAATTAGCCGCAGCAGTTCTGCTACGGCAATTTCATTAAAAAACTCTTGTTTTAAAGGTGTGGGTGCATTTTGGACAGTTGACGGTGTGTTTGCCTTTTTTACGCGGAAGGCGTAACGTGGCTTTACAGGCAGGACATTTTCGGTAGATATGCGATTTATCGCTGTTACGCTGTTTCATATTTTCAGCTTTGCCCTTAAATTGGTTTAAAAAAGCCATATATTTTTGGTTCTCGTTGCGTCTTTTGTAATGGTCTTTCGAAAGAGCGCGAAAAAGCGCTACAAGTTCTATTGCATATACCAAAAACTGTAATATTCTTGAACGAAGGAATAAATTAATAAACGCTATTGCGGCGGCTAAAACGAATAAACCCCAAAAAAGTTGGTCAATTCCGTAACGACCGCGAAAAAATTGCATTAATTTGTAACGAAAATTCATTAAAAAACGCTCCTTTTTTAAACGATTATAAGCCAAAAATGTTAAAAAATTAAGTGTTTTTGGTTAATTTTAAGTTAAAAAATTACCTTTTTTGATTGATTTTGAGTAAAAAAATAGCCGTAAGTTATCACTTACGGCTTAAATACACCCTCAAAACTGAACAAAGAGTAAAGACAAAAGGATCGAAATATAGGTCAAGCCCTCGGTCTATTAGTACAGCCTAGCTTTGACATCACTGCCTTTACACATGCTGCCTATCAACCCGGTAGTCTACCGGGGACCTTACTAACTTACGTTATGGGATATCTTAT
>JAZUPW010000021.1:0-13656 GCA_045605385.1 Acutalibacteraceae bacterium
AAACTCCAATTAAATTAAGTTTTCGTTAACGTTTCGTTGTTTTTATGTTTTCCGATTTTGCGGAAAGTTTCGTAAAGTTTTCGTTAATAAGGTGAGTGGGGGAAAGTTGGGGGGTTGTGGATATTGTACAAAATGTAAAAATTATGAAAACTTTGAAAATCATGCAGGATTTAGGTGCCTAACTGTTGAATATATACCTTCGGTAGCCCGAATAACTTAATAAACGTTTTCCGATAATCGGAAACAAGAAAGGGAGGTAACCTCATGGATATGATGATTAACACCAACGAACGCAACTCGCTTAGTTTCATTAACAAGAAGTTGCAAAACGCAACTATGCAGATTATGCAGATTGCAGGTAGGATTAAGAACAACTGGTTTCAAATAGGTGCAATCATTGCGCAGGTCAACGACGAAGAACTCTACAAAGAGGATGGTTTTTCTAACGTCCACGAATGGACACAGCGCGCTTTCAACATTAAGAAAACCACTTCATACGACCTACTCCGCATTGGCAAGGAATACACCCGCGAGTTGACCACGGAAAAGGGAAGGGTTACTGGTTACGAGTGTAACCTACTTCCCGAAAATTCCGAAGCGAATTTCACCACCACGCAGGTAATGAAAATGCTTCCCGCAGGTCATGACAAAGTACAGGAACTCGTTAATAGTAAGGTGATAACTCCCGATATGACCTCAACCGCTATTTCTAAGGTTATCAAAGACCTTAAAAAGCAGGAAGAACCCGAACAGGAAGAAGTAGAGCAGGAAGCCCCGGCAACTGAGGATGAAACCCCCGAAACTCCCACGCATGAAGAATGGCTGAGAATGACTTTTGACAAAATTACGACCGGGGAATTGATTGAAGAACTGGAAACCCGTGGTTTCACGGTTTTCGATAAAGAAGGAAAGGTGATGTAAGATGTTGGCAAATCGTGCAATCGTGACTATTACCGGGAAACTTCCGAAGGTTCCCTGTAAACCCCAACTTTATCAGGGGGTTGTCGAACTCGCTGATAGCGGTTTCACAAGGGTTGAAGTTGCTTTGCCCTACGGGGTTAGGGACTTTCCTGTTTGCCCCTACATGGTAACGGTAGACTGTGAAAGCACTATTTGTGAAATGCGCGAGGGTAAATGGCCCTTGTTGACTGTTGTCGAATGGTCGCCCATGGAGCATTATTATATATGGGGGGTGGATTGATGAAAAGAACTATACACGATGGAAGTAGAAGTTACAGCATAGAATTACCTAACCCGCAACCGGGTGAAGGTAAACACGCTAAAACTTTGATTCAAATAATCAGGCGTCATGCAGCGAACCAAATTCTTGAAGGTGCAAGAAGATCTAAAAAAATACTTGAAGGGAGATAACATCATGCAGCTAACTATCTTTGCCAAGAAGCGTCAGACCAAGGAAGGTAAAACCTTCTATAACTACCTTTCCACCCTTGTTTCCCGTGATGGACGGGAAACGCCTGTTCAAGTGAAGTTCCGCGATTCTGCGGGACAGCCTCGGCCCGAAAACTGCCCGTGCAATATCATTGTGGAAAAGGCAGACGCTAATCTGTCCACCCGCGAGTATACCGACCCCAACACGGCAGAAATCAGGCAGAGCAAAACTCTTTGGGTTTCTGCGTGGAAAAACGGCCCCGAATACGTCGACCATTCACTTGACGACTACGACTAATTTTTCCGATTATCGGAATTGCCCCCGGAACATAACCGGGGGCATAATTTAATAATAAAGGGGATGAAAAAAAATGTATGATGATTCGGAATTTATTTTTTTCGTGATTTGCGCTATAATTCTTATTCTATTATCAATTTTCTTCACAAAATTAATTGTGGATTCAGATTTACCTATGTGGTTAAAGTTTATTATATTGAAATGAAAGGGGTGATAAAATGCTTAATATGTTGGTAGTCGGTCACAGATGCGGTTATTACCGAAAGAAGGTTTTGAAAAGTACGCAAAAAGATGTAGCAACAGAAACGGGGTTTTCAGTTGGTAACGTTTCCGCTTTTGAAACAGGTAGAAACGATTCTACAATGATATTTCTATGGTATCTAAAACACGGCATGACATTAGAGCAGGTGTTGGGGGGTGTAACGATTGAGTAAGAAAAATCCGTTTGCAGGTAGGTCAACACAAGATATTATGTCGATGGACATTGACGAATTTTCACATTTATCTAAATCTGAATTGCGTCAAGCTGTATCGAGATTAGCAAGTGCGGCGAATAAGCGCCTAAAGCGTATGTCTCAATCTGAATTAGTTTCACTCGCATATATAGAAGCTATAGACAGTGGCGGCAAGTTTTCAACCCGTGGTAAATCTGAATTAGAATTGCAGATTGAGTTTAGAAGGGTTTCTAATTTCTTACAGGATAAAACAAGCACATCCAAAGGGGCAAGGGAATATATGGAAGAAACCCGACAAAACTTAAAAGACGTTTTCGGAATAGATATTAACAAGTCTGATTTTTCGGAATTGGTTAAAACGTTTGGCAAGATAATTAATGAATCACCTGATTACCAATCACGTGTATTAAGATATAAGAATCTTAAAAATTTCAAAATAGGTTTAGCAGATAACCAAATGACTACTACAGAGTTAAGCGAAGATGTTGTTAGTATTTTGAATAGATACTATCAACCGGGGGGTTCGCAATATGAAGGTACTGCAAACTACTTTGGATTTAACTAACTACTATACAGTGAATCAATTCAACGAAATATATTATAAAATCTGTAATGATGTGCAGATTGTGGGTGAAAAGCGCAAAATACATTATTATAACATTGCTTGCGCTTTTGACATAGAAACAACCTCATTTTTCCGTCAATCGGAAAATGATGCAGAACCCGAAAAAGTGGCTATAATGTATGTATGGACATTTTCTATTTGTGGGTTTTGTGTATTAGGTAGAACGTGGGAAGAATTTACCCAACTAATGGATTTATTAGTTGATTATTTCAATTTATCCTCTAAACTTCGTATAATTATTTATGTTCACAATTTAGGTTTTGATTTTTCATTTTTTAGGAAATGGCTTATTTGGGACAATGTTTTTTCTGCAAAATCACGAACGCCTATTTATGCAGTAACAAATAAGGGTATAGAGTTCAGATGTAGTTATTTACTATCAGGGTATAAACTTGAAACAATAGCCGATAAACATTTGTCCAAATACACTATTAAAAAGTTAGTTGGTGATTTGAATTATGATTTAATACGCCATAGTAAAACCCCATTAACGGATGAAGAAATACAGTATTGCTTGAATGATGTAAAAATAATAGTAGCATACATTCAAGAAAAAATAGATATTGAAAACGGTATAAATAATATACCATATACAAAAACGGGATATGTACGTCAATATTGTAGAAATAACTGTTTTTATGAAAATGGTATTCCAATAAAAGACAGCGCAAAAGAAGAAGCATATCATAAAATAATGCGCAGAATGAATTTATCAGTTGAAGAATATTATCAGCTTAAACGGGGGTTTCAAGGGGGGTTTACTCATGCAAATCCTTTTTATGTGGGTAAGGTCGTTGAGAATGTAACATCATTTGATTTTACTTCTTCATATCCTGCTGTGATGCTGTCTGAAAAATTCCCTATGTGTTCATCTGAAATTGTAAAACTGCCTATTTCATACGATGAATTTATGTATAATTTAAAGAATTTTTGTTGCTTGTTTGAGTTAGAGCTATGGGATGTTGAATCAGTTCTATTATTTGAGAATTATATATCACGTTATAGGTGCAGAGAATTAAAAGGGGTTGTTTGTGCAAATGGTAGAGTAGTAAAAGCGCAACATTTGAAAATCACGGTAACAGAGCAGGATTATTTTATAATAGAAAAGTTCTATAAATGGGGTGATATAAAAATAGCAAATTTGCGCAGATACAGAAAAGGCTATTTGCCTAAAGATTTTGTTTTGTCTATTCTTAAACTGTATAAGGACAAAACAGAATTAAAGGGGGTTAAGGGGTCTGAAATTGAGTATTTACAATCCAAAGAAATGATTAATGCGTGTTATGGTATGACAGTAACCGACATAGTAAGAGAAGAAATAGAATATATAAATAATATGTGGCCGGGGGAATTAACCCGAAAAAATGGAAAGCCCAAAGAAACAGATGCTGAAACAGTAATATCTAAATATAATAAAAATAGAAATAGATTTCTGTTTTATCCGTGGGGTGTATGGGTCACAGCATACGCAAGGAAAAATCTATTCACGGGAATATTGGAATTCGGAAATGATTATATATATTCAGACACAGACAGTATAAAAGTAGTAAATGCAGATAAGCACAAAGAATATATAGATAAGTATAATCATGCTATATATTATAAAGTGTGCGAAATGCTAACCCGTTATAAAATACCAATTTCATACGCAACCCCCCAAACCATAAAAGGAATTAAAAAACCCGTTGGTGTTTGGGAAAATGAAGGGATGTATAAAAAGTTCAAAACGTTAGGAGCAAAGCGTTATATGATAGAAACAGATGAAGGAATAAATATAACTGTATCAGGATTAAATAAATCTGTGTGTGTTCCATACATTTTAAGTCAAACAAAAACCCCGTTTGAATATTTTGAAAATGGGATGAATATACCGGGGGAATATACAGGTAAGAAAACACACACATATATTGATGAAATACAAACGGGGGTGATAACTGATTATTTAGGAAATGACGGGGAATATTATGAAAAATCATCTGTTCATTTGAGTAATTCCCCGTATTGTATGTCAATGATAAGAGAGTTTGTAGAGTATTTAGCAGAATTAAAAATGATAAGGGGGTCAGGGTATTAATGCGGTATTATGACTTAAAAGTCATACTGTCAAAAGAAGCACAGTATAACATTGTATTCGGGGAACGTTCTAACGGTAAGACATACGCAGTATTGAAATATGGATTAACGCAGTATGTCAAGGATGGTTCGCAACTTGCTATTATTCGCAGATGGCGGGATGATTTTGTTGGCAAACGTGGGGTAACTATGTTTGATGCTATTGTGTCAAACAAAGAGATAACCCGCATGACGAATGGTGAATGGACGGGGGTATATTACTACGGTTCCCGTTGGTTTTTATGCCGTTATGAGGATGGTAAGCGGATAACCGATGAAACCCCATTCGCCTATGGCTTCGCTTTAACATCTATGGAGCATGACAAATCCACATCCTATCCCAACATTAGGGTAATTTGTTTTGATGAATTTATTTCACGTAACGCATATTTGCCTGATGAATTTGTATTATTTATGAACGTTATTAGTACCATAGTAAGACAGCGTAAAGACGTGAAAATATTTATGTTGGGTAACACGGTAAATAAATATTGTCCATATTTTGAAGAAATGGGAATAAAACATCTAAAGCAGATGAAGCCAGGGGATATAGACATTTATCGTTATGGTGAATCTGAATTATTGGTCGCCGTAGAATATGTAAAACCGAATAAAAAGGGCAAAGAATCAGATTTATATTTTGCTTTTGATAACCCCAAACTTTCAATGATAACCGGGGGCGCGTGGGAGGTAGACGTTTATCCACATTTACCCATAAAATATAAACCCAAAGATATTATTTTTGTATATTATATAGCATTTTCGGGGGATGTTTTACAGTGCGAAATAATAGCTGTTGATGATGTAACATTTACCTTTATTCATAGGAAAACAACCCCATTAAACTATGAAAAGGATTTTATATATACTACTGAATACTCCCCCCGTCAAAACGTAAAACGTAATATAACAAAACCACGAACCGAAATTGAAAGAAAAATCGCTGAATACTATTTAAGAGATAAAATATTCTATGCTAATAATGACATAGGAGAAATAGTAAGAAATTATTTAATATGGTGTGGAAAGGGGATAAATTAAATGATGTGTAAACGATATATGTTAATATCATTTACCAATTATAGTAGTCATAGACATTTGACAGACAGATACCCACTTGACGCAGTTAAAGATATTTATAGCAAAAATCCTTTAACTACATCTGTAGAGATATATAAATGGGTAAAAGAAAAACACGATTATAAATACTTATGTACTATTTCAATAGAAAGGGGTCTTTGTGATGATTAAATGGTTTATCTACAAATGGATTAAACACTATTGCCCCCATATCTGCATATTCTGCAAATATCGTAAAAGATGTGAATATGACAGAGAAGCGATATTTAAAAAGCCCCCTTAAAAGGGGCTTTCCGATTATCGGAAAAACTTAATCAATTTTAGAATATTTGGGGCTTATCCATCCATTCTGATTTTCGTAAATTACAAGATACCACCCATTATCAGACGTGACACCTTGGTATGTAAGAATATCCCCACGATGGACAACACCCAAAATTTTCCCCGTTTCTGTGTCGGGGGCTGTGCGAACATTCACGGAACCCCCGGTAACAATCACTTTATTCTGTTCCGGTTCCGGTTTAACTTTACTGCCATTAGTCAAAACAATAACGGTATGCCCTTGTTTTGAAGTTACAAGTATGTCACCACGTTTCAAATAAGCTGAAGAATCAGAATATTTTTTTCCGACCATTTCAACAAAATAACCCGAATTCAAAAGCGCTTTAGGCTCTGTCGGTGTGCGAAAATTTGGTAGCATAACGCCAGCGTAAGCGCAACAAACCCGTACTAATGCACTGCAATCAGTTTCACACTTTTTAGTAACTTTAGAGCAGTTAAAATCTACTTCTTTAGCTATATTATAAAGTGTTAGCCTCTGCCCTTGGTCATATCCAATATTTTTATTATCACATGCCCATTGCATATCATTAGCGATTTTTTCTGCTATGGTTTCATCTTTAGCCCTAAAAACACGCCATACTTTAGCATGTTTATACCATTTTTGCGTTGACACTTCTTTACCCGTTTGGTCGCCAGCTTTACCGCCTTTAGCTTTCCCGTTTTCGTCAATACGTGCAGACCCGATGATAACTGTCATATTTATTCCCCCTTCTTATCTTTAATTAACTCGGTAAGATTCTTAATAGCAATAGTTAACTCTGTCAATAGTGCCGTTTGTTTTTCGTCACTGTCTGTAATTTTACGCCACATGAAAATTACACAGACAATCGGAAAACCGATAACCGTAATAAGTTCCTTAATAGAAGCAAGCATCTCAGGCGACATAATAAAACCCCCTTCTTTATTGTTTCCGATAATCGGAAAAATGATTAAAAGATAACCCCGGATTTCAACAAACTTTCAATCTCTTGTATTTCAGTGTCATACGCTAATTTAGATGTAATGTGAATTTCATTCACTTTTACAAATCCAGTACAGCTTGACAGCTTATGTATAGCGTTGGATGGTATACCTTTGTATTCACCTATTTTGGAAGGTGTGCGGGTTTGGGGTCTACTAACAATTAGATATGGCTTTTTACCACCCATTGCCCCACTTGAACCGCTAAATTGTCCGCTATGCTGTACCTGTGTTTTTGCGTGTGAAAGACCACCTAACATCATCCCCGCAGTAGCGCCTAAAGAAACACCACCAGTTGCAATAGCAGAGCCTATTCCGATAGCGGTTGAAAGTGCAGCCTGTACAGCCCCCACATAACTACCACTTGAAACAGGATATGTGACAATAGCGGAACCCCCATAAGTGTACAGAATACCTCCACCACCATCACGGGAAATTGATACCTCTGCCAAACATGCCCCCGTTATAACGTCAACTTTGTATTTAACAGAAACAGTTGAACGCATAACGTCAGCAGTATTTAACGGCACAATTCCAATAAACGGAAGGAAAATGGACACTTTAGTAAATGGGTCATAATCGAACACATTACCAAAGTATTCCCGCAAAGATGCAGAGCCACAATCTACAGTGGTATATTGACTTGTAACTACAGCAGATGCAACGCCACTGTCAAGGTAGCCACATTTTATATTTTGTGCCCCGCCTGTGTGAGGTGTAGCAAAAACTTTGTGGACACCTATAATTGCCTGCATGGGGTCTGCAAATAATTTTTTTAACTGCTCCACAAAATCACTTGACCATAGCCATGCACCAAAGCTGTTTAATTGTCCTTGTGTTGGATTATAAACGGCCCAAAGTGATGAAGCGGAACCAGTAGGAATAACAGGAACTGGGGCGGAGCCATCGCCAGTATCGGGGGGTTGAGTTGGTTCGTCTTGTTTGGTTGTGGGTAATACTTGTTCGCCTGTTGTTGGGTCAACCTCTGTATCAGTTTGGGTTTTTTCGTCACCTGTTGTGGCTTGCTCAGGGTTAAGTCCTTCCGTAACCCACGGAATAGGTACATATTCGGTTTCTGTGATTGTTCCATCATCCTGCAATGTTTTTTCAGTCACCGCATCTTGAAATAAATCGGGGTATTCCTGTTGTAACTGTTGTTTTACCTGTTGGGGAGTTGTGCCCGTTATGTTAGTCGGGGGATATTGTGTTGCCCCCGTCATAGGATTAACGCCACCTATTGGTGAAGTTGTATGTTCATCACCTAACAATAGTATTGTGGCAATATCACCTTGACTAATATTCCCACCATTAGTATAAATTGGACTTGTTAGTAAGAAAAAACCGCTTGCGTTAGGGTCATCAGGAATATCAGGATATACCCCGGATGTGCCATAAACGTAATGATATGTCAATCCATCACGAGTAGTAACAGGGCCTGTAGATTGTCGGGTTATTATCTCGGAATTTCCGTTATTATATACAATAGATAATTGTACTGTAAAAGGAGAAGTAGAAACAAATATGTAAGGTGTGTCCATAGATGGATATTGAGAGATTAACACCCCCGGTTCGCTCGATGTAACAGTAGTTATAGATGGATATTGAGATTGATTAGGTCTACGCTGCACGTATGCAAATGTTTTTACACTCGGTAACGGATTAGGATAACTATTTGGATAAGACAATTTATTTTTTATTGTATCATCATAACTATATGTAGTTTCACCGCTACTCCACGCGCCTGCGTCACGTAACATTTGATAATAATAAGCCAACATATCCGTAGATATGTAACCCGTCATTTGATTATTACCTATCCCAAACAATGTGCGCAAGAAAAAATCACCAACGGGACTAATTCCGACTAATGAATTCCATGTTTGGGGGTTTAATGTCGGCAAATGTTCATTCCAAAAATTGGGGTTAAGGTCATATAATAGTCTATCAAACTCAAGCCCTAACTTTGCACCTATATTAACACCTGCAACTGCTAACGATACTTTATCAGCTATAGCAGGTAAAGTTAACCCGCCACTTGTTGTGGGGCCTGCTGTCTGTCTAACAGGTAAACCTGTTGTGGGGTCTGTAACAAGATTTGCGGGGATGTTTCCTGTAAAAGTGTTACCGCCCCCATAAGCACCCCCTGCTATATTTGAATCAAAATCAGTGCCTGGCACTACTGGTAATTCAAACGGATTTGTGTAATTCCTACCTAACACAGTGCCATCAGGAGTTAAATCAATATTAAATGATGAAGAAGGGAGAGCGTTATACATAGCATTTATTTGGTCTGCGCTCAACCCGTTAATGTCCATTCTATCCCAAATTGTACCAACTCCGTAATAATCGGTAACTATTTCAAGTTTGGTTGCAAAATCTACATCAGCCATTTTATCAACCCCCTGCTGTTATAAGAATATATTCGCCACTTTCAAGAAGTGAAGAACCCGAAAAATTTATAATGTCGGTTTTATCTTTAACCAACGTTGTCCATATATCAGATGATAGATAATCTGTAGTGTCATGCTGTGTAGTATGGTCTATTACTGCATACGAATTCAAAATATCATTCTTAAATGACATTAGCACATCACACAAAAGCGAAATTTCCCATATTCCATTTCTAACCGATTTTATATCAGTAATGAAATAATACCTGTTAAATTCATCAATAAAAACGTAATTAAAAAATGGTGTATTTTCATCACCCGCTATAGTTATAACGGGATTTTTGATAGACGTTTCATGTCTCAATGTCCCATTTAATATTCTTGCATTAGTAAGGGTTTTGCTTACACAATTCCTTTCGGAATTATTTTTATATAGTGTTATAACCATATTATTCCCCCTTTCCGATTATCGGAAAAATGGGGGATATACCATTAAAGCACATCCCCCCATTGTGTGATTAGGCTACAAAGAAAACAACAAAATTTTCGTTTGTGTCGTTGAAGTAACCAGCATCGAATTTATACCAGTTATTGTAAAATTCCCCTTTGGGATTGTAGTTGGTAGTCACTCGCCTGTCAAGGTTAGTAACACCCAAACTATCCCTGTCAAACATTACGGCAAGAATACCACTTGCGCTAACGGTTGCCCCACTCGCGGTTTTAATATTAAGGGCAGTAATGTCGCTAAATGCGTAACCCTGTCCGCTACCCTGCCAGTAGGGGACTTCTTCCGAGTTGGGAAGCGCCACCATATTGTCGTGGAAAGTGTCAGACTGCAAAAACACAGCAGCGGCCTTTTTGAAATCTGCCAGCATGACAACATGCAGCATATCGGCAGGGGTAAACCTGTCCTTGCCCCCGATATTGAACAGATTAGAAATCTTAGACATTCGGGAAGTCATAACGCCCATTTCATAAGCGGCGAACCGAATAAAATCGGGGTCGGTCAGTGCATTAGCAGCAGTTAGATTTTGACTAAAACGCTGATTATACAAATAAAGCAGATTAACCGCCTTAACGGTAGACTTAGAGGACAAAGCGTCCTCGCCATATTCTGCATGAATGGTTTCACCTATCATGTTGTTAATGGTTCGCATGACAAGCGCATCCACCTTAACAGTCATAGACTTGTCAACGGCATTATACAGCATAGACAGAAAACCGTTAAGCTGTACAGCGTTAGAAAAACTTTCCTTGACCCGCTTTTCAGTAAACGACATGGGGATTTCAAAAGTGACCCGCTTGTTGAAGAACTTAGCAGAAACAACAGGCTTGTAAAAAATATTAGGGTCATAGCTCTGTCCGTCGGTCAGTTCCCACGATTCGTTTTCGGTTGCCTCGGGAAGCTCTGCCGTAATTTTTTCAAGCACAGAACCATATTCCCATCCGTCCATGAGAACAGAGGGAACGTTTCCCGAATAGGGGCGATTGACAAAGATAACCCGCCCGATGTGGTTAACAAGAGAACGCACATAATTGTCAACAGCAGATGCATTGAAAATTGCAACGCCCACGTCAACAATATTCGACAAATCCTCCTGCACAAGGGCAGTATCGCCCAAAATCTCACCAGTTACAGAGTTCATAATCTCATAAATCTGCTTAACTTCCATTGAAAAAATTCCCCTTTCATTATTGGATGTTGAATAGTGTACACAAGAACAGGTCAATTATAGCAACCCACCACAAAATTTCTATATTATCCATGCCGCATATATTGCAACCCCTTTCATTAATAAATAGGTATTGTTAGGACTTTGTCCACGTCAGGAAAAACCACTGTGTGAAAAAAATCCCAAAGCCACAAATCGCGTTCGGCTTGTATCATCTGTTGTGAAGTGGTTACACCAATATTGCCACTTCTACGCAAAGTATAATTGCGTGTGTCTGTGTCGGTTCCCCCGGTTTCTGTGTTTTGTGTGCCTGTGTCTTTGTCCGTGACATTATGCGACATTTGCACAGTTCCCGTTTTCGTGTTGGCCTGTGTTCCTGTGTTATTTGTCGTTTGTGTCCCCGTGTTAGTTTCCGTTTCATCTGTTTCTGTTCCAACGGTTCCCGTTTTCGCGTTTGTGGTTGTACCTGTAGAAGTCATGATTTGGGAATCAGAATCGGCCCCAACGTCACTATTAAATCCGAATATTTTGTTATTCGTATTATTAGTCAAATTAGGGGTTTCTGTTTCTGTTGTGTTGTGTGTTTCAGTTACCGACCTATCTACAGCTTTTGAAAGGTTATCTGTACGCTGTTCCTGTAGGTTGTCTGTACGCTGTTCCTGTAGGTTATCGGTTTCGGTTTCTGTTCCCGTTTTTGCGTGGGTGAGGTTGTCTGTACGCTGTACGGTTTTACCGTATTCGTGTACAGTTTCATCATTTGTCATTTGTTCAACCATATCATAATTTTGAATAGGGTTATATTCAAGCGACATTGTAGCCAGCAATTTTTGCCATCTTTCATAATACATAGATATGATTATGTTGGATAGTTTCTGTATTTCTGTTGCGCTTATTTCGTCCCCTGTAACTATTCTGTCAATTATCGGGGAAACTATTTTTCCCCCTGATATGTTGCCAAAGTATTCTATATCCATGATAGTAGGGGAAACATCAAAAGGCAATGATTGTATAGCATCCATAGCAGTAAATATTCCATTGCCTATTATGCCGTCAGAAAAAATATCATTCAGTCTCTTTAGACATTTCATCACCTTCACCCCCTTCATCTTTCCGATTATCGGAAATTTTTGTTTCCTGTTGCGCGTTTTCCAATTCTATTTCATTGTCTTTCCATGCAGAGGCAAGGTCAACAGAAATAGAAGTTTCAAACATGGAATTAATCTTTTCAACCGCTTTCTTCCTACATTCAAGCATGTTATCAATAAGAGGCAGTAAAGCATCATCATTTAGCTGTGATTCGCCCGAATTAATGCTTTCACGTTTCATGTTATAATTAGCATTAAGCCCCAAATCATTAAACCATGTTGCGCGTAAATACTGTTGCGATTCTATCAGATTAGTTATAATGTTGGTGTTTGAGGTTGCGCCATAGGGTTGAGTTTTTATGCCGTCGAAAAACGCCTGTGAAGCAATTACACCGAGTTTACCATCTTTAATATCTGCGATGTATTTTTCAGCGCTTTTAGTAGCCCCGTCATTATCGGAACTAATAAGAGCAGGTATGCGGGAATTTATAAGGGCAACCATAATTGAAAGTTCATTTTCAGTTATGGACATGGCGTATTTGGAAAACAAGGGAAGTAAACCCAAATACATAGCATCGTTAGGTACAATTATACAATCTTTGTCTATCTCTGCATTTACTGTCAATTTCAATGCAGGATTAGCGATTGTGAAAATTGTCGGCATGTAATACGGGTTTGGTTCACCACCTAAACCACCACTAAAAGCATAAAGTTCCCCATTATGCCTGTAAAATGCCGCACATCCGTTACACTGAATAATCAATTCAAGGTTGCGTTGGGGGATAGTATCAGGTAGTCCCGACCACTTAAACATGGACTGTGTTCTATTAAGCATGTATCGGATATGAGTATTAATACAATTTTTCTTGTTAGAAAAATCGTAGTCACAACCCCCGATTAATTCATCTATAAATCTATTGTATTCGCGTAAATTACGCGCGTTTTGCCGAGTTTCAACGGACATATCAGCACCCCTTTCCGATTATCGGAAAATATTTAATTGTTTCATATATTCTATACGCACTTTCAAATTCCTTCTATGTATTAAATATATAGAATATTAACAATATTTACATAAAAATAACAAATGAAGTTTTCCACATATCCACAAAGTTTTCCACAAAGTTTTCCACAACCCCCCAACTTTCCCCCACTCACCTTATTAACGAAAACTTTACGAAACTTTCCGCAAAATCGGAAAACATAAAAACAACGAAACGTTAACGAAAACTTAATTTAATTGGAGT
>JAZUPW010000022.1:0-50490 GCA_045605385.1 Acutalibacteraceae bacterium
TCCCAAATGTCGCGCGCTACCAACTGCGCCACACCCCGATTTATTAAATTGTATCAAAGAAGACTTGAAAAATCAAGTTCCACAGTTGTGGTCAAATATAGGGTCAAACCTCAAAAACCGAGATTTGAAACTGCGAAAAACCCAGTGTTTATGCGGGTTTTCAAGAGTAGGGGTTTGAGCCGTTCTCTTAGTCCCAAAACTAGCGCCCTACCAACTGGGCGACACCTCGATAAAAGTATTAACTTGTGAAAAATTAGGACTAATCGTAAAAAACCGTTTTGGCAACCCTCTTGCGATGCCTCAAATTTGCAACAGCAACGATATGCAAAATTATCGTGCTTTAGAATTATACTATAGGTGAGGGCAGTTGTCAAGGTTTTTGTTTTGTATTTATGTCTTTCTTGAATTATTTTGATTAATGTGGTATTATAATATTGTATTAACTCTATTATTTGTTTTTAGGGGGATTATAATGCAACTTCAGGAATCCGGTGAGATGTATTTAGAAACTATTTACGTTTTATCTAAAACTAACAACTACGTGCGCTCTATTGATGTGGGGGAGCGTATGGGCTATTCAAAGCCGAGTGTTAGCCGTGCTGTTGGTTTGCTTAAAAACGGCGGCTACATCACCGTTGACAGGGAAGGCTATATTTCTCTTACTGACATTGGCTTAGAGGTTGCCGAGAAAATATTTGAAAGACACACGTTGCTTACCAATTTACTAATGGAAATTGGTGTAGATAAAGAAACTGCTTCTTTTGATGCTTGCCGTATAGAACACGTTGTAAGTGATACAACCTTTAATGCTTTAAAAAAGTATTATGAGAATAAATAAAAATATAAAGTTTGCACTTATTTTTGTGAAGACTTTGTGGCATAAAAAACCACGGTTCGTTTGAACCGTTGTTTTTTGTGTTTTATTTGGATTTCGGCTTTTTGATTTTGTTAAGTTTTTTATTGATATCTAAAAGTTGTTCTTTGGTAAACTTAACGTCCATCATTCCGCCCATAAGAGTGAACAGACGAAGTACGGTGAAACCGCCCATCATACTCATCATATCGGAATTTATTTCAAATCCCATTGCTTCCATTTTCGGTGCTTCGCCGTCTTTACCTTTTTTACCGCCCATCATTTTTGCAAACATACCTGCAAAGAGAAGTTTGCCCTGAACGGTGGATATAACGTCGCTCATTTTATCGTTAAGAGAAAGATAACCTTCGGGGGCGTCAATATCAAACCAGTTGAGAATTGCGCCTTTTTCAATAAGGCGGTATTCTTCGTTAAAGGTATCAACCTTTCTTATAACGCTTTCGTCCTTAAATTCGCCTGCTACAGCCACTAACTTTGTTTCGCCTTCGTTCTTTACGTCGAAGTAGAAGAAGTGGTCTTCAGCGGTCTTTTTGCCTAAAGAAACACCGTTAGCAAAAAGTTCAACTTCGGGCATATTGGAATATACGGTAACCTTTGTTACGTCTTCTACACGGTCGATATAGCGTTTAGAACAAACGTGCACAAATTTTTCATCGGAAAGCCATGCCTTATAAGCATAGAACGAATCCTTTTTATACTTACGGTCGAAGGTAACAAGACCTTTATGATTCTGACCGTTTTCGCCGCCTTCGTTACGGGCATCGGCACCGAAGTCAAACATATTCCAAACGTGGGTTGCCCACATATATTTACGGCTGAAGAGCTGCTTAATAAGTTCTTCGTGGTAGTATGCCTGATATTCTTCGGTATAGTCACCCTGTCTTGGTTCGGAAGTGTGCCAGTTAAGTGCTTCACAACCGTATTCAGAACAGCCAATAGGAATGTTGGGGTGTGTTTTGTGGAACTTATCAAACCAAGGACCGTTCATTGAAGTTTCACCGCCGTACCAACCGAAATAGTGGTTGTATGAAACTACGTCGGGAATCTGCAAATAAGGGTCATCCATTTTGCACATAGAAACAGCGGCAATAGTGGTCAAACGAGTTTTGTCAAGTTCGTGACACATATCGTTGAGTATTCTGTGGTTTTCAAGCAGATCATCATCAGAACCGCCAATGCTTATTTCATTTGAAAGTCCCCATACAACAATTGACGGATGGTTATAGTTCTGATAAATAAGTTCTTTCATTTGAGAAATTGTGTTTTCGCGGCCTGTAGGCATATGCTTTGAAATATAGGGGATTTCTGCCCAGATAACAAGACCTTTTTCATCGCACAAATCGTAGAAATACTGGTCGTGCTGATAGTGAGCAAGTCTTATTGTGGTAGCGCCCATTTCACAAATAAGTTCAATATCTTCTTCGTGGTGTTCGGGAAGAAGCGCATTACCAAGTCCCCATCTGTCCTGATGGCGTGAAACACCGCGCAAAGGATATTCTTTCCCGTTCAAGATAAAGCCGTTTTCAGCATCAATTTTAAAGGTTCTGAAACCAATGCGGGTTTTAACGTTGTCAAGAACTTTACCGTCTTCAACAATTTCTGCTTCTACGGTGTAAAGATACGGATCTTTTTTACCGTTCCAGAGATGTACGTTTTCAAGTTCAAGAGTGGCAGAAGTATCGGCAATCGTTGTGGCGGCAACTTCATTTCCGCACATATCAAACATTTTGTATACGATTTCCTGACCGAGTTTTGAATTTGTTACGTATGCGTCTATTTTAGCAGTACCTTTGTTTCCTTCAACAGTTGGGGTAACAGCAATACCGGGGGCACCGTAATATTCAAGGTCAAAGTGAGTTTCGTTAACACAAATAATATTAACGTTTCTGTAAAGACCGCCGTAGAATGTGAAGTCTGCCATTTGCGGATATACAAAATCGTTAGCGCTGTTATCAACGGTTATAACCAGAAGGTTTTCATACTTTGTAAGACTATTTGTAATATCAACACGCCAGGTGGAGTAACCGCCGTCGTGATGGGCTAACTTTTCTCCGTTAACGTAAACGTCAGCACTTGAGTTTGCGCCGCAGATTTCAAGGTAATATTTATCGGCAACGGGTAAGTCTTCCTTTTTAATGTTTTTTGCATAATAAGCGGTGCCGCGGTAATAATCATTATCGCCGTCCTGACCGTCAATAGCGTTAAAGCAGTGGGGCAAATTTACGAAATCCCATTTGCTGGAAATTTCGGTAGGAATGGCATCTGCCATTTTTGTGAAAGCCCATTTGTTGTTTAAACTGATAATTTTTCTCATTTTTTTGCTCCAAAAGTAATTTTTGCTTAAATTATACTAAATTGTTAGAATCTTCTGCGCTTGTATAGGTTAAATCGTCGTCAGCTTCAACGTTTCTGCCAAGGTCTTCGTTCATTTTAGCAAGAGTCTTCTTGTCAAGGTTATATACAAGTCCGAGACCTACAAACTGTAAAATAGCAGAGAAGAGGAAAGTTCCTGCTACAAGGTAGCGCATATTAACGGCAACTTCCCAAAGCTGATTACCTTCGTTTTTACCGTCATAACCTAAAGCAACCATTATAACGAGAACCAATGCAGGACCAACGCCCTGAGCTAACTTTCTGAAGAAAGAATGAAGTGAGTAAACTGTTCCTTCTTCGCGTTTGCCTGTTTTCCATTCGTTATAGTCAATAGCGTCGCCCATCATAGCCCAGGAAACCGTGGAATAAATACCGAGGCCTAAAGAGTAAATGAGCTGGAACACTATGTAGAGCAATAAGTCTAAATTAGTGTTATCGGGGGTGATAATGAACAGGCCGAGACCTGCAGCCATTGAGCAGATTGAACCGAAGGTTGCTAATTCTTTTTTACCGAACTTAGCAACGCAGTTACGAGCAAGAGGAGTGAAAACTACGATAGGAATCATAGCGAACAACTGAACAATACCGGAAATCTGAACGTTTTTGAAGTAAGACTGGAAGATAACGGTAACAGCTGTAGTAGCACCCTGCATACCGATAAACATACCCATAGCGGCAATGGTAGCGCCAACAGCAGGACGGTTTTTAATAAAGTTTAAGAAAGCTTTGAATACGTTGAATTTAACAGGCTCTTCGCTTAAGGTTACGTTCTGTTCAACACGGATTTCGGTGTTTTTAATCATAAACTGGAAGCAGAAGAAACCGAGTACGCCCATTAAAAGAGCAGCAATGAAAACGCGTTCGCCGATGAGGTTGTTTTCGCTATCATAAATAATGAAAGGAAGAATAACCATAGGAAGCATATTTCCAAAAATACTGCCTATAGAACGCCAAGCAGAAAGGGAAGCTCTGTCTTTAACGTCGTTTGAAATTAAAGAAAGAAGCGAACCGTAAGGAACGTTAGCAACTGTGTAAAAAGCATCCCAAACAACATAACCCGCAATAAAGATTATGAACTTAGCCCATGTAGGAGCGTTCGGGAAGGGAAGGAAGCAACAAGCACCGCCTATGATAAGACCTATTGAACCTGCCCAGATATAAGAAAGAAACTTGTTCTTTTTATACTGGTGTTTGTCTGCGTCTATTATAGAACCGATAAGCGGATCGTTAATGGCATCCCATACCTGAACTACAATAAGGAGTAATGCATACCAAAGGTCCATACCCATAAACTGTGTCCAGAAAATAGACATTGTGCCTTTAAGCGCAAAACTCATATTGCAGCCTAAGTCACCTGCGGCATAAGCGATACTGTCGCGTATACCGAATTTGCGATAGCCGTTGCTATCTAAAGCAACTTGTTTTTTCATTGTTAATCACATCCTAATAAGTATTTGATATTTGCTATATATTATTATAAAACAATTGTTTTTAATGGGTTAGTAAAATTTTATTGTGTTTTTGTATAATTTTTATGTTAAGTTGCGTTTTTTGTTGAAAAGCGTGAAATAGTATACTATAATAATAAAAAAGATGTGCAAAATTTGGTTATTTTTTTAACAAAAAAGGTGAATTAAGTGTATTATTCAACAGAACTTCGACTTATTCGCGCCACGTTTGAAAAATGCGGAATAAAAACCGTTGTGACGGAAAAGGAAACTTTGTTAGAACAAATTAAAAAGGATATGCCGTTTGAGTTAGAAAACGCTTTTTTGTCCGAAACGTTTTTAAACGATATAAAACCTGCAACGGTATACCACCACAGCGATTTATTTTTTTGTAAGTATATTTTCTTTTTACTTCCCGATAACGAAAAAATTATGGTTATAGGGCCGTTTCTTGAAGAATATCCGACAAGTGAAGATATTATAGAACGCCTTGAAAAAATATCGCTTGGCGTACAATACAAAAAGCAACTTGAAAATTATTATTCCAACGTTGCATTGTTAAAGAAAAACAGCCACATATATATATTGCTTGAAGCGTTTTTTGAAATATTATGGACAAAAAACGGTTTTAAGTATTCCGAAATTAATAACGATATATATGAACAGGTTGTTTTACTGAATAAAACCGATTCAGAATCACAAGAAAACGACATACTTTTAAAAATGAAAAGTATGGAGAAACGTTATGAGTTTGAAACCGAACTTATGAACGCTGTATCGTCGGGCAATATTACCAAAGCAGGTCTTATTTTGGCGGCGGTAGATGAATTTCGTTTTGAAGTAAGAAATCCCGATAGACTGAGAAATATTAAAAATTATTGTATAATAATGAATACTCTTTTAAGGAAAGCGGCAGAAAAGGGCGGCGTACATCCTATATATATAGACAGTGTTTCTTCTGATTTTGCATTGCGTATTGAAAAAAGCAATTCGCCTTCTGCTTCTAAAGCGCTTATGGATGAAATGTTTAAATCTTATTGCAGATTAGTTAAAAAGAACTCACTGCAGAATTATTCATCGCCTGTGCAAAAGGCTATAGTTTGTATTGACAGTGACCTTACTGCAGAATTATCACTTAGAAATCTTGCGGCAATGCAGAATATAAGCGCTTCGTATCTTTCGGCGCTGTTCAAAAAGGAAACAGGGGTTACCCTTACGGAATACGTTAACGAAAAGCGTATTAAATATGCAATGCAATTGCTTGCAACAACAAAAATCCAAATTCAAACGGCGGCGCAACATTCGGGCATAGACGACGTGCATTATTTTACAAAACTGTTTAAAAAGTACACGGGCAAAACGCCTAAAGAATACAGACAAAGTATAATGCCTAAATAACTTTACAATTAAAATCAAATATGGTACAATGCAACCTGAAAGGAAGTAAAAATATGCAAATGACTTTTCGTTGGTACGGCGAAGGCAACGACCGTATTAAATTATCAGACATTAAACAAATACCCGGTGTTGAGGGTATTGTATGGGCACTTCATAATAAGATGCCCGGTGAAGTATGGGAAGAAAGTGAAATTGCCGAAGTTAAACGTCAACTTGATGAATACGGCTTTAACTGCGACGTTGTTGAATCGGTAAACGTTCACGATGATATTAAAATCGGTCTTCCTTCAAGAGATAAATATATTGAAAATTATAAAACTACAATTAAGAACCTTTCAAAATTCGGTGTTAAGGTTATATGCTATAATTTTATGCCTATTTTTGACTGGACACGCAGTAATCTTTTCCATCCTGTGGGCGACGGTTCTACAGCGCTGTTTTATGAAAAGAATATGATTCAAGATGACTACAATGCGATGGCTAAGTATATTCTTGATTTCACAGAAAAATATAATATGTCTTTCCCAGGTTGGGAACCCGAGCGTATGGCGAAACTTGATGAACTTTTTAAGGCGTATGAAGGCGTTGACCACGAAAAATTGTGGGAAAACCTTAAATACTTCCTTGAAGCCATTATGCCCACTTGTAAAGAGTGTGATATAAAAATGGCTATTCACATGGATGACCCTCCATGGGATATTTTCGGACTTCCAAGATTGCTTATTAACGAAGAAAATATAGACAGATTCTTAAAAATGGTAGATGACCCGTATAACTGTCTTACGCTTTGTTCGGGAAGTCTTAATGCCGACCCAAATAACAACGTTGCAGAAATTGTTCGCAAACATTGTGACAGAATTGCCTTTGCGCATATAAGAAACGTAAAGCATTTTGAAAACGGAGATTTTTCTGAAGCAAGTCACCGCGACTGCGACGGCGATACGGGAATTCTTGAAATATTAAAGGCTTACCACGATTGCGGTTATAAGGGATATATACGTCCCGACCACGGCAGACATTTATGGGATGAGGGTCCGGGTAACGTTCGCCCCGGTTACGGACTTTATGACAGAGCGCTTGGTATTATGTATATGTTAGGCGTTTGGGACAGCCTTGAAAAATTTGATAGAAAATAAGGAGAAATAAAAATGGTACAACTTCCTATTAATATTGACTTCAGCGGTAAAGTTGTTGTAGTAACTGGCGCAGGCGGACTTATTTGCGGCGCTATGGCAAGGGCATTTGCGCAGTCGGGCGCAAAGGTTGCCGCACTTGATTTAAATGAAGAGGCGGTAAAAAAATTAGCCGATGAAATAAAAGCAGAAGGTTTTATATGCGAAGGCTACAAGGCTAACGTGCTTGATACACAGGCGCTAACTGAAGTTCACGAAGCAGTTGTTCGCGACCTTGGCGAATGTGATATACTTGTAAACGGTGCGGGAGGAAATAATCCAAGAGCAACAACCGATAACGAGTATCAGCACGAAGCAAAGGAAGGCGGAAAATCTTTCTTTGATTTAGAAGCCGACGGTGTTGACTTTGTGTTTAAACTAAACTTCCAGGGAACACTTCTTCCCACACAGGTTTTTGCTAAGGATATGGTTGCAAAGAAGAAAGGCTGTATACTTAACGTTTCTTCTATGAATGCTTACACTCCGCTTACCAAAATTCCTGCATATTCGGCTGCTAAGGCAGGTATTTCCAACTTTACACAGTGGCTTGCAACTCACTTTGCAGGTACGGGAATACGTTGTAACGCTATTGCACCTGGATTCTTGGTTTCGGCGCAGAACTATAAACTTCTTTATAATGAAGACGGCACACCGACTGCCAGAAGCGCTAAAATTTTAAACGGCACACCAATGAACCGTTTTGTAGATGCCGATGAATTACTTGGCGGTACACTTTTCCTTTGTGATGAAAAGAGTGCCTCTGCAATAACGGGCGTTGTACTTCCCATAGACTGCGGATTTGCAGCATATTCGGGCGTATAAATAATAAAAAGTATGAAAATGCATTCTCTTACGGGAATGCATTTTTTTGTTTACAAAAATAAAAATTTGTGCTATAATACAAATGCTACATTAACTAAATATTTTGAATAGGGGATTTTATTCTTTTTAAGGATAATTGTTTTTTTGTTGCCATAATTACCTTTAAAGTTTTGGTAAAAACGCAAAAACCACTAGGTGATTATGGTATTTTCCCTAATTCATTTTAGTTAGTGTAGCAACAATCGGGGTTTGCGTTTTTCGTGCGTCGGCTTCGGTTGGCGCATTTTTTATTTTAAGGGGAAATGGGTATGGGAAAGTCGCTGCTTTCTAAAAATCTGTGTTATTTAAGAAAAAGCTGTAATCTATCTCAAAATGATATGGCGGCATTTTTAAATATACCGCGCTCTACTTATGCATATATTGAAAACTCTTCAAAAATTCTAAAAATGGTTTTGCCCTTGAGAAACGTTGTTTATAATAAATTCGGTTATACTTTAGATGAACTTTTAATTTGCGATATTTCCGCTAACAAAGAAGAAAGCAATACAAGAAGTATTTCGAAAGAAGTAGTATGTAAACTTGAAAAAGTATCGGAAATGCTCCTTGAAATACAAAACGAAATTGAAAATATAAAAAACTTATAATTGAAAACCTTTGCGTTAGAAAAGAACTATCGTAAAGGTTTTGTTTGTTATATAAGTTTTTAGAATGTTAAGTGTTTTGGGCATACTATTTTTGGTGATACGTTTGAAAAAGAAATCTAAAATATTAAGTTTTGCTTTTGGTATAGCAATAGGCATAGCCAACGGTATGCTTGGGGCGGGCGGGGGAATGATAGCCGTTCCCGCGCTTAAAAGAACCGGACTTGAACAGCGAAAAGCACACGCAAATGCCGTTGCGGTAATTCTGCCGGTGGCGGTTGTAAGCAGTATTGTTTATTATATTGAAGGCAGAATGACTATTGCTGACGCTCTGCCGTTTATGCCTGCAGGTGTAATAGGTTCACTTGTAGCAACGGTTTTGCTTAAAAAAATATCGCCTGTATGGCTTAAAGGTATTTTTTCGGCATTTATGATATGGGCTGGTGTGAGGTTGTTTTTAAAATGAATATTATATCTATAATAGCAGGATTCCTTTCGGGTGTTATAGGCGGTATGGGGCTTGGCGGCGGCGCCGTGCTGCTTATTTATTTAAGAGTTTTTGAAAAAATTGAAACAGGCAAGGCGCAGGGCATAAATTTGCTCTTTTTTCTGCCCATAGCAATAGTTGCAGTAGCAATTTATATTTATAAAAAACAAATTGTTTTTTCGGTTGTGTTGCCAATGGCTTTAGGCGGAATTTTAGGCGCAATACTTGGAAATAGCCTTTTTAACTTTGCGGGAGCAGACATAACGGGCAAAATTTTCGCTGTTTTTTTAATAATTATGGGAATAAAAGAATTTTTTTGCTTTATTTCCTTGATAAAGCAGAAAAAGTGTGGTATAGTTAAAAAAGAATAAATGTTCTTTTTGAGGTGATGATTTTGCCGCGAGTTCTTTTTTCGCAGAAATGCAGCGAGGTATATAACTATCTTGTTAAAATGCTGTCAGACGGTCTTCCGCCCACAGTAAGGGAAATTTGCCGTGACTGTTCAATAAAGTCTACGTCTACGGTTCATAAGATTTTAGATGCTCTTGAAGAAGACGGATATATAACAAGAGATTCTCATTCTTCACGCGCTATAAGGGTTAATAAAATGTCGGCTTCTGCACACATTCCCGTTCTTGGCAGAGTAACGGCAGGTCAGCCTATTTTGGCGGTAGAAGATATTGAGGATTATATTCCTTACCCCACTAAAGATGCCGAAGGTCTTTTTGCGCTCCGTGTAGTTGGTTTTTCTATGAAAAACGTTGGCATACTTGACGGCGATATTGTTGTTGCCGATAAAAATGCCGTAGCAAAGAGACACGATATCGTTATAGGTATGGATGGCGATGAAGCCACCGTTAAACGTCTTGAATATGAAAACGGCAGGGTAGTGTTTATGCCCGAAAACGAAGATTTTGACCCTATTTACCCCGAAAATCCATCGGTGCTTGGTAAAGTAATAGGTTGCTACAGAAAGTATTGAGGATTTTTTATGAAAAAGGTTGAAATTTTTACCGACGGCGCGTGTTCGGGAAATCCGGGCCCCGGCGGTTGGGGCGCTGTACTTCGTTATCAGGGGAAAGAAAAAGAACTTTCGGGCGGCGAAAAGGAAACAACTAACAACCGTATGGAACTTACCGCTGCTATAAAAGCGCTTGAAGCCTTAAAAGAACCTTGTAAAGTAACCCTTACTACCGATTCAAAATATCTTGCCGACGGCATTGGTAAAGGCTGGGCAGAAGGTTGGAAGAAAAACGGCTGGAAAAAGGCAGATAAAAAACCTGCTTTGAATGTTGATTTATGGGAAAGAGTATTAGAACTGTTCAGTATTCATAACGTAGAAATCGTTTGGGTAAAAGGGCATAACGGTCACCCTGAAAATGAACGGTGCGATACTTTGGCTGTTGAATTTTATAAATCTCTTTAGAAAGAAGCAAATTTAAAATGAATAAAAAAATCGTGCGCGAAGCCTTTATAGCCTCGCTTCCTGTTATGGCGGGGTATCTTGTTTTAGGCACAGGCTTCGGCGTACTTTTAAGTCTTGAAGGCTATAATGTTCTTCACGCAATGTTAATGAGTATAACCATTTACGGTGGCGCAATGCAATACGTTGCCGTTGAACTTATAGCCACAAACGCCTCTTTAATAACTACGGCGCTCACCTCACTTCTTGTGCAGGTGCGCCATTTGTTTTATGGGCTTTCTCTTATAGATTTATATAAGGGTGCGGGAATAAAAAAAGCATATATGATATTCGGCCTTACCGATGAAACTTATTCGCTTACCGTAAGAGGAACGCATTTTAAAGGAAAAGGTAAATTTACATATTTCTTTCTCGTTACGCTTTTTAATCACTTTTATTGGATAATAGGCGGCGCGATAGGTGCGTTGCTTGGCGGTATTCTGCCTTTTGATGCGCGTGGAATGGATTTTTCGCTCACCGCGCTTTTTGTAACAATTATTATTGAACAGTGGAAAGCCAATAAAGACCATTTTCCCGCAATTATGGGCGGCATTGTAACCCTTGCTTGTCTTGTTATATTCGGTAAAGAAACGTTCTTAATACCCACAATGATTATTATTTGCGTTTTGTTACTTGCAAGAATTTTTAAGAACAGGAAGGTGAAAACAAATGACTGAACTTAAATTCTTTTTAATGGTAGCAATAATGGCAATAATTTCGGCGGCATTAAGATTTATTCCGTTTTTAGTTTTCGGTAGCGGTAAAAAAACACCCGAAATAATTACAAAACTTGGCGAAATGTTGCCTTATGCGGTTATAGCAATGCTTGTGGTATACTGCTTAAAGTGGGTAAGCCTTTTTGCGTACCCATACGGGTTGCCCGAATTTATATCTATTGCCCTTGTTGCCGCGCTTCATTTGTGGAAAGGAAACACACTTTTAAGTATGATAGCGGGGACTGGCTGTTATATGATACTTATACAGGCAGTTTTTGTTTAATTTTTCACAATATATACTTGATTTATTTTGCATTTTGTAATAAAATTAAGATGTTAAAATTAAAAAATTTTTGGAGGAATAAAAAATGTTAGTATCTGCAAAAGAAATGCTTAACAAAGCAAAGGCAGGCAAATATGCCGTAGGTCAGTTTAACATCAATAACCTTGAATGGACAAAGGCTATACTTCTTACCGCACAGGAAATGAATTCTCCTGTTATCCTCGGTGTTTCCGAAGGCGCAGGAAAGTATATGTGCGGTTATAAAACCGTTGTTGGTATGGTTAACGGAATGATTGAAGAGTTAGGCATCACCGTTCCTGTTGCTCTTCACCTTGACCACGGTAGTTATGAAGGCGCTAAGAAGTGCATTGAAGCAGGTTTCTCTTCAGTTATGTTCGACGGTTCTCATTATCCCATTGAAGAAAACATTGCTAAAACAAAAGAATTGGTTGCTACTTGTAACGAATTAGGTCTTTCTTTAGAGGCTGAAGTTGGCGCTATAGGCGGCGAAGAAGACGGCGTTATCGGTAACGGCGAAGTTGCTGATCCTAAGGAATGCAAAATGATTGCTGATTTAGGCGTTACAATGCTTGCTGCAGGTATCGGTAATATTCACGGTAAATATCCTGAAAACTGGGCAGGTCTTAGTTTTGATACTTTGGCTGCTATTCAGGAACTCACAGGCACTATGCCATTAGTTCTTCACGGCGGCACAGGTATTCCTGCTGAAATGATTCAGAAGGCTATTTCTTTAGGCGTTTCTAAAATTAACGTTAATACCGAATGTCAGCTTGCTTTCCAGGAAGCTACACGTAAGTATATTGAAGAAGGCAAAGACCTTCAGGGTAAGGGCTTTGACCCAAGAAAACTTCTTGCTCCCGGATTTGAGGCAATTAAGGCAACCGTAAAAGAAAAAATGGAACTTTTCGGTTCTGTTGGCAAGGCTTAATTTAATATAAAATATAATCCCGAGGAGCAATAAACTCTTCGGGATTATTTTATATTATTGTTAGAACTCTGATATTTTTTTGGAGTTATACCATAATGCTTTTTAAAAAGTTTTATAAAATATTTTATATCATTAAAACCTGATTTATAACCCGCTTCGCTTACGGTATAAAGTTGACTTCTAAGCAGATGCGATGCATATTCAAGCCTTAAGTTTATAATATATTGATTTGGTGAAACCGAATGTATTTGTTTAAAAAGCTTACGGAAATAAGTTTCGGAAAGACCACTCATTTTTGCAAGATATGATACTTCAACCGTACTGTTTCTGAAGTTGGTGTGAATATAATTAATAGCAGATTTAATCTTATCGTTGTGGGTAACAAGATTTATTGTATTATTATATTTTTGACAGTTAATAAAGTAAAGAAGTTCGTATAAAAGCGAGGTGCATTTGTATTTATGCCCTTGCTTTTTTTCTTTCCATATATCGTACATTTCTTTCACTAAATTTTCAGCATACTCACTGTTTTCAAGCGTAATAAGCTCAGGCTTGTTATCTTTTTTAAAACTGTAGTTTATAAAGTGAATGGCAATAATAGATTCGCCGTTTGATTCTTGACTGTATTCAAGAGTTTTAGGAAGATATAAAATGTCGCCTTTTTTGGAAGTAAAAGAAGCATTTTGGGCTTGAAAAGCACACTTTCCGGAAAGTCTTACACTTATGATATCATAGTTTCTTTCGTGAGATATTTTACTGAAATGTCCCTCACGTTTTATTTTGAAAACGCCTAATAATTCAAGGGAAATATCGCTTTCTGAGAAAAACATCTATTATCACCACCGTTTATTTTAGTATAATTATATGTTGCAAATATTTAAAAGTCAAGTTTCGGTTTGTACACTTTCTAAAACGGTTTATAGGTGTAAATATAAAGGGAATGATTGTATAATTTGTTTAGGCTTAATGCTGAATATTTTTAAAGGAGAAATGATATGAAACACCCCGATTATATAAAAATTCCTGAAAAATTTAAAGAGCATCCCATTTTCAACGAACTTATTTGCGGCACTAACTTTGGATTTTTGAATAAGCGCGGTTATTACAATACCGAGTTTGCCAAAAAACAACCCGAAGAAATGCAAAAGATTGGTGTTAACTGGACAACACTTAACATTAATATTTGCCAAGAAAAAGTTTTTTCAAGAAAGTTGTTTTTAGATTTCGAATATACTGTTACCGACAGCGAAATAATTGAAATGACAAAGCTTTTACATGAAAACGGAGTAAGGGTTATATTAAAACCTTGCCTTACGAGTCTTGACGGCGCATCTATGTATTTAGTTTCTTTCCCGCCTGAAGTAGGGTGTCGTCATATTGAAGGTGTAAGAACAGACTATTGGAAGGAATGGTTTGATTCTTATACAAAGGGTATGCAGTACTTTGCTGATTTAGCCCAAAGAGCAGGTATTGACGCCTTGATGATAGGCGCTGAATGTGAAGGCACCGAAGGTCAAAACGGATATTGGGAAAATTTAATTGAAAAGGTAAGGGATATTTATACAGGTCCTATAACCTATGAATTCACCTTTATGTCAAGAAGAAGATGGAATCTTGAATGGCTTAAAAAGGTAGACTTTTTATCTTATAGCTATTATCCACCTGCACAATCTCGTCAGCCCGGGTTTATCGGCGTTGAAAAGCCTGATGCTGATGCTTTACCAACTCCTACTGTTGAAGAAATGAAAGAGTATCTTCTTCCCAGAAAAGAAAGAATTAAATCTATTATTGAACGCTTTGATAATATGCCTATTCTGTTTACCGAATTCGGTATGCGCTCGGCTCACGCTTGTTCTATGAACCCCAATAACTATTTGTGGGATACCCGTTATGACGGCGAAGAACAGGCAAACTATATGCAGGCTGCATTTGAAACCTTTACAGATATTCCCGGTTGGATGGGTATGCTTTGGTGGAAGTGGGACGAAACCCAGATACGTCCTCAGTATCATGGCGACCCGAATGGTGACCGCGGCTTTACCATTCAGGGCAAACCTGCCGAAAAAGTTATGCGTGATTGGTATACCAAATATAATAAAAAGTAAAAAAGGAAAAAACAATGGCTACAATTACAGAAATTGTAAATGATCTTAGAAAAATTGGTATAAACAAGGGCGATAAGTTGCTTGTTCATTCCTCGTTTAAGTCACTAGGCTACGTAGAGGGCGGAATAGAAACGGTTGTTGAAGCATTTAAAACGGCGGTTGGCGAAGAGGGAACCTTGATGTTTCCTACCTTTACTTACGATTTCGTTAATGCTGAAAATCCCGTTTTTGATATAAAGGAAACGCCGTCTTGCGTAGGTATGATACCCGAAGTGTTCAGAAAAAGTGAGGGTGTGGTGCGAAGTCTTCATCCTACACATTCATTAGCTGTATGGGGAAAGGATAAAGAATACTATATACAAAATCACCACGATGACGATAATTGTCTTGACGTTAATTCGCCTATATACAAGCTAATGCTCGGCGGCGGTAAAATACTGCACGTTGGTTGCGGACTTAATCATAATACTATTCTTCACGGTTTGGAGATACATTGTAAAGTGCCTTACGCCTTTAAGGCGGATTATAGTCTTCCCGAATACCACAGAGAGTATGTTTGTATAGATGAAAACGGCATAGCGCACAAAAAAGAATTTTTCCACGTGTTTGCAAAGGCAACCGGTTGGCACCACAGACTTGATAGACTTGCAGAAATAATGCCTTGCAATCCCGTAAAGGTTTTAGAGGCAGAAAGTTATTTGTTTAATGCAAAGGAATTGTGGGATACTGTTGAAAAGGCTTTAAATAAAGATCCGTATTGCTTGGCAAAACGGATTGATTTGCCGTGAGGAGTGTTTAATATGAATTATCGAAAGTATCTTACGGAAGATATATTGCCTTTTTGGTTAGAAAATGCAATAGACCATGAGTATGGCGGTATTTTTACCCATTTGAACCAATACGGAGAGGTCTACTGTAAAGAAGAAAAAAGCGGTTGGTTTCAAGGAAGAGCCCTTTATATCTTTTCACTTGCATATAATCGGGGCATAAAAGATAATAGATTGCTGACCGCTGCAAAAACGATTTTTGATTTTCTTCCAAAATGCGGTGACGAAAATTTTCGTATGGGGTATATACTTGCTCGTGACGGTACGCCTAGTAAAAAACGCAAGTATTATTTTTCTGAAACCTTTGCCGCTATAGGTTGTTGCGAATATTGGCTTGCAACAGGTAATGAACTTGCTAAAACTCGTGCTGAAGCATATTTTGATCTTGCTTATTCGCTATATGAAAAGCCTGAAGGTTTAAATTCAAATGAATTTCACGAACTTTCTCCTTGTATGATTTTACTTACAACCGCTCACGTGCTTCGTAAAATAAATCCCGAAAAATACGATGCTGTTGCTGCAGAAATGACTAAGGACGTTCTTTTGCATTTTACAGAAAAAGGACTTCTTGAAAACGTATTTCCTGATGGAAAATTCTCAGACACACCAACGGGCCGTATAGTTAATCCCGGTCACTCGTTAGAAGCCGCGTGGTTTTTAATGGTACAAAGTGAAATTACAGATAACCCTGATTTAATTACTGTTGCTACACAGATTGTTGATAAAGCCATAAACTACGGCCTTGCAGAGGATGGCGGTATTATCAACTTCCGCGATTGTGATGACAAGCCAACTCCGTATTTAGATTGGGATATGAAAAAATGGTGGGTGCAATGTGAAGCAATGTTGGCTACAAAAATGTGCTATTATAAGACTAATAATCCAAAATATTTAAACTTATATAATAGAATAGAACAATACGTTCAAACACATTTTATTGATAAAGAATATGGTGAATGGTATGCGTATTTACATTATGACGGGACGCTTTCTAATCCTGTGAAAGGCAATATCGGTAAAGGACCATTTCATATTCCGCGTATGTTATTATTGCTTGAAAAAATGGACGAATTGGTGGAAAATAATGAAAAACTATTAATTTTATAAACCTGCTTTTTCTATGCAAACAAAATAGGCGATTTCGCTATTACAAAGCGAAATCGCCTATTTAACTATTTATCTGTTTTGTTTACAAAGAATAAAGGTTCTTTCTTTATTTTTGCTACGCCTTTTTCCCATACTGCTTTTGCCGAAAAAAGATAACAATCGGCATTAAGCACTTTGCCAAAAGAATAATCCTTACTCTCTAAAATATCAATTATACGGGAATATTTCTGCTCGTAATCACAATCTTCTCTATGAAAACTGTGTCGGAACGATTTGTTCTTTATTACGGTTTCGCCGTCTTTAAGAGTATAATCAATTGTTTTTGATAAATCAAAAATGTATGGCGCACTTCCCATTTCTTCAACACCGTGAAGAGTAGTGCTGTGATCGGGGTGACTGCCCAGTATTAAAATCTTTCCGTTTAATTTTGGAATTTTTGTTATGGGCGAATTTTCACCTACGGGCGTAATATCAAGTTCGTGGTTTTTTATAAGATACTCTGTGTTTTTGCCAATAACACAACACGAATGTGTTGCGTGCATACTTCGTTTTACATTCTCTACTTCGGTTCTGAAATATTCGGGCAAAAAACCAACACAAGAAGGTGTGTTCTTACGGTCGAAAACAGGATTATCGTAAGTTACGGTGTTATATGAAAACGCAGGCATAATAAGAGTACCGTTTTCGCCTATTACTTCTAAAATGCTGTTGAAAATTTCTTTTGCCGAAATGTTTTCGCCAAGTGCCTTATACGAACAATGCATTAAAACAGTATCGTCTTTTTCAAGCCCTAAATTAATTAAATCGGTTTTAAACTGTTCCGCTATTTTCATTAACGTATCCATTCCTTGCAATCGTTGTTATTGTAAATATCACAGATTATCTTTTGAATTTTTAATGCTTCCTTGCCTGAAATTTCTAATTCTTCAAGACCGAGCAGAGAACGGTAGAACTGATTTATCTGAATACTGTGCTTAAAGCCCCAATATTCTTTTCCGCCTGTGTAGTGCGCACAGTCATCGGTATTATTATATACAGTTTCGCTACTGCCGTCGAAATATTCAATAACAGCCTTGTCGTAAGAGAATATTGCGTTACCGTTTTCACAGTAAAGTCTTATTTCAATAGGCTCGTCTACAAGGTAATTATTCATAGCAAAAAACGAAAGCAATGCGCCGTTTTCATATTTAATAAGACCTTCGGCAGAATCTTCTACCACCATACATTTATGGTTGCGGTTATGAAGTGAAGACTGAATTTCAATAGGTGTAGAGTCAATCATCCAGTTTGCAAGGTCTAAAGAGTGAATAGCCTGATCTATAACAACGCCGCCGCCTTCTTTATCCCAAGTGCCTTTCCAATCCGAACCGTCGTAATAATCATCGGGACGGTACCAGGTAAGGGTAGTTCTTCCGCATTTTACTTTACCGAGTTTTCCGTCTTTTATTCGTTGTTTAACAAGAACAGAGGGGTCGTTATATCTGCATTGGAAAATAACACCGTACTGTTTGCCCTTTTCTTCGGCAATCTTTACAGCATTAAGCGCATCTTCGTAATTAATGCTCATAGGCTTTTCGCTAAGCACGTTTATACCTGCGCAGAATGCATCAATTGCAACGCTTGTGTGAATGAAATGCGGAAGGCAAAGATGCACGGCATCAAGTTGCTCTGCTTTGAACATTTCATTATAGTTTGTATAATATTTTACACCATATTTTTCGGCGCTGTTTTTGGCACGTTCTTCTTTAATGTCGCAAACCGCAACAAGTTCTGCGTATTCACTTGCCATTATAGAATCAAGGTGCATAACCGAAATACTTCCGCAGCCTATAACACCGATTTTTAATTTTTTCATAAGGGACTCCTAATTTTGTGCGTTTAATTTAAAATACCGTTTAGCATATTATATGCCAATTCAATATCTGCAACGGGGTTACTTCCTGTTTCTCTTTCAACCGTAAGATAACCGTTAAAGCCAATGTTTTTCAATGCATTAATATAAGCGGGGAAGTCAACGTTACCTTCACCAAGAGGTGTTTCTTTAAAGTAATCGGCAACGTTAAGCGCTTCAATGCCGCCTGTTGCAAAATGATCATAAATGATTTTTGGGTCGGTTTTTTTTAGCATAACACCGTCTTTAGCGTGGGTATGAACAATATATTCAGCCAACATTTCTACCGCTTCAACGGGGTCTTGGTCTGTTACCATTACAAAGTTCGCAGGGTCAAGGTTTACACCTACATCGCCCTTTGTATCCCTTAAAAACTGTAAAAGGGTAGCGGCGCTTTCGGGCCCTGTTTCTATAGCAAGGGTAATGCCTTTTTTCTTAGCATAAATACCGCACTCGGTTAAAGCATCAAGCATTACTTTATAACGGGGCTCTGCTTTATCAGACGGTATTACGCCTATGTGGGTTGTAATAACTTTAGTACCAAACTCTTCGGCTAAATCTATAATGCGTTTGGTTTTTTCAATTCGTGTTGGGTTGTCTTCTTCCTTTTGGAATCCGTAACCGCCCATATCGCCACACAAAGCACTTATTTCAAGACCGTATTCATTAAGTTTGTTTTTTATTTCTTGCTTTCTTTCTTCGGTTAATACTTCGGGACTGAATTCGCCCGTTGTGGCATAAATTTGTATGCCTGAAAACCCGAGTTTTTTTGCAAGTTCAATGCTTTCGTTTAAATTGGATTTAAAGCAATCGGTAATTACACCAAGTTTCATAGTTTATACCTCCAACCATTCGCCGCAGTTGTTCTGTGCTTCAATAAGACCTGCGCGTAAACGCATAACTTCAACGGTTTCGGTTGTATCAAAAGGTGTGTTGCCCTTTTCAAAGAAAGTAAGTATATCGCTTATAAGGTTAAGGAAGAACGAACTTGTAACGTTTTTATATACAACGTTACCGTTTTCAAACTCTCCTGTTATACTGTAGCCAAGAGTTTCGGCAAAAACAATTCCTATTTCATTTCCGCTTTCGCAAATTGCGCGGCAGAAATACTGTTTGCCTATTTTTTCGGTTTTAACCTTAACAACACGCTTTTTAAGAAGCGCAACTGCCATTTCACAAGGATGAACAAGATATTCTTCAAAAAGTCTGCCGCCGCCTGTTACTATAACATTTTTAACGCTGTCAAAAGCTTTTAATTCTTCGGCATAGCGAAGAGCCGACGTACTGAAGAACGGGGTGCCGTATTTTTTTGCTATATCGAAAATCTTTTGGGTTGTTTCAAGGTCGGGGGCAAAAGTTTTATCTATATAAGTGGGTTTGCCGTAAGGTAAAACTGCTTCGGCATATCTTAAATGTGTTTCGGGGCTTGAAGGAGCAAGTACAACAATAACGTCACTTTTTTCGCAAAGTTCTTCTATTGTGCTTAACTGCTGAATACCCATTTTCTCTGCCCATTGTGCTGACGTAACGTTATCAACAGGTGAAAGGTCTTCTTCAGCCCAGAAGTAGGCAACTTCGTAGTCGTAACCTAATTTTTCGTTTGCTTCTTTAAACCAGTTAGGATAGTTATTTGCGTGCCATTCGCTTATGTAATAATCAACAAAACCAATTTTTTTCATCAGAATGCAACCTCTTTCTGTTTTTCGCCCGATTCATACAAAGCATCTAACAATTTAGCGCTTTCAAGAATGTTGTCGATATATGCGCGGTTTTTAACGCCCGTTTTAATAGATTCCATAAAGGAAATGCTTTCGTCTTTAAACCATTCTCCCATTTCATATTCGGGCTTAATTGTTTCAAGAGTTTCGCCGTCATAAAGGGTGAATCTGCCTAAATAGTCAAGACGCGCACCGCATTTATCTCCCATAAAATCAATAAACATTTCATCTTTATCAATGTTTTGCGCCCAGGCACCGTTAAAGGAAATACTTGCTTTGTCGGTACGAACAAATCCGCTAACCATATCATCAACGTCGTTTGTGCCGTTTTCAATATCGGCTGTATCTTCTGCCCACATATAGGTATACTTATAACTCTTCATATCCTTTGCCATTTCGCAATAGGTGTTACAAGAGGCTGTTTTTATTTTTGCACCGCCTAAAATATATAAAATAAGGTCAAAAAAGTGAATGCCCCAGTCAATAAGTACACCGCCGCCCGATTCTTTTTTAGTTGTGAAAGCACCGCCAAGACCGGGAATGTTGCGGAATTTTCTGAAAGAACAGTAAACGTGGTAAATGTTACCGAACTTGCCTTCTTTATTCATTTTTTCTAACATTTCAACCGATGTCTGGAAACGGTTACAAACACCAATGCAAAGCATTTTGCCTTGCTTTTCGGCTTCTTTTGCCATTTCACAGGAAAGTTCGTAATTAATTGTTATAGGCTTTTCACAGAAAACGTGTTTGCCTGCTTTCAATGCATCCATAGTAATTGTATAGTGCATAAAGTTTGGAGTTAATACGTAAACTGCCTCTACTTCGGTGTCAGCAAGGGCAACTTTGTAATCGGTAATAACGTTTTCTACAAAACTGTATTTATCTTTAACTTTTTGCGCCTTTTCAATTATTAAGTCACATGCATATTTAACGCGTACTGTGCCCATTTTTTCAAAAGAAGGCAAATGCGCGTTGTTTGCAATTCTTCCGCAACCTATAACCGCAATAACTGTTTTTTCACTCATAAAATAAAACCTCTCTTTTATTTAAAAAATATGTTTAGTATATTATACAACTAACGGAAAATAAATTAAATAGTATGTTTTTATGCAAAAGATATCATTTTTTAAGATTTTCGGCAAAAATGTGTTATTTTATGGCAAAATAACATATTTATGTTGACACTTTACACTTGTTTGCTTTAAAATATCAAAGAGGTGAGATTATGCCGATAGTTGAAAATTTTTATCATCTTAGTAAAGATTATTTTGAAAAACCGCTTTTTTATGGCGGAACTTCGTTGATTCAGATTGGCCGTTTATATTGTAAACCAAATGCTGTTGTCGCACTGCATACTCACGGTAATTATTTTGAACTTACAATTGTAACCGAGGGTAAGGGTGAAATTACAACTAACGGTGTTCCCATGGTAGTTGAAAAAGGTGATATTTATTTATCTTTGCCCTGCGAATCTCACGAAATAAAATCAGACGGCGAAGAACCGCTTAAATATGATTTTATTGCTTTTGTTTCCACACAAACCGCAATCTGTGAAGAATTTGAATATATAACAGAAAACTATTATTCTGCTACTAACCGTGTTTTTCACAGTGAACGCATAAGAAAAATTGTAAGTAGTGCTATTGCGGAACTTGAAGGTGATAAACCCTTTGGTGATGAACTTCTTAACTGTATTTTAAAGGAACTGGTTATATACGTTATAAGAAGTTTTAAGAAAATACCGCCCGAAAAACACAGCGAAAACGTAACTGCGGCAGAAGTTCTTTGCTATAAAGTTATGAATTATATTGATACCCACATTTATACAATAAAGAATCTTTCGGAACTATCGGCAATAACCGATTACAGTTACGGACATCTTTCAAACGTTTTTAAAAAGACCACAAACGATACGCTTTTAAATTATTTTTATAAAAGGAAATTAGAAACAGCGCGTTTGCTGATTTTAGAAAACCGTTTGAAAATTAGTGAAATTGCCGAAATGCTTAATTATTCTTCAGGGTATGCATTAAGTAAAGCATTTACCAAGCATTACGGTATATCGCCAAGAAATTACCGTAACGAAAAAGAAAACTGACTTTATAAAATTACAGACACCCGTTGGGGTGTCTGTAATTTTATACTTTGGTAAATTTAACAAGTAGGGTGCGTGGAAGCAGTTTTGAAAGTAAGTGGTAGAATCTGTAAAATAAAAGATTGGTGCAAACACTTTTTTTCTTTGCCGATTTTCTTAAGGATTTTTTTACAACTTTAACAGGGTCAATGTGCGGGATTCTATCGAACATTTTAGAACTTCCCGTAAATATGTTTGCAACACCTAAAAATTCGGTGTCCATAGGCCCTGGGCAAACCGCTAACACGTTTATTCCTTTTGGTTTCAGTTCTTCTCTTAAACCAAGTGAAAAACTGTATACAAACGCCTTGGTAGAACTGTATACAGTAAGTCGCGGATTTGGAACAAAGGAAGCAATAGAAGCAATATTAATGATTTGTGCGCCTTTTTGCATATAAGGGAGTACAAGTGAAGTAACTGCCGTTAATGCTTTACAGTTTAAATCAATCTGGCTGGTGGAGTTTTTTACGTCGGTTTCGCAGAATAATCCCATTTTCCCAAAACCTGCGCTGTTTACAAGTATTTCTACTTCCGGATTTGTATCGGCAAGAATTTTAGATAATTCTTCATAAGAATTTTCATCTGTTAAATCAAGCGGAAGACAAAAACAACGGTCTTTACCAAGAATTTCTGCCAATGCTTCTAATTTATCTTTTCTCCTTGCAATAAGCCAAAAAGATTCAATATCGTTATATTTTGCTTTAATTTGCTTTGCATATTCTTCACCGAGCCCCGAAGAAGCGCCCGTTATTATTACTGTTCTCATATATATTTTTCTCCTTGATTTACTTTGCTTACATTATATATTAATAAGCATAAAATATCAACAAAAAATAATTCTTGACAAGCAGGTGTCCTTGTGATAGAATAGTAAAGCCGCATATTGAAGGCTTGTTAAGTTGTGCCCATTTTTGGCACACGCCTTACTGTAGCGAGACTGAATGAAAGCAGGTGCAACAGATGTACGCAATTATTGAGACAGGTGGTAAACAGTACCGCGTAACCGATGGTGATGTTATCTATGTTGAAAAGTTAAACGCTTTGGTTGATGAAGAAGTTGTTTTCGACAAAGTTGTAGCAATCAACGACGGTAAACTTAAAGTTGGCAAACCTTACGTTAAGGATGCAACTGTTAAGGGTGTAGTTCTCAAGAACGGCAAGGGCAAAAAGGTAACAGTATTTACCTACAAGCCTAAGAAGGGCTGTGCTCGTAAAATGGGTCACAGACAGCCGTACACTAAGGTTGAGATTAAGGAAATCGGTTGATCTTTATGACCGGTGTGAAATTTTTAACAGAGAACAAAGAATTAATTGGTTTCTCTGTACGGGGGCACAGCTCGTTAAACTGTGACGATATGCAAGGCAAAATTGTTTGCGCGGCGGTTTCAAGTGCTGTTTATATGGCGGCCAATACTATTTTAGAAATAGTTAAGGACAACGCGCGAGTTGAAGTAAATGAAGCCGAAATGTTTCTTGAAGTGAAAAATCCTTCAAAAGAAACACAAGTTGTACTTGAAGGCTTTAAACTTCATATAGAACAATTGGCCGAGCAGTACAACACTAATATTAAAATTTATTCGGAGGTGTAGGTCATGTTAAAGATCAACATTCAGTTGTTCGCCCATAAAAAAGGTATGGGTTCTACCAAGAACGGCCGTGACAGTGAGTCCAAGCGTCTTGGTGTTAAAAGAGCAGACGGTCAGTTTGTTTTGGCCGGTAATATCCTCGTTCGTCAGAGAGGTACTCACATCCATCCCGGTAACAACGTAGGTTTGGGTTCCGATGATACCTTATTTGCTCTGATCGACGGAAAAGTAAAGTTCGAGCGTGTAGGTCGCGATCGTAAGCAGGTTAGCATCTACGCTGTTGAGCAGTAATTTACATACGGCTTGGGCTTTTGCCCAGCCGTATTTTTTTTGAAAAGGAAAGTTTTTATGTTTATTGACGTAGCTCAGATACATTTAAAAGCAGGAAACGGCGGTAACGGCTGTGTTTCCTTTCACCGTGAAAAATACGTAGCCGCAGGCGGTCCCGACGGTGGTGACGGCGGACGCGGTGGTAATATATTGTTTGTTGCCGACGATAACCTTTCTACTCTTGCCGATTTCCGTTACAAGAAAAAGTATGCCGCCGAAAACGGTGGTGACGGCAGGGCATCGCGTTGTACGGGCAAAAAAGCGCCCGACCTTATTATATCGGTTCCAAGAGGAACTCTTATTAAAGATGCGCAGTCGGGTATGATAATTGCTGATATTTCCGATAATCAGCCCGTTATAATAGCGCGTGGCGGTAACGGCGGTTGGGGAAATCAGCACTTTGGTAATGCAACAAGGCAGGTACCGCGTTTTGCTAAACCCGGTGCGCCCGGCGAAGAGTTTGACGTAATTTTGGAACTTAAGCTCCTTGCTGACGTAGGCCTTATAGGTTTTCCAAACGTCGGTAAGTCTACCTTGGTTTCGGTTGTAAGCGAAGCAAAACCTAAAATTGCTAACTATCACTTTACTACTCTTACTCCCGTTTTGGGTGTGGTAAGAATGGGCGAGGGAAGTTCATTTGTAATGGCGGATATTCCGGGCCTTATTGAAGGCGCGGGTGAAGGCGTGGGTTTAGGCCACGAATTTTTAAGGCACGTTGAACGCTGCCGACTTCTTGTTCACGTTATTGATATTGCAGGAAGCGAAGGCAGAGATCCTATTGATGATTTTGAAAAAATAAATTATGAATTAGGTGTTTTCAGCAGTGAACTCAGTGAACGTCAGCAAATTGTGGTTGCTAATAAATGCGACCTCACAGATGACGAAACTGTTGAAGAATATAAAAAATATTTTGAAGAAAAAGGCTACGCTTTCTTTCCCATTATGGCGGCTATTGCCGAAGGCACAAAAGAACTTGTTAACCATATTGCGGCTTCCCTTGCAAAATTGCCGCCTGTGAAAAGGTATGAAAGCGAAATTTCTACCGAGGAATTGAAACTTCCGCAAAAAGCAAAAAGAACCTTTACACTTCGTGAATGTAACGGTATTTATTACGTTGAAAACTGCGATTGGTTAGAGCCTATTATGAATACTGTTGACCCAGAAGATTATGAATCTTTACAGTATTTTGAAAGAGTGCTGAGAAACAGCGGTATTATTCAGGCGCTTAAACGTGCCGGTGTCAGTGAGGGAGACACTGTTAATGTCAACAATTTTGAATTTGAATATATCGTATGATAAAGAGTGTTTAAAAAATATGACACCGTCTACTTTTTCGTTTGTAGGCGATGCCGTATACGGTTTGTGTGTAAGAAGTTATCTTGCACAACTGCCGCGACCTTCTAAAAAACTTCACGCTGAATCGGTTATGTACGTTAGCGCTTCGGCACAAAGTAAGGCTTTTTCGGTAATAGAACCGTTATTAAGTGAAGAAGAACTCGGCATTTTTAAAAGGGGTAGGAATTTTCATACAAATCATACTCCTAAAAGTTCCAGCAGCGGTGAATACCACACGGCAACAGGCCTTGAAACTTTGTTCGGGTATCTTTATTTAAACGGCAAAACCGAAAGACTTGCCGAACTGTTTGATATTATATGGAAAAATTTAACAAATCAATAAGATAATAAAAATCCGCATACTATATGTATGCGGATTTTATTTGCTTAATAGTTGTTGTTCTTGTTCTGATTATTCTTATTCTGTTCGTTTTTGTTTTGTTCGTTCTTGTTCTTGCTGTTCTTGTTCTGTTCGTTTTTATTGTTATAATTCTGTTCATTTTTGTTGTTGTAATTTTTATTTTCCTGCATAAAAAATCACCCCGCTTTCACTTTTATTATTTGGTGAAAAAAGGGTGATTATTCTTTAATATGAATTAAGGAATAATTTTTCTGCATTTTGTTTGGTGGCAGTTAAAACTTCCTCTACATTTAAGTTTTTAATTTCTGCAATCTTTTTTGCAACGTAAATAATTAAACCGCTGTGGTTTGTTTTGCCTCTGAAAGGTTCGGGCGCCATATAAGGCGCATCGGTTTCAAGAAGCAGTTTTTCAATTGGGATTTCTTTTACAACTTCCGGTAATCTTTTTGCATTTTTAAATGTAAGAACACCGCCAATGCCAATATACATACCCAAACTTAAAATTTCTTTTGCCATTTCCACACTGCCCGAAAAACAGTGCAGTACACCGTTTGGTTTGTACTCTTTTAAAATGTTTAGCGTATCGGCGTGGGCATCTCTGTCGTGCACAATAATGGGCAGATTATATTTAAAACTTAATTCAATTTGTTTTTTAAAATAATCTTTTTGTTTCTCTGCCGCTTCGGGATTCCAATAATAATCAAGACCAATCTCACCAACGGCAACAGCGCTGCCTGTTTTTAACAGTTCTTCAAGCACATTTAAAGCGGGCTCGGCTGTAGAAACATATTCAGGGTGATAACCAACTGCCGCGTGAACAAAATCATACTTTTTAGCAAGTTCAAGCGTAAAAAGCGCTGAATTATAGTCACTTGCACAGTTTATTATTCCCGTAACGCCCTGTGTGTTTTGTAAAGCATTTAATAGTTCATCACGGCAATTATCAAAACGGCTGTCATCAAAATGCGCGTGTGAATCAAAAATGTCACTTACATTTTCAAAACCGTCTGCAAAGCAAATATCCATCATCTTATTTTGCAACCCGCAGGAACGTCGTCGGCAAAAATTACCTTAACTGTTTCTTCATCTACGTCGGCGGCAAGTATCATACCGTTAGACTCAACACCGCAAAGTACAGCGGGTTTCAAATTAGAAACAACAATAACGGTGTGTCCTATAAGATCATTCGGAGTATACCACTTGGCAATTCCCGAAGCCACTATTCTATCGGTTCCGCTACCGTCATCAAGCGTTAGTTTTAAGAGTTTCTTTGCTTTTTTAATAGGTTCGCAATTAATTATTTTTGCAGTTTTAAGTTCTACTTTAGCAAAGTCTTCAATACCAATCTGTGAAACTTTTGCAACGCCTGCAGCTTCGTTTTCAGCCTTTGCGGCTTCCTGTTTTGCTTTCATTTCTTCTTCTAATTCAGCAAGAACTTTTTCGGCATCAATACGCGCAAATAACGGTTTTGCTTCGCCTGTGTTGTAAGAAGTAACTGCACCGAAAGTGAGTTCGCTGTTGTTTTCGCAAAGTTGTTCGGCAATACTTAAAGAAGATTTTGGCATAATGGGGGAAAGCATAATACCAAGCATTCTTATACATTCTAAAAGGTTATAAAGCACGGTTTGCAAACGTTCGCTGTTTGCTTCGTCTTTAGCAAGAGCCCAAGGGGTGGTTTCGTCAATATATTTATTGCAACGTCTTGCAAGGTTCATAACCGTTTCTAATGCATCGGCAAAATGGTAAGAATCAAGTTGCTCGTAATACTTTTGAACAGTATCCTTTGCAAAACTTATAAGTTCATCATCAAGAATATCGGCTTTTAATGATTCAACCTTACCGCCGAAATACTTGTTTGTCATAGCAATACTGCGGTTTACAAGGTTACCCAAAGTATTGGCAAGGTCGGTATTGAATTTATTTATAAAACTTTCGTAAGTAATGTTACCGTCTTGTGCAAAGGGAACTTCGCTTAAAAGGTAATAACGTACCGCATCACTTGAAAAACGAGCAGCAAGTTCATCGGCATAAATAATATTGCCCTTTGATTTGCTCATTTTATCTTCGCCGAAAAGTACCCAAGGGTGACCTAAAACCTGCTTTGGTAACGGTTCGCCTAAAGCCATTAGAATAATGGGCCAGTAAATGGTATGGAAACGCACAATATCTTTGCCTATAACGTGCAAATCGGCAGGCCATAATTTCTTGTAAAGGTCACTGCTGCCGTCGGGATCGTAACCAATGCCCGTAATATAATTTGAAAGCGCGTCTATCCACACGTAAATAACGTGTTTGTCATCAAAACTAACCGGAACACCCCATTTAAAAGAGGTGCGCGATACGCAAAGGTCGGCAAGACCGGGTTTTAAAAAGTTATTAACCATTTCGGCTTTTCTTGAATCGGGTTTGAAAAATTCGGGATTATCTTCGTAATACTTTGCAAGTTTGTCCTGATATTTGCTTAATTTCAAGAAGTAGGCTTCTTCTTTAGCATCGCTTACATCTCTGCCGCAATCAGGACATTTGCCGTCTACAAGTTGAGAAGCGGTAAAGAAAGATTCGCAGGGAACACAGTATTTGCCTTCGTATTCACTTTTATAAATATCGCCCTGCTCGTAAAGTTTTTTAAATATTTTCTGTACGGTTTTTTCGTGGTAGTCATCGGTAGTACGAATAAATTTATCATACTGTGTATCAAGGCTGTCCCACACTGCTTTTATTTCAGCCGATACAGCATCTACGTATTCTTTTGGAGCAATACCTTTAGCAGCGGCATATTCTTCTATTTTCTGTCCGTGTTCATCAGAACCTGTCATAAGATAAACGTCGAAGCCCTGCATTTTTTTGTAACGCGAAATAGCGTCTGCTAAAACAATATCGTAAGCGTTTCCAATATGCGGCTTACGTGAAGTATATGCAATAGCCGTAGTAATATAAAACTTTTTATTTTCCATTTTTAATTCCTCCGGAAAAAATTAATTATTATTATAAGATTCTAAATCGCGTTGGTCGGCGCCTATGCCCGATAGTATAATAGCATAAAACAACGAAGTTTGTGACCAAAGCATTGTCATATCTGTTGTTGCGTGAAGCAAAACACCCGCGCTTAAAGCCAAAATAAAACAGTTAATTCTGTTTTGCGGCAGTTTTTGATTGCAAAGAAAAACGTTTCTGTAAAACGTTATGAAAAAAACACCCAAAATAAGTGTTCCCACAATACCGTAACTAAGTATGCTGTCTAAAGCAAAATTGTGGGCGTGGCTTGAAGGATATCTTGTGCCGCTTAGTGTTTTATAAGTAAAGAATCCTTTGCCAAATAAAAAAGCATCGGGAATATTGCGTATTGTGTCTTTCCAAATAAGTATTCGGTTATCTGTTGTTACGGTAGATTCGCTTAATCTTGGCATAAGTTGCGGAAAAGAAAGCAATACCATAAGGCCTATTAAACATATTGATAAGTATATGCCAAGCAATTTATAGTTTTCGGTAAGAACCAAAAGGGCGGTAACGGCAACAAGAAGTTCTATAATTGCGAACATACTTCCGCTTAAATAAATAACCATACAGCAAATTAAAAACAAAACAGCGTTAATAAGTGTTTTGCTTTTGCCTGTTAGTTGTTTGTATGCGCAAACAAGAGCGCTTCCTGCCATCAGGGAACCTAAATAGTTGCAGTTATAGAACCACAGTTGAATACGGAAGGGTGGCTCGTTTATATGCATAAGTTTATTTATAATACAACCTATAAAGATTATAATACAGGCAAACTGAATAAGTGAAAGCATCCATTCAAATAATGGCTTTGTAATTACGTTTTGCAAATGAAAACCAATAATTGCAACCATTATAAATATAAAGGATAAGGAAAGTCCTTTGTGATTTTTGTAATAAAGCGCTGTAATCACCGTCATAATTAAAAATGCAAAAGCAAAAAACGGACCTTTTTTATTAAAGATTCTTTTAACGCTTCCTTTAATAAGCAATATCCATATACTGCATACAAGCAAAAGTATGTTTGTTACTTTATAGTGGCAAAAAACAGCAAATACGCTTAAAAAAACAATACAAACCGAAGAAATATCGGTATTAAGCTGTTTTGCAAATGTATTTAAACGAGTACTTAAAGCATTCACCGATAATCCCCCTGAAACTTTGATTTACGGTTTAGTAAATAAATAAGCAAACAGCGTAACGGCAAAACTTATAAGCTGATACATAATAAGGTCTGCGCCCGAAATAAACAGCGCCGCAGTGCCGAAATATTTATAAGCAAAAAGAATTACGCCGATAACAGCCGAAAGTATGCAAAGTGCACCAAGAAGATTTACTGCGCGTTTAATTTTAATACAGCAAGCCATAATACCGCAGATTGCTGAGCCTTTGGATGTGAATGCCGCACCGCAATCAAGCTCGTCTTCACAGGCAGTTGCATTTTTATACATGTGTACACCGCTGCCGCTCATAATTTTAACAGAATCGCTGTAAATGTCAAAATAATCGCTTATCATTTCTTCGCTTAAATTCTGGTCGCAGTTGTTAACAAGAACAGTTACGCCTAAGTTTGTTACACGGCGGAGTTCTTTGGCTATAGATATGCTTGGAACATATTTTACCGAAAGTAACGCACAGGCTTTTTTATCTCTTGCAAGATAAACGGGGAAATAGCCCCTTTGAAGAATTTCTTTATCAACCTGCATATCGGGAACTTCTATTTCGTGCGCTAACATAAGCGCTCTGTTTCCAATAAACACACGGCTGTCGCCAACCCAACCCGTTATTCCCAAACGTTCTTCGTATTTTATAGAATCGGCTTCAGGAATTTCTAATCCTTCTGCAGTATCCATTGCCGCTTTGAATATGGGGTAAAGAGGACTTGATATAGTATTTGTTATGGAAGCGGCAATTGCTAAAGTTTGCTGCATATCGTTTTCAGACAATATGGTAAGATTGTTAAGCTTAACACTTCCTTTTGGAAACAGTGCATCGCAATCAATTGCCAAAGCGTTTGCTTCTTCAAGTTTTGTGGCGCATTTCACTCCGAAAATGGCGGCTTTGTAGCGTTTAAGACGTTTTGCCGCAGAATTAAGCGGAAGTATATTAACGCCAAAAAGAATTAAAGGACAAAAACATGCCGAAAGATTTGCAAACGAAATAATACCGCTTATAAAACTTTGGTGGTAGGTTCCAATTGCAAATCCGCATAGCAGACATAAAACACAACTGAAAATAAATATAATACGTACTTTAGAAAACATATCACGGTCAACAGTACTGTTTTTCATAAAGTTTTTTGCAAAACCGAACTGTTGGGGAGCGGCAACAAGCGCATCGCCCTCAATTGCTCTGTGTGTCATAGCAAAGGTGGTAGGCGTGTCATCAATAAGCACCATTCCTTGTTTTTCGTGCGGCGAGTTAATAAGTCGGAAATTGTTATAAACGTCGTTTGACCTTTTAAACAAAAATAAATTGCGGAAGAATGTATTTATTGCGGCAAGAAAAGCAAGGTAATAACATACCGAACTTTGTAAGTGATTAATGGTTGCCGCTAAAATGCCAATGAACTGGCAAATAATTGTAAAGCAGAACAAAACATCGCTTTGAGTTCGCTTTCCAAAAAGACTTTTAATACTTTTAAAACTGTCAAGCGAAGCAAGTATGCACAGCACAAAAGTTATAATTGAAAAAACGTTTATTGCCGTGCTGAAACTTTGCATTGAATCGCTAAAAGTGGGTAACGCAAGTATTAAAACAGGCAAAAGCGCCAGAAGAGAAATTGCAAGTGAAATAAAACGGTTTCGGCGGTTTTTAAGCAAAAATCTTCTTATTTTTTTTACGTCTTGTTTTGATTCGTATTCGGGGTTTGCAACAAAATCGGCATCTTCATCTTCTTCAATTATATTGCCAAGCGATTTAGTATCTTCTTTTTTGCTGAATAATTCCGAAGAAATATCTATTTCGCAACTTTCCTGTAAACCGTCGGGTGTAACAATAACCGGCATTGTTTTGGTGAAAGATGCGGTGTTAGAAATATCGGGCAGTTTAATTTCGGAAGAATCAATATCTGAAATATCGGCGGTATTGGTATTAACCGCTTCAAAAACAATAGTGCTTTCGGTTGCGTCATTTGAAACCGATGTTTCAGGTTTATCTTCTTCAATTTCAAGACCTAAAATACTCTCAACTTTTTCTAAAGTATAAAGCGGTTCGGCTTTAGGAAGTTCACCGTTTGTTCCTTCGGTAATAAAAGGCATACAGGTTTGATAAAGGCTTATTTGCGATTCATCAAATGCTGTTTCTTCTGCTTCTGAGAGAGAAGTTTCTTCTTTGTCGGGATAAGGTCCCGTTATACCGTCTAAAAATGCAAGTTGAATCTGTTCATCGTCTTGGTTTATTTCGGCAATATCATCAGCAACCGCAAAATCTGTATCATCAAGCACCGAAATATCAATATTAAAAGAAGGCGTAAAGGTTTCTTCTTGTTCTTCTTGGTTCAAATGAGATTGATAGTTGGTGTGCATACGTTCTTTAAGGTCATCTAAAGGATTAATATTTATTGTTTCTGTGTAAGGGTTATCATCACCCTCAATTTCATCGGGGGTAAGAACGTAAGATGCAACGGGTTTTATTTTATCTTTTTCCTCAACAGGAAGTTGAATCAACAAGGTATCTTCTTCGTTGTTTTTCTTTTTCCTTTTAAAAAGGCTCATATAGGTTTTGTTTCCCCTTTATTTGTTTATTCTTTTTCTGACTACTTCGTACATCAGAACACCTGCGGCAACCGAGGCGTTAAGTGAATTTATTTTTCCAAACATAGGCAGACTTATAATTTCATCACAGCATTTACGCGTTAACTGTCCAATGCCTTTTCCTTCGTTTCCTATAACTATTGCGCAGGGAATACTGTAATCAAAACTTGTGTAGTCTTTGCCATCCATATCGGCACCGAAAACCCATACGCCGTTTTGCTTTAAATCGTTTATTGTGTTGGCAATATTGGTTACGCGGGCAACCTTCATATATTCGGTAGCACCGCAAGCCGATTTTGCAACCGTAGCATTAAGTGAAGCGCTGCGACGTTTTGGTATTATAATTCCGTGCGCACCGCAACATTCTGCCGACCTTATAATTGCACCTAAGTTATGCGGGTCTTCAATTTCATCGCATATAATTATAAAGGGCTGTTCGCCTTTTTCGTTTGCATATTCAAGTATATCGGAAACTTCATAATACTTTTCTGCGGCAAAACTTACAACAACGCCCTGATGGTTTTGTCCCGCACACAGCATATCTAATTTTTTTGGGGAAACTTCTTTTATAAGTATGCCTTTTTCACGGCATTTTGCTATTATAGCGGTAATTGTACCGCCTGTTACACCGTGGGCAATTAAAAGTTTATCTATTTCTTTGCCTGAACGCACTGCTTCAAGGCAAGGGTTACGGCCGAAAATAAGATTGCTTGCGGGTTCGTTTTGTTCTTTAATAAAAGTATTGTTTGTATCCATAAAAAGGAAAATCCTTTCGCGTAATAAATATATTTAATATATTATAACATAATAAGTTTTTCTTTTCAATATGGTTAATACTAAAATTTAGTGTTATAATATTATTAAAAAACAGCCAAAGGAGAAATTTATGTATACGATTAAAGAAATTAAAGCATTTGAACTTTTAGATTCCCGTTCTAACCCAACTGTTGCTACCCATATTTTATTAAGCGACGGTTCAAAAGGCTTTGCCGTTGTTCCTTCGGGAGCATCAACGGGAATACACGAAGCACTTGAATTGAGAGACGGTGAAAAAGAACGTTTTTGTGGAAAAGGTGTTAAAAGGGCAGTTAAAAACGTTAACGAAACCATAGCAGACGCTCTTAAAAACAATAGTTTTCTTTCTCAAAATCAGTTAGATAATACCCTCATTGCACTTGATAATACAGCAGATAAATCGGAACTTGGGGCAAATGCAATGTTAAGTGTTTCACTTGCTTTTGCAAGAGCCGCTGCGGCTTCCGACAATAAACCTCTTTACCGATATATAGGCGGTATGAGAGCAAACAGTATGCCGGTTCCAATGCTTAATATATTAAATGGCGGAGCGCACGCCGATAATAACATTGATATACAGGAGTTTATGATAGTCCCCGACGGCATTAACGGCTTTTCGGAACAAATACGCGCCGCATGTGAAATATACCACGCACTAAAAGCAATTTTAAAAGAAGGTGGCAAAAGTACAGCGGTTGGCGATGAGGGTGGTTTTGCGCCCAACCTTCAAAGCGATGAAGAAGCACTTGATGTTATATGCGAAGCAATAACTAAGGCTGGATACAGCACAAACTGCGTTCATATTGCGCTTGATATTGCTTCAAGTGAATGGGTGTGTGGGGATGCTTACCACTTGAAAAAACGCGATGCTTCAATGAGTAGTGATGAACTTATAGAGTATTACGAACAACTTATTTCAAAATATCCCATAATTTCAATAGAAGACGGTCTTGCCGAAGATGATTTTGAGGGTTGGCAAAAACTCACCGCAAGACTTGGAAATAAAATAATGCTTGTGGGAGATGACCTTTTTGTTACAAATGCCAAACGCCTTAAATTTGGTATAGAGCAGGAAGTGGCAAATTCGGTTTTAGTAAAACTTAATCAAATAGGCACTTTAAGTGAAACACTTGCAGTTATGGAAGTCGCCCAAAAAAGCGGGTATAAAAATATAGTTTCGCACCGTTCGGGCGAAAGCGAGGATTCTTTTATTGCAGATTTAGCAGTGGCTGTAAATGCCCCTTTTATAAAGGCAGGAGCGCCTTGCCGAAGCGATAGAACCGCCAAATATAACCGATTATTATTAATTGAACAAGAATTGTAAAAAATACGGGCTGAATGAAGTGAAAATTCATTCGGCTCGTTCTTTTTCTAAAAATAGTAAACTTTTTTATAAAAATATATTGACAAAAATTAGTACGTGTACTATAATATGTGTGTAAACTAAAAAAATAACGCATTTGTAGACGCTTTGAATGGAGGAGAAAATAATGGCGCGTATTGATAAACACGCTTTAACCGAAATTGAAATAATTAAAGAAGCTTCACGAAGTATTCTTGAAAATGGATATTCAAATACCACTATAAAATCACTTTCAACAGAACTGGGAATGAGTCCGGGAAACATAACCTTTTATTTTCCAACAAAAGAACACTTGTTAGCAAAACTTGTTGATATACTTTGTGACTTTCAGTGGAAAACAATGGAAAAGGAAGCAAGTGAAGATGTAAGTTCGGTACTTGCAATTTGTTTGGAACTAGCCGCTATGGTAGTAATGTGTGAAGAAGATGAAGTTGCAAAAGAGTTCTATGTTGCTACGTACACAAGTCCGTTGTGTCTTGAAATTATTAGGCGTAATGATGCAAAAAGGGCACAAAAAGTTTTTGCGGAATATAGGTCCGATTGGGAAAAAGAACAATTTGTAGAAGCCGAAATGTTGGTTTCGGGAATAGAGTTTGCTTCTCTTATAGCGGCAGGAGAACCTATAGATACAGAAAGAAAAATTTCTACCGCATTAAATGTTATTCTTCAAATTTACGGTGTTCCCGAAGAAATAAGAGAACAGAAAATTAAAAAGGTGCTTAACAGCGATTACCGTAGGTTTTCAAAAACACTGCTTAAAGAATTTAAAAAGTACGTAGACAAAACCAACGAAAAATTAATTGAAGAAATAATAAGAAAGTAAGTCTTTATATAGTATACAGAAAGGTGAGGAAAATGAAGAAAATTAAAATAGGAAAAAATATATTAACCGTTATGCTTTCGCTAATAATGGTATTGCAGTTGTTTATGCCTGCAATAAGTTTTGTTTTTGCTGCCGGTTATGAATATGAAGGCGGCGCAGGTATTAAGGTTTCTGACCTTGATACTTCAACCAAGTATACGGAATCGTTAGGTGATAACGCTTCTACCGAATTTTCGGGAAGAGTATGGACCGATAAATCGGTTTACGATTCCGACGTTACTTTTGATACTTTTGGCGGCGGAACCACAACTATTAAGTTAAACGAAAATAACAACGGCGAAGACTTTTTGGTTGCTTATTCTGCTCTTGCTACATCTGAAACAGTTTCAGGACAGACACAGGCTCCCGTAGACGTTGTACTTATTCTTGACATTTCAGGTTCTATGAGTAACGCTGACAGTAATATGGACAATAATAGAAGCCGTATTTATAATGCTGTTCAGGCGGCAAATAATGCAATTGAAAAACTTATGGCTCTCAATGAATATACAAGAGTGGCCGTTTATGCTTTCAGTACAAATGCACAGGAAATACTTCCGTTAGACAGATATACTAAAGCTCAGAATATAGAACGTGAATGGGTATCAACAGGTTTCTTTAGCGGTTATTGGAAAGAAACAACCGTAGACGTACCGTATTTTTCGGTAAACCCCGAAAGCGCCAGCAACAATTACGCAACACTTACTGCTGTTGCTGTTAATTCAAATAATACAAGAGTTCAAAAGAGCGTATCTGTAGAAGGCGGAACCAATATTCAAATGGGTCTGTATGAAGGTATGAGCGTTCTTGCAAACGAAGATGAAACTACCGTTAATATAAAAGGTCAGACCGTTAACCGCGTACCTTCGGTTATATTGCTTTCAGACGGTTCGCCTACATATTCTTCTTCAAGCACTTCGTGGTGGGCTCCAAGCGATAACGCAGATCACGGCCCAGGTAGTCAGGCTTATGCGGGTAACGGCTTTAAGGCTATATTGGTTGGCTCTTATATGAAGGATGCCATTAACCGTAATTATAATACCGACAGAACCACTGTATATACGGTTGGTATGGGTATTACGGAACTTTCGGATAACGAAAAAAATCTTGCCTATATGACACTTGATCCCACTACTCATTGGAATTCAAGCGCTTCAAATACAATGAAGACCACCATTAAGGGTTACTGGAATAATTATATTGCGGATAACGGCAATATTACAGTAAACGTAGGTCAGTACAACGATCGCCGTTATAGCGACAGAAACGTTACTTTAACGCATCCTACAACCGCTTATGACGTAAATGATTATGCTTACGTAGATGATTATTACGATGCCGATAACGCTTCTGCGGTAACCGACGTATTTAATGAAATAGTTTCTAATATTTCTATTTCTGCACCTCAGGTTCCTACCGAAATAAAGGGCACTGACCCTCTTACCGACGGTTATATCACCTATACCGATCCTATAGGCGATTTTATGGAGGTAAAGGATGTTAAGGCTATAATTTATGCAGGAACAACCTTTACAAATAAGCAGGTTAACGGTTCAACTTATGTGTTCCAGGGTGAAGTTCACAGCCCTGTTTATGGAGATTGCAGTATTGAAAATATAATAATAACTGTAGATGAAACCAAAAACGAACTTGTTATAAAGATTCCGGCTTCGGTAATACCTCTTAGAGTAAATACCGTGGTACTTAATTCTGACGGCACGGTAAAACAGCACACCAACAACGGCGCTTTCCCTGCAAGAGTTGTATATTCCGTAGGTCTTAAATCGGAATTTTTAAAGGAAGCGGCTGATGGTAGCGTTTACGTAGACAGAGCTGCTGTTGAAGCGGTTGATGCAGATTATTTTGCAAACAACACAAATGCCGACGGTACGGTTAATTTCTATACAAATATTTACACAGGCGAAACACACGACCACGAGCACACTGTTGGTAATGCTACCGCCGAATTTGAACCTTCGCATACAAATGGATTCTATTACATTCTTGAAGATATGCCTATTTACAAGGATGCCGCTTTTACTCAGCAGGTAACTGTCGCTGAAGGTTTAGATGATAATACAATTTACTATTATAGAGATGAATATTATCACGGCGCGTCAACCGAAATTGACCCTGTTCAGCGTACGGGCTTACAACTTAAAAAGACCGAAATAGTAACAGGCGAAGACGGTTATCTCTACCGTGCGGCAGGCTCGCCAAGGCTTAACCGTATATTAAAATTTGAAGGTAGAAAAACCGCAAATGCCACAGGAACTGCAGAAGCATTTTATGCTCCGTCTTTCCATTACGCAGAAAATAATCCAAATGCGTACGACGGTAAGTTTGTTGTATACTTAGGTAATAACGGAAGAATTACTATGTCTGCGGGCGGTAATCTTGAAATTACCAAGACTGTTGTTTCTTCTGACGGTCTTGTTGCTCCCGATAAAGAGTTTGAATTTACAATAGACCTTGGCAACGATACATACGAACATAACTATAAGATAGTTGATGAAAACGGTGCAGAAATCAGTTCGGGTACGGTTTCGGCAGCAAACAATAAAATACTTCTTAAAGATGCACAAAAGGCTATAATTTACGCTTTACCGCCTTCACTTGACTATGCAGTTACCGAAACGCCTGTTAATGGCTTTACTACACAGTCAAGCGGTGCAATCGGAACAATTGCCGCAAACAGCACAAGCGTTGCTTCCTTTGTAAATACTTACAGCGTTACACCTGTAACTTTCCCAACCGACGGTGACCTAACGGTTACAAAACGACTTGAAGGCCGCGATTGGGATGCAAATGATAAGTTTGCTTTTATGATTTTGCCTTACAGCGATTCTCCGCTTCCCGAAGGCTATAATGCTGAAACAGGCGTTGTAATAAGTGCGCCCGACAACAAACAACAAAAAGAAGTTACCTTTAATTTTGGTAAAATTAACTTTACCAAACCGGGTGTTTACCGTTATACCGTTTTTGAAAGCGAACCCGAAACAAGCAACTTCTTACCCGGTATTACATATTCAAGAGCACTTTACCGAATTGTTATAAACGTTGTAGATAATTTGAACGGTACCTTAAGCGTAGATTCCTATGATATACAGAAGTTGAATGATGATAACGCAAATCCGTTGTTTACTATTGTTAACGGCGAAATAGTTATGAATTCGGGCGAAGAGGCTCAGGATGACATATTATTCGTTAACACTTATAACGCTAAATCTGTTACAAGAGTTCCCGTTGCATTAAAGGAATATACAGATAATTCGGGCGCTAATCCGCTTCTTTCGGGTATGTTCAACTTTAAACTTCAGGCCGTTGGATACAGTGTTGAAAACGGTGTTTGGGTTAACGATATAACTAAAGTTCCCATGCCAATCGGCACAGATGCAAACGGTGTTATTGAAACTACTAATGAAGGTCACAACATAGCATTCGGTAGTATTGAATACGATCAGGATGATATCCCCGAAGGTAAGGATAAAATTATATTCAAGTATCAGATGAGCGAAATTGCAGGAACCGATACTCACGCTACAACTTATGACGGCAAGGTTTATGAAATAGAAATTCACGTTTCCATAAACGCCGGCGGCGATACTCTTGACGTACATCCTGTTTATCTTAATAATGGCAACGAGGAAGTAATAACATTTAAAAACACTTATACCCCTGTTGCTGTTAATACCGATATAGACGGTGTTAAGACACTTGTTGGCAGAAATATGAAGGCAGGCGAAAGGTTTGAATTTACGCTTTCGGGCGCTGATGCAATAACAGAAAATGCAATTGCCGACGGTAGCATTGTTATACCAAACAATGTTTCTTACATAGAAGGCGCACAAAACTCTGTAGCTAAAGCTTTTGCCTTTAATAACGTTGAGTTTAAAAAGATTGGTACTTATACCTTTAACGTTGCCGAAACAAAAGGTAATGAAGGCGGAGTTGATTACGATGATTCCGTTGTTAAAGTAGAGGTAGTTGTAAGCGATAACAACGGTTACCTTACCGTAACGTCTAAAACTTATAGTAATGGTAAAGATTACGCAGAATTTGTTAACACCTACACTTCTTCCTACAGCGGCGAAGCAGTTAACCTTGAAGGTACAAAGAACCTTACAGGTAAGGCTCTTTTAGGCGGTGAATTCTACTTCGTTGTAAGAGAAGAATTTAACGGCAATGCTGTTGCTACCCGTTTTGTTACACACGAAAAGGACGATAGCGCCGAATCAGGTGTTTACAGCGCAACAGTTAAGTTCTTAAGCAACGTTGAATATGATAAGGTGGGTACTTATACCTATTATATTTCTGAACAGATACCCGCAGAAAAGGCAGGCGGAATAACCTACGATACAAAATCTTTCCGTTACGTTGTAACTGTAGAAGACGATATGAACGGTAATATAAAAGTTACTTCTAAGTCTTTACAGGTTAATAACGGCGGTGTTTGGGAAAACGCATCGGGAAATATTGTATTTACAAATACGTATAAACCTGCCCCCACAACTGCTTCGTTACCGATTATAACTAAGATAATTGCGGGTGATAGAGCAGCGGGACTTTCGGCAAATGAGTTTGAATTTAAACTTGAAAGAATTACTGTTTCAGACGGTATGCAGTTACCCGCAGAAGTTACCGCGCGTAACGATGCAGAAGGTAAGATAAGTTTTGGCGAAATAACCTTCACAAAAACAGGCGTTTATCAGGTTGCTGTTAGCGAAATTATTCCCGATGATACTTTGAAAGCGGCTGGTATTACTTACAGTACACAAAAAATAGTTGCTACCTATAACGTAACCGATAACGGCAACGGTGCGCTTAGCGCTGTACTCGTTCAATACACGGGCGGCGATGCGTTTGTAAATGAATACGTAGCAGAACCCGCAGAGGTTGAAATTGAAATAAACAAAGTTCTTGAAGGAAGAAATTGGGAAACCACCGATTCCTTTGAATTTGAAGTTGTTGTTCTTGATCCTGATACTAAGAATGCAATTGAAAACGGTGCTATTGAGTTCCCGTTGGATAGCAGTGATGAAGAAATAGAAACCAAGGCAATTGACTACAATACCCCCGCAAAAACAGTTACCGGCAAAATTAAGATAAACCGTCCCGGCACTTACGAATTTATTGTTCGTGAAAAAACAGGCACAATTCCGGGTATACATTATGATTCACAGCCCAGAATCATAAATATCGTTGCTACCGATGACAGCGTTAATGCAAAAATAGATACTGCAGTTACTGTTACTGTGGACGGCAATGTTTCAAGTGATTTAAAACTTGTTTTCAAGAACGTCTACGATGCTTCTTCTACAGAACTTTCAGGACATGACCATCTTACAATTAACAAGGTTTTCACAGGAAGACACAACAACGAATGGTTAGATACCGATGCATTTGAGTTTGAACTTAAAGCGGCGGCAGATACACAGGCTGCTGTTGATGCAGGTGATGTTGAATTACCGCTTAATCGCACTATTGTTCTTACCAACGCAAATAAGGCTCATCCGCATTTCGGTAACATAATTTTCCACAAAGAAGGCGTATACAGTTTTGTTATAACCGAAAAGAGTGTAGACGGTAACGGAATTACTTACGATACACAACCGAGAACCGTAAAGGTTAAAGTTTATAACGATACCGCTAATGCCGTTCTTGTTGCAGAAATTATGCAGGATAGCGATGAACTTACATTTACAAATACTTATTCTGCAGATTCCGTAACAGTTAAGGGAAGCGAAACCTTAAAGGTAACTAAATCACTTATAGGCAGAGATTGGTTCAGTAGTGATAAGTTTACCTTCACCATTAATCCGTATGACGCGGCAACAAGTCAGGCTATAGCAAACAATAACGTTATTATGCCTGCGCTTAACGAAGTTAGTGCTACTGCGGCTGCAGGAAATAAAGAAGACGTAACTGTACACTTTGGTGATATTGAGTTTACTGAAGCAGGAACTTACCGCTTTGTTATTGAAGAAAAAGCGGGTAATATTGAAAATGTAGTATATGATACTCATACTTACGGTGTGGTTATAACCGTTACCGATAATAATAACGGTAAACTTGAAGCTTCTGCTTCGTATTACAGTTCGCCTATATTCGTTAACTCTTATAATGCTCCTGTTGTAACAGAAATGTTTAAAGGCAAGAAAAATCTTGCGGGCCGTGACCTTGCAGAAAATGAATTTGCTTTCAATATTACGGCAGAAACTGCTAACGCTCCTATGCCTAAGAATACAACGGTTTATAACACCGCAAACGGCGAAATAAACTTTGGCGAAATTAAGTTTGATACCGCAGGTACTTACGTTTATAAAATAAGCGAAGTAAATAACGACGTTTCGGGCGTTGATTACGATACCACCGACGTATACGCTACAGTTACGGTTGAATACAACAGCGCTACAGGAACTCTAAGTTCTGTTGTTAAGTACAAAAAAGGCGAAAACGGCGCAGAAGAAGATACCTTTGCCTTTAATAACACTTACACAGCTGCTGCAAGTGAAGAAATATCGCTTAAGGCTGTTAAAACCGTTAAATCGGATGCAGTTGAAAACTTTACACTTAAAGGAAACGAGTTTAAGTTTGCAATAAGAGGTCTTGCGCTAACAACTTCAGGTGTTGCGCCTATGCCTGAAAAAGAATACGCTTATAACGATGCAAACGGCAATATTGATTTCGGTACAGTTAAATTTAGCGAAGCAGGTACTTATAAGTACACAATATTTGAAGCCGATAATGCTTTAACCTACTACGAATACGATGCTGAACAGTATACCGTTGTAATAAAGGTTAAGGACGACACAGAAAATGCAAAATTCGTTATAGAAAGCATTAAAACAGTTAATTCGGTGGGCGATGAAGAGGCTGCTGTATTTGAAAATAAATACACACCAAAGAAAACCTCTGCTTTAATATTCGGTTTGAAGAAGTTAAACAGCGAACACAAAAATCTTGCTTCTGAATTTGAATTTGAAATTAATGCGGTTACACCGAATGCTCCTATGCCTGCTAACACAACAGTTAAGAACACCGTTAACAATACCGAAACAGGTACATTCCAGTTCTTAATTGCTTATGAAAAAACAGGCGAATATAAGTACAGAATTACTGAAAAGAACGGCGGTAAATACGGTTATACTTATGATGATACCGAGTATTTCGTAACGGTTAAAGTTACCGACGTTGCTGACGGTCAGTTAAGAGCAACCGTAGAAGGCGTTGGAACAGAAATTAATCCTACTATAGTTTTCACTAACTATTACGTTCCCGATGCAGTTAAGGTAACACTTGGCGAAGATAAAGAGTTAAGCAAGTCTATAAGCGGACGCGATTTAAACGATAACGAGTTTGAGTTTGCACTGCTTGATGAAAACCAAGACGAAATTGATACTTCTAAGAACAACAAAAAAGGCTTCTTTGAACTTGAAGCCGAGTTTACAAAGGCAGGCACCTATAACTATACAATTATAGAAAAGGATAATGCTTTAGGCGGCGTTACTTACGATAAAGCAGTTTACGGTGTTGAAATAGAAGTAACCGATAACAACGGTAAACTTGAAATTGCCGACGTGACTTATACCCTTGAAAACACAGAGGTAGAGGAAGTTGTATTCAATAACTCTTATAAGGCTGAAAAGACAAACATTACCATAACCGCAACAAAGATACTTAACGGCCGTGACCTTAAGGATAACGAATTTAAGTTTGTTCTTAAAGATAAAGACGGCAAAGTTGTTGCTTTAGCAACCAACGATAAAGAGGGTAATATTATCTTCGATAAGGTTGAACTTAATGAAGCAAAAACTTATAAGTTTACTTTAAGCGAAGAAAAGGGTACGCTTGAAAACATAACCTATGATGATACCGAATACACTATTGAGGTTAAGGTTAACGATGACGGAGAAGGCAAACTTACAGCAGAAGAACCTGTTGTTAAGAAAGCAGGTAAACTGTTTGGTAAGGTTAAGGATATAACCTTTACAAACACTTACACGGCGCCTAAACCTGAATCAACCAATACAGGCGACAATTCTTCAATGTTTATATGGTTTGCACTTCTAATTGCAAGCGGTGTGCTCTTCGGTGCAGTAATGGTTATGAAGAAAAAGAATAAAAACTAATTCTTAATTTAAAATGCCTTGCGGATTTCCGCAAGGCATTTTTCCTTTTATATAAGTTAAAAAACATAATACAATTTCTTTAAAGCATAATAAGTATATATTACAGAAAATTTATGAAAAGGAAAATGATTGTGAATATAAAAAACTTACTTATTTTGTTTTTAACAGGCGGGGTTGTTTACGGTTCTATTGAAGTTTTATGGCGTGGGTTTACACATCCTGCAATGTTTTTTGCGGGCGGATTATCTGCAATTGCGTTGCTGATTATAGCAATAAAAATGAAAAAAGCGCATTTTCTTTACAGGGTAATTATGGGCAGCCTTTCTATAACCGCAATAGAACTTGTTTTCGGGCTTGTTTTCAACGTTACATTACAAATGAAAATATGGGATTACAGCGCCTTAAAGTTCAATTTTTTGGGACAGATATGTATTCTTTTTACGGTTATATGGGGATTTTTGTGTGTTGCGGCAATACCTTTAACCGAACAACTTTTTTATGCTTTACAAAACAGAGAATAATTGATATAATATTCTGGTAGGCAGGTGAAATATAGTGTTTTTTAAGCGAACTTGGGCTGAAATTGATATTAAAGCGCTTGTAAATAATTTTGAAATCCTTCAAAATAAAGGCGGCAAAATTATGGCTGTTGTAAAGGCTAATGCTTACGGGCATAACGTAGGTCTTGTTGTTCCTGCGCTTGATAAAGCGGGTGCGCACAGTTTTGCGGTTTCTAACGTTGAAGAAGCGTTGGAAATAAGGAAACTTGGTGTAACCAAGCCAATATTAGTTTTAGGCTATACACCTGCGGACGCTTTTAATTTGCTTTGTGAATACAATATTTCTCAAACTGTTTATGATTATGAAACGGCTGTTTTACTATCAGAAACTGCGCTTAAGAACAGTAAAAATATAAACGTACATATAAAGTTAGACACAGGTATGTCACGTCTTGGTTTTGATTGCAGAAACAGTGAACTTAACGGTTTAAATGACATTATAAAAACGTTAAATCTTGGCGGACTTTTCTTTGAAGGAATATTTACACATTTTGCTGTATCAGACGGCAAGGAAGAAGAAGATAAGGCATTTACACTTTCACAGTATGAACGTTTTTCTGCGGCGGTTGAAACACTTAAGAAAAACGGTTTTGAACCCGTTTACAAGCATTGTAATAATTCTGCAGGAATATTGAATTATGCATTTGATTCCGATATTTACAGGGCAGGTATTTCGCTTTATGGATTAGATCCCGAAAGTAAAGCAATAGTAAACGGCTTTATGCCTGTTATGACTTTTAAAAGTGTTGTTTCTTTTGTTAAAGAAATAAAAAAAGGCGATACTGTAAGTTACGGTAGAACTTTTACTGCGAAGGGAAATATGAAAGTGGCAACTATATGTGTTGGTTATGCCGACGGTTATCCGCGTCTTGCATCAAATAATGCCTTTGTGCTTATAAACGGCAAAAAGGCAAGGGTAATAGGCAGGGTATGTATGGACCAACTTGTGGTTGACGTAACCGATATACAAACACAAATAGGCGATGAAGTTTTGCTTTTTGGCAAAGATTTGCCTGTTGAAGCGTTGGCAGAATGCGCCAATACTATTAATTACGAGATTGTTTGCGGAATTACGAAGCGTGTGCCGAGAATTCCGAAATAATAAATAATAAAAAAGGGGATTTTTAAAATGAAAAAGTTTTTCAAAGAGTTTGCAGAGTTTATTTCCAAAGGCGACGTGCTTGATCTGGCTGTCGGTGTTATTATCGGTGCTGCGTTTAAAGATATAGTAACCAGTCTTACCGAAAATATCATTCAGCCCATACTTGACCTTATTGTAAAAACCGACATAGGTGCAAAGTTACATATCAAAGGCGATATTTATTTAAATTACGGCGCATTTATTACTTCGGTTATTAACTTTGTAATTATGGCTTTTGTTATTTTCCTTATTATAAAAGCCGTACGCAAAGCACAGGAAATGGGAACAAAACTTATTAACGGTAAGAAAGTAGAAGAAGTTGCCGAACCTACCACAAAGATTTGTCCTTTCTGCAAAAGCGAAATTGATATTACCGCAACACGCTGCGCTCACTGCACTTCTGTTTTAGAAGAAAACTAATAATTAAAAAGCGAAGAATCGTTTGATTCTTCGCTTTTTTTAGTTAAGTACGGGATGATGTGCTGTTGGAGAAGATGGATTAAGAGGTAAGAACATATATCCGTTAGTAATTCCGTATTCAATTATACGCGGTAAAGCGGTCAGGTTGGCAGGATTAATATCGTGCATAAGAACAATGTTTGCGCCCGTTTTAAGGTTAAGCACAACGTTGTTGTATATATAATCGGGATTATTCTTTTGTGAAGTGGAATCGGCGTCACCCGAAACTATATTCCAATCGAAATACACGTAACCTTGTTCTGTTACTTCATTAACGAGTGTACTCATAATACCTTTATTATATTTTCGGCTTATGGTGTTTGAAGAACCTCCCGGGAAACGTAAAAGATTAGTGTGTTGTCCCGTTTGTTCTTTTATGATATCGTTAATAGCATTAAGGTCGTTAAAATAAGTTTCGCTGCTTGTGTATATAGAATAATTATGGCTGTAGGTATGAGCGCCTATAGCGTGTCCGTTATTAAAAGCAGTTCCTATATAATTTTGCCAATCGGGTTTCTGGTTAGTAACAAAAAACGTCGCTTTAACTTTATACCTTTCAAGCAAATCAAGAATTTGCGGAGTATAAATACAAGGACCGTCATCAAAGGTAAGATAAATTACTTTGCTGTTTTTATCGGGAGTAACTGAAGTGGCGTCCGGGTTGTAAACGTAAACGTTTCGTGTGGCTGTTACGGTGTTTTCTGAAGAATCGGCAACAGTATACGAAACAGTATAATTTCCCGCTTCTAAAAAGTCTTCTTCACCGCTTACTACAACCTTTCGTGTAATATCACCGTCTATATTATCAGAAGCCGTGTAACCCGCTTCTTTGTATTCATCACCTAAAACAAGAAAAACATTTTTGTTGCCCGAAAGTGAAATAACAGGAGGTACGGTATCGGGAATTCTTACAACAGGAATTTCACAAATACTAAGATTACCCGAAGAATCGTTAACCTTTAAAACTATTTTATTTTCACTGTATTCAACAGTTATGCGGTTTTTAATATCACCGTCGTAATTATCAGTTGCGCCGTATTCAAAAGGAATACTCTTTATATCGGCGCCAACGGGGATTTCTAAAGTTTCCGGAGCACTAATAACAGGCTTTATGCTGTCTTTAACCCTTACGGTTCTTATTGCCTTTTTTTCTTGGGTTAAAAAAGAAGCTGTATATGTAATTTTATAAACACCCGGAACCGAAGTGTCAACACCGCCTTGAATGGTAATATTGTTTACTTTAGCATCACCAAAATAACTTTCGCAACCTTTTTCGGTATACACTTCACCGAGTTCAAGCGTAATGTTTTCTTCACCTATTAGTTTTACGGTAAGTTGATCCTGCGCAGCAAAAAAAGCACCGACAAAAAGTGCCGCTGCAATAACAATAAATATACCGCTGATTAAAATAATTCTGTTAATAGTTTTCAATTTTCTCTGTCCCAAAAATATATTGTATAATTATTATATTATTAAATTAAAATAAATGCAATATATTTTATTATTTTGTAAAAAAATGTAAAAAGTAATGTTTTTAAGCCGTTAAAAAATATTGTAAATTTATTTAAACTATGGTACAATGAACATAATAATTTTAAATCAGGAGTAAAAAATGTCTTTCCCTTTAGAACAAATAAGAAATTTTTGCATAGTTGCTCATATTGACCATGGTAAATCTACACTTGCAGACCGTATGTTGGAACTTACCGAAAGCGTTGCTTTGCGTGATATGGAAGAACAGATTCTTGACAGTATGGACCTTGAACGTGAGCGAGGAATTACCATAAAGGCTCACGCCGTTACTCTTTACCATACCGCAAAAGACGGCAAACAGTATGAACTTAATTTAATAGACACACCCGGCCACGTTGACTTTAACTACGAAGTTTCGCGCTCACTTGCAGCTTGTGAGGGCGCAATTTTGGTTGTAGACGCTTCGCAGGGAATAGAAGCACAAACCCTTGCTAACACCTACCTTGCGGTTGACCACGGTCTTGAAATTCTGCCCGTTGTTAATAAAATAGACCTTCCAAGCGCCGAACCAGAGCGTGTAATTAACGAAATTGAAGACGTTATAGGTATTGAAGCGCAGTCGGCACCGCGTATTTCTGCAAAAACAGGTCTTAACGTTGAAGAAGTTCTTGAAAGGGTAATAAGCGATATCCCTGCACCAACAGGAGACAGAAACGCTCCTCTTAAAGCGCTTATTTTCGATTCTTATTATGATGCATATAAAGGCGTTATTGTTTACTTCCGTGTTGTAAGCGGTAAAATAAAAGCAGGCGATAAAATAAAAATGATGGCTACAGGCGCCGAGTTTGATGTTATAGAGGTGGGAAGAAAACAGGCAACCTGTATGATGCCTTGCGATGAACTTGAAGCAGGCGAGGTCGGATATCTTGCTGCTTCCATTAAAACGGTCAGAGATGCCTGTGTAGGCGATACTATAACACTTGCCGAAAATGCCGCTACTGAAGCGCTTGAAGGTTATCGCAAAGTTAACCCCGTTGTTTTTTGTGGTATTTATCCTGCCGACGGCGCACGTTACGGCGATCTAAGGGAAGCACTTGAAAAATTACAGCTAAATGATGCTTCGCTTTTATATGAACCCGAAACTTCTAAGGCATTGGGCTTTGGCTTCCGTTGCGGATTTTTAGGACTTCTTCATATGGAAATTATTGAAGAACGCCTTGAAAGAGAATATAATTTAGATATTATTACCACAGCGCCAAGCGTTGTTTACAGGTTTGTTTTAAACGATGGCACCGTGCTTGATATTGATAACCCCACTAATTACCCAGACCCTGCAACTGTAGCTGAGGCGCTTGAACCCGTTGCCGACGTTCACATTTACAGCCCAAACAGTTTTGTTGGCGCAATTATGCAGCTTTGTGAAGAACGCCGTGGTATTTATACCGATATGAAGTATATGGGCGATAGGGTAGATATCCACTACATTATGCCTATAGGCGAAATTGTGTATGACTTTTTTGATGCATTGAAATCGCGCACAAAGGGTTACGCTTCTTACGACTACGAAGCCAAAGGCTATGAAAAATCCAAACTCATTAAGTTAGACGTTATTCTGGCGGGTGACGTGGTAGATGCGCTTTCCTTTATTGTGCATACCGATAATTCCTATGCGCGCGCGAGAAGAATTGCCGAAAAATTAAAAGAATTTATTCCGCGTCAACTTTTTGAAGTTCCCGTTCAGGTTGCTGTTGGCGGAAAAGTAATAGCGCGTGAAACCGTTAAGGCTATGCGAAAGGACGTACTTGCAAAGTGTTACGGCGGCGATATTACGCGTAAGAAAAAACTTCTTGAAAAGCAAAAAGAAGGTAAAAAGAAAATGCGCCAGTTAGGTAAGGTGGAAGTTCCGCCCGAAGCCTTTATGGCGGTGCTTAAATTAGATGAATAAAACAGTAACGGAGATACTTTTTGGTATCTCCGTTGTCTTTAAGTATTGTTTAAAATTTCTGTTCTGAATTGGTGCGGTGTTATGCCCTCTGCACATTTAAAACATTCAATAAAGTAACTTGGCGAATTGAAACCTACAAGACGTCCTATATCTTCGCAAGAAAGTTTAGATTCGCTTAACAAATAAGATTTAGCCAAGTTTAATCGCAGTGAAGTTATATAGTTTGTGGGCGAAATTCCAAGTTTTTTCTTAAAAATTTTGTAAACTGCCGATTCACTTATATTCGCATATTCCGAAATATCTTTAACCGAAATGTTGTGGTAATAGTGGTTTTCAATGTAAGAAACGGCTTTTTCAAAACTGTCTGTTTTATTTGAACTGTTATAGGTGCTACCTAAATCGATAATAAATGAATATAATTTTGACGATAGGTGCTCAAGGTCTAAATGATTATTTATACTTACAAAAATTTTATCAAAACTTTGCTTTAATGTTTCGCTTTTTATAACAGCGCAGTCGGGAATATCGTAATAATCAAGCAAATCATCAGCGGCAGAACCAGAAAACGTAAAATACTTAACGTTATAGGGTTTACCTATAGGATAATACTTAACAGGTTTTTTACTTCTGAAAAACAAAAAGCATCCTTTTGAAAATGTAAGTTTATTCTTTTTTTCCCATTCAATTGCTCCGCGTCCATCTTTAATATAGTAAATATGGTTTCTTGTAGAGCCGTTTGCATAAAGCCATCTTTTTTGGTTGTAATCTTCGCTGAAGGTATCTATTTTTATGGGTAAATTATTAATTTTACTTTCAACAATATCAAACGTATTAAAACTGTCATAACTGCTGAAATTATTTTTAATTATATTTGGGAACATTATATCACCGCCAATATTTTAGCCTTTGATAAAACTACAATCATTATAATGGCATAGGTTAAGCGAAACAATTTTGTTTCGCCACAAAATCTTTGATTTTGCGACAAATTTTTA
>JAZUPW010000023.1:0-53810 GCA_045605385.1 Acutalibacteraceae bacterium
AAGCGGTATGACGTCTAACGGCGGCGGCGCAAGTTTGATGTTTATTGACAGTGAAGAAATTTTTGAGAGTGAATATATAACCGAGTCAAAAGATAATTGGCAACGTCTTTTCTTAACCTTTACTGCAAAGAGGTCGGAATACGTAAGTATTTGTATGAATTTAAGCGGTGCTACAGGCAGTGTTTATTTTGATAACGTTCAGCTTGAAGTAGGCGACCTTTCAAATTATAATATACTTGAAAACGCAGGGTTTGAAAATGCGGTTGGTACAGAAGGTTACCGTTGGATAAGTTACGGCTCTGCTATAAATTTTGTAACCGAAGATAAAGCCTCAGGTTCATATTCTGCTAAATTAAACGGTGCAGTTAACAGCACTGTGGAGTATTTGCAGTTTGTTAATATTCCCGAAGGTAAAAACGGTGATACTTACGTTGCATCGGCATTTGCAAAAGCACATTCAGTACCCGCAGAGGGTTGGCAGTTTTCTCTTTTAGTAAGGTTTACAAAAGACGGCGATACTGTTAACGAAGAAAATATTGAGTTTAATTCTTATACTACGCAGTGGCAAAAGGTTGCAGGCGCGGCAAAAGCTACAGGCGATTATGATACCATACAATTTTGGTTGCTTTATTATAACAACTGTAATACCGCTTATTTTGATAACGCCCAACTTATAAAAGATACCTTTGGCACAAGTTATACTTATGAAGACGGCAACCTTACAAGCACGGTAGATTTAGAGGGCAAAGCTGAATATACCTTTAAGTATGACGGCAATAATCAGCTTATTAAAGAAAACAGTATTTCGGGCGGAAAAATACTTTACAGTTATAATTCTTCTAAAAAGCAACAGCTTGATTTAGTAACCGCAGGCGGTAACAGCACTTATTTAGATTACGACAGTAACGGTAATGCAGTTACTTCAAGTACCTACGGCAGCGGTCTTGTTGACGGCACGTATTATTACATACAAAACGTTCATAATTCGCGCTATCTTACTGCGGTTGACCTCGGTTTCTTTTACGGAAAAGATGCAAATATTGCAGAGTTTGAAGAGAATTCTTCTCAAAGATGGAAAGTTATTAAAAATTCCGACGGTAGCTACAGCCTTTCCTGTGAATGCGAACCAGATAAATTATTAAGCCTTGAATTCGACAGCCTGTATAGCGAATTAGATTTAATACTCTTTGCGCCGGGCGGGAAACAGTACCAAAAGTTTGATTTGGTAAAAAAACACGGTAATATTTATAGCTTGGTAATACACGAAGCGCCCGAATGGGCAGTACATGCAGCAGAGATAGATAGCTATATACATTCCGCAAATTCCGACGAAGAGCAGCAGTTTGCGTTTATTCCTGTGCGTGGAAATCACTCGGCAGAGAATCCCGCAATAATCTCTACCGCTACCTATACCGAAAACGGCAGAAATACCGAATCTATAACCGACAGCCGAGGTAACACCACAAGCTATACCTACCATTCAACCCTTAATCATATTTTAAGTCAGACTGCGCCTAACGGTGCTGTAACAAGCTATGCTTATAAAGATAATTCGTATCTGCTAAGCAGTGTTACAAGCGGCAGTTCAACAGTTAGTTATAATTACGATAGCGCTAAACGGCTGTCTTCTATAACCTCGCCGTCGGGCACAAAGTATGATTTTGTATATAACAGTTTTGGCAGAACAACCGATACTAAAATAGGCACAAGGGTATTAAGCAGTAACGTGTATGACGATGCAAAGGGCTTGTTAGATTACACAACCTACGGCAACGGAACGGTTATAGACTACAGTTACGATAATTTAGGCAGATTAACCAATACCGAAATTAACGGTACTTTAAGATACCAAAGGATTTACGACGGTTCTTCAAGGCTTATTGAACTAAGTGACGTAGTAAACAGCAAGAAGATAAAGTATGAGTATGATATCCTTGACCGCGCGGTAGGTCAGCGTCTTATTGACACTGCTACAAATAAGGTTTATGCAAGTCTTGGCATACGTTACGATAATACTAAAAACCGCGTTTCAGGTTATGACGTTAATATTGAGGGCGTTTCTAAAGCAACCGACTTTGTTTACGGTGAAAACAAAGTTGACCCGGATATTATTACGGCAGTTAAGCATAACAATAATACAAGTTTAACCTACGGTTATGACACTCTTAACCGCTTAACCTCGCGCACCCTTGCGGCGGCTAATAACTTTACAACCGAATATACTTACGTTGCAGGAAGAACGAAAGGTGCAACCGAAGACAACCCGACACTAACCACAACCCTTGTTAAAACGGTTAAGAACGGTAATGATACTTTAGAATATGCTTATGACAATATGGGCAACATTACAAGCGTATCTAAAAACGGAACGGTTGTTGAAAGTTATACTTATGATAGCTTAAACCAACTTAAAACTGTTACAGACGGCATAGATACCTTTGAATATCTTTACGATAACGGCGGTAATATAACAAGAGTTAAAAAGAACGGTTATGGAAGTAAAACCTATACTTACGGTAACGGCGAATGGAAAGATTTGCTGACAAAGTATAACGGAGCAAGCATTACTTATGACAATATAGGTAATCCGCTTAATTGGATAGGTAATGCAACGTTAACCTGGGCTGACGGTAGAAGACTTGTTGGGTTTGATGACGGAACGTTTGATATTGATTATACCTACGATGTTGATGGGCTAAGAACAAGTCAGACTATAAACGGCGTAACCACCCATTACTATTGGCTTAACGGTATGCTGCAGGCGCAGAAAACGGGCAACGAGTACCTTGTTTTCCTGTATGATGAAAACGGAATTGCATACGGTTGTTGGCTGTATGAAGAAGGCGTAACAAACCAAGAATATTATTATATATTCAACGTCCAAGGCGACGTAATCGGTATTCTTGACAGTAGCGGTACTCAGGTGGTAGAATATACGTATGACGTTTGGGGTAAATTGCTTAGCACCACAGGAACGTTAGCGCACGATATAGGTTACCTTAACCCTATTCGCTATAGAGGTTATTACTACGACGTTAAGACGGGGTTCTACTATCTAAATTCAAGATATTATGACCCAGAAGTTGGTAGGTTTATTAATGCGGATGGATATGTGTCTACAGGACAAGGCATATTGGGATACAATATGTTTGCGTATTGTGGGAATAATCCGATAAATTATTGTGATCCGTCAGGAAATACACCAGATGTACTTATTTTGTTTGAGTTTTTAAAATATGTTGTAATAACTTTCATAGTAATAGTTGCTTTTTATGATATTACTACCAACGTATTAACACATCCTATATATCAAGATGATGTTAGAAATTTAATACCAGATATTACAATTCCTTTTAAGAGAGTTATTGATAATTCAGATTCTTTTGTCGATGATAAAGACATAGCTGTACCTTCTTATCCAAAAAATATAAGTAAAACATATTATCATATTACCGATGCTATAGGATACGCTTCTATTAAAAAAAGTCGTACTATGTGTGGTAGTAAAGAAGAGGCGTGGTTTGTTTATGCTTGGGAATCATTCCCAAGCAATTATGCAATAAAAAATTCAGGGGCACATTTGGGAGTAATTATTTCTTTTGAAACAACTTCAAGTTTTGAAAGAGATACGGGTATAACAGATAAAAAAGTTTTAGCGTGTGGTCCTGTTGTTAGTTCGAGGCCAGGTCCTATTAGTGTTAGTAATGTAAGATTTGTAGGGGTGACAAAATGAAATTTAGTAATATAACTATTGTAAGTGACGGTTATGTTTTTTGCAAATCGTGTTATTATAGTTGCAGAGATATATTGCGCGATAATAAATTTAGTTTTTTAAAAGGAATAAATGTTTTAAACGGTGGAATTGATTCCGGAAATTGGGCTGTTAGTTATTTAATTTCTATGTATCCATTTAAAACTAAGGATTTTGTGTTATTTAAAGAAACAGAGGTTTTAATAGATGGTTGCAAAACAGCACTGTGTGACATAAACAAATATTCTTGCTATATGGATGATTCTTACCCACTTTTTTCTAAAAAATCTGTAAAATTTTTAGTGGAGCAAGGCTTAAAAAAGCATAAATTAAACTATACCGCCGATGAAATAAGGGAATTATTTTGTATAGACAAAGAACGGTTTACAAGACCTATTAGCGCTGTTGGTAACGAGGTTTTTAAAGCTATGGCGGCAATTGGATATAGTAATTTAAAACAAATTTATTGTTTTCCGTGGATGAGCAAAATGCGTTTTAACGGTTTTCATACCCACCTTACTGAGTTGCTGGAAATATTAAAAAAGCTTGATTTAACTGTTATTTTACCAATAGAATAAATAAAACAGGGGGACAAGGGGACGGTTCTGTTGGGGGGCAAGGGGACGGTTCTGTGTCTTGACAAAAGAGGTTTTGGTTGAAATGGAATAAAGAAACTACCCGAAAAAGAATTTTTAACATTTTCTTTTCGGGTAGTTGTTGTTTTGCTATATATTGCTACGCAATGCGATATATTTTACTTCCTAAAATGCGATATGATATAAATCACCAGTTCACGCCCGAAGGGCATCTCGCATCGAAGATATATCGCGCCGTATGGTATATCGCAAATCCCGCAAGGGATTTATATCGCTGTGTTGTGTATTTGACACAACGCTATATTTCGCCTATTATTTCAATAACGCCGCTACTGTGGTAAAGCGAGGGGGTTATCATTGCGGTATAACCGCGCCCTGCTTCGGTTGCCCATTCAAGACTTCTGCGGCGGGGAAGCGCAGTGCAGGAAAACAAGGTCATAATTACACCGCCGTGGGTTATTACGGCTGATTCGTGAATACCGTTGTTCATCATATCAAGCACTATTTCGTGCAGACCCACACACACGCGTTTGGAAAATTCGGTTGAATCTTCACCGTTTGGCACAGAGGAAATCTGTCCAGACGTCCACTTAAAGAAATCGGGATTGCTTTCAAGTTGCAGCGCAGTTTTGCCTTCAAAATCGCCAAAGTCGTATTCAGCCAGATTATCTATTGTTTCAACATCATAGTCAGGATAAAGTATATTTGCGGTCTGACGGCAACGAAGAAGCGGACTCACATACACTTTTTCCACAAAGGGGTAATCTATTTTTTCTTTAAGATTTTTAAGATTATTGACACCTTGCGCAGAAAGCGGTAAATCGGTTCTGCCTATGTATTCTCCCCTTGCGTTCCCTTCGGTAAGACCGTGGCGTATTAAATGAATTTTAAACGTTCTCATATAATTCTTCCTCTGTTAATTCTGTTATTATTGCATTTGAAATAAGCATACCGCTCTCGGTTAGCGAAATGCAGTCATTATTAAAGTTTACAAAACCTGCCTGACTTAACAAGCCAACTTTATTAAAAAATTTCTTTGAAAAAGTCTTTTTATAAGTTTGTTCTATTTCCCGTTTAGTAAGTCCCGATGAAAGCCTTAATTTAAGCATTATATATTCGTAAAAACTTCCGCCGTATTCATCAAAAACGGTTTCGGCGCTATTTATAAATTTACGTAAATCGTTTTCGTAATGAAAGCGTTTGCCTTCAAAATATGAATACGCTGAAGGGCCAATACCTAAATATTCTTCACAGTTCCAATAAACGTTATTGTGACGGCTGTGAAAACCTTGTTTACAGAAATTAGATATTTCATAATGTTCATATCCCATTTCTTTTAAAGCGGAGCAAACGTAAAGGTATTCTTCTGCCTGCGCTTCTTCATTTGGAAAATTATAAGTATCTTTTTTCTTATAAAACAAAGTATTTTCTTCAATACTTAACATATATGCCGAAATATGCTGCGGTGAAACTCTTTTAATAAAATCAAGGCTTTTTTGCAAAGATTCACGGTTAGTGTTCGGCAAACATAACATTAAATCAACCGAAATGTTATTAAAACCAACACTTTTAGCTGTTTGTATGCAGTTTTCGGTATTAAGTGAAGTGTGTCTTCTGCCAAGAACGTTAAGCATATTATCATCTGCCGATTGCATTCCTATTGACAGGCGGTTGACCTTTAACTGCTTTAATGCCTTTAAATATTCAACGTCTGCCTTTTCGGGATTAATTTCAAAGGTTATTTCGCAGTTTTCATTTACGTTGAAGTTAGAAAAAATACATTCGGTAAGTTCTTTTATTTCTGCAATATCAAGCACCGACGGTGTTCCGCCGCCGAAATATATAGTATTAATGGGACGGTCTGTGCGGCCGCCCCATTTTTTAATTTCTTCTTTAAGCGCGGTTACGTAAAGCTTTGTCATTTCGTTTGTTACAGCGGTGCTGTAAAAAGAACAGTAAGCGCACTTTTTTGTGCAAAAAGGAATATGCAGATAAAGCGATAACGGCTTAGCCAATAATTTCGCCCTCAATAGAACCGGGGATTGCGGCAGCGTTTGCTTCATCGGTATCAAGATGCATTGCAAGTTTGTAAGAAGGGCTTACACGGGCAACAACGTCATCAAAAACAAGTGCTCTGCCTTCGGTAGGAATTTTAACGCTTACAATCTGCTTATCTACAATGCCGTAATTTTCAGCATCTTCGGGTGTCATGTGTATATGACGCTTTGCAGCAATAACACCGCAAGGAATTTCAACTTCACCGCAAGGGCCAACTAACTTACAGCCTTGAGTGCCTTCAATGTCGCCTGATTCACGGATTTCAGCCTTAACGCCAATGCTTCTTGCATCGGTAAGCGAAAGTTCAACCTGTGTATCCTTACGGCAGGGACCTAAAATAGAAACACCTGCGAGTTCCTTTTTGGGGCCAACAATAGTAACGCGTTCTTCACAAGCGTACTGACCTGGCTGAGAAAGGTCTTTCTTGGGTGTAAGAGCATAACCCTTACCGAATAAAACTTCAAGGTCTGCTTCGCTTACGTGTACGTGACGGGCAGAAATTTCAACTAAAACTGATTTTTTCATAATTTTTATCTCCTTTAATTTTGTTTACATTTACTTTATTTTACCACATTTCAAAATTAATTCAAGAGCAAAAACAGTATTTTATACTATCTTTCGGGATATTTTAAGCCTTTGGGTAACTCTAAAATGTAATCGGCAGAAACTTTGTAATACAAGCATAGTTTTTTCAGCGCTTCAATAGGTATCTGGCGGTTGCCGCTTTCGTATTGCTGATATGTATTTTGTTTGCAGTTCAAAATGTCGGCAATATTTTGTTGTGTAAGTTCTTTGTTTTCGCGTAATTCTTTCAATTTCATAGCAACATCTCCTTGGTATAAATTTATTATACATATCTCACAACGAGATGTTGACATATATCACAAAATGTGATATTATAAATAAGCAAGGGAAACCTTGATGTTGCGACACGAACAAACAAGCAACGCGTATACTATCGCGTTGCTTGTTTGTTTAAAAGATTAGAGAAATACTTTTTATAAGGAAACAAAACGTTATTCCTGCAATTGTGGGAAGAAGGGCGGATATAACGGTCCATTTTATACTTTGGCTTTCTTTTTTTATTGTAAGCAGGGTTGTTGAACAGGGCCAGTGTAAACAAGAAAAAATTATTGTGCAAAGCGCGGTTAACTGTGTCCAGCCGTTTGATAAAAGAATAGTTTTTACCGCTTGTGTTGAAAAGGTATCGCTTAATACGTTTCCGCCGCTGTAAATCATAAGTATTATGGGCAAAACTATTTCGTTGGCGGGAAGTCCTAATATAAACGCTGTAAGTATAACGCCGTCAAGACCTAACAGGGCGGCAAAGGGGTTTAAAAAGGAACTTATTATGCTAAGTAAACTGTTATTGTTTATTTGGGTATTGGCAAGCAGCCATATAACCGCGCCCGACGGTGCCGCAACAATTACGGCGCGCCATAAAACGCCCAGAGTTCTATCGAACACCGAACGAACTAACACTTTTATTAACTGCGGTTTTCTGAAAGGCGGAAGTTCAAGTGTAAATGAAGATTTTTCGCCTTTAAGAAGTGTTACGGATAAAATTTTTGTAAACAGAAAGGTTAAAAGTACACAGCCTATTATAATTACGGTTAAAAACAGCGAAGTAGTAAGTGTTCCGTTTATAAAGCCTATAGGCAGAAAGAACAAGGATAACAAGGTTATAAGTGTTGGGTATTTACCGTTACAGGGAATAAAACTGTTGGTAAGTATTGCAAGTAAGCGTTCACGTTTTGAATCTATTATTCTGCAACCCGTTACCCCTGCCGCGTTACAGCCAAGCCCCATACACATACAAAGCGATTGTTTTCCGCAAGCGTTACATTTGCTGAACGGTTTATCAAGATTATATGCAACTCTGGGAAGATATCCGAAATCTTCAAGAAGCGTAAAAAGCGGGAAAAATATTGCCATTGGCGGAAGCATTACCGCAACAACCCAGCCCATAACACGAAAACTGCCGTTTATAAGTATTCCTTTTAAAAATGGCGGAAATTTTAAATAATCGGCGCAAATCAAAAGCAAACTTTCTAACTTTTGCATAAGCGTTGAAAGCAAAGCGGAAGGGTAGTTTGCGCCTTTAAGGGTTATAAAAAATATAATGCAAAGAAACACAAGCATAATAGGGAAAGCGGTTATCCTGCCCGTGAAAAGTTTGTCAAGCCGTTTTTGAAGGCTTGAACCGTTACTTTTATATTTGATGCAGTTATTACATAAATATTGCGCAAATTTCATTCTTGTGCTTACTATTTCTTCGGCTACATTTTCTATTTTGTTTTCCTTTAAAATTTCCTGCGCGGTATTTAAAGCCGATTTAATATTTTCTTCATTTAATAAGTCTATTCCTTTATACTCTTTGAAACTGTTAATAAAACAAGTGTCGTTACATAAAAGAGAAAGGGCAATATAGCGGTTTTTAAAATTTTTGCCCAAAACTTCTTCAAGATGTGTTTGGAGTAGAAAAAGCGCTTCCTCAATGGGTTTTGAATAGGTTATTTTAAAGGCTTGGGTATTGTTTTCGCTTAAAAGCGTGTCGGCGCAACTTAGAAGTTGTTCAAGGCTTTTCTTTTTATGCGCTACAGTGCCAACCGCTTTTATATTTGAAAGTTCGCTTAACAACTGTGTGTTAATAAAAATGCCTTTTCGGTTGGCTTCGTCTAACAAATTTACGCAAATTAAAAGCCTTTTGCTTATTTCACCAACAGAAACAGCAAAGGCAAGGCTTCGTTCAAGACTTGTTGCATCGCACACAACAACCGATAAATCGTTTTCTTCAAAAAACAAAAAATCTCTGGCAATTTCTTCTTCTTTAGAATGTGTTGTAAGAGAATATGTACCGGGGATATCGGTTAACTTTAAAAAATATTTTTGCGAACGGCAATAGCCTATTGCATTACCAACCGTTTTGCCCGACCAGTTTCCCGTATGCTGATTCATACCCGTAAGGGTGTTGAAAAGTGTGCTTTTACCGACGTTTGGATTTCCCGCAAGAGCAATTGTTTTGCAGTTTGAAGTATAATTGTCAGCCTTAGATTTCATAAAAGACCTCCTGTTTTTCAGTTAATAAATATATCACGGCAGTCGGTATCTCTTATGGCTATAACAGCGCCGCGTATAAGATATGCCGAAGGGTCGCCTAAAGGACTTGTTGAGATTTTGGTTATGGTGGTATCCTTTAAAATTCCTAAATCTATAAAACGGTTATAAAGCGGCGAAGCAGAATTTACTTTAATAACGCGCGCGCTTTGGTTTGTTTTTAGTTCGTGTAGGTGTCTTGACATTTTTATTTTCCCTTCTTTTCTTAATAACTATTTTATTCATTAATAAAAAAAGAGTTACTGTTGGGATACACTTCGTAAAGAAGTGCGCCTCTTGACCGAGGTTATTCTGTGTGATATACTTTAACTAATAACAAATAATAAATTTCGGCGGTGTGAAATGAAAATTCAAGGCTTTGCAAAAATGACTCTTTTGGATTATCCTTCTAAGGTTGCTTGTACCGTTTTTACGGCAGGCTGTAACTTCCTTTGTCCGTTTTGTCACAATGCTTTACTTGTAAATGAAAGCGGCGAAGAAAACTACGCTACAGAAGAAATACTTGCATTTTTAGAAAAAAGAAAAGGTCTTTTAGACGGCGTTTGTATTTCGGGCGGTGAACCTCTTTTACAGCAAGGAATTGAAGAGTTTATAGAACAAATTAAAAATATGGGCTACAGCGTAAAACTTGATACTAACGGTTCTTTCCCCGAAAAACTTATAGCAATAGTTGAAAAAGGTTTGGTTGACTACGTTGCTATGGACGTGAAAAACTGTATAGAAAAATATCCGCTTAGCGTTGGTATAGACAATTTTGATACAAAAACAATAGAAAAAAGCATAGATTTTCTGCTTGAAGGCAAGGTTGATTATGAATTTCGCACAACAATTGTTGAACAGCACCACAATATACAGGATATAGAGGCTCTTGCCAAAAGAATTAAGGGCGCGAAACGCTACTTTTTGCAAAAATTTGTAGACAGCGGGGCTCTTTTAGGCGAGGGACTTACTGCCCATAATAACGAAACTATGGAAGAAATGCGCAGAACGGCAGCCGCTTTTGTCACAGATGCACAATTAAGAGGAGTATAATTGTGCATTTTTTAAAAAACACAAGATATTGTGTTTTGCCTCTTGACAACGTACAATATAAATGATATACTGTACAAGCTGACAAAAAATGAAAGAGAGAGAGGGAAAAGTATGTACAGTGTATTAAAACGAGACGGAAAAATAGTAGATTTTGATTTAGCGAAAATTAGAGACGCGATTACTTTGGCATTTGATGCTTGTGAAAAACAGTATCACCCCGACACTATAGATTTTCTTGCTTTAAAGGTTACTGCAGAGTTTGAACCTAAGGTAGAAGAGAATAAAATCAGTGTTGAAAATATTCAGGACAGTGTTGAATCGGTTCTTATTAAGGCTGGCTACGATGAAGTTGCCAAGGCTTATATTCTTTACCGTAAACAGCACGAAAAGATGAGAAATATTGACGCCACACTTGTTGACTATAAGAAGATTGTAGACAGTTACTTAAATATAAGCGACTGGCGCGTTAAGGAAAACTCCACGGTTACCTATTCGGTAGGCGGTCTTATTTTAAGTAACTCGGGCGCAATTACCGCAAACTATTGGCTTTCGGAAATTTACGATGATGAAATTGGTAACGCTCACCGTAATGCCGATATCCACATTCATGACCTTTCTATGCTTACAGGTTACTGTGCAGGTTGGTCGTTAAAACAACTTATTCAAGAAGGTCTTGGCGGTGTGCCCGGTAAGATTACCAGCGCTCCTGCAAGTCATCTTGCAACCCTTTGCAACCAAATGGTTAACTTCCTTGGCATAATGCAGAATGAATGGGCAGGTGCTCAGGCATTTTCTTCCTTTGATACCTATCTTGCTCCATTTGTTAAAATTGATAACTTAGAGTACAATCAGGTTAAAAAGTGTATTGAGTCCTTTATTTACGGTGTTAACACACCAAGCCGTTGGGGTACTCAGGCACCGTTTTCTAACATTACCTTGGACTGGGTTGTTCCTGCTGACCTTGCTGAACTTAACTGTATTGTAGGCGGTAAAGAGGTTGACTTTAAGTACAAAGACTGCCAGAAAGAAATGGATATGGTAAACAAAGCGTTTATCGAAGTTATGATTGAAGGCGATGCTAACGGCAGAGGCTTCCAGTATCCTATTCCTACCTATTCCATTACAAGCAATTTCGACTGGTCTGATACCGAAAATAACCGACTTTTGTTTGAAATGACTTCTAAATACGGTACTCCGTACTTTTCTAACTATATCAACAGTGATATGGAACCGTCTGACGTTCGCAGTATGTGCTGCAGACTTCGTCTTGACTTGCGTGAACTTCGTAAGAAATCGGGTGGTTTCTTCGGAAGCGGTGAATCTACAGGTTCTGTAGGCGTTGTAACCATTAATATGCCCAGAATTGCTTATCTTGCAAAAGATAAGGAAGATTTTTTCAAGCGTCTTGATAAATTAATGGATATATCTGCACGTTCTTTGAAAGTAAAACGTACAGTTATTACTAATTTGCTTGAAAACGGACTTTATCCTTACACCAAGCGTTATCTTGGCACCTTTAACAACCACTTCTCTACAATAGGTCTTGTAGGTATGAACGAAGTTGGCCTTAACGCAAAATGGCTAAGGGCAGATATGACACACAAGGAAACACAGGAATTTACTGCAGACGTGCTTAACCACATGAGAGAACGTCTTTCCGATTATCAGGAACAGTACGGTGATCTTTACAACCTTGAAGCTACCCCTGCAGAGTCTACTGCTTTCCGTCTTGCAAAGCACGACTTAAAGCGTTGGCCCGATATTATTACCGCAGCCAAGAACGAGAACGATACTCCTTACTACACCAACTCTTCTCATTTGCCTGTTGGTTATACCGAAGATATCTTCTCTGCGCTTGACATTCAGGATGAATTACAGACTCTTTATACTTCGGGTACTGTATTCCACGCATTCCTTGGCGAAAAACTTCCCGATTGGAAGGCTGCTGCTGCTCTTGTTAAGAAAATTGCAGAAAACTATAAACTTCCTTACTATACACTTTCTCCCACATATTCTGTATGTAAGAACCACGGTTACATTACAGGTGAGGTTTACACTTGTCCCGAATGCGGAGAGCGCACCGAAGTTTACAGCCGTATTACAGGTTACTACCGTCCCGTACAGAACTGGAACGACGGTAAGTCACAGGAATACAAAGACCGTAAGGTTTATGATATTGCAAATTCCGTTCTTAAAAAAAGCGCTCCTGTAAAAGAAGAAAAGGCTGAAGAAGTTTGCAGTTGCGAAAACGATGCAGTAATGCTTTTTGCAACAACCACTTGTCCTAACTGCAAAATTGCCTGTGCCGCTTTAGATAAAGCAGGAATTGCTTACGAAAAGATTTATGCCGATAAAGAACCTGAACTTGCTAAAGAATACGCAATTAAACAGGCTCCCACCTTAATAGTAAGCCAAAACGGTGAAACAACACGTTACACAGGCGTTTCGGCAATTAAGAAATTTATAGGTTAATTTTACTATAATTTTAGGCTGACAGTTTTTTGTCAGCCTAAAAAAATGGGATGTGTAAATTATGTATGATATTATTGTTATAGGCGGAGGACCTGCAGGACTTACCGCGGCAATTTACGCTTTGCGCGCCGATAAAAAGGTTCTTGTTATAGAAAAGGAAACCTTTGGCGGACAAATAACATTTTCTCCTAAAGTGGAAAATATACCGGGATTTGTTTCGATTTCGGGTAATGAGTTTGCTGAAAAATTAGTTGAACAGGCTCTTGAACAGGGCGCCGAGGTTGAAAGTCTTGAAGTGCTTTCAATTGAAAACGGAGATATTAAAAAGGTTATTACCGACGACGGCGTTTTTGAGGCTAAGGCTGTTATTGTAGCTACCGGCGCTAAACACAGAGTTTTAGGGTTAGAAAACGAAGAAAACTTTATTGGTGATGGTATTTCTTTCTGCGCGGTTTGTGACGGCGCTTTTTATAAAGATTTAACCGTTGCCGTTGTAGGCGGCGGTAATTCGGCGCTTCAAGAGGCATTACTTCTTTCTAAACTTTGTAAAAAAGTATATATTGTTCAGAACCTTGAATTTTTAACGGGCGAGAAAAAACTTGCCGAACAGGTTTATGAAACAGAAAATATAGAAGTATTGCTTGGTAACGTTGTTTCGGCTTACTTGGGCGATGAAACTTTAAAGGGAATTGTTATAAAAAATCAAAACGAAGAACGCGAACTGGTTGTAGATGGCGTTTTCCTTGCGGTTGGTCTTGCGCCGCAGAACGAACCCTTTAAAGAGTTAATTGAACTTGATGAACGCGGTTATGCAGTTTCGAATGAAGGTTGTACAACAAAAACAAACGGTATTTTTGTTGCGGGAGATTGCCGAACAAAAACTGTAAGACAGGTGGCAACAGCCGCCGCAGACGGTGCAATTGCTGCTTTAGCGGCAGTAGAATACCTTGATACTGTAAAAAATTGATAAAAAATTATTAAAATTTTAAGTTTTTTGTTGCATTTTTTCAAAAAGTTTGTTATAATAATCAAGGCAATAGTTTTTATTATAAAAAAGAGAGGATGTTTAGAATGAATAAAAAGGATTTAGTTGCTCTTGTTAGCGAAGCTGCAGGCGTATCCAAGAAGGATACCGAAGCTGTTGTAAAGGCTACTTTCGAAGCTATCGAAAATGCACTCGTTAAGGGCGAAAAAGTTCAGCTTATCGGCTTTGGTACTTTCGAAGTTCGCAAGCGTGATGCTCGCACAGGTATCAATCCTCAGACAAAGCAGGCTGTTAAGATCCCCGCTTCCAAAGCTCCTGCTTTCAAAGCTGGTAAGGCTCTTAAAGACGCAGTTAATAAGTAATTAACAAAGAAACTACGGCACCTTTTAAGGTGCCGTTTTCTTTTTCTAAAAAGTGATTGACTTTTATGTTAATAAATGTATAATAATAAGCGTGAATTACACCGAGGTGATACTTATGTTAAAGCTTAATGAAATAAGAATGCGCGATTCTTTTATTGTGGCGCATAACGGAATATATTATATGTACGGAACAATAGGGGAACGCGTTGGCGAAAAAAGACTTTACGTTTATAAAAGTAAAGACCTTGAAGTTTTCAGAGATCCCGAAGTGATTTTTGAATTGGATAAAAACTCCTGGGGTAAGGGTGAACTGTGGGCACCCGAAATACACTTCTTTAACGGTAAGTGGTATTTATTTATTTCTATAATGGGCAAAAACGGTCTGCGCGGTACACAAATTGCTGTTAGCGATGCGCCCGACGGTGTGTATACCCCTGTTGCAAACCGTCCCGCAACACCTCTTGATAAAAGTTGTATAGACGGTACTCTTTACGTTGAAAACGGTGTTCCGTATATCGTTTATTCAAGAGATTGGCCCGATAACTTTGTAGAAGAAAAGGGCGTTTACGTTGGCCAGATATTTGCACAGGAATTATCAATAGATTTAAGTGAGCCCGTGGGTGAGGCATTTTTACTTTTTGAATCCGATGAAGCGGCTATATCGGCAGGCAGACCTGCAAAGCATCCCTTCTTAGATAAGGAAGAAGTTATTCGCTACGGTAGCGACGGTCCTTTCCTTTATACACTTGAAAGCGGCAGACTTCTTCTTTTGTGGTCTCCTATTCCCGATAATAACTATGTTGTGGCTTCTGCATACAGCGATAACGGTATTAAGGGCAAGTTTATACATAACGAAACGCCTATATTTGATAAACACGGCGGTCACGCAATGGTGTTTACCGACTTTGACGGAAATAAAAGAATGTCTTTCCATTGGCCCGAAGCGTATATGCAGGAACGCACTAAACTCTTAACGGTTAAAGAAACCGAAACAAGCCTTGAAATTATTGATGAGCAACCGTTAGTTAGCAACTACCGCGACTTAAAGTTTGAATAATTCAAAAATTTACTAATAATATTTTATAATAATAAAAACGGAGAAAAGCGTTTGCTTTTCTCCGTTTTATTATTAGCACTAAAAAATTAGTCGTTAGAGTAAGGCATAATAGCAACCTGACGTGCGCGCTTGATAGCGATGGTAAGCTTACGCTGATGAGCAGCGCAGGTACCTGTTGCACGACGAGGAAGAATCTTAGCGCGTTCGGGTGAAACGAACTTGCGAAGACGTGCTACATCCTTGTAATCTATCTCTTCAATGCGGTCTACACAGAAGTGACAAACTTTTCTGCGAACCTTTCTATGTGCAGGTCTCTCAGTCTTCTCCATTATTGAAGACCTCCTTTATTTAAAATATTAGAATGGCAGATCATCATCGGCATCCTGTGCAATTTCGGTAAATTCTGTACCTGTTGTATTGCTGTAGGAAGCGGGGATATCTGCATCTGCGCTTGTGGCGGAATCGCGTTTCGATTCAACAAACTGCGCATTATTGGCAACAACTTCAAAAGCGGTGCGGTTCTTACCCTCTTTGTCGGTATAGCGACGGGTCTGAATAGAACCTTCAATACCTATCATACTACCTTTTTTGAAGTATTTGGTAATGAATTCGGCGGTTTGTCTCCAGGCAACAATGTTAATAAAATCTGCCTGAGTTTCTTCACCGGCACGGTAGCGACGGCTTACCGCTATAGAAAATGTTGTTACAGACACGCCGTTTGGTGTGGTCTTGAGCTCGGGATCGGCAGTAAGGCGGCCGGTCAATACTACAAGATTAAACATAAACGTATCCTCTCTTTACTTTTTAATAACCATTGCGCGAAGAACACCGTCGGTAATACCGGCTACACGGTTAAGTTCTGCCGGAAATTCGGGTTCAGCGGCAAATGTTGTGAAAACATAATGACCTTCGGTTTCGTCGTTGATAAGGTATGCGAGTCTGCGCTTACCCCAATCGTCAACATTTTCGATGGTACCGTTTTCCGAAATAAGGGTGTTGAATTTTTCAATTAAAGCTTTTGTAGCTTCTTCACCGTTTGCTACGGAAAATACCATAGCGCATTCGTACTTGCCTGTCATCTTCGTTGCACCTCCTTATGGACTAAATGTCCGATTTAATTCTAAATCGGAAAGGATTGCTAATAAACTTTTTCACATTAGCCATAATATTATAACAACACACTGCTGATTTGTCAATAATTATTTTAAGTTGACTAAAAAGCGTTGTTGTGATATATTATGAGTGTAATTTATTTTATAAAGGAAAATGTTTTATGCTTTTGGCTATTGATATAGGTAATACAAACGTAACAATGGGTATGTACGATGCAAAAAAATTGCTTTTTACCGCAAGGCTTTCTACCGACAGCACAAGAACTGCCGACCAGTATGCTATTGATATTAAAGACGTGCTTAATCTGCATAATCAGGATGTTAAAAAAATAGATTCCTGTATAATTGCTTCGGTTGTACCTGCTGTTTGTTCGGCTGTAAAACACGGCGTAAAACTTTTTTGCGGCGTGGATGCAATTACGTTAGGTCCAGGTGTAAAAACGGGATTAAACATAAAAATAGATAACCCTGCGCAACTTGGCGCAGACCTTGCCGCAGGCGCTGTGGGCGCGTTGGAAAAATATCCGCTTCCTTGCGCTATAATAGATATGGGCACCGCTACCACCGTAAGTGTGCTGGATAAAGACGGCGCGTTTATTGGCGGTATTATTACAGCGGGTGTTAAATTAACTTTAAGGGCATTAGCGCAAAACACCGCGCAACTTCCGTCAATTGATATTGAAGCGCCTTCTTCAGTTATAGGTACAAATACTGTAGACTGTATGCGTTCGGGGCTTATATTGGGCGCCGCTTCTATGTTAGACGGTATTATTGAACGTATTGAAAATACCATTGGCGAGAAGATTAATGTTGTAGCAACGGGCGGTCTTTCGCAAGAAGTGGTTAAAAACTGCAAAAGAAAAGACATTGTCTATGATGAAAATCTGCTTTTGGACGGTCTTCTAAAAATATACGAAAAAAATAAATAAGGCATTATCCGCTTTGCGCGGTTTGCAAATATAAAGAACTGCACCAAGAAAAGTTAGTCTTGTGCAAAGTAAAGAATATTTAAGTGAAATGATTTTCTTTGAAACATTTACCCTTTAACACACTTCTTCGCTTTTCACTATTACTTCTTAACTTTAATCGGGCAGTATCGGAGGTAATTTAAATGTCAAACAAAAAAATTCAAACAGAAAAGCTAGTATTAGGCGCGGTTATGACAGGTCTTGTTATAATTTTGCAATTGATTGGTAGCGGCACAACTTTTTTCGGTCCGTTTTCAACGGCCGTTGCGCTTATTCCAATTGTGTTGGGCGCCGCAATGTGCGGTTGGGCTGTAGGTGCCTGGCTTGGCTTTGTGTTTGGTATGGTGGTGATTCTATCCGGCGGGGCGGCTTTGTTTTTTGCTTTTAATATACCGGGCACTATCATAACAGTTCTCGCTAAAGGAACATTGTGTGGGTTAACTGCCGGACTTGTGTATAAGGCACTATCAAAACTAAATAAGTATGTCGCAGTATTGGCATCGGCAATTGTTTGTCCGCTTGTTAATACCGGCGTGTTTTTGCTTGGTTGCTATTTGTTTTTTATGGATAGCGCTACTAAAATTGCTGAAACACTTGGTTTAACTGTTTCCGGTATGGCAGTGTTTTGGGCGCTTGCAATGGGTAATTTTGCAATAGAGATTATTTCTAACGCAGTTTTATCTCCCGTTATAGTACGAGTTTTAAATATTAACAAAAACAAATAATTTTTTAACCGCTCATTATTAAATGGGCGGTTTTTGTTGCTTTTTTATGTGCAAGAGTCTTCAAAAAGATGTGAATTATACGGGCTTTTTTTTGTATGTTCAACAAAATTGTTAAAAATTTAACTTTTTTTAAAAAAAGACTTTATTTTTGTAAACTTTTTTGATATAATATCTTAGATACTCAGGTGAGTAAATAAGGAAAAAACGGAGAAATCCGAAAATATGGAGGTAGTTTAAAGATGAGTCACAAATTTGTATACCTTTTCAGTGAAGGTAACGCAAGCATGCGTGAACTTCTTGGCGGTAAAGGTGCTAACCTTGCAGAAATGACCAATATCGGTCTTCCTGTCCTCCAGGGCTTCACAGTAACAACACAGGCTTGCACACAGTACTACGAAGATGGTAGAAAAATCAACGATGACATTCAGGCACAGATTATGGAGTACATCGATAAGATGGAAGGTATCACCGGCAAAAAGTTCGGCGATAAAGAAAATCCGCTTCTCGTTTCTGTACGTTCAGGCGCCCGTGCTTCTATGCCCGGTATGATGGATACTATCCTTAACCTTGGTCTTAATGAAGACGTTGTTGAAACAATGGCTGCAAAGAGCGGTAATGCTCGTTGGGCTTATGACTGCTACAGAAGATTTATTCAGATGTATTCTGACGTAGTTATGGAAGTTGGTAAGAAGTATTTTGAAGAACTTATCGACAAAATGAAAGAAGAAAAAGGCGTTACTCAGGACGTTGACCTTTCCGCTGAAGATCTTAAGGAACTTGCTAATCAGTTCAAAGCTGAATACAAGGCTAAGATCGGCGCAGATTTCCCGTCTGATCCTAAGGAACAGTTAATGGGCGCTGTTGAAGCCGTATTCAGAAGCTGGGACAACCCCCGTGCTAACGTTTACCGTCGTGATAACGATATTCCTTATAGCTGGGGTACCGCTGTTAACGTACAGATGATGGCTTTTGGTAACATGGGCGATAACTGCGGTACAGGTGTTGCATTTACACGTGACCCTGCTACAGGTGAAAAGGGCCTTATGGGTGAATTCCTTACCAACGCTCAGGGTGAAGACGTTGTTGCAGGTGTTCGTACTCCTATGCCTATTGCTGAAATGGCACAGAAGTTCCCCGAAGCATTCAAACAGTTCAACGAAGTATGTGCACTTCTTGAAGACCATTACCGCGATATGCAGGATATGGAATTCACTGTTGAAGACGGCAAACTTTATATGCTTCAGACCCGTAACGGTAAGAGAACCGCTAAGGCTGCTTTAAAGATTGCTTGCGATTTAGTTGATGAAGGTATGATCGATAAGAAACAGGCTGTTGCTATGATCGATCCTCGTAACCTTGATACACTTCTCCATCCTCAGTTCGATGCAAAGGCATTAAAGACTGCTGTTCCTGCAGGTAAGGGCTTGGGTGCTTCTCCGGGTGCTGCTTGCGGTAAGGTTGTATTTACTGCTGAAGATGCTGAAGAATGGAATAACCGTGGCGAAAAAGTTGTTCTTGTTCGTCTTGAAACTTCTCCTGAAGATATCACCGGTATGAAGGCTTCTCAGGGTATCTTGACTGTTCGTGGCGGTATGACTTCTCACGCTGCCGTTGTTGCACGTGGTATGGGTACTTGCTGTGTATCCGGTTGCGGCGATATCATTATGGATGAAGAAAACAAGAAGTTTACTCTTGCAGGTAAGACCTACAACGAAGGCGACTATATTTCTATTGACGGTTCTACCGGTAACATTTACGACGGTATCATTCCTACCGTTGATGCTGAAATCGCAGGTGAATTCGGCAGAATTATGGAATGGGCTGATGAATTCAGAACCTTAAAGGTTCGTACAAACGCTGATACTCCTGCTGACGCTAAGAAGGCAAGAGAATTAGGCGCAGAAGGTATTGGTCTTTGCCGTACCGAGCATATGTTCTTCGAAGCAGAAAGAATTGCAGCTTTCCGTGAAATGATTTGCGCTGATACAGTCGAAGAAAGAGAAGCAGCTCTTGCCAAGATTCTTCCTTATCAGCAGGGCGACTTCGAAAAACTTTATGAAGCACTTGAAGGCAATCCCGTTTGCATCCGTTTCCTTGATCCTCCTCTCCATGAGTTCGTACCTACTGAAGAGGCTGACATTAAGGCTCTTGCAGATGCTCAGGGCAAAACTGTTGCTGACATTAAGAATATTATTACTTCCTTGCACGAATTCAACCCAATGATGGGCCACCGTGGCTGCCGTCTTGCAGTTACCTATCCTGAAATTGCTAAGATGCAGACCTCTGCTGTTATCCGTGCTGCTATCGCTGTTTCTAAGGCTCATCCCGATTGGAACCTTGTTCCCGAAATTATGATTCCTCTTACCGGCGAAGTTAAGGAACTTAAGTTTGTTAAGGATGTAGTTGTTGCAACTGCTGACGCTGAAATCGCTGCTGCAGGTGTTGAGCTCAAGTACGAAGTTGGTACTATGATGGAAATTCCGCGCGCTTGCCTTACTGCCGATGAAGTTGCTACAGAAGCTGAATTCTTCTGCTTCGGTACTAACGACCTTACCCAGATGACCTTCGGCTTCAGCCGTGACGATGCTGGTAAGTTCCTTACTGCTTACTACGACAGCAAGATTTATGAAAATGATCCGTTCGCTAAACTTGACCAGAACGGCGTTGGTAAGTTAATGGATATGGCTGTTACCCTTGGTAAGAAGGCTCGTCCTTCTATCCACTGCGGTATCTGCGGCGAACACGGCGGCGACCCTGTTTCCGTTGAATTCTGCCACAAGATCGGACTCGACTACGTATCCTGCTCACCCTTCCGCGTGCCGATCGCACGCCTCGCTGCCGCTCAGGCTGCAATTAAGGAAAGTGGGAAATAATAACCCATTCACAAAAGTTACGGAGTTTGTGCTTGATTTAGACGATGCGAAAGCATATCTGTATAAAGATAGCACCAAGCACCGCATACACAGGTGGAACGACTTAAAAGTCAATATCTATGTATAAGAGAACACCCTATGACCGAAAGGCCATAGGGTGTTTTTGTGTAATTATTAAATAATAGTTGCCAGTTGTCTTTTAAAACTATTGACCGTATTTATTGTATGTTGTTCAAATACTCTTTTAATTTTTTGCGTTCTTTCTTTACGGCAAGATATGAAATTGTGATTATAATTATAGATATCAGCGTAGCAACTAATACTACAGTAATAATAATATTTCTAGTTGTTTTTAAGTTTGCGATTTTGTCGGCTTGTGTGTTTACAAGATTAAGATTAGATATACCTGCTATTCTTGCATTATACTTAATAGTTTCTGGTTTCTGGTCAGTAATTATACTGATTGTAAATTCTTCATTAGGGTTAAGGAAAAAGTCGGAAAAAATCAGTTGAGAATTAATAATGCTAGACTTATTCAGTATTTCATCCCATATGTCTTTGTTGTCAGCATTAATTAAACTTGCTTTGATAATTTGATTGCCGCCTTTAATATCAATAGAAAACTCACTCTTAAAATCATCGTTATTTATAGCGTAGTCTCCAGTATTTTTTATAGTAATATTAACAATATAAGGTTTTTTAATTTCTGTGTCCTTATATATGATTTTAAAGTCTTTGTCATTTGTATTTATTGAAACCAAATTATGTACGTAATTTAGAGTGCAAGTCAATTCTTTTTGTGGTATATTTTTTGCAGTAATGGGACTGGAAGGTAAAAACCAACTTAACCCCCAACTAATAATTGCACCAACAATTGCCCAGATAATACTAGAAATTAGGTAATGATTTTTCATCCAAAGTATCAATTTTTTCATATATTACTTCCTTCGTAATTTTTGTATCATTTTGACACGTATCAAAATATTCCATAATACATATTTGTTGTATATATTATACTACTTGCATTTTTCACTGTCAATGAAATTGGACTCCTACCCTTGCAGGATGTAACAAAGACATCAGTTAGTGAAAGGGGAAATAATAACCCATTCACCAAAAGTTTGTGTTTTAAAATAAGCGAGCCCCGATTCAATCGGGGCCCGCCGTTAAATTAAAATTCCACCGCTTTTTATAATTTCGCCTACATATATTTAATGCAATAGTAATTATATAGTATTCAATTAAAATTTAAAAATCAAGTAATGGTAGTATCACAGTAAAAAAGACGTAACAGCAATTATCTATGTATAAGAGTAACCACCGACGAGAAAACGTCGGTGGTTATTTTGTGCTTTAAAACTCAACAAAGATAAAATCGTCGGTTTCTTTTGCTAAACTTTCAATATCTCTCTTTCCAGAGGGTTTATAGGGGAAAGCGGTTCTAATTTTAAACCATCTTGGCACCATATCTGTATTGTTGTATTTGGTATTAATCAGTTTTTGCAGTTCACTCAATCGTTGTAACAATAGTTCATTATTACCGCTATACTCTAAAGCATATTGCTCAACAAAGATAAGGTGAAGTGCCAATTCTTTGTTGCCTGCTTCGTTAGTTCTTCCGATACAGTCGCACATTTTTATGTCCTTTTCTCCACGAACCGCATCTTCTATATCAAAGTTATATATCTTGTTGCCATTAACGATTGTAAAGTCTTCTTTTCTGCCCTGTACAAACAAATCTCCGCTTTCAGAGATATAACCTATATCTCCAGTGCAATTCCACTTGCGATTATCTTTGTCATAATAAAAGTATTCGTTTGTTGCTTCGGGTTTCTTGTAGTAGCATTTCATACCACAAGGTGTATTAATTAAAATATTGCCTCGTTCCATATATTTCAATTCATTGAAATCGTCATCAAAGATTCCAATTGTTACACCAGGAATCGGTAGTCCAACCGAACCATCGGGATGAGCAACATTTTGTGATTGGCTTGTTGCTTGTGCGCCACATTCGCATTGACCGTAAGCGACACGAAGAACGGAATCATTACCCATTCTTCTCCAACTGGCCTCGATTTTTTCTTTGACCTCTTTGGATAAAGCCTCTCCGCCCTCAAAGGGATATTTCAATCCTTTTAGTTTTTTGCCCTTTATCAACTGTTCGTCCAAGAATCCCTCATACATACTCGTAGGAGCAATTGTAAACTCCATTTGATGCTTAATAACGTTTTTTACGAATATATCTCTTTCAAAGCGCGGGTCTTGGAAAATAACAACACCACGATGCAGAGGTAAATGAATCGATGTGTTCAAACCTGTAGAATACCAAGGAGGAACGATTTGATACATTTTTTGACCTCTAACAATGTCAATTGTATTGGCATCGTAAGATAGAACAGAATACTGAAAACTATCGTGAGTTAATACAATCGCTTTCGATGCTCCTGTTGTTCCAGAGGAATAAACCAAGCAAAGCGGATAATCTTTTTCATATTCAAAGACGGTTGGGGACTCGGTGTTTTTACCCTCTTTAATAAATTGATTCCACCAAAGTTCGTTGTTAGTTAAACTCAATTTTTCCTTTGCAGGCAACAACCGCAGCAGGCTTGAATTTAATGTGGGAACAACAACGACATTTTCAATGCTTGATTTTTCTACAACCGTCTTAATAATTGGATAGAATTTATCCATAACAATTAACAACTTGCTTTCGCAATCATTAATTCTGTCTACCATTTGGTCTAAATCGAAGTAAGGCGCCATCAAGTTGGCAACTGCACCTATCTTCGCTAAAGCATAAACGGTGTATATTGCTTCGGGAATACCTGCACAACAGACGGTAACAAAATCGCCTTTTTGCACTCCGTATTTCTTCAATGATTGTGCGGTTTTGTCAATCTCATTAAATAATTTGCGATATTTGATTTTGCTACCAAAAAACATAATGGCAACATCATCTAAATAGTTAGCATTTGCTTTAACTATATCTTGATATACAGTCATATCATTATGTATTGCTGCCAACTTATCTGCGATAAAGTATTTTTCCCATGGTTTGTCTATTGATGCATAGCCCGTCTGTTTCTTCTCTGTATCCATTATTTCAACTCCCAATTTATATGTTAAGCAATTTCTTATAACGCTTTGATGTTACATCCCAAAAATCTTCGGCTAATAACTTGTTGTTTTTCAAATAAGTTAATAGGTGGAGAAAAGACATATCAGTCTTATTTCTTTCTGAAAAATGATAGAGATTAAACATATAGTCAACAAAACTTTCGTTTCTTGCCATACGTGTAATACGATATTCAAAAATGCGGAACTCGCTTCTGCTCAATATGTGTTTGTTCTTTAGATAGCAGAGATAATCAAAATAAGCAAATACTTTATCGAATCTTTGTTCTTTGGAGTGATTGCTTATAAAATCGTATGTATACCATTCGACCCCATAATCTATATCATACAAAACACTTGCAAAATCCTCATCATCTCTTATTTTGGTTAGAGCTTCTTTAAGGTGTTCTGCACGTTTCAATTTATAACTCTGACGCCATTGAAAAAGTGCAAAGAAACCACCAAACACTGTTAGAATCAAGAATAGCAATTCGTATATTGTGATGTCAAATGTTACATTCATATTTACATCTACCCCTATTCCGCTTTATAAAAGCAAACTTTTTTATTTACTGTGCTTAATAAAAAAGTGCGCCCCGAAGGACGCACCGAAAAATGCTTCCCTCAATGTTGCTACACATTTTGCCTAATCAAAGGGGAGAGAATACATTTTTACCAATAGTATTCCCTCTAATTAGGCCATATTCAAAATGTGTAGCCCTTACAGTATAACACAAAACCTTTTAATTATCAATGGATTTCTCAATTTTTCGAGAAACATCATAAATTCTATAATGTTTATATGTAATCTTTATAAGTTATAAGATTTCTATTAATTATATAATTAATAAGAGTACTGGAGAATCATATAAATCTTGAGTCTTAAACAGAGTGATAAAAATGGTTTGAATTGAAAAGAGTTATCCTTAAAAGTTATAGTGATTTTGAAAAAAGTTAGATAAATAATAATGATTGTTGGTTGCAAATTCTCTTTAAAACTTTTTCTTGCTTTAGCTTCAAAAGTTCAATATTCTTTAATTGTCATTAAGACTTACATTTTATAGAAGGAGGAATTATTAACTTTATTACACACACATCATTTTTACACGAAGGCGGAATTTAAAAACCGACCAACAGGTCAACCCCTATTACTGTTGTTCTTCGCACCATTTGAATAAGACACAATAAGAGCAACAGTAATATGGTCAATATTTATCGTTATTGCTATGGCGGTATGTTGGCACACCACCGATGAGGGTGGGTTTGGGCAACAGGAAATGTCCGTTGCCTGTTTGGTAGGCACAGGGCCTGCTTATTCTGAACAAATAGCAATCATGGGCGAAAACATTGGTTTTCGCTTCAAAAAATCGTTATTGTTGTCGTCATTAACGAGCGGCGACAGTCGCTTGTTAATGACGATAACGGAATTATTATGATTTTGGCGGTGTCAATGCGAAGCATTGGCACCGGCCTATCCAAATTTTATTGAAAGGAGTGAACTTACATTATGGGTAAGAAAAAATCGTTGTTCTATCAGTTTCAGTCGTCTATAAATGATTCTGAAAGTGGGCATAAGAAGTTTGTAGACAAACATTCTCAAAAGTCGCAGACAGAACAAAAAGAGCAACCTTGGAGAATCTACAGCTTCTCGGCAAAAAGCAACTTGCTTGATACGGCACACAATTTAAGTGGTTATTTAAAAGAGCAATACGGCATATCAAAAGTTAAGGAAATATCTTCTGATATGTGCCAATCGTGGCTGGACCATTGTGCAAAAAACGGGTGCAGTATCGCCACCCTTAATTGTTATAGCTCAAATTTGAAAAAGTTAGCGTTCGTTATTAATAGGCACTTCGGATTGCACACCGATTTTTCCACAACAGTCAAGCACGAATTGATTATTGATAAAACGAGCCCACGCGAGTTTGCCCTTTCAAAAGAAGAAATTGAAATGGTAAAGGCATCAATCGTTAAACCCTGTAATTCAAGCAATTATTTCCTTTTCTCTTCCTTTTGTGCAACAAGGGTCAACACGGTTGAAAAACTTATGTGCCGTGATTTGACGTTCGGCAAGGATTATGCCGTCACGGTCAGAATCCTCGGTGATAAGGGCGGCAGAGACCGTACAATCACCGTCCAAGACAAAGAGTTTTATAAACTGTGTCGCTCGTTGGTTTCAAACAAGAATCCCGATTCATTGCTTTTCGGGGGCATAAAAAAGGACAGTGCGAACAGATGGTTAAATAGGCGCTTGCATCGTTTGGGAATAACTGTTAAGTCGCAGACGATTGGTGGCAAAGCAATTTTTAAAAGAGGAAATCACTCGGTTAGGAAATTTGCGATTCAGGAGTATTGTCAAAAGCAATATAATCACTATCTTGAACAAGGACTTTCACCCGATGCCGCCAAAACACAGGCCGAAAAGGACTGTTGTGTCCGATTGGGCCATGGGTCTGAAGGTCGCAGCGATATCATTAAAATTTACCTCTCGGCAGGGTCGTAAAACTTTTTTGCCCAACTATTGACAAATTAAAAAATATCATTATATTTTATAGTAGGAGTGATAAAAACACACCAATTTGTTGCTGTGTTTCTATATTTTTGGAGGAATTAAATACTTTTTGGAGGAATTGTACACCAAGATAGGCATTGGTCTGTCTTGGTGCGATTCCTCTTTTTTTATCTAATTCTGACGAAAGGAGAACAAAGCAATGGCAAATATTAACCCTATTAAGATTTTTCAAAAAGATAATGTCAAAGAAGAATATTATGTCTTTTCAGGTTATGTAAAAAGTGTTACAGACCAAGGAACATATAATTCTGTTTCGTTCAAGGCCAATTCAGAAGATAGTGGAATAGATGCTCCACTTGTTTCTGTAAGATGCTTTGCACAGACAATAGGGGTCAATCATAAAAAATTGGTTGAAAATGCAAAAGGCAGATTCCTCGTTGTTCTTGCTATCAAAAATTTTTACAATGGTAAAACAGATTATATTGCAAGGCATATAGTTCTTGCCCCAAGAGAATTTACCGAGTCAACCAACCCAATTATTGACGAGACTCCCGTTGTCGATATTCCCGAACAGGTTGCTGAACCCGAAACGGAATCTGAGCAATTATCTTTATTTGATGGCATTGACGATAATTCGTTACCATTTTAATTAAAAACAATCATCCACCGTTTTAGTCGGCAATGGTCGGGAAATCGGTGGCTGACATTTGAAAATATACGCGCTATACTTTAAAAAACTTGTAAAGGAGGTAATTAAAATAGGCAGTAGCAGCGAATACAAGGTGTACGCTGCTTTGAGAATGATTGAACAATTAACGGATGATGATTTACTACCAAGGTACATCTTTAAGAATATTTTGAAAGACTATGAGAACATAGTCGATACTACCAAGTTTAATACAAACGAAAAAACTAATTAAGGAGAAACAATTATGAGTAAAAAAATTAAAGTGGCAGCATATGCCCGTGTAAGTACAGAACATGAGGCTCAAATCTACGCTCTCGGCAATCAACTTGAATGGTATAAAAAGGAGATTGCCAAAAACCCCGATTACGAGTTAGTCAATATATACGTTGACGAGGGTATCACAGGAACCTCCGCAAACAAGCGTGATGGTTTTATGAGGATGATTGAAGATGCCAAAAAAGGTAAGTTTCAAAAAATCATTACCAGAGAAACGGCAAGATTTGCACGTAACACCATTGATACTTTATTGACAGTTGAAGAATTAGAGGAATACGATGTTTCGATAGAGTTTGTTTGTGACTCCATAAATACGGAGGATAAAGATTCTGAATTACGGTTGTCGATTATGGCGGCAATGGCACAGGAAGAATCTCGCAAAATCTCTCAAAGAGTTAAATGTGGTCAGCAGGTTTCTATGGAAAATGGTGTTATTTATGGTAACGGCAATATATTAGGTTACGATAGAAAAGTTACATGGATAGACGAAAAGACCAAAGTCGTTGAAATGGTAATTAATCCCGAACAAGCAAAGACAGTTAAAATGATTTTTGATTGGTACTTGGGTGGTTGGGGCATTGAAAAAATCAAGTACGAGTTAGAAAAGGCAGGCAGATTAACTGCACAAGGGAAAACAATGTGGCACGCTTCGGTTATATCAAAAACTCTAAAAAACTCCTTTTACTGTGGAATTATGGTGTATCACAAGGAATATACACCAAGTTACAAAAAGCAAAAGAAGAAAATAAACTACGATAAGATTCCTAAGCTTGAAGTTGAAGGTAAGCACGAGCCAATTGTTTCCAAAGAAGATTTTGACCGTGTGCAAAAGAAGCTGGAAAGTCGCAGACAGTCTATGCCTTATGTCAAAACAGGAAAACTCCCAAAAGGACACCGACCTGCAACAAGTGTATGGTGTTCTATATTAGAATGTGCTTGTGGCCATAATTTTAACCGACGCAAGTGGAACCGTAACAAAACAAGCACCCAATACGGATATCAATGTTATGACACCATTCATACAGGAAGTGTGCAGACAAGAAAAAACAAGGGGTTGTCATTAGAGGGTGTTTGCGATACGCCAATGGTTCAAGAATGGAAATTGCAAATGATGTCAAAAGCAATTTTTGATAATGCTCCACTTGAGATTGACGACATTATAGAACTTGCATCTTCGATGATTGAAAAGCATATCGGCGATACACCCGAAGAGGTATCAAAGAACAACAAAGGTATCGAAGAGATTCGTGCTCAAATTGAAAAGTTAGAAAAAAGAATTGACGGTTATTTAGATATGTGTGCCGATGGTGAAATATCAAAGGAAAAGTTTCTCACCAAAAAGGCACAGGCAGAAAGCGAAATAAAGGCATTAGAAGAAAAGTTAGAAAAACTAACACCTGATGACACCGCTACTGTTGAAATGCCGTCTGAAAGCATTGCAGAGCGATTAAAGGCATTAAAAAATGCTTTGCTGAAATATGCTGACTTTACCACAGAGGACGATGTTCCCGATAAAATCGTGGATGCTTTTGTTGAAAAGGTCGTTGTTTCTAAAGACGGCTTTGATTGGTATATGCGATATTCACCCGAAAATGCTATTTCTTGTAATGTTGAAGGCAGAAAAGGAAAGACCAATGTTGCTTTTGCACCAAATACCCCCTTTACTTCTTCGCGACACAGGCTGCTATCAAGGAAAGCAAGTAATTGCTGACTTTATAAAATAAAACTATCCGCCCGAAGAAATTCTGGCGGATTTTTTATATTGCATTTTTCTTTGCAGAGAATTATAATAAAATTATAAAAAGAGAGTGGGTGTTCTGTTGAAAAAAGTATTTGTATTATTTTTGAGTTTGATTATTTTATGCTCGCTGATGTGTGCTTGTCAAAAAAGTCCAGTACATGATGAAGGATTAACCGAAAATTCAACAGACACATCTAAAACAGTTGACACTGCTGAATGGAAAACTGATTATCTTAATTTTTTGGAACAAGAAAAGGACTCTTATCAATCTTATGCACTTGTGTATATCGATAGTGATGATATTCCTGAATTGTATTTAAGTGGTATTGGCGAGGCAACAGGCGACAGCGTTTGCTCTTATAAAAATGGAGCTGTTGTTGAGCAACCATTAAATCGAATTGGCGGCGGATGGTATATTAAAAAAAGCGGAACTGTTTTTAACCGAAATGGTCATATGGGACAAACATACACCCACGTATACAAACTTAATGAGAACGGATTTGCACTGACTTTCGAAGCCCATTCGGTAGAACGCGTAGAGGTTTTGGAAAATGATGACTACGAACTTCATTATGAATATTCAATAGGAGATAACTCTGCAAACGAATCGGAATATAACTCTGCAGTGGAAAATGCTGTTGATTTTGAAAACGCAGTACGATTAAACGAGAATGAAGTGAACTATGATACCATAAGACAACAAATTATAGATTTCAATTGATGTTTTTATAGGCATATGGAAAAATTGTTTTCCCTCTTTTGCGCATAGCACCACAAAAGGATATGATATAACGATAGACACAGGGGCAAAATGCAGAAATATTCTGCGATACTGAATATTGATATAAATCTGGCTTTGGGTTGATTTCCTTTATTTAGGAATCAATCAACAAGGGTTTATTTGCGAATTGGAAAAATTGTTCTTGACAAATTATGAGCATAATGTTATATTGATTAAAAAGTTAATAATAATCTTTTGTATCGACCAGACAGTAATTCCGGAATAGGGGCTGCTCGATTTTTCAGTGTTACGAAATGGCTGTGCAAAAGTTGAAATTCAAACGAGAGACAGCTGTTGGTATCGTAAACACGATACCAACGGCTTATTTTTTTAAAAGAAGGTGTGACGTGCAGTGAAAGAATTAGATGAATTACTTCGTGCTCTTGAAGTAAATAAGGCGGTTTACGATGCGGTGCGTGGCTATATCAGGCCAGGTGTAAGCGAGCGGGATATTTACGAGCTTACCAAAACCGTAGTAGATGATATGCTTTTGGACGTTCCTCATGAGTTTATTGGTGATTTTGTCGGCGGAAAGCGTTGCGGTCTTATTGGGGGCGACCCCACCGAATACAAGTTGGCCTGTGGTGATGGATTTATTCTTGATTTATCGGTGCGCTGCGCAAACACGTGGAGTGATACCTGCCGAACGTTTTTCCTTGGAGAACCGACTTGTGAAATAAAAAAAGCATACGATGCCGTTTTGAAGATACAGTCCTTCGGTGCTTCGTTTGTTAAGCCCGGAATACGCGCAGAGGACATAAAGATAAATGCCGAAAATTTGCTTGCGGATATGGGATATGGCTCTATGATGCCTCACCACATGGGGCACATTATCGGCGAAAAACCTTATATGACGCCTGCGTTTGATATAGGTCATAAGGACACCGTTAAAGAGGGAGAGTTCTTCACGTTAGAGCCGGGATTGTATGTTGATGAGTCGTGGGGAATTCGCGTAGAGAACGATTACGTACTGCAATCGGATGGTGCAAAACTTTTGTTTGACTATCCTACAGAAATAGATCATTTTATTGTATAAGGAGAAGTGTATGTTTAATTCGAAAGTTAAAAATACCTTTAAAGAAAAAATCTTGGCCGGTGAAAAAACCATAGGAACCTTCTGTGAACTTATGAGCGAAAACGTTGTTGAGGCGCTTGGTTACGCCGGACTTGACTACGTGGTTTTTGATAACGAACATTCACCTATAGAGGCTGAAACCAACCTTGCGTTAGTACGCGCTGCAGAGCACGGCGGGATTACACCGTTTGCACGTGTCAGAGGGATATCAAGACCTGCGCTGCTGAAACTGCTTGACATAGGGGTGCAGGGGTTAATTGTGCCGAACGTGAAAACAGTAGATGACGTAAAGCAACTTGTAGCATGGTCCAAGTATGCACCTATAGGGAACCGCGGTTTTTCCGCAAGCAGAAAAGACGGTTGGGGATATATGCTTAATATGAGCATTCAGGACACTATGGCATTTTTTAATGAACAGGTACTTCTCATTCCTCAATGTGAAACAACAGAGGCGCTGGAATCGATTGAAGAAATTACCGCAATCAACGGTGTAGACGGAATTTTTGTAGGTCCTTATGATTTATCCATCGCTATGGGCATTCCGGGAGAGTTTAACAACCCCAAATTCGTTGCTGCTTTGGACCGAATTATCAAAGCGTGTCGAAAAGCAGGGAAATTCACTATGATTTTCACAACAAATCAACAGGCGACGGCGGATTATTTAAATAATGGATTTGATTCTGTTTCATATTCTATGGATGCGGCATTTCTTGTTAATGGCTGTCGTGATGAAATAAATGCCGTTAGAAACGGCATTAAGAAAGCGGAGGAGTAAAATAAATGAAAGCTATTGTTTGGGACTGTGACGGGCAGTTGAAATTGGATGAAAATTATCCATATCCCGTGTGTCTTGATGATTGGGTAGTTATAAAAGTGGTAAGTGCCGGCGTTTGTTCCACCGATCTGGCAGTGATAGACGGGGAATTTGGACCGCCGCCGCTTATCCCCGGTCATGAAATAGCAGGCATAATAGATAAAGTGGGCTCTAAGGTTAAATCTGCAAAACTTGGGGACCGAGTAGTTGTTGAAACTGCCGTAGCTTGCGGGCATTGCCGCGAATGTGAAAGCGGCAACAAACATTTGTGCGCCCAAAGCAGGGAAATAGGTTTTCCTCCTCATAACGGCGGATATGCTGAATATGTTGCCGTGCCTGAAAATTGTTTGAAATTTATTCCGGACAACGTAAGCTTTGACGAAGCCGGTATTATTGAAGCCGCCCTTTGTCCGTTTGGCATTATATACCGTTACGGTATGAAACCCGGCTCAACGGTCCTGATTCAAGGAAATGGTGTTGCGGGCCTTTCTTTTCTACAAACAGCAAAATGTTTTTCGGCATCAAAGATTATTATGTCGGTTCGCCGTGAAAGCGCAATAGAGATGGCAAAGCATTTCGGAGCGGACGTAGTAATAAACGTAAAAAAAGAAGATTTGACAGAAAGAATTATGCAAGAAACTGATGGGCGCGGTGTTGACGTGTCTATTGATTCAACGGGCGCTGCCTCGGCTATTGCTGATGCTGTCAAGGTTACGCGTTCGGGAGGACAAGTTATTCTCTACGGAATACCGAGCGAGAATGCGCAAATGCCCCTGTTTCCTGTCCGTGAAATCGTATTACGGCAGTTATCGGTAGTAGGCGGCAACTGCAATCAACTTGCATGGGAACCGCTGCTTTCCTTAGTAGCCAACGGTCAATTTAACGTCCGTGATATGATAACTAACGTATTTTCACTTGAAGAAATCAATTCGGCTTTAGAACTCGCCAAAAACAAGCCGGACGGTTTTATTAAGTCGGTAATTCATATATAATAAAAGGAGAGATATCAATGAAAATCACAAAAGTAGAAGCAATTCCCGTAAGACAGAAAGGTACGGTTAAGGAAATTAACGACAGTGCACAAGACGGGATTATTATTAGAGTATCCACCGATGAAGGAATTACCGGATACGGCGAAGTTGATTCTGCACCATGGGTAATTCGTGAAATTATTAACTCGCCTATTTCCCATAGAACCTGTCAAGGACTTGCTAACGTTGTTGTTGGCAGAGATCCCTTTGATTATAAAAAAATTTGGGACGATATGTTTCTTCATAGCAATTTCTACGGTAATAAAGGCGCCGCAATACAGGCTATGAGCGGTATTGATATTGCTATTTGGGACGTGCTTGGAAAGGCGTTGAATAAACCGATATGGCAACTTTTAGGCGGCAAATACAGAGATGAGGTTCGCTGCTATGCAAGTGTATTGATGCCGTATACCCCCGAAGAAGCGGCAGAGGAAGCGTTAAAATGGAAAGAGAAGGGGTATACCGCCATTAAAATGGGTTGGGGCGGTTTCGAACAAGAAATGGCTACGGTGGTTAAATTAGTCGAAGCGTCCAGAAAAGCCGTAGGCAATGAAATAGATATGCTTTACGATATAGGATATATTCCTTCTGCCAAGGTAACTATTGATGCACCAAGCCGTATTCAGCTGGTAAAAGCATTGGAACCCTACCATCCTTTTGCTATTGAAGAGGCTCTTTGGCCAACCGACTACGAAGGATATAAACGGTTAGCAAAGAGCACGAACACAAGAATAGTATGCGGTGAAAACGAGACTACCCGCTATGGCTTCAAGCAACTCATAGATTACTGTAAGGTAGCCTTTGTGCAACCGGATATTACCCGTTGCGGCGGAATTACAGAGGCAAGCAGAATAGCGTCTTACGCTGAAATTAATTCTACTAACGTGGTGCCGCATTGTTGGAGCAGCGGTATCGTTGAAGCTGCATCACTACAAATAATCGCCTCTATTCCAAATGCAGAATTACTTGAATACTGCGAACAGGATACCCCCATCAGACACGATCTTGTTCCGGATGACATTCCCTGTGTAGACGGTTATGCCAAGGTTCCGACCAAACCCGGTCTTGGTATTGAGGTAGATGATAAAGCTATTGAGTTTTATCGCTGTGATAAGTATTAAAAAGAAAGGTGAAAGTTTATGAATATTCTTGCAATCGGAGCGCATCCCGACGACGTAGAAACTATGTGCGCCGGCACTTTGGCAAAATATGCCTCTCTAGGTCATAAAGTCTTTATTGCAACAGCAACCAACGGAAATATCGGTTCTGCCCGCATTTCCGATATGGAGGAAATCGCGCGTGTCCGCAAGGAAGAAGCGGCAAGATCTGCCGCTATTATTGGCGCGGAGTATATTTGCCTTGATTATGATGATGAAATGTTTTTTGAGATAAACCGTGAAACAAGACTGAAGTTTATAAATTTACTCCGTTATTGCAAAGCAGACGTTGTTTTCACGCATAGCCTTCATGATTATAACCCTGACCATATGCTTACAAGCAAAATTGTAAACGATATTGCGGTTATGGTTCCAATTGCGCATTTAAAAACAGAATATGAGCCATATGACGTGATTCCTTCAATCTGGATGTTTGAACCTGTGAACTCAATGGGATTTGTTCCAACCGATTATGTTGATATTACGGATTTTTATGACACAAAGATGAAAATGCTTAATTGTATGGAAAGCCAAAAGTCGTGGATGGCTGATAACTACGCACAGCTTGGAGGCGACCAGGAAAGATTCTTTGATACGATCCGTATTACCTCAGAGTTCCGTGGAATGCAGGCCGGATGTAAGTATGCCGAAGGTTTTGTGCGCGCTATGGATGCTTTCCGCACACGTATGACCGAACGGGTATTGCCATAACGATATGAAAACGCATATAGATTGTGACAGTAAATACGGCAGACTTTTATGGCTTACAAACGGCAGTATTGAGGTTGCCGCCGCCTTGGATTATGGACTGAGAATTATGGTGCTTCGGTGTGTAGGTATGGAAAACGTACTGTATCATCAGTCGAATGACCTTTCAGATGGATTATCTACCGAAAAGGGTTGGCGACTTTACGGCGGACACCGTTTCTGGACCTCGCCGGAAAGCGACGATTCATATTATCCTGACAACGACCCCGTTGAATACACAATTGAAGAAGACTCGGTACTGTTAACACAAAAAACGGACGAATGGACTGGGTTTAAAAAACAGATTAGATTGTCTTTTTGCAACAACGGCAACCTAAAGGTTGAGCACGTTTTGACAAACTGCAATACTTATTCCGTGAAGGCAGCCGCATGGGGTATTACCACTTTGAAAGGCGGCGGTGTTGCAAAAATACCCTTCGAAGGAACTGTCGACGAATACGTTCCGAACAGAGTTCTTTCGCTTTGGTTTGATAGTTCTCTGAATGATAGCCGACTTTCGTTTGAAAATAATTGCATCATAGGTCGACATCTTCCTTGTGTAAAAAAACTAAAAATCGGAGCATATACACCGCAGGGTGAAATTTCTATGAAAAATCTCGGGCAAAAATTAGAGATTTATTTTTCACCACAACCGATTGAGGACTGTCCCGACAATGGGTGTAATGTTGAATTGTTCCTTGATAAACATATCATGGAACTTGAAACGCTCGGAGAATTAAAGACTATTCCGTGCGGCGCAACTGTAAAACACATAGAATATTGGCGTCTGGTCCCCGAAATCTGACTGCATATCAATATATTCTAATTTTGGAATTAACTTTCCGCAATAAAACGCCCCGCGTTCAATTTGGGAAATGTTCTTCAAGAACATTTCCCAAAAGTTTTATTCGCCTTGCGGCGAGTTATATTGCTTCGCAGTGATATTTGGCTTTCAGCCAAGTGTTATTCGCTTCGCGAGTTTTAGAGGCGAATAAAATATCACTGAAACCGTAAGGTTTCAATATCACTTTTGCTTAGCAAAAATATCACTCCGACAAAGTCGGAACATCACTATACGGATAAAAAGAAAGAGAAGACTTGTTGCAAAACAAATCTTCTCTTTTTCTTTTGCTTTTTGGGTTTGGGCTTCTGCCCGACTGCATTTTGTACTCACAAAGGCGATGCTGGTTCTATCTAAATATATTATTTTATGCCAAAACAAAAACTTCGCTAACGACATTACGCTTTGAACACGGGGTGTTTTTTATATAAGTATTATTTTGAAGATTTATATTTTTTCAAAAACTCTGTAGGAGATATGCCTACATATTCCTTAAACTGACGGCTGAAAAAGTAAATGTCGGTATAACCACATATTTCTGAAATTTGCGAGACAGTATATAATTCCGATTTTAAAAGGTCACAGGCATAATTGATTTTAAGTTGTATGCTGTACTTTATTGGTGGGATACCGAATTTTTTTATAAACAGTTTTTTTATATATGGGTAACTGATAGTACAGCAGGAGGTGATTTGTTCTGCTGTTATTTTTTTGTCCAAAAAATGCGTTTCTATATAATCGATAGCAGGTCTTATGTAGTCATATTGACTTTCAGGGATATAATTACTCTTTTGTAATTCGGACAATATTTTATAAAGTATAGAAATGCATTCAAAATAGTAACCGTTGTTTTTTGCAACCCATACCGAAAAAATCTTTTTAAACAAACTTTTCAATTTCTCGCTTTGTTCAAGCTTTAAAACAAAAGCCTCGTTAGCAACAGGAACATCTGTATCAAAACATACATCAATACATTCTCCGCGCTCTTTTCTTTTAACAATATATTCGTCAATTTTACCTTGGGGAAGAAACCTGATTGTATCTTTACTAACTTCTAATTGTTTTCCGTTAAAAAGTACAGTAGATTCACCGGAAAGGTTAAAGATCAGTTCGTTGCTGCAAAAATTGTGTTTAAAAGTAGTTACAGTTTCTTTATATTCATCTTTTCCTACAAGGATGACTCGTCTGATGTTGGTAACTATAAATCTATTATTCATATTATCACCTAAGAATAGTTTATGCTTGTGCCAAGTTAGGGACAAATTAGTTTTCGGCTCCCTCTGACGAGGGAGCTGTCAGCGAAGCTGACTGAGGGAGAGAGTTTTTAACATTCAAGTCTATATACTCGCATACTCCGCTAAAATTTCGGTCAATATCCAAATTACAAATCCTTAAAATTATTAAATTCATACCCTCTAACTCTTTCGTTCTAACTTTGTCTTTTTCTATTTGCTCTGGGGTATAATGACCGCCACCGTCAAGTTCAACTACAAGTCTTGCTTTTGCACAATAAAAATCAACAATATAATTTCCTATGGCTTTTTGCCTTTGAAATCTTATGGGGTAATATCTTAAAAACTCATACCAAAGTTTTCGTTCCCAAGGTGTCATATTTTTCCTTAAAATTTTTGCAAGAGGGATATTTGCTTTATTATATTCTTTCATATTCTCTCCCTCCGTCAAAACTAAAGTTTTGCCACCTCCCTCGTCAGAGGGAGGCTAAGGCTACAACTTGTGGAAATCATTTCTACAAGTTGAAAATTCCGCATAACAACAAGCATTTTCTTAAACTTAATATAACATTTTTTATTGAGATTTTCAAGTTATATATGAAAATAGAGTTATCCCGAAATTACGAGATAACTCTATTTTGATGGTATGACAAAAATCATACTGACACTTTGAAAATCATACCTAAGAAAAGGCAGTTGAAAACTTTGTTTTTAAGCAGTAAACTTGCCATAAGTATGATGGTTATTCCTGCTGTAACTAATTTATTCTCATTAAATCAGATTAAAAACACTTTCTTTTGCTATTATGTATCGAAGCCTGCAAAAAATTGCTTGTTTTCCATAACATAATTTCTTATTGCAAAGAAATAATATATTGAACCTATTACGCCTATAACACCACCGATAACAAGATTATATACCAATGTTATTATAGGTGCTGTAATTGGCTCGAACTTTGCAACTATTCCGTTTGGATTTTCTAACAAGGTTTTGCTGTATTGCATATCTTGAACAGAAGAAATTATATTTAAAACACCAACTATCAGCAAAAGCCAATTTATAAAGATGCCGCCAAAAATTTGCAATATGCCAATAACAAGCCAGATAATACCGTTTGTGTTAAGTCTTTGCGACAATGTATTTAGTAATATAGTACCATCGACCGACACATTATTTACCGTTTGGGTGTTCTGCCCACTAACTGCACATCCGCATCCAACGCAAATAACTGCCTCGTCTAATAATTCTTTACCGCAATGTGTACAGTATTTCATTTTAATGCCTCTGTTAGATAAACAAAACAAAGATTACTAAAAGTACTAGAGCAATAACAGCTAATACCATCGAGAATTTATATGCAGGATTCTTAGATTTAAGATCTTTCGTTATTGCTTTTCTCTTTTCCTTAACCTCTTTTGATTTTCCGGTCAATCCGTTTTGCTTAAATGCCATTTGCAATTTTGAATTAGCAGAAAGTGCAATAAATTCAGCTACCAAGCACAATATTGCACCAATCCACATATTTATCAAAAGCCAACAAATAATACCAAGTGCTATTACAACGGCACTTACAATATTGGTTGTTACCGCGCCTTTTATACAATTTTCATAGGATACTTCTGCTTTTTTTATTTCCTTTACAACTGCACAACCACAACCAGGACAAACTACCTCCTCTTCCATAATTTCTTTTCCACATTTTTCACAATATTTCATAGTGAAACCTCCTTAAATAATTTGTCAAAAAACGACTAAAAATATTATATGACAAATTGTCATAAAAGTCAAGAAAAAATATGACAAAATGTCATTAAGGAGATGTGCTTATGAAAAATAATTTAAAATTACTGCGAAAGAGCAAAGGATATACACAAATTGCCGTACAAATGAAAACCGGCATTGAACAAGCTTTACTCTCCAAATTTGAGAATGGAGAAAGAGTGCCACCTACGGAAACACTAATTAGACTAGCAGATTTTTATAATGTTAGCATTGATTATATTTTGTGCCGAACAAATAATCCTAATATACAACAATAAGCCGTGAAATTCACGGCTTTTTTCATAACATAATTTTACTCGCACAACAATTTTGTCCCTATTGTAGCACAAGCATAGCACAAGAAATACAATAAAAAGTATCAAAAAGTGCAAATGCAAAACTTTGTCTATGTACTATTCTTCAAAAAAGCAATAGAATGTCATTATAAACCATTTTCGAAAAGAGGTTAAGATTATGAACAAAAGAATTGAAGAACTCACCCAATTAACACTTGAAGGAAAAATGTACGCCAATCCCACAAAGACTGAATATGACAGGGAGGATATTTTTTTATCCCGTCAACAAATGGAATCGAAACGACTTTGTGAATTTATTTTAAATCAGGAGCCGGTTCTGAAAGAGTGTTCTAAAATGACAGGATTCTTTAACTGTGACGGTTCGGTTGTGGGTGACGCCTTTCGCCGTATGGGACATAAGTACTATAGAGAATTAAGGGAAGAATTTTATTTAAAGTCTGTTGATAACCTTTCAACCCACGAATGGCAACACGCCACTGCCGATTATCAAAAGGTTTTGGACAAAGGTATAAAAGGAATTATAGAAGAAATTGATGCATCCTTAAAAGTGCACTATGAAACCGAAAAGGTTGAATTTTTGAATGCCTTAAAGGGTGTTGCAAACGCTCTTATCGGTTGGGCACATAAATGCTCTGAAAAGGCGTTGAAACTTTCAAAAACAGTAGAAAACAAAGAGTATAAAGAAAATTTACAAGTATTATCTGAAGCACTTTTAAATGTACCCGAAAATAAACCTAATTCCTTTTATGAAGCGGTTTTAACGATTTATGTTTGCTTTTCTGCCGACCCAGATAGCGTTGGAACACTTGACAGATACCTAAGACCTTTTTATGAACACGATATAGAGAATGGTGTAATCACAAGAGAAGAAGCAAAGGAATATTTACAAGAACTTTTTCTTATGCTTCAGGCAGCTACTCGCCGTGAGGCTATGCAGTTTACTCGCGGGGGTGAATCCCATTTCTGCATTGGCGGTTACTTGCCGGACGGTAGTGATGGATTTAACGATCTTTCGAAACTGATACTTGAAAGTTTATTGGAACTGCCTACTTGGATTCCTCAGGTGACTTTGCGATGGACAGCAAAAACGCCAAAAGAGGTTTTCCGTTTTGTCCTTGACTGCGAACGCAAGGACCCGAACAAAAGAATTGCTTTCCAAAATGACGAAAAGCGAATAAAATGTTATACCGAAATTTGCGGATTCCCCTTTGAAAAGGCGGTTGGATATACTACCGTTGGTTGCAACGAACCCGCATTTTTAGGGGCAATTAACGGCAGTAACTCCAAGGTAAATTTTGCTCGCTCTACCGAAACGCTTTTTCATAAAAAGAGTGAAAATATAGTGAATGTTAAAACCTTTGAGGAGTTTTATCAGGTGTTTTTGGAAGAATTGTTTTCGGACCTTGAGATTGCTTATGAATACGATAATAAATACAACCGTGAACGTGCAAAAGATATAAATTATTTATCAAGCCTTTTCTTCCAAGGCTGTGTTGAAAAAGCAAAAAGTTTAACACAGGGTGCAGGAGATATTGTTATTGCCTCACCTACGTGTATGGGTATTGCTAACGTTATTGACTCACTTATTATTGTTAAGCAATTTATTTTTGATGAAAAAATTATTTCGATGGAGGAACTTGTTTCTGCGGTGCAGAATAACTGGGTGGGGTTTGAAGATTTGCACACTCTAATTATAAACAAAGGAGATTTTTTTGGTAATGATACCGAGCGTTCTAACTACGTTGCTCAAAAGCTGTACCAAAGTCTTTATGAGTTTTTGAAGGATAAGACCAACCTTTACGGCTATCATTGGCTTATAGGTGATTTGTTCGGCTATCATCCGCACTTTAAGTGGTTTGGCGAGAAAATGGGCGCAACACCTGACGGTAGAAAAGCAGGTGAGCCGTTGAAGTTCGGGCTGCAACAAAGTGGCGGTTATGACAGAAACGGGCTTTCGGCACTTCTTAATTCCATTGCAAAAGTCGATCCTAATGCCATTGGTTGCGGCTCAACAGTTACAAATCTTATGATAGACGAACAACTCATAAAGAATGACGATAATTTTGAAAAAACGGTTGATATGTTAGAGACATATTTCAAAAACGGCGGTGTACATTTCCAATTAACCTATGTTTCAAAGGAAGATTTGCTTAATGCTAAAGTAACTCCCGAAGACTATAAAAATCTTCGTGTACGCGTTTCGGGATTTTCGGATTATTTTGTGAAGCTTAATGAGGCTATTCAGGATAATATTATTGAAAGGACGACGCAAAAATGAAATTAAGAAACAAAAATGTGCTTATTTTCGGCGGCGGAAGTGGAATAGGTAAGGCTATTGCTATTCGTTTTATTGGAGCAGGCGCCAAAGTAATGATAACAGGCAGAAGCGAAGATAAATTAAAAGCGGCAGCGCAAGAAATTAATTCTGCTAATCTATTTTATAAAGTTTTTGATATAACCGATATTTCTGACCACCATTCGCTGTTTTGTGAGACTGAACAAATATTAGGCGGTCTTGATGCTTTTGTAAATGCCGCGGCTTTAGGAACATCTCAGTGTACAGGCAGGGGTTATGAGCCTTGGGATATCACTCCCGAAGAGTGGGACACACTTACAGATATTAATTTCAAGGCAGCGTTTTTCTTAATTCGTAACGAAGTAGATTATATGCTAAAAAACAACATTAGGGGCAATATTTTAAATATTGCCTCAAATGCCGCTTGTATGAATATTATTGGAAGTTACGGTGCTTCAAAGCAAGCAATTATAAAGTGGACAAGAAGTTTTGGTAAACGTTACGGTCATAACGGAATTATTATAAACGGAATAGCCCCCGGCGCTACCTTTACACCTATGATTTCGTATTATGCGCACTGTATTGACCAAAAATACGAACGCCATGCAATAGAGCGCTTTATTCGTCCCGATGAAATTGCAGAACTTGCATTTTATCTTATGAGCGATTACGGTGAGATTGTTTGCGGTCATACGGTTATTGCAGACGGAGGTGATAACTGTGCCACTCTTTAAAACGGTTTTGGGTGATATGCCGATTAGCAAGTTGGGTATTACACTTCCTCATGAGCATATTTGTTGTTATAGCGATTATTTATACCAAATGGCAGGAGATAAATATTTAGATAAAGAACGGCTTTTAAATGTTGCAGTCGATTATCTAAAATCACTTAAAGAAAAATATTTTTTAAATACCTTTATTGATTGCACGCCTGTGAACATAGGCAGAGATGTTGCGCTTTTAAAGGAGGTATCTCAAAAATCAGGAGTTAATATAATCTGTTCAACAGGTTTTTATTATACTGAAGAGCCTGTGCTTTATAATGCATCAGCAAAATTGATTGCAGAATATATAGTTAAAGATGCTGAAAAAGTTAATGCCGGTATAATAAAATGTGCTGTAGAAAATGAAACAATAAGCGATTTTAATAAAAAACTGCTTATAGCCTCAGCAATAGCGCAAAAAACACTTGGTCTTCCTATTGTTTTGCACAGTAATGCAAATAATAAAAACGGTATTAAGGCTTTAGAAATATTATTGACAGAGGGTGTGAAACCTCAAGCAATAACAGTAGGACATCTTAGCGATACAGATGATTTTGAATACATAAAGCAAATTGCAAAAAAAGGCTGTTATATTGGTTTTGATAGGATTTATGGCAATTATTCTAAAGAATATATTGATAAAAAGATTAAGGCTATTACAGAACTTTGCGATGCAGGATACGAAGATAAAATTCTTTTATCCCATGATGCATTATTTTTTAACGGATTTGACCTTAATCCTGAAATAAATGAAAAACCGAGATTATCGTATTGCTTCGAGAATATATTACCGAGTTTATCAAAACAACTTGCAGAAAAAGTAATGATTAAAAATCCTATTAAAATGCTTTGTTGTGGTGAATAAAATGAAAATACAGAGAAGATATGCCAGTGTAAACTAAAAAACAAATTGCTTTTTAGAAGGATTATGTTATTATAAGAATAACCAATAATTTCAAGGGTGATAACTATGTTTGAAAAAACAAAAAGATTTTGTGATTCGTTTTTAGAATTGGACGTTCCGGGGTTTGATTTAGCGGTTTATAAGGGTGGCGAGTGTGTGCTGCGTTATATGAACGGCTATAGCGACCTTGAAAACAAGGTTAAAATGAACGGAAAAGAAAGATATAATATTTACTCCTGTTCAAAGGTTATAACCTGTACTGCAGCTTTACAGTTATGGGAAAAGGGAAAGTTTTCACTTGAAGATAAACTTTCCAAATATATGCCGGAATTTGAAGAAATGACGGTAAAAACAGAGGACGGTATTAAAAAAGCCGAAAATCCGATTTTAGTAAAACATCTTTTTGAAATGACGGCGGGTTTTTCTTATAACTGTCACTCACCACAATTAAAAAATGCTATTATTGAAACAGATGGTAAATGTCCCACACGTGAGGCTATGAAATATCTGGCAAAAGAACCGCTTTTATTTGAACCGGGGGACAGGTGGGAATATAGCCTCTGTCACGATGTTCTGGCGGCTTTTGTTGAAGTTATATCAGGCGAAAAATTTGAAGACTATGTAAAGAAAAATATTTTTGATGTTGTAGATATGAAAGATTCCACATTTATGTTGCCTGAAGCAGAAATTGAAACTATTGCACCGCAATATAGATTTGAAAACGGCAAAGTAGTTAATGTTGGTAAGCACATATATAATTATAAAATCGGTAGTGAATATGCCAGCGGCGGTGCAGGCGGTATTTCTACTGTTGACGATTATATAAAGTTTTTAGAGGGACTTCGCACAAATAAATTACTAAAGCCTGAAACCCTTAAATTGATGATGACAGACAGATTATCTGAGCAACAAAAAAGAACCTATTGGACTAAAGATACGCACGGCTACGGTTTGGGTGTAAGATGTCCTAAAGGGGATAAGAAATATATTGATTTTGGTTGGGGCGGTGCCGCAAGCGCTTATTTGGCTGTTGATATAGAAAATGAAATCAGTATATATTTTGGTGCGCATTTACTTTCTTCGCCTGCTCAAGGACTCCGTTCTATGCTTTACCGTTCTGTAAGAGCCGAACTTATTGATAATAGTGAGTTTGAAGATTTGCATAAAGACTTAAAAGATTTACATAATTATAATTTGACTTATTGATTGGAGATAAAAATGCTTACAGCGACTATTTTTGATATTGAACGAAATTCTTTTGTAGACGGTCCCGGCATAAGAACTACGGTGTTCTTTAAGGGGTGTAACCTTAAATGTGCATGGTGTCATAATCCTGAAAGTCAAAGTGCAAAGTCGCAAATGATGTTTTATAAGGATAAATGTAAAGGGTGCGGTAAGTGTAAAGAGGTTTGTCCGTATAATTTTGAAAAATGCGATTTGTGTGGAAAATGTACTTTTTACTGCCCTGTGGACGCAAGAAAAGTTTGCGGTAAAGAATACACCGTTGATGAAGTTTTCGATGAAATCATAAAAGATAAAGCCTTCTATGAAAATTCAGGCGGCGGTGTAACATTTTCCGGTGGCGAATGTATGCTGCAGATAGATTTTCTTTTGGAAATTCTTAAAAAATGCAACAACGCCGGAATACATACCGCAGTTGATACTGCAGGGCAGATACCGTTTGAAAGTTTTGAAAAAATTCTGCCTTATACTGATTTATTTTTGTATGATATAAAATGTTTTGACAGTGAAAAACATAAAAAATATGTTGGCGTAGGTAATGAATTGATTTTAGAGAACTTGAAAAAACTGTTTGAAGCAGGTGCAAATATATGGATTCGTATTCCTGTAATCGCTGATGTTAACGATAGTGTAGAAGAAATGCAAAAAATTAAAGATTTTCTTGATGAAAACGGAAAGCCTGAAAAAATCGAACTGTTACCATATCACGCCATGGGCGAGAATAAATATGCGGCAATTGGAAAAGAAACACAGCGCTTTACTCCGCCTGACAGCAATAAATTGAACGAACTGAAAGCAGTATTCTGATTGCGTACTTCGTAAATTGTAGTACAGGCTGCAATCAAGGATATGAAATAGTTAGAATTTCATAAATAATTGTTCCGCCCGAATTACTTCGGGCGGATTTTTTATTGTGTTTTGCAACTAATGTGATATAATAAGTCTTAAATAATAAAACTTTTTCTTTTTTTAAGGACGATTACTATGAAAAAAACCTATATAACATCTATGCCTGACCACATCGGCGCCTTTTTGAAAGCCAGTGAGTGTTTTTCCTCGTTGGGAATCAATATAACCCGTGTTAATTATAATAAAGCTATTGATTCTCACATATTGTTTATTGATGCTGATGGCACAGAAGAACAACTTAAAAAAGCGGATTTGGAACTTCAAAAAATCGGATACTTAGGCAACGACAACTCTAACAAAACAAGTGTTGTTTTGTTGGAATTTTGTTTAAAAGATGTTCCTGGAAGTGTTACAGATATTCTTAAACTTATAAGTGAATTTAATTTCAATATTTCTTATATTAGTTCACAAGAAAACGGAACAGATTACCAATATTTTAAAATGGGATTATATGTTGATGATTCTGATAAAATTGCCTATTTTTTAAGTCAAGCAGAAAAGTTGTGTAAAGTGCGAGTTATTGATTATAACCGCTCTAAGAACGTCTACGATAACAGTATTTTTTATAACACCTATGTTTTGGGTTTATCACAAATGATGGGACTTTCTGCAGATGGAAAACAGGAACTTTTAATAAATGTTAATCTTGCTATGCAAACATTAGATGAAAAAGGTTTATCGCCTTATAGAACGTTTGACAGTATAAGTAAGTTTGCTGAACTTTTAAGTATTTCAAAAGGAAAAAACTTTGCACCACGTATAAGCACACACAAAATTTCCGAAAACACTGAAATAACTTTAGTTGAGCCGCCCTGTGGCAGCAACACTATAATCATAAATAGTAATGGGGAGTATTTATTTATTGATAGCGGATATGCTTGTTATCAAAATGAAATGGTTAACATCTTTAACAAAATTATTCCTGAATTTAGTACTATAAAAAAGAAGATACTTATCACCCATGCGGATGTAGACCATTGCGGACTCTTGCCAATTTTTGATGAGATAATTACAAACGAAAAAACAGCGAAGTGCCTAGAAAAGGAATATAATGGACTTGATGGGTACCGTGAGGAAAATCCTTTACATAAGCCGTATATTAACATTTGCAAAATCCTTACTGAGTACAAGCCGATAAATCCTGAAAAGGTTGTTAAACTTTGGAAAAGCGCACAAACATACGACAAACCTCTTACCCAAATAGGTTTTTATAATTTTGGTGAGCTGAATTTTGAAGTGTATGAAGGAAAAGGCGGACATCTGCCAGGGGAAATCGTTTTAATAGATTATGAAAATCATATTGCAATTACAGGAGATATCTATATCAACACGCATGGTCTTACGGCTGAACAGGAAAAATATAACAGATATGCACCAATACTAATGACATCTGTTGATACAGACCCCAAATTATGTTCAGAGGAAAGAAATGCTATTTTACAACGATTGGGCGTAGGAAAGTGGCAGATTTTCGGAGCGCACGGTTTTAAAAAAGATTATTCAGTAAATTTATAGTTTTATCTTTAATATGTATATATTTCCCCCTTTTGTGTATAGTACCATAGGTTGCAATCAAGGATATGAAATAGTTAGAATTTCATAAATAATTGTTCCGCCCGAATTACTTCGGGCGGATTTTCCGTTTAGTTAGTATTTTTAACCGAATGCTTAAAAGGGCTTGAATGTGTTTTTTTTATGATGTAATATGTTTTTGAAAGGAGATGATTTAAGTGAAATGCGAGATAATAATTGATGCTATGGCTGAAGAAAAAGTTATAATTTATGCCAAAGAAAAAAGCGCTGTTATTGAAGCCATTAAAAAATTGGCTGAAGAAACTTCCAGCGAAATTTTAGGCTTTCACGGCTCTGAAATTATAAAACTGAACCCATTAGATATTGAATGTATAAGCGTAATTAACAATAAGATTTATGCGTTTTGCGGCGCGGAAGAATATATGCTTAAGGAACGGCTTTGTCATCTTGAAGAAAAACTGCCCGATGACTTTGTTAAAATTAATCAGTCTTGCCTTGGAAACATAAAAAAGATGGAACGGTTTGATACTTCAATATCGGGAACCCTTAAAATCCGATTTAAAAACGGTCATACCGACTACGTTTCGCGCAGACAACTAAAACACATAAAAGAAAGGATAGGAATTTAATATGAATAAATATTTAAAAGAATTTTTACACAGAGGACTGGTTTTTGGAGGCTTTGGCCCTATTGTGCTTGGCATAGTTTATGCCATTTTAGAAAGCACTGTTGAGCATTTTTCATTAAACGGTATACAAATTTTAATAGCAATTATTTCGGTATACATTCTTGCCTTTGTTCAGGCAGGAGTATCGGTATTTAATCAAATAGAAAGTTTCAGTGTACCAAAAGCACTGTTTTACCATCTTTCACTTTTATACGTAACCTATTCCGCCTGTTACCTTTTGAACAATTGGATTCCCTTTGAAGTAAACATTTTCCTTATATTTACAGCAATTTTTCTGGTTGTATATTTTGCAGTGTGGATAATAGTTGCGTTATCTATAAAAGCGGTAAGCAAGAAACTTAATGCAAAACTGAAATAAGTTAAGAAATATAAACCCTGCTTGAAATTCAAGCAGGGTTTTATAACTCTTATTTACTTATAATTCCTCTTGGGCAGATTAAAATACATTCGTCGCAGCCTGTACATTTTGTCTGGTCGATGACTGCTAAGAAGTTTTCAATTTTAATTGCGCCCGAGGGGCATACTTTTACGCACTTGGTACAGCCTATACAGCCTATATCACAAGCCTTTGTTACCTTAGCGCCTTTTTCGGTGCTGTTACAACTTACAACACTCTTATAATCGGCGTCAAGCATTTTTATAACGCTGTTGGGGCAAACTTCTGCGCATTTACCGCAGCCTGCGCAAAGGTCACGGTCAACCCTTGCAAGGCTTTCTGAAATGGTAATTGCGTTCTTTTCGCAAACCTTTTCGCAATCCCCAAGGCCTATGCAACCGTAGTTACAAACAAGGGGACCGCTGTAAAGCATTTTTGCCGCAGAGCAGGATTGCATTCCGCTATAGGCATATTTGGTTTCGGCGTGGTGGCAGTCGCCCTTACAAGTAACGTAAGCGCGTTTTTCTTTTGCTACTACTTCTACTCCCAAAATTTCAGAAAGCGTTGCAGCAGTTTCTTTTCCGCCAACGGTACAACGTCCTGCGTCGGCTTCGCCGTTTCTTACGGCTGCGGCATAATCGTCGCAACCCGCAAAACCGCAAGCGCCGCAGTTAGCACCGGGAAGGGCGGCTCTTATTTGTTCTTTAACTTCATCGGCGGGTTCCGAAAGGTATTTAGAAGCAATAGAAAGACCAAGACCTGCAATAAGACCTATTGCCGCAACAATAATAACAGGAAGAAAAATATCCATCATATTAATTATCCTCCTTTATATTAATCCCGAAAAACCAAGGAAGGAAAGCGAAACAAGTGCCGCTGCAACCAAGGTTATGGGCAGACCGCGAAGTCCTTTTGGAATATTGGAAGATTCTATTCTTACTCTTACGCCCGAGAAAATGAACATAGCAAGTAAGAAACCAAGTCCTGCGCTTAGTGAGTTAACCATAGACTGCACAAAATTATAATTCTGTGTAAAGTTAAGCAAGGTTATACCAAGCACTGCGCAGTTTGTTGTTATAAGCGATAAATAAATACCGAAAGCGCCGTAAAGCGATTTAAGAAAACGCTTAATAACAATTTCAAGCAACTGCACAAGAGCCGCAATAATAAGAATAAATACAATTGTTTGTAAATATTCAAGGTCATACGGTATTAAAAGATAAGTGCATATAGGCCAGGTTACTGCTGTAGCAAGAACCATAACCAAGGTTACTGCGCCGCCCATACTAACAGCGGTGCTTACCTTTTTAGAAACACCTAAAAACGGGCATATACCAAGAAAGCGCGAAAGCACCATATTGTTGGTAAAAATACCTGCTAAAAGAATTGAAACGATAGATACTGTACTATTCACCGAGCATATCCTCCATTTCATCTTTTTTCTGTTTATCCTGTTCAAGCAGTTCGCAAACACTCTTAGAAGGACAACCGTCGCATCCAAGCGAATTAACAGGTTTTTTGCCCTTTCTTACAGCAAGTTTGTTAGAAAGCGCTATAAGTATACCGAATACAAAAAATCCGCCTGGGGGTAAAATGAAAATTAAAATAGGTTCAATACCAATTGCGCTTGTTACAGGAATAATAAGGCTTTCGGAAATAGCAATTACGCCTGTACCAAGTATTTCACGTATAAGTCCCATTATTGCAAGGGTAGCGGTAAAACCAACGCCCATTCCAAGACCGTCTAATATACTTGGCAAAACTGTGTTTTTACAAGCAAACATTTCGGCACGCGCAAGAATTATACAGTTAACAACTATAAGCGGTAAATAAATACCAAGCGAAGCATCTACAGAAGGTGCAAAGGCTTTAACAAGCATTTGTACTATTGTAACGAAGCCCGCAATAATGGTAATGAATGCAGGGATTCTTACCTTGTTTGGAATAACGTTGCGAAGCAAAGAAATAACAAGGTTAGAACAAACTAAAACTGCAGTTGCGGCAACACCCATTCCAAGACCGTTCATAAGCGAAGTTGTAACCGCCAAGGTAGGGCAAGTGCCCAGAACAAGACGAAGTACGGGATTTTCTTTTATAATACCGTTAGTAAAGTAAGAAAGCATTTTTTTATCGTTTTTCATTATTCTGCCTCCTCTTCTTCGCTTGAAACTTCGGTTTCAGTGTTTTCAACGGGCTGGTTTTCGGGTTCTTCTTTTGGTAAAAGTTCATACAGTTCAAAGGCATTATTTACTGCAGTTTTTACTGCTGTTGAAGAAATAGTTGCGCCCGTTACGGCAATAACCTGATTATCGTTTGTTTTAGAGTTTTTAACAAGTTCAAAATCACTTGTTTTATTTGCAAACTGCGAATAAAAACTATTCTTGGTTACGTTACCACCAAGACCCGGGGTTTCATCGGCGGCAGAAAGAATTTTAACAGCGATTATTTTTCCGTCTTTGTTTATGCCGGTCATAACGTTAATGTCACCGCCGTAACCCTTTGCAGAGGTTGTAAAAATGTATCCGCTTTCTTTGCCTGAAGATATTGCGGTGTAATAAACAGCAGTACCGTTTACACCGTTTTTATCGGTATATTCAAGGGTGTTTTCTTTGTAATCATCGGCAGCAAGCACAAGCGCCATAGAACCCTTTTGATTTTTCTCTTCAAGTTCTGCTATTTTGCCTTGTGTAATATAGTTTGTTCCTGCAAGAGCAAAGGTAATTACAACGCAGATAAGGAAAAGTATAAGGGTTGTTATACCAACGCTGTCTATAGAAATTTTATTGTTTTCGCTCATTTCTTCTGCGCCTCCCATCCAAACGGTTTGCGGCGTGTAATACTGTCGATATGAGGTACTAAAAGGTTCATAAACAGTATTGCAAAAGAAACACCTTCGGCAGCGGCACCCGAACGGATTATAAAGGTAACTATACCGCAACCAATACCAAATATAAGTTTGCCTAACGGTGTGGCAGGGCTTGTAACGTAATCGGTTGCCATAAAGCAAGCACCCAACATAAGACCGCCCGAACATATTGCATAAAGCGGGTCTCCGCCGAAGCAAAAAGTAAGCAAAGCCACGCTTCCTATATAAGAAACAGGAATTATGGGGTTAATAACGCCTCTTAAAATAAGATAAAGTGCGCCTATTCCAAGACATATAACCGAAGTTTCGCCTATTGTTCCGCCGTGAGTACCGAAAAAGAGTTCTTTTAAAGAATATAAAGAAGCATCTATAGCGGTGTCGCTAAGCGGTGTAGCCGAGGTTATAGCAGAAGTCTGGAAAGGTTCAATGAATCTTGTCATGTGAACGGGGAATGATATAAATAAAACAATTCTTGCGGCAATAGCGGGGTTAACAAAGTTGTGACCAAGACCGCCAAACATTTGCTTTGTTACAACAATTGCAACCAAGCATCCGAAAAGTGCCATCCATACGGGAATTCCCGAAGGAAGATTAAGTGCAAGTAAAAGTCCTGTTACGGCGGCGCTTAAATCACCGATTGTAATGTCGTGACCGAACAACTTGCAACTTAAAGCCTCAAATAACACACAGCCTATTACACATACGGCAATTATAAGTGCGGCGCGCCAACCAAAAAGAATTATGCCGAAAACACTTGCGGGAACAAGTGAAATAAGAACGTCAAGCATAATACCTTTTGTGGTATCGGCAGTGTGAATATGGGGAGAAGAACTTACAACTAACTTCTCAGTCATTTCGCAGTATTCCTCCTTAAGGTTTGTTTTGCTACGCGCATTACCTGTGCAAGCGGACGTCTTGCAGGACAACTGAAAGCACAGCAACCGCATTCCATACAGTAATTAACGTAAAGTGTAGAAAGTCTTTCAACGCTGCCTGCATTAAGCGCACGTTCAACGTCGGCGGGGTTAAGTTTCATAGGACAATGCGCGGCACATCTTCCGCAGTGTATACAGCCTGTGGGGTGGGGGACTTCATCATCGGTAAGCGCTAAAACAGCGTTGCTTGTTTTGGTGATAACGCCGTTATCGTTTACAACGGTGCTTCCCATCATAGGTCCGCCCATAACGAGTTTTGTGGGAGGAACGGTATATCCGCCGCAGAACTCAACAAGGTCGCTTACTTTTGTGCCTAACGGAACAATTACGTTTTTCGGTTCGGCAATAGCCGCACCGTCAACCGTTACTCTGCGCGACACAAGCGGAATACCTGTTCTGGCATAATGACCAAGTTCGGCAATACTTGTTATATTCATAACCATGCAGCCAATGTCGGCAGGAAGTTTACCGGCAGGAATTACTCTGCTAAGAGCAGAATAAATAAGTACCTTTTCGGCACCCTGTGGGTAATTGGTTTTAAGTTCCATTAGTTTTACGCTGTCATCAATATCGCGTTCATCAGCGGCAATTTCGTAAAGTTTTTTAATTGCGTCGCGTTTATTACCTTCAATAGCAATAATAACGCGGTCAATATTCAAATGCTCTTTAACAAGGTAAACGCCTCTGAAAATATCGCGGTAGTCTTCCAAACAGCAACGGTAGTCGGCTGTAATATAAGGCTCACACTCCGCGCCGTTTATAATTAAAGTATCAATTTTGGTTTCTTCAGGCAAACGGAATTTAATGTGCGTAGGAAATCCTGCGCCGCCAAGACCAACAAGACCGCAATCACGAGTAGCCTCTAAAAGTTTATCTTTGTTTATAATCTTGGGCGGTTTAATTTCAGGGTCAATCTTCATTTCGCCGTCAGATTCAATTTCTATAGCGTCACATTCGCTTCCGTCGGGCATAGGATATTTACAAATAGCCTTAACTGTACCTGAAACACTTGAATGAATAGGTGCGCTTACAGGTTTGTCGCTATCCCCGATTTTTGTGCCTACAAATACTTTGTCGCCAACCTTTACAATAGGTTCACACGGCGCGCCTATGTGCATACGCATCGGCAGAATTACTGACGATACAGGCGGCATCTTTACAGATTCGGTTTCGGCGGTTCCTTTTATATGCGGCAGAAGCACACTACGTCCAACGTCTGCTTTAGGCAGAAGTATGCTTTCTTTCTTTTCCATCGAATCCCTCCTGAATTATAGTTGTTATTTTTTTAACAAATGCCTGAAAACAAAAAAAGTCGGACACCAAAAGGCGTTCCGAATATTAGGCGAGGCATCTGTTTTATAAAAATATATTAGCATATATATAATATATTGTCAAGGTTTTTCGACAACGCAAAGGGTAGTAAAGTATGCAAAGTTTGTAAAATTTTGCTGTTAAAAAAATAACACTTTTTTAAAAAAACACTTGCTTTTTGAAAAAAGTGTGGTATAATAACATTTGCTGACACAAAAAGGTCATAAAATATATCGCGGGGTAGAGCAGTTGGTAGCTCGTCGGGCTCATAACCCGGAGGTCGCAGGTTCAAGTCCTGTCCCCGCAACCAGAAAAGAACCCACATTTGTCTACGACAAGTGTGGCTTCTTTTCAACTAAATCCGTCCTATCGGACGGGATAAATCCCGCTTTCGTGGGATGAAATCACTTCGTGATGAAATCCGACTTCGTCGGGAGATAAGGACGGATTTAATTTCATCTGCGAAGCAGATTTCATCCGAGCGGAGTGAGGATTTCATCGCGCTTGCGCGATTTCATTGAAAAGTTTGCAAATGTGTGGTACAAGCGGAGTAAATGAGGTGATAGTATGGCTGAAAACATACTTGCTGATATGTCAGCAGATTTTGCGATTTTTTCGTTAAAAGGTTTAAAAAGTGAAGGTTATGTGATATAATGGCATAGGTTAAGCGAAACAATTTTGTTTCGCCACAAAATCTTTGATTTTGCGACAAATTTTTAGTAAAAATTTGTCCTATCCCATTGCAATGAATGTTGTGCAAAATTAAATATTAGAATTTAATTTTGCGAAA
>JAZUPW010000024.1:0-43128 GCA_045605385.1 Acutalibacteraceae bacterium
TCTCTCCGCCAGAAAAGAACCCACATTTGTCTACGACAAGTGTGGGTTCTTTTCAACTAAATCCGTCCTATCGGACGGGATAAATCCCGCTTTCGTGGGATGAAATCACTTCGTGATGAAATCCGACTTCGTCGGGAGATAAGGACGGATTTAATTTCATCTGCGAAGCAGATTTCATCCAAGCGGAGTGAGGATTTCATCGCGCTTGCGCGATTTCATTGAAAAGTTTGCAAATGTTAAGGGGCGAATTTTATTTCACATTTTTGCGTTAGCAAAAATATTTCATAATCCGAAAGGATTATTTCATATCGAGTGTAAACGAAAGGTCGCATAAATTCGATCCCTTTTGAATTATCGACCTATGTGTTCCAACCTCCTATATATTTTATAAAACGAAAAACCGCCTTGTTGGGCGGTTTTCTTATTTGCTCATTTTTCTATATTCGTTTGGTGTTATGCCTATTTCTCTTTTAAAGGCGGTCTGGAAGTAGTGCGATGAAGAAAAGTTTAGTTTTTCTGTTATTTCTTTCGAACTACAGCCGTCAGACAGCATTTCGGCAGCGCGCTTTATTTTTAAGGTCAACAAGTATTTTGCTATACCAACGTTGTTATACTTGCTGAATATTCGCTTTAAATTACTTCGGCTCATATTACAAAGTTTTGCAATATCATCTACACTTAATTTCTTTTCGCAGTTTGTAAACATAACCGAAGCGATTCTTTTGTAATACTCTTCTTCTTCGTAGGTTCTTCGGCGGTTTGCAGGAGTTTTGTCTAACAAATTAAGCAAAAAATTTTCAAGTTCTGCAATGGCTTTTGAAGCGTATAAATCACGCGCATCATATAGTTTTGAATGGTTGTGATTACCTGCTTCTGCAAGGTTAATAAATGCTTCAAAGTAATCTTTAAACTCATTAGAAGTTAAATTGTAACATTTTTTAGAAAACCTTTCGGCGGCGCTTCCGCTTATAAGAATCTCTATTATAAGAAGTTCTACGTTTTCATTGCCATAGGTTTGTATTTCGTGGAACTGAAGCGGTTTATGAAAAAGAAGCTGTCCTTCTTTTAAGATGAAAATATCTTCATCGGCAGAAGCGACAGCTTGTCCTTTCTTTACGTACACAAGCTCCCACGAATTGTGAATATGGCCTGTAAAAACATAACCCGGCTCGTGAACATTATGAACGGCGTGACAAAGACCGTCTACACTTATTAATTTATTAGAAGGTATTAAAACGACTTCCATTTTGTCACGCCCTTTTTATTTAGTTAAGAGATGCTATGTATTCGTCAAGGTCTACAACAGTGTTTTCCAAACGTGATTTTTCAGCAGCAAACACAATAAGGTGATTACGGTAAGATTCATCAATTTCGGGAACTGATTTGCCTGTGTAGGTGCCGTTAAGGTATTCATAAAGGGTTCTTATAATACCTTCGTCACCGCCGCCGTGACCGCCGCCTATACCGTCGGTACCGCTTGAAGCAATTTCGGTTGTCTTTTCTGTTGCGAAATCATAAATGGTAATAGGTGTATCGCCTTCAAGCGCTGCACGTAATTCACCCTTAGTACCCATAATGTGAATATATCTTCCGCCTTTGTTAAATGCGTTCATTGTAAAGGTAACGGTTATATCGTCTTCAAAAAGAAGGTTAACGGTCTGGTGGTCAACAACGTCGTTATCGCATTTGTATACGCATTTACCGAACTGTGTTGTTCTGATTGCCTTTTCGCGGTCTTCGCGTGTAGGGTCAGCCTGTTCGGAACAATGGCTTTTATACCAACCTGTTGCAGGTTCAACGTAAATCTTTTCTGCGTTATAGAAGCAGGTTTCAGCATGAGGACAACCCTGATAGCAATATTCGGGTGCGCCTTCAGGAGCATTTTCTTTTGTGAAGTAGGAAAGTGTACCGAAAGACTGAACTTTCTTACACTTTTTGCCAAGCAACCAAGCAAGAAGGTCCATATCGTGGCAGGATTTCTGTAAAAGCATTACAGAACTTCTTTCAGAATTACCCCAGTTGCCTCTAACGAAACTGTGTGACTGGTGAATGTTACCTACACATTCTTCGTGGTTAACCGACATAATTCTGCCTAAAGTGCCGTCATCAATAATATTTTTAATTGTATTAAAGAGGGCAGTATAGCGAAGCACGGTGCAGATAACAATTTTAACGTCATTTTCTACAGCGGCTTTATAAATTGCGGTACATTCTTCGGGAGTAGGAGCAATTGGCTTTTCTAAAAGTAAATCATACTTTAATTCAATAGCCATAATAGAGGGCTCCAGATGCATACGGTCCATTGTGGCGATAATTGCTATATCAGCAATTTTTCCAAGAGCGAAAAGCGGCTTGTAATCGTCAAAACAATATTCATCAGGAATATTGAAATTCTTTTTAATTTTGTTTCTTCTGTTTTCAATAGGTTCAGCAACTGCAACAATGTTGAACTGTTCTTTTAATTTGCACATTTCCCATGCATAAGTTGAACCTCTGCCGCCTGCGCCTACAAGTACTGCTGTTAGTTTTTTCATTAAAATAACCTCCTGAACGCTTTGTTTTTTACATTATACCATATTGTGGCATATTTTTCTACACAAAAAACAAATTTTTTTATAGTATAACATATCCAAAAATATAATTCTATATGAAAATCGTTTGTTTTTGTATAAAATCAGACATTTTATCCTTTCTAATTAAATAACAAACTTTAATTGCGCTTAAAATTACTTAATTCTTGCAATAAATATTCGTGTATGATATATTAAATTCAGAAGAAAAATATAAAAGAGGGATGTATTATGAAACTTGATTACAAACGCACAGTGCTTATAGGTTTCGCATTTTTATCTATTTGCGCCTTTTGGCAGATGTATGACGGGCTTGTTCCAAAAATGCTTATTGAAACCTTTAATATTCCTGAATCAATTTCGGGTTATATTATGGCGGCAGATAACGTTCTTGCGCTGTTTTTGCTACCGCTGTTTGGTGGACTTTCCGATAAGTGTAAAAGTAAAATTGGCAGAAGACGTCCGTTTATTATTGTGGGAACTCTTGCCGCTACCTTACTTATGATGGCTTTGCCGATTATTGACAACAGTTATTATTCAGCGCCTTCTTCAAACAAAATTCTTTTGTTTATTGTTCTTCTTGCTCTTATTCTTATTTCAATGGGTGTTTACAGAAGCCCCGCGGTTGCTCTTATGCCCGACGTAACCCCTAAGCCGCTTCGCAGTAAAGCCAACGCTGTTATAAACCTTATGGGCGCTGTGGGCGGAATAGTATATTTAATTGTAACAAGTTTACTTTATTCATCGGCTAAAACAAAAGACCTTGAACATATTGATTATTTGCCGTTGTTTATTATTGTTGGCGGTATAATGCTTTTTGCTTTGTTTATTTTAGTATTCTTTGTAAACGAACCAAAACTTGTTAAAGAACAAGCCGAGTACGAAGCGGCGCATCCCGAAGAAAATTTAACCGAAAAAATTAGTGATACCAAAACGGTAATGCCAAAAGCAGTAAAAAAGAGTCTTGCGTTTATGCTTGTATCAATTGCTTTGTGGTTTATTGGCTACAACGGTATAACCACCTGGTTTACTACCTATGCAAAAGAAGTATGGAATATGGATATCGGTGTTGCATCTACCTGCCTTACCGTTGCAACTGCAGGTGCTATTGTAAGTTATATTCCTATTGGCGCGCTTGCCTCTAAATTTGGCAGAAAAAACACAATACGTGTTGGCGCTTTGTTGCTTAGTACCTGTTTTGCGGGTGGATTCATATATACCTTGTTCTTTAACAGATTCAGCCCCGTTTTGTTTTTACTTTTTGCCCTTGTCGGACTTGCCTGGGCGGCTATAAACGTTAACAGTTTGCCTATGGTGGTTGAAATGTGCGCAGGCAGTGACGTAGGCAAATTTACAGGTCTTTACTACACATTCAGTATGTCGGCGCAAATAGTTACTCCTGTTGCGGCGGGATATTTAATTGAGAATATAAGTTATAAAATACTTTTCCTTTATTCAGCGGTATTTGTATTGTTATCTTTTGTTACAATGTGTTTTGTAAACCACGGCGACTCAAAACCCGTTAAAAAAGCATCGGCGCTTGAAAATTTTGACGTGGAGGATTAATATGACCGCCGTTTTTATAGTATTAGCATTATTAATTGTTCTGTTTTTATTTTTAACTTTTCCGTCGTTTAGAAAACACTCCGACCTTAAATTTTTAGAAGGCAAACTTATTGCTCACCGAGGTCTTCATAGTAAGGAAAAGGGAATACCCGAAAACAGTATTACAGCCTTTAAAAAAGCCGTAGAAAAAGGCTATATGATAGAAAACGATATTCATATAACCGCCGATGACGAAGTTGTTGTTTTTCACGATGACACGCTTGAGCGTATGTGCGGTGTTGAAGGTAAAATAGAAGAAAAAACACTTGCCCAATTAAAGGAATTAAGACTTGGCAATACAGAAGAAAAAATTCCCACGCTTAAAGAATGTCTTGAAGCAGTAAACGGAAAAACTGCTCTTTTAATTGAGTTTAAATGTAATAAGAAAACTTCTAAAAGGCTTTTTGATGCCGCTAATAAAATTTTAGAGGAATATAACGGCAAATATTTTGTGCAATCATTTCATCCGCTTGTAATAAGGCTGTATAAAAAATACAACAAAAAGGTTTGCCGCGGACAACTTTCAACGGCGTTTAAAGGTGAAGAAATATACAAGCGTTTACTGGGCGCACTGCTTTATAATTTTATATCACGCCCCGACTTTGTTTCTTACGAGCATATTTTTGCCGATAATTTCTTTTTAAAACTAAATAAAATATTTGGCGCTTTTCCCGTGTGTTGGACACTGAAAAGCAAAGAGGAATTGGAAGCCGCAAAAAACAATTTTAAAACCTACATATTTGAGGATTTTGAAGCATAAAAACATTTGAAACCAATTGGACTGCCCTGATTTGTACTGTATGCACAAATTGGGGCAGTCCATTGTTGTGAAGCGGTTTGTTTTTATGAATAATTTTTTGTCTTCGTATATTGTATTTATTAAAATACTATGTTATTATATATATAATTATGTTCACCCGGAGGCAATGATGTTAAAAAAACTTATTGGAACCAGAAACTTTTACAAAAAAGTTATAATGCTTACAATACCAATTATGGTGCAGAATTTTATAACTAACTTTGTAAATATGCTTGATAATATAATGGTTGGAAGAACAGGCGAAACACAGATGACGGGCGTTGCGGTTTCTAACCAACTTATATTCGTATTTAACCTTTGTATATTCGGTGCAATATCGGGTGCGGGAATATTCAGCGCACAGTATTACGGTAAGGGCGATAATAAGGGCGTTGCAAATACCTTCAGGTTTAAGGTGTTGTGCTGTTTGGTGCTTACAACTTTAGGAATTTTACTTTTTACCTTTGGCGGAGAAACCCTTATTTCCTTCTATTTAAAAGGCGAAGCAACAGCAGTTGCCGAAACTATGACTGCGGCAAAGAATTATCTTTTCGTAATGCTTATAGGTCTTATTCCTTACGCTGTATCACAGTGTTATTCAAGTACCCTTCGTGAAACGGGCAGACCTGTGTTGCCAATGGTTGCGGGGATTGCGGCTGTTGTTATAAATCTTGTGTTCAACTGGTTACTTATTTTCGGTAAGTTAGGTTTCCCGAAGTTGGGCGTTGTGGGTGCAGCTGTTGCAACCGTGCTTTCGCGTTTTGTTGAACTTTTAATTGTTGTTATTGCAACGCATACTTCAAAACAAAAGAGTCCTTACATAATAGGCGTATATAAAACGTTTAAAATACCGCTTGAGCTTGTAAAAAGAATAACCGTTAAAGGTTTACCTCTTATGCTTAACGAAACTATGTGGGCGGCAGGAATAGCAATGATTAACCAATGCTATTCAGAACGCGGTTTAAGTGTCGTTACTGCCACAAACATAACCCAGACCTTCTTTAACGTTTTCGGTGTAGGATTTATGGCTTTAGGTGTTGCGGTTGGAATTTTAATGGGACAGACGTTAGGTTCTAAAAACCGTGAAAACGCAAAGAATGAAGCATACCAGTCTATTGTGTTTTCGGTGTTCGTAAGCGCAGTAATTTCTGCTGTGTATTTCGTTTGCGCTTTGTACATACCACGTGCATATAATATTGATCCCGAAGTTATGCGTCTTGCAACTGCCTTAATGAGGCTTAATGCCTTGGCAATGCCAATTGATGCTATGGCACACGCTTCGTACTTTATTATTCGCTCGGGCGGACGTGTTATTGAAACGGTTTTGTTTGATTGTGGATACGAATGGCTGTTTACGGTGCCCCTTGCATTTGTTCTGAGCCGATACACCTCGGTTGGTATTATTGGATTGTATGCAATTTGTAATTACTCTAAAATTATAAAGGGCGTAATTGGTGTTATTTTGGTTAAAAGAGGAATATGGATTAAAAATATAGTAGATAATTGATATTTTTACCAGTTTTCAGTATAATAAATATATAAACTTTCTTTTAAAAAGGAGAATGTTATAATGGATTGCAAACAGTTTTGGAATCATATTGCACAAAAGAAAATTGCTATTTGCGGAATTGGTATAAGCAATACTCCGCTTATTATGGATTTTATTGAAAAAGGCGCTCGTGTTATTGCTTGTGACCGCCGAACAAGAGACCAGATAGGCGAACTTGCCGATAAGTTGGAAGCGGCAGGTGTAACGCTTCATTTAGGCGAACAGTATTTAAGTAATTTAGAGGTAGATATTATTTTCCGTACTCCGGGTATGAATTTTAATCTGCCCGAACTTGAACAGGCAAGAAAACGCGGTATTGCGGTTACAAGTGAAATGGAAGTGTTTTTTGACCTTTGTCCTGCTACCGTTTTTGCTGTTACAGGTTCCGACGGTAAAACAACTACCACCACTCTTATTGCCAAAATGCTTGAAAAAGAGGGCAAAACCGTTCACGTTGGCGGTAATATAGGAAAACCGTTGCTTCCGCGTATTGAAGAAATTAAGCCCGAAGATTTTGTTGTTGCCGAACTTTCTTCTTTCCAACTTATTTCTATGCGTAAAAGTCCCGACGTTGCAGTTGTTACTAACGTTGCGCCTAATCATCTTGACGTTCACAAGGATATGGATGAATACGTACAGGCAAAAGAAAATATTCTTCTTCATCAGAATGCATTTTCGCGTACCGTACTTAACCGTGATAATGAAATTACTGCAGGATTTTCAAAAAACGTGCGCGGTCAGTCGTTAGGTTTCAGTATGGAAAGACCTGTTAAAAACGGCGCTTGGTTATCATCGGACGGTATGCTTCATATGAGTTATCGCGGCATTGACGTTCCTGTTATGCACCGCAACGATATTACTGTTATAGGCGACCATAATATTGCTAACTATCTTGCCGCTATTTCAGCAGTATGGGGTTACGTTGGCTCTGATACAATTAAGGCGGTTGCAAAAGAATTTACAGGCGTTGAACACCGTATTGAATTTGTTAGAGAAAAAGACGGCGTTAAGTATTATAACGACTCTATTGCTTCAAGTCCTACCCGTACTATTGCGGGATTAAAAGCATTTAATCAAAAAGTAATACTTCTTGCGGGCGGATACGATAAACATATTCCGTTTGAACCTATGGCAAACGAAGTTATTAATAAAGTAAAACGTATGTATTTAACAGGTCCTACGGCAAAGGCTATTGAAAAGGCTGTTAGACAGCATCCCGAATACAACGGTAGCCCCGAAATTATTCACGCCAAAGATTTAAGCGAGGCGGTTTTACTTGCAAGTAACAGTGCCGAAAGCGGTGATATTGTAACTCTTAGCCCTGCCTGCGCATCTTTTGACGCTTTCCCGAATTTTGCCGCCAGAGGCAACTATTTTAAAGAATTGGTGAACAAACTGTAATGGATATTAAAGAAGTATTGTTTTCGCTTTGCGATAACGCCGCTATAGGTAACGTTGATTTTGCGAGTAAATACGCAAAAAGTGTATTAAGTAATTATTGTGAAGTAAAAGAATTAGGCGGTTTATCATTTTGCGGCGCATTTAATGCAAACAGCGAAAAAACCGTATTAATTGAAGCGCACATTGATGAAGTGGGTATGATTGTTACCCATATTGATGATAACGGCTTTTTAACGGTGGCAAACTGTGGCGGTATAGACGTTAAAACTCTGCCTTCGCTTCCAGTTGTTATTCACGGAAAAAAAGAGGTTAAGGGCGTATTCTGTTCTACACCAATGCATCTTTCCAAAAAGGAAGAATGCTTTAATGATATAAGTGAAGTTAAAATTGACACCGCCCTTAAAGAGAAGGCAAAGGATTATATAAACGTTGGTGATTTTGTAACTTATGACGTTAAATCTGCTTCGCTTTTAGGTAGCAGAGTAACTGCAAAAAGCCTTGATGACAGGGCGGGGTGTGCCGTGCTTTTAAGTCTTGCCGAAAGATTAAGTAAGGAAGAACTACCCGTTAACGTAATTTTATTATTTTCCGATGCCGAAGAATTAGGGCTTCGCGGGGCAAGAACCGCTGTGTTCGATATGGACGTAAATGAGGCAATAGCGGTTGACGTAAGTTTTGCTTATGCTCCGGATTTACCTGCGCATAAATGCGGAACAATATCAAAAGGCGCTATGATTGGTATTTCTCCCGTGCTTTCTTCCGCTGTGTATAAAAAACTTTTAAAAATTGCAAGTGAAGAAGGTTTTGCTTATCAAACCGAAGTTATGGGCGGTACTACCGGAACCGATGCCGATGTGATTTCGGTTACAAAAGGCGGAATACCTTGCGGACTTGTTTCAATTCCAATAAGAAATATGCATTCATCATCAGAAGTTGCAGATATTAACGATATTATTTCTTGCACAGAACTGATTTATAAATATATTATCGGCGGAGGTGCAGTATAATGAAAGAATTGCTTGAAAAACTTTGTATGTGTAATGCGCCTTCGGGAAACGAAGAAAATGTTCGTGGGGTTATTTTAAATGAAATTCAGCCTTACTGTGAATGTAAAGTAGATGCTCTTGGTAATATTATTGCATTTAAAAAGGGCGAAAAGCGTCCTGCTTGTAAGGTGCTTATAGATGCACATACTGATGAAGTAGGTTTTGTTATAACCTCTATTACAAGCGAAGGCTTTTTGAAATTTGAAACAGTTGGCGGTATTGCGGTTTCGGCACTTATTTCAAAACGCGTAAAAATCGGCAATATAACGGGCGTTATAGGTTGCAAACCCGCGCATTTCTGCAAAGGTGATGAAGATAAAAAATTGCCCGATGAAGCATCCCTTTATATAGATATAGGCGCTTTAAATAAGCAAGAAGCAGAAAACAATGTCTGTGTTGGCGATTTTGGAACGTTTTTAAGCGAAGTTTCTTTTGTCGGCGAAGATAAGGTAATAGCAAAGGCTATTGACGATAGGGCAGGTTGTGCTGTTATTATTTCGCTGCTAAAACAGCCAAGCGAATACGATTTTTATGCTTCCTTTACCGTTCAGGAGGAAGTGGGACTTCGCGGCGCAAGAACTGCCGCTTTTGAAGTTGAACCCGATTTTGCAATTTGTATTGATTCTACAACCGCTGCAGATATAAGCGGTGTGGCAGAAGAAAAAAGCGTTTGTAAATTAGGAGGGGGCCCAGCGGTTTCGTTTATGGACCGAGCAACTTTATATGAAAAAGACCTTTATAATACGGCGCTGAAAGTAGGTATCAAGGCTCAGCCCAAGGCTTACGTTTCGGGCGGCAATAATGCAGGCGCTGTGCATTTATCTAAAGGCGGAGTAAGAACTTTAGCGGTTTCGCTTCCCTGCAGATATATTCATTCAGCCAATTGTGTTGCCGATTTAAACGACTTATATAACACAAAAGAACTTGTAAGTGTTATGCTTAATAAAATGGCTTCGGGTGAAATGAAAAAATGATAACAGAACTTGATTTTTTAGAAGAAAATCTTTATGAAGACGATGCCGCTTTAGTTAAGATACATTGCCTTTATTTTGCTTACGGGGTTGGCAGTAAGGTTGTTGGCTTTTTTAAGCAGATAGATGATAATAACAACATTACGGCACTTATAAGTGTTGCAGGTGGAAACGTTAACTTGTGGCAAAAAAATGCCGATATTGAAGAATTAAAAAGTTATCTTAACTTTATTGGCGCAAACAATGTGTTTACAAGTTTAGATACAGCAAACAAACTTGCGCTTAAAAGTATAAAACCTTGTTTTCTTATGAAAACTCAACAGGATGTTTTAAATAAAGGCTGTGTTATTGGCGAAGAAACACCGCGTCGCATTTTAGAAATATTAAAAACAGGTCTTGTCATACAAAATGACGATGAGTTTTTATCAGACGTTACTTACAGACTGTACCACGGTGCGGCTGGTTTTGCGTTAAGCGATAAGGGCGCAGGTCTTGTTTTTAAAAGCAAGGTTTGTTCTATTATAGGCGGTCTTGCCGTACTTCCGGATTTCAGAAGAAAGGGCGGCTTTGGCAGCGAATTGCTTAAAGCGTTAAGAGAACAAAGTATAAGCAGTAACTTTTTTGTTTGCTGTGAAGAAAAAAATATTGGTTTTTATAATAAAAACGGCTTGATTGTTGTACAAAAAGCAGGAGATTTTGGAGTAAATATATAATGGATACTACGTTTTTTAATTTTGATAACAGGCTTATTGAAGCCGATAAAACCGTTATGGACGGTTGCAAGGAAATATTTAGTAAAATAGATGAGATTACTGAATATAATCAGCAAAAGGTACTTTCTGCATTTATAAAAAATAAAGTTAGCGAAGTGCATTTAGGCATTACTACAGGTTACGGCTATAACGATGCAGGTCGTGAAACACTTGAAAAAGTGTGGGCAGACTGTATGGGTGCCGAAGATTCGCTTATAAGGCATAACTTTGTTTCGGGAACTCATACTCTTACGGTTGCTTTATTCGGTGTGTTAAGACCAAATGATAAAATGCTTTGTCTTACGGGCAGACCGTATGATACCCTTATTGACGTTCTTGGAATAGACAATCACGTTTCGGGTTCGCTTAAGGATTTCGGCGTTATTTACGAACAGGTTGACTTAAACAGTCAGGGCAGACCTGATAAAGAAACAATAAAAGAAAAATTAAGTAGTTCAAAATATAAGATGGCATATATTCAGCGTTCGCGCGGTTACAGTTTGCGACCAAGCCTTACCGTTGACGAAATAGGTGAAATTTGTAAAATTGTTAAGGAAGTTTCGCCCGAAACAATTATTATGGTAGATAACTGTTACGGCGAATTTGTTGAAACCAAAGAACCTACACAGGTAGGCGCTGATTTAATTGCGGGTTCTCTTATTAAAAATCCGGGCGGAGGAATTGCTCCTACGGGCGGTTACATAGCAGGCAGAGCCGATTTGGTTGAGCAGTGCGCTTTTAGACTTACCGCGCCCGGTGTGGGAAAAGAAGTAGGCGCCACACTTGGACACAACCGTGAACTTTTTATGGGTGTATTCAGTTCTCCGCACATTGTAGGCGAGGCGGTTAAAACAGCCGTTTACACTGCAGGTCTTTTTTCACACTTTGGATACAGTGTTACTCCCGAAATGAATGAAAAACGCGGAGATATTATTCAGGCTGTTGTGCTTGAAGAAAGCGAATCCTTAATTGCTTTTTGCAAGGGAATGCAAAGCGGCGCCCCTGTGGACTCTTTTGTTAGTCCTGAACCTTGGGATATGCCTGGATACAATGATAAGGTAATTATGGCTGCCGGCGCCTTTACACTTGGTGCTTCTATAGAACTTTCTGCCGACGCTCCTTTGCGTGAACCTTACGCTGCCTGGATGCAAGGCGGTCTTAATTTCCACAGCGCACATACTGGCGTTTTACTTGCCGCACAAAGTATGCTTGAAAATAATGTTTTAAAGGGGAAATTTTAAGTGAAACCCATATTTGAGGGCGATGTATTAGATGTTGTGGGAACCGAAAACGGTTTGATATATGCATATTGTGAAGACCGAAGCGAAACGCAGTTAACGGTGGCGTTCCGTATGGTATCTTTTGACACTTTTAAAACTACAAACGTTGCAAAAAACATATATCTGCTTTCCAAATTCGGTGCTGATTACAAAGCATTTTCTATTCACGCCGATAATTATATATCCTGTAAAGTTATAACTTTTCCGGGTGAACAAATGCTTATTCTTGAAGAAGACGGAACTGTAAAGTTTTTAAATATTGATGCTTCGCTTCTTTACACTTCAAAATTAAGTTACGTAAATGAAAATCCGTCTTCAATTGCTTTGTTTGGCGATAAACTTTGGTGTTCATACAAGGATAAAAACGTGGTTATAAGGTATAATATTAATACAATGCGCGAAGAACTTCGTTTGGGCGGAGGTAAAAACACACCGTTTAGTATGCCAAGCGATATTTTTGTTGAGGGCAATTTTGCTTATATAACTTCAAGCGGTACAAAATCGGTTTTAAAGGTTGATTTAAACTCTTACGCGCTTGAAAGTTATAAGGAATTAGAAATAAACGTTCAGAAGTTTTTCCGTATTTCAAATTATGATATTGTGCTTAACGAAAACGGCGTTTATATGATTTAATTGACAAAAACGAAAAAATAGTATATAATATTTAAAAATGAAACACAGTGAAAAGAAGGAGTAACTTAATTTTCGTTTCTGCAGAGAGGGAAGTATTGCTGAAAATTCCCGTTACGTTGTTAAGTGAAGCAGTCTTGGAGTGGTTGTGCCGAAATAACAGTAGGTACAGACGGTATCTCCCGTTACAGAGAAACGGCTTTTTTGGTCGGCAGAGTGCGAAAGTCTAACTTTCGAATTCAGGTGGTAACGCGGTTAATTCGCCCTGAACGCTATTAAGCGTTCGGGGCTTTATGTTTTTTAGGAGGAATTATTATGGAAAAAAAGGTACTTAAACTTTTGTCGGAAAACGCAAAAATAACAACCGAAGATATTGCGCTTGTTATTGATAAAAGCGTTGAAGAAACAAAAGAAATTATTAAGAAATTGGAAAATGAGGGTTATATTCGCGGTTATAAAACCGTTATAGACTGGGAAAAAACCGAAAGCGCTTACGTTTCTGCAATTATTGAACTGAAGGTTACACCAAAGGAAGGCCTTGGTTTTGAAGAAGTTGCTGAAAAAATTACACGGTACAGCGAAGTTGAATCGGTATATCTTATGTCGGGCGTTTATGATTTAAACGTTGTTGTTAAGTGTAAAACCTTGCAGGAAGTTGCGCGTTTTGTCGCTCAGGAACTTTCTACAATAGATTCTGTTACATCTACCGCAACTCACTTTGTTTTGCGCCGATATAAAGAATTGGACGTACCGCTTATGCAAAATACACCCGATGAGCGAGGAAATTGTTCGTTATGATGGATTATTCAAAAATACTTAATTCTACGCTGTGCGAAGTTAAGCCGTCGGGAATAAGAAAGTTTTTTGATATTGCCAATACTATGGAAAACGTTATTTCGTTAGGTGTTGGCGAACCCGACTTCTTAACCCCTTATAAAATAAGAGCAACAGCAATTAAAACGCTTGAAAAAGGCCGTACACGTTATTCTGCAAACCGCGGTGCTATGGAACTAAGAAACGAAATTTCGGCTTATATGAAGCGCAAATACAGTCTTCAGTATGACAGCAAAAGTGAAATACTTGTAACCGTTGGCGGAAGTGAAGCAATTGATGCTTGTATTCGTGCAATTACCAATTTAGGCGATGAAATAATTATTCCGCAGCCTTCTTACGTTTGTTATGAACCAATAACTGCCGTTGCGGGCGGTGTGCCTGTAATTATTAAAACTAAGGCAGAGAATAGTTTTAAGGTTACCGCGCAAGAGTTAAAAGAAAAAATAACACCAAAAACCAAGGCTCTTATTTTGCCGTATCCTTGCAACCCAACAGGCGCAATTATGGAAAAAGAAGACCTTGAAGCATTAGCGCAAGTTCTTGAAGGCACTAATATAATTGTTATATCCGATGAAATTTATTCCGAACTTACTTTCGGCGGTGTTTCTCATACTTCTCCTGCAAATATTGACGGTTTAAAAGAACGTACCGTTGTTATTAATGGTTTTTCAAAGGCTTTTTCTATGACTGGTTGGAGACTCGGCTTTGCTTGCGGTCCCGCACCCATTATAGAACAAATGACAAAACTTCACCAATATGCAATTATGTGTGCGCCAACCACTTCTCAGTATGCCGCAATTGAAGCGCTTAAGAATTGCGATGATGAAGTTAAAAAAATGTTAGAGCAATATGATATGCGCCGTAAGATTATTGTTAAAGGGTTTAACGATTTAGGTCTTACTTGCCGTGAGCCTAAAGGCGCTTTTTACGCTTTCCCGTGTATTGAGTCTACGGGTATGACAAGTGAGGAATTTTGTGAAAAGTTACTTGCAAGTAAACGTGTTGCCGTTGTTCCGGGTACCGCATTCGGTTTGGGCGGCGAAGGCTTTGTAAGAGCATCTTACTGCTATAGTACCGACCACATTAAAGAAGCGCTTGAACGTATAGGCGAATTTTTAAAAGAGATAAAATAAAAAAATGCAACATCTATTCAGATGTTGCATTTTTCTTTGGCTGATGAGAGTTGAACTCTTTGCGGTTTTAACCTAAAAAGTATTTTCTGAATGTATCCCACGAAAGGTCGGCATAGAAGCGGTGGCCTTCGGGACCAACAATAAGTTTGCAGTTGTCTTTGGCGTTTTCTTTTTCGTAAATTTGTTCTATAACCGAATAAACCTTTTTGGTGCCGTCAATTTTAAAACCGTAATCCTTTTCGCCTGCAATAACAATAAGAGGGCGCGGTGCAATTAAAGCGGCAATTTCGCCCATATCAAAGTACTTAAGCATTTTTGGAATATAGTTGCAATCACAATGTCTTAAAAGAGCAATTGAACGGTCAAAGGAACAAACAGAGCAAGAAGGCATTGCTACCTTAATTCTTGGTTCAAGCGCAGTTGCATAGTAGGTGGTAGTGCCGCCTCCCGAATTACCCATAAGAGCAATATGGTCTTTATCTATTTCGGGTAAGGTTTCAAGCATATCAATAGCGCGGGAAATATCCCAGGCGCGTTCTTTAACCATTGTTCTGCCTATAAGAAGCGCAACCATAGAAGAATGTTCACAAGTGGTATTGCCTTTCATAATAGATGGGTGGCACTTTCTTTCACCCATATCGCGCTGTTCAACGGTAAGCGCGGCATAACCTTCCCGTATTATCTGTCTTGCAAAGTCGCGATCTCCTCCGGCAATATCTTCTTCGTCCCCTGGGTAAATGGGGTTACCTAAGGAAATATGCATTCCCGAAGAATGTCCTTGCAGACAAATTACAACGGGATGAGGACCTTGTTTGCCCTTTGGAATACGTAAATGGCAGGGAACACTTGCGCCGGGTTCGGTATCAAAAATAATACGTCTTTCTATGTATTCTTCAGTTACTTTTTCATATTCAACCGTAACGTTTAACGGGGTGGGGTCCATATCATCGCCCAACAGTTCGTTAAACTTTTCTCTAACCTGTTCTTTCCATTCGCTGTAGTTAGCATTAGGATCAAAACTGAGTTCGGGTTTTAAATTTTCAATAACTTTTGTATGACAATCATCAGGACTGAAAGTAAACATAAAATTCGCTCCTTTATATATTCTTTACCATTATTATAAACCCTAAAAAATTCAAGTCAAGCCAAAAATAAAAAAAACTCGGACAAAATTTGTCCAAGTTTTTAACACTCTGCCTGTATATCGTCTATGCGGTGGTTTATTACCTTTATTTGTTCTTCAATAACAGGAATTCTACCCGCAAAATTGTTGTGTATTTCAACCTTTTTTTCTAATTGCTCTAATCTGAAACCCGTTAGTTTGCCCGATGCAATAATACCGCCAAGCGTACCTATAAGAGTTCCAAGATAAGAGAACAAAGAAATCAGTACGGTATCTGTCACATTTATCCCTCCTTGTATAAACAGTATACAAGAAAAATTTGCGACATTCACCGACATCATTTAAGTTTTTGCGCTGCTTTTAACTGTCTTATATCGTTACCCAAGAACTGTTTCATTGTGTATTCACCAACAAAACGCGAGGTTATTCTTGGTGTGTAGCGCGCTTCAAGTTCATCAAAACTTAAATTTGTGTTTATAAAGGTTGGCTTTTTGTTAAGTATTCTTGTGTTTACAATGTTATAGAAAAGCGACTGTGTAAAGTTAGTGGTAAATTCAGTACCTAAATCATCTATAATAAGTAAATCGCAGTTTAAAAGTGCATCTTTCTTTTCGCTGTTGCCCAAGTAAGAAAAATGTTCTTTTTCGGCGGCAGAAAAAAGGTCTTGCGCACTGCCGTAAATACAATAAAAACCTTTTTCAATAACTGTATTTGCAACGGCAAGAGAAAGATGTGTTTTTCCAAGACCGCATTTTCCCATAAACAGCACGTTAGAACTGTTTAGGGAAAAACTATCAGCAAAATTTTTGGAAAAATCCAAAATGTTTTTCATTCGTTTTTTTGCTTCTTCGGGGTAATAGTTCAAATCAAAATTATCAAAAGAACAGTCTGTAGCGGGGGTGCTGCTTTTCAGCGCATTAAGGCTAAGACCTTTTGCAATATCTTTAACACATTGGCAGATTTCACCTTTTACTCTGCCCGTATCATTACAAAGCGGACATAAAGGGGTAAAGTCGGTAATTTCTGCTTTGTTAAGTAATTCTGACTTTTCTTTGCTTAAAGCCTCGCTTTTTTGTTTTGCTTTTTCTATTTCTTCAAGTTTTTCCGAAAGGGCAGACATAACAAGCGAAGCACCAATTGCTGAAAGTTCGGCATCAATTTGTTCTATTCTGGGAAAAAGTTTACGCGCTTTATTTAATTTTTCTTCATGTTCTGCGTGGCGCTTTTTGCTTTCTTTTTCTTTTAACTCAAAGGCTTTTATAATTATTTCACTATTCTGCACAACTTTTTCCTCCTAATCTGCATTAAGCATTTTTTCAAGTAAATCTTTATCTATTGCCGAATAATCTTGTTTAGTATTTTTAGCGGCAGGTTTCTTTTCACTTTCTTTCTTAATATCTTCCACTGTTTTAACACCGTCTTTTATCCAACGGTCAATAATACCTTTAATGTATTTAATATTATAACTGCCAGTAGCATCTACGCATAAATCATAAGCAATTTCAAGCATTTTACGGTCAAACGAGTGTTCGTTAATCCAAACAAAAGCAAGGTCGCGTTCGGTTTTGTTAAGTTTGCGGTCACGTATGCCGAAAGCGGCAGATAACACCTTGCAACAAAGGTCGGATTTCGCACAGTTTTGCATATATTCTTCGGCAGAAGCGATATCTTCTACACCTGCATTAAGCCACTGAACCGCAGTTTTTTCTATAAAACGGATATTGGCTTTATTAAGGCCTATAGCATATTCTACAAGCATAAGAATAACTGAAACGTCCATACCTTCTTCGCAGTAAAGCCAGGCGAAGGAAGAAGTTTCGTTTTGTCTTAGCGGTCGGCAAAGACGCTTTTGAATTTCGCTGAACAAAAAGGGGAGTTTTTCATCGTTATTTCCCATAAGCGCAATTTCTTCGCGCGAAGGTTTTTCACTTTGAAGCCTTGCTTTGGTTCGTTTATTAACGGTTTTGGCTTCTTTTACCGCTTCACAGCAAAGAATATCGGCATCTGCCCAATAACAAATGGCATCGTTAACGTCTTCTTTTGTCATATTAAGGGCTTGGGCTATATCATTAACGCTTGGGTGTTCGGCAGTATTACGGAAGATATAAAGAATTACACGCAACTGGTCGCGCGTGGCAATTTTTAAATGATTATCAGCAATAGCGGCGGGCAGAAAAAAGGGCGCCGCAAGTGCTTTTGGATTAACTGTGTATTCCATAACTATATCTCCGTGCAATATTTGTATAAATTTGAAAAATCTTCAAAATAAGAGTTGTAATTTAGTAAAAAATATTATATCATATATATGTTAGATAATCAATTATTTTTTAGGAGTGTATATTATGGCTATCTTAGTTACAGGCGGCGCAGGTTACATAGGTTCGCACACTTGCGTTGAAATGCTTAATGCAGGTTACGAGGTTATTGTTGTAGATAATCTTGATAACAGTTGCGCTGAATCTTTAAAAAGGGTTGAAAAAATTACCGGTAAAACCATTAAGTTTTATGAGGAAGATTTAAGAAACAAAGATGCTCTTCGTAAAATTTTTAAGGATAATAAAATTGAATCGGTAATACATTTTGCAGGTCTTAAGGCTGTTGGCGAGTCGGTTGCAAAACCTATTGAATATTACGATAACAACCTTATAAGCACCCTTGTGCTATTAGAAGTAATGAGAGAAGCAGACGTTAAGAAAATAGTTTTCTCTTCTTCTGCTACAGTTTACGGTGTTGCAAAGGAAATGCCGCTTGTTGAGGGTATGCCTCTTGGCGCAATTAACCCTTACGGCAGAACAAAATTATTTATTGAAGAAATACTTCGCGACCTTTACGTATCAGATGATACCTGGTCTATTGCTATTCTTCGTTACTTTAACCCAATCGGTGCGCACGAAAGCGGTACCATTGGCGAAGACCCCAAGGGTATTCCTAACAACCTTATGCCTTATATTTCTCAGGTTGCAGTTGGCAGAAGAGAAAAATTAAGCGTTTTCGGTAACGATTACAATACCGTAGACGGCACAGGCGTTAGAGATTATATTCATGTTGTTGATCTTGCAAAAGGTCATGTTGCGGCAACTAACTGGGCTCTTAACAACGTTGGTTGTGAAGCAATAAATCTTGGTACCGGAAACGGCGTTTCGGTACTTCAGCTTAAAGATGCTTTCAATAAAGCAGCCAATATGGAAATCCCTTACGTTATAACTGACCGCCGCCCCGGTGACCCCGATGAAGTTTATGCAAATGCTACCAAAGCAAAAGAACTTCTTGGTTGGGAAGCAAAACTTGATATTGATAAAATGTGCGAAGACACCTGGCGTTGGCAGAAAAACAATCCTAACGGATATAATCAGTAAATTTATAACTCTCTTGCAAACAGGCAAGAGAGTTTTTTATATGGTTTTGTTTTTTAGAACTTAATAAAATACAAGAAAACCCTATTTTCATGTTGATAAAAATATGTTAAAATAAATTTACTAAGAATAAAGGATGGTGAATTTTTTGACAGTGGAGAAAAACAAATCGTTACACATTAATAAAGATGATACTCCTATATATCACCACGTATTTTCGTGCGAAAACGTATATAATGCGGAAAACGCATTTTCTTATTTATATACACACGAATATATTGAGGTATCTATGATAACATCGGGTAACGGTGTTCACTGCATTTTTGACCAGACTATTCCTTGTCAGGCGGGAGATATTTACATTACTCCGCCTAAGGTTCCGCACGGATATTTCCTTGCAGATAAAGGCGAAAATATGACCGTGCGGCAAATACGCTTTAATATTTATGATTGGTTTGACGGCGATATTTCAACGCCTGAAAGTCCTCGTTTTTGTTATGGTATTTTTAACGATAACGCTGTTACCGCATATGCAATGCTTAACGTATACATGCGGCAAAGAATAAACGCTTTATACGATGATATTGAACGTGAAATTACTGAAAGAAAAAACGAATGGAAAGACGCTGTTGGCGGTTATTTAGCACAACTTTTAATAGATGTTGGCAGATATATTAACTGTTCCATTAAAAACGTTTCTTCGGCTTCACCAAAAGAATGGAATATTGTACTTTCAACCATAAGGTACGTTAAAGAAAACTACGACGACTGTATGCTTACGCTTGAAAGCATAGCGCAGACAATGTATATAAGTAAATCGCATTTAAGTCGGATTTTTAAAAATCTTACAGGGAAACTGTTTTCTGAATATTTGCGTGACGTTAGGATTAATGCCGCGTGTAAACTGCTTAAAGAAAGCAATATGAAGGTTGAAGACATTGTTGCTGCTTGTGGACTTTGCGACGTGGCTTCATTTTACAAAAACTTTAGTCAGCGTAATAATATGACACCGTATGAATACAGAAAATCTGAAAAAGATGCTGTTAATAATATTGAAAAGGAAGAAAAAAATATGACTATTTTAAACGATATTTCCGCTAATTTACAAAGTGGTAGAGCAAGGGCAGTAACCGAACTTGTTAAACAGGCGCTTGATTCTGGTATTCAACCTGAAATTATTCTTAACAACGGACTTCTTGTTGGTATGAACATTATAGGTGAAAAGTTTAAAAACGGCGAGGTTTTTGTTCCTGAAGTACTTGTTTCGGCACGCGCTATGAATATGGGCACTGAAATTCTTAAACCGTACCTTGCTGAGCACGGTGCTGTTTCTGCAGGTAAGGTTTGCATTGGTACAATTCAGGGCGATTTACACGATATTGGCAAAAACATTGTTAAAATGATGATGGAAAGCAAGGGACTTGAAGTTATAGATTTAGGCGTTGACGTTGCTCCCGAAAAATTTGTGGAAACAGCAATTGAACAAGGCTGTAAAGTTATAGCGTGTTCTTCCTTACTTACTACTACAATGCCCACAATGCAGGCTGTTGTCAAAGCGGCAGAGGATAAAGGCGTAAGAGAACAAATTAAAATTATGATAGGCGGCGCCCCCGTTAGTGAAGATTTCTGTAAGCAGATTGGCGCGGATGTTTATACCGCCGATGCCGCCAGTGCCGCCGATATGGCAGAAAAACTTTGTAAAGAATAACCGCGAAGAGGTAATATTATATATGACCGATTTTAATATGAAACAATGGACAGAAGAAATGAAAGGCATTAATAAGAAAAAGACAATGCCAATACTTTCTTTTCCGTGTGTAAGTTTGCTTGGCGTTACCGTAAGCCAAATTGTAACAGACAGCGAATTACAAGCAAAAGGTATGAAGGCTGTTGCAGAGAAAACCGATACAGCGGCATCGGTAAGTTTTATGGATTTATCGGTTGAAGCCGAATGTTTTGGCGCAACGGTAACGGTAACAGACAGCGAAGTCCCAACTGTACGCGGCAGAATTGTAAACAGTATTGACGAAGCTGAATCTTTAGAAGTACCAATAGTTGGTTCCGCGCGCAGTTGCATTTATATTGACGCAATAAAGAAAGCAAAGAAGTTAATTACCGACCGCCCGATATTTGCGGGAATGATAGGCCCGTTTTCGCTTGCGGCGCGTCTTCTTGACGTTTCGGAAATTATGCTTGACTGTTACGATGACCCTGATATGGTACATATTGTGCTTGATAAGACTACACAGTTCTTAGTTGAATACGCTAAAGCATATAAAGCCGCGGGTGCTTCTGCTGTAGTTATGGCAGAACCCGTAGCAGGAATACTTTCACCAAGCCTTGAAGCCGAATTTTCTTCTCCTTACGTAAAAAGAATAGTTGAAGAGGTGCAAAGCGACGACTTTGGAGTAATTTATCATAACTGCGGAAATAATGTTCCGCAAATGATAAATTCAATTCTTACAACAAACTGTATGGCATATCACCTCGGCAATGCTGTTGATATGGAGGATATGCTTTTAAAGATGCCTGAAGATACCCTTGTTATGGGAAATATTGACCCTGTCGGTGTTCTTAGTATGGGAACGCCAGACAGTGTGAAGGAAGCAACTCTTTCGCTTCTTTCTAAATGTGCAAAATACCCTAATTTTGTGCTGTCTTCGGGTTGCGATATTCCTCCGCTCACACCTTGGGAAAATATAAATGCTTTTATAAAGGCTAACAAAGAATATTATGAATAGTAAATTGTTTGAACAACTTGCTTTGATACCCAAAAAACACGGTGCATTTAAAGCAAGTGTTATAGAAACACAAAAAATTGAACTTGATAACGCTTTCCGTGATATATGCGCAACGAACGCTTGCGGTATGTTTGGTAAGTGCTGGATGTGCCCACCCGATATAGGTAATATAAATACTCTTATGGATAGCGTAAAGGAGTATAAATATGCTTTGGTTTATCAAACCGTAACCGATATTGAGGACAGTTTTGATTTTGAAGGAATGATAAATGCTAAAAAGCAAAGTGTAATTATTGCACAGAATATACGAAAAGATTTAGAAGAGTTTAATATACCAAAAGTTCTGCATTTGGGGGCAGGCGGTTGCGGAGTATGCGATGTATGCGCAAAGCGTTCCAATGAACCTTGCAGATTTCCTGATATTGCAATGCCTTCGCTTGAGGCTTACGGGGTAAACGTTTCGCGCCTTGCTGTAGTATCGGATATGAAGTATATTAACGGAGTAAACACTATTACTTATTTTGGCGCCGTTCTGTTTTCTTTGGAGGTGCTGTAAAGTGGATTTTCAAAAAAATGCCCGTGTTATTTATAATGGGAATGAAATATACGTTGGTGTAGGCACAGTGATTTCTGATATAAGCAAAGGGCAACACCCTTGCGGCGGAAAAGGAAAGTGCGGTAAATGTAAGGTTGTTGCTAAAGGCAACCTTTCAGATTTAAGCGAAACCGAAAAAGAATTTTTGAGTTTCAAAGAAATATCAAACGGTGTCCGCCTTGCTTGTATTACCAAAGTTTTGGGCAATTGCACTATAGAAGATATTAATACAAAGTCGCACTATCAGATAATAGAAAACGGCAAAGAGAACGAACATAGTTTAAACCCCGTTTTTAAGAATTACGGTGTGGCTATTGATATTGGTACTACCACCATTGTTGGCAGACTTTACGACGTTAACGGCAAAATACTTGCCAACACATCGGTTATTAATCCGCAGTACATTTTTGGCGCCGACGTTATATCGCGTATTGAAGCGGCGCTTAGCGGCAATAAGGAAAAATTAAAAAAACTTGTTATTAATGCGGTAGATAGTATAATTTTAACACTTGCAGAGAACTTAAGTATAAATGTGAAACTAATTGACGCGGCAGTAATAACGGGTAACACGGTTATGCTTTATTTACTGACGGGAGAATTGGTAGAGCCGTTATCTTGTGCGCCGTTTGAAATTAAACGTAAATTCGGCGAAAAATTAACGGCAGAAAAACTTTCGTTGTTAAGTATAAGTGAAGATACCCTTGTTTATATACCGCCTTGCATATCGGCTTTTGTAGGCGCAGATATTGTATGCGACCTTATTGCGGTTAGTCCTAAAGATAACGAAACGGTGCTACTTGCAGATATTGGTACTAACGGTGAAATAGCACTATGGAATAAAGGCGAACTTACGGTGTGCTCTACAGCGGCAGGTCCTGCTTTTGAAGGCGTTGGTATTTCAAAAGGAATGTGCGCGCAAACAGGCGCTATAGATAAAGTAACAAACAACGGTGAAACTGTGTTTGTTCACACCATTGGCGAAGCAGAGGCAGTTGGGATTTGCGGAAGCGGAATTATAGATGCCGCCGCTTGTATGCTTAATATGTCAGCAATTGAAGAAAGCGGATATATGCAGAATGAACCGTTTATACTTACAAATGAAATTGGTATAACCCAAAATGATATTCGTAAATTACAACTTGCAAAAAGTGCTGTAAGATCAGGTATTGATACCTTACTTCCAAATATTTGCGATTTGGATAAACTGGCAATAGCGGGCGGATTCAGCAGTTATATGAATATTTCAAACGCTATGAAAATTGGATTATTACCGCAAATTAATACCGAACGTGTAAGTGTATTGGGTAACTCGGCAATAGGCGGTGCGGCAATGATATTGCTTAATGAAAAGTACTTTAAAACAGCTTTGGAATTATCTCAAAAGGCTAAAGTAACAGATCTTGCTTCAAGTGAAACGTTTAAAATGAGATATATGGAAAATATGTTTTTTTAGGGAGAGTGTTTTGTGTTATGGAACAAATATTAAAAAAATGGGAAGGCTCTATGACCGACCGAGAACGGTTTAACCGCCAAATGCATTATAAACCTGTAGACCGATGCTTTAATATGGAGTTTGGATACTGGCTTGAAAACTTTGAAGTTTGGAAAATGTTTAAGGATAACGGTATAAAAACCATTCCGCAGGCAGATAAAGCGCTTGGTTTTGATTCGTTTGAATATTTATATGGTAATGTGTGGCTGTGTCCGGGATTTGAAGAAAAGGTTGTTGAAGAACGCGGTAACACCCTTATTATGCAAAACTCTGACGGCCTTTTGGCAGAGGTATTAAAAAACAATGCTTCTTCTATTCCGCATTATATAAAGTCTCCTATAGAAACACCGGAAGATTGGGAGAAAATTAAAAGAGAACGTTTAAAAATTGATGACCCTGCGCGTATTGTTAATATAGAAGCGTTAAAAGCGGCCTATCCTGATGACCGCGATTATCCGCTTGGTGTGTGGTGCGGGTCTATGATAGGACAGATAAGAGATATACTTACCGTTGAGGGACTTGCTTATGCTTGTATTGATTATCCCGAAATGGTAGAGGATATGGTGGAAACAAGTTGTCAACTTGTAGAACACTTTTTAGATCAGGTTTTGCCGCATATTAAGTTTGACTTTGCTTTCGGTTGGGAAGATATTTGCTGTAATAATGGACCGCTTGTAAGCGTACAGTTCTTTAAAGACGTAGTAATGCCGCGATATAAACGTATACGCCAAAAACTTGATGCTGCAGGTATTGATATATGGTATACCGATTGCGACGGCGACGTAAGACCTATTTTGCCTTATCTTTTAGAAGGCGGAATAAACTGTTTGTTCCCGTTTGAAGTTAACGGATGTTCACATCCCGGCGAATTGCTTACAAAGTATGAAGGCAAACTTCGCATTATGGGCGGATTTAATAAAATGAAACTTATAGAGGGCAAAGAGTCAATAAAAGAGTATATGGAATCTATTGCTCCTTTTGTTAAAAAAGGCGGATATATTCCGTTTTGTGATCACCGTTGTCCTCCCGACGTAACAGAAGAAAACTACCTTTATTATCTTAACTTAAAAAAAGAAATGTTTGGGAAAATATAACTATTAAATATAAAACTACCCGAAGAAGAGCATATAAAAACTCTTGTTTCGGGTAGTTTTTAAACTTTTCCGTTTTGCGCCACAATTACGGCGGCGCCTGCAATATCGGCATTGTTTAAATCTTTGTTAAGTTCAAGTTTTATGTCATTATTTAACTTTACTTCATCTATATAACGCATAATTTTACCTTTTTACATATTCAAAAGTATTCCCGCAATAAGACCTAAAACACAGGCAACCAATTTCTTTTTTGAAAACTTTTCACGGAAGAAAATAACCGATATTATACAGGTCCCCACCAAAGAAAAAGAACTTGACATAGGGTAATAAACTGCGGTAGGAATCATTCCTAAGATAATAAGATTTAAAAAATTACAAACACCGTTTATAGCGCCTCGCGGTATGCCGTATAGTAGTGATTGTTTCCATTCGTGGCGTAAATTTTTCCTTCCAAGCACCCCTGCAACCAAAAATACAACTATTAAAGGCAACATTGAATAAACCATAAAAAGGTTATCGTAAACAGCGCCAAAGCGTATTTGCTGTAGTTTTAAAACAATTACGGCAACACCATTGCACACAAACGAAACAATAACCCAAAATAGCCATTTAAAGGAAAAACTGCCGTCTTCTTTGCCTGAATTGTTAAGTATGTATATAGAAATACAGGTTAGTGCAAAACCTATATACCAAAGCACACCCACACTTTCGTGCAGAAAGAATACACCGAAAAGGGTAGGAATTGTAATGGAATAGGAATGTATAAGCATTGTAGTTGCATAAAGACCTTCTTTAAGCGCCAATACACTGGCAACCATAGTTCCCGCATAGCAAAGTGTAAAAAAGAATGCGTAAATTATAAGTTCTTTTACAAATATAATTTTAAATCCAATACAAATTAAAAAATAAACTGCACTGCCTAAAATTGTGGCAGAACTAAACAGCCATAGGTTAAAATGCTTTGCTTTAATATCATATTGCTTAGAGAAAAAATTTTCAAACGGACCTAAAATAATTTGAATTATCATTAAAAGAATGTGCATTTTTTATTACCTCAATTGTTGTTTTAAATTTTTATTGCAGTGCAACATTGTTTGTGGTAATATAATATCACATTATTTTTTATATGAAAACGCAAAAACAGCCCAAAAACCTATGATTTCAGACGAGGAGTGCTACGCTATGTCGGGATATTTTTCTTATTGTCGCGATGAAAGTATTTTTATTAAGGAATTTTACTCTGTTCAAGAAGTATATATGCCCGAAAAACATAGATCGGGAAGGGAATGTTACGACTTTTGGGAAATGGTATACGTGGTAGACGGAGAATTAAATACCAACTCAGGAAACGCGTTTTACAGTTTGAAAAAAGGTTCTTTAATTCTTTTTGAACCGTTTAAATTCCATACGCTCGACGTGGCCGAGAATAATTTTGCCGAATTATTTATTATGTCCTTTAATATTACAGGTCCTGCTATAAGCAAATTAAAACAACTTCCGCTATATTTAGATGAAAAACAGCAATATGATATGCAGCGTATTATTAATTTGTGTACCGACCAAATTCCGTTTGGCTGTAAAAAATTGTGCGATAAAGAGAGTAACTTTAACTTTGTTACATATCATCAGATCTTTCTTGAAAAACCGCTGTTTTTACCAAAACTGTGTGTATTAACAGAGTTTTTACTGCTTAACCTTTGTGATCTGTCGGCTTCAAAAATTCCTTCAATAACCAACTATGAAACTATAACGTTTTTTGCTATTACTGAAAATATGAAACAGCATAAAAGTAAGTTTTTTACCATTGAAGAACTTGCCAAAATGCAAAACATAAGCCCAACTACCGCTAAGAATCTTATAAAGAAATACTCTGGGCTGTCTTTGCACAAGTATTACTTGGGACTTAAAATTTCTCAGGCAATCGGGCTGTTCAGAAAAGGATATAATATTATAGGTGCATCGCAAGAACTTGGATTTTGTAATCCTAATTATTTCAGTACGGTGTTCAAACGCCAAACAGGGGAAACTCCTTCTGAATATATAAACAAATTAAAAGAAATTTTATAACTTAATATATATATTCTTTATTTGGCTCTAAGGTGCATATTTGCGGAATTGCAGAAGAAAAACAGTTGTTTACTTTTATACTTATATCTAAGGCTTTTTCGCTGTTATTACACAGTTTAAGGCTTTTTAGTATGCCGTTTTCAACTTTAAGGCTTACCGTAATGCCGTTTTCCATACAAATGCCTTCACAACTAAAATTCTGCCATTCATCGCTAATACCGTAGCAAAGGCGAAGTTCACTGCCGTGAATATGGGCAAAGGCATCGTGTATTGCCCATACTGCAAGTGCGTGGGCAGAAGTATACCAATAATTTATAGGCATACCGTCTATGCGGATTTTTTCGGGCAAGGCACCAAGCGAAGTTGCGCCAAGGGTAAGGTCGTTAATAAATTGCATAGCCTCTGCGTGTCTGCCTTCGTGGCTGTAGCAAATAGCAGCTCTTCCAACTATCCAAGGCCAATGACGGTAAACCTCGTGAGGCTGACCAAAATCATATCCCCAAGCTGTTTTACCCTTTTCAAGAGCCTTCTCAACGCTAATAAAAGGTATTCCTTTTGGTAAAGAATAAATATAAAAATCAGTCTGCATTCCCGCAAGAAATTCTGCATTTTTAAACGGTAACAAAACACCGTCTTCGGTATAATTTTGTTCTATGCCCTCTAAAACCTCTTCACCTACAGCATAAACACTTTTGTCACCAAGCATATCTGAAATAGCAAATAAAGCTTGAGTTAAAGCAATAACTGTAAAAGAATCTGCCTCAACGTCAAACCCTGCTTCATTACCTGCTTTTACGTTAATCAAGCGATATCTTCCGTTCACTTTTTTCAAAAGATGCTTTTCTATAAATAAATACGTTTGTCTTAATATGTAAGCGAGTCTTTCGTCAGTTTTTTGTACACCGTATTTCCAAACAGCATATCTGTTTATAATTTCATTACATAAATAAACAGGTTTTACGTTTAAAAAGAATTCAGTTATACTCCAATGGATATATCCAAAATTACCAAAGCAGTCTGTCCAACCTGTAAAGGATATTCCGGACAAACCTGCTTTTTTTAATGCCTCTTCACTAATATCAGCCTGAGCATCAAAAAATTTCGTTATACCGTTTATAACGTCTTTATCTCCAGAAGTCAGTAACGCTATAATATCAAAATAAGCGTCGTAACTACAGTAAATACCACCGCCCCATAAATACGGTTGTATTCCTAAAAGCACAGCTCCGCTTTGACGGTTTTGGCTACCTTGTATAACGTATCGGCTCATATCATAAACCTGCTGAAGCTTATCATCAGGCAAAGTAACACTCGTACATCCTGTGCGCTTTTTATACTGTTCAACGTAACTTGTCTTTAAAGCATTATAACCTTTTTTTGCTAAATCTAATCTACTATTAAAATCTGCTTCTAAGTTTTCACTTTCGGTAGAATCCAAACAAATCAAAACTCTCGAAACAGTTGTTCCAACCTTAACGTTATGATAAGTTCCGTCACAACTGAACTTACTGTTGTTAATATATATATCGTCAAACGTATACTCAGTAACTAAAGCACCTACACCGTTTGCTAAATCTAAATCATAAGAAAAACTAAATCCGTAGTTTTCCTCTTTTCCAAAGATAGTGGGTAAAAATTTTAACTTTGAATCTCTGTAAGCGCTTATAGGTGCGCCGATTCTGAACCCAAGATTAACATTCCAATCATCTGGGCAATCAGTAACAGTAAGTTTTTCGCACCAAAGGCCGTCATCATTCAAAAAACTTTCAACAGAAATTTTTAGTTTCTTTTGAAAAACTAAATCAGTATATAAAACCCCATTTTTAGCATCAAGCCATTGTTCGTAACTGTCAGGCTCACAAGGACCTCCAAATAAACCAATCTGAAAACCCGCACGTATAATTTGACGTATACACTCTGCTTCTGAACTTCTTGTTGAAGCTTTGTACCAACCTGTAGCTGCACCTAACGTCTGCTCAAAATGCGTGTGTCCGCTTTGGGAACAGAAGTTGCTTCCGCTGTAATCAATCAAAATACCGTCCTGACCGTTGGATAACAACATAGGGTAATAAGGTTCTTTAGAAAAAGGTGTTGCTTTCATTATCGCTTCTCCTTTTATAATAAATCATCAATTATAATATATCATAACAGATTTAGCACGAAAACACAAATACGGGCAAAAAACCTTTGAAATCAGACAGAATAAAAAACCGTCTCGAAAGAGACGGTTAATAATTTTGGTATGGCGGTGGGGAGCGATCCCCACTTTACAATCGCCCACGTGTGAATACGAGTTACGCCATCTTTGCAATCAACAAATACTAAGTTCACACACAATTAATGTTGACAGCCTGGCACCCACAGTAGGAATCGAACCTACAACTAGCCCTTAGGAGGGGCTTGTTATATCCATTTAACTATGTGGGCATATTGTTTTAATATGATAAATCATATTTAAACTTTTGTCAATGAAATTAAAGTTTATTTTTTCAGAAGTCTTTTAAGTATTCTTTCAAAAACGGGGAAGAAGAAAAGCGCAATTACACAAACAACAAGTTCGCCTGCGCCAACACAAGCCGCAAGTGTTAAAAAGGATTTTAAGGTAACAACGCCGCTGTAAAGGCATAACTGAGCGCCAATAATTACAGCGTTAAAGAAAACAGGTGTTGCGGCAGAAAGAACAGGGAAGTTTTTTATGCGTATATCTTTAAAATACCAAGCCGTAAGGGCAGCAAGAAGTGTTGCCGTTGTCCCAAACACACAGTCAAGCGGCATAAAGGAAGCAAAGTTCGCAATTAAGCAACCAACGGTAAGTCCGGGTATTGCGGCAGGGGTTATAGCGGCCAATATTGTAAGTACTTCGGAAATACGAAACTGTACTTGCCCGAAAGAAAGGGGATTAACAAATGTAAGCGCGGCATAAAGCGCTGCTATTGATGCCGATAATACCAAAGTTTGTATTTTTTTACTTTTCATAAATTCCTCTCTTTAAAAAACTAAAGCCCGACGTTAAGTCGGGCTTTGTAAGTACCGAAAATTATTCGGAGATAGCCTCAACGGGACAAGCTGCTGCGCAAGCGCCGCAATCAACGCAAACGTCTTCTTTGATCTCGTAATGCTCATCGCCTTCAACAATTGCTTCTACCGGACAACCGGGAGCGCAAGTGCCGCAGCTGATGCATTCGTCAGAAATTTTGTAAGCCATTCAAAACACCTCCCATTAGGTTTTGATAATAAATTAAGTACATAGCAAACTACATTTGCTAAATACTATTGTACTACAAAAAAATAAAAATGCAAGTAATTTTTATTGTTATTAACTATTCTTGCGGGTTTTGGTCGTTTTCTGTTGGTTTTTTACCCTTAGAACGGCTTATTAAGGTTACTTTATTACGGTGAGTTTTAAAGGGGGCTGCTTCGGAATCGTTAAGTTTTACAAACAGATTACCCGTTATAACATTCACGTCGGTTACCACACCTATTCCTTCATCGGTTTTAACTGTTGCGCCAACGTTAGGGGTCTTTTTTAGCAGATATTCATAAGAGTTCTGTTCGTATTTTAGGCAACACATAAGTCTTCCGCAAGTGCCCGAAATTTTAGCAGGGTTTAGTGAAAGCCCTTGTTCTTTTGCCATTTTAATTGAAACAGGCTGAAAGGCATCCAAAAAGCGGCTGCAACAGAAAGGCTGACCGCATATACCAAGACCGCCTAACATTCTTGCTTCATCTCTTACACCAATCTGACGCAGTTCTATTCTTGTATGAAGTGTTGCCGCAAGGTCTTTTACAAGTTCGCGGAAATCAACTCTGCCGTCAGAAGTGAAAAAGAATATTATTTTAGAACCGTCAAAAGAATACTGGGCATCGGTAAGTTTCATATCAAGCCCGTGCTTTACTACCTTTTCTTCACATATTTTAAAGGCATCGCGCGCTTTTGCGCGGTTTTCTTTCATACGTGCAATATCCTTTTCGGTTGCTTTTCTAAGCGCCTTTTTTAACGGTTTTACAATATCTTCATCGTTTACTTCGTGATTTTTTTCGCTTACAATCGCACACTCTGTTCCTTGCGCGGTTTCAACAATAACGTGGTCGCCGTTTGCATACTCAACACCGTCGGGCGAAAAGTAATATGCGGCGCCGTCTAATTTGAATTTCACGGAAATTACTTCGGTCATAAATTTCTCCTTAAATTGTCTTATAGGTTATTTACAGTCATAATATCTGTATGCTGCATTTGTAAACAAAAGCGGCAGATTAATATTGGTTTTAAGTGGCAACAGCAATGAATCTGTAATATCTATAAGTTTTACAATATATTTTGTTTTTGCTTTATCGCTTAGTTCTTCTTTTAAAGTTTTAGAAAAAAGGTATTTAAGTTCATAAATAAAGCGATCAGCGTTTACGCGGTCTTTTTCAAACTGCGTTGTAATTTTAAGCATTTCGTAAATATCACGCTTAAAAACGGCTTTTGCGTAAGTTTCGGCAGTTTGCCTTATTGTATCGTTTTCGTCTTTAGAAAGCAATTTTAAGGCGCGTCCGATATTGCCGTTGGCAAGACTTACCGCTCTTTTGATTTCCTCGCTGTCAGCAGAACAGTTGCTTTGCAAATATTCAGCGGCAATTTTTGGCGTAACATCCGAAAGGGAATATACAATACATCTTGAAATAACGGTATCAAGCAATGAAGAAACATTATTGCACAAAAATACAAACACTGCGTTTCCGGGCGGTTCTTCCAAAACTTTCAAAAGAGTATTTTGTGATTGCGCATTTAGTGTTTCGGCACGGTCAATTAAAAACACGCTTGATTCCGACATCTGCGGTTTTTGATAAGCACGTATACGTAATTCTCTTATCTGGTCTACCGTTATGTTCTTCTTTTTTGGCTCAGGTTCTACACAGTATAAATCGGGATGCGAACCAACGTCGACAAGATGACATTGTTTGCAGTTGTTACAAGGAACGTTTTCTTCAAGACAAAGTACCGCCTTTGCAATAAACTTTGCAAGAGTGGTTTTGCCGAGTCCCGATTCTCCCTCAATAATAATTGCGTGAGGAACACGTTTAGAATCTATAGCGCTTAAAAGAGCGTTTTTTATTTTTTCATTCCCAACAAGCGGAAACATCATAAAACAAAGCCAACCTTTTTCATAACTTTGCAAAGAGTTTTTCTTGCGGCATATTCTGCTTTCTGTGCGCCCTCATTATAAAGTGTTTCAAGCATCTTTTTATCCTTAATAAGTTCATCATAACGCTGTTTAACAGGGCAGAGCGCATCGGCAACGGTTTCGCCGACAGCCAATTTAAAGTCGCCGTAGCCTTTGCCTTCAAATTCTTTTTCAATTTCCGTCTGGCTTTTTCCTGTAACGGCAGAATAAATACCGATAAGGTTATTTATACCGTCTTTTCCGTCTCCTACGCAAATCTTCATTTCGCTGTCGGTTACGGCACGTTTGAACTTTCTTACAATGGTATCTTTATCGTCAAGAATTGAAATAAATCCGTTAATATTCTCGTCAGATTTCGACATCTTCTTGGTGGGATCTGCAAGTGACATAACCTTTGCGCCTGTTTTAGCAATATAGGGTTCGGGAATAGTGAAAACGTCACCGTAAATGTGGTTAAAACGAATAGCAATATCACGCGCAATTTCAAGATGCTGTTTCTGGTCGGCTCCAACGGGCACGAAATCCGGCTTGTAAAGAAGTATATCAGCCGCCATTAAAGCAGGGTAAGAAAATAAACCAACGTTAATGTTGTCGGCATGACGTGCAGATTTATCTTTAAACTGTGTCATACGTGAAAGTTCGCCGAACTGAGTGTAGCAGGAAAGAATCCACGAAAGTTGTGCGTGTTCGGGAACCTGCGATTGAATAAATACGGTAGATTTGTTTGTATCAATTCCGCAAGCAAGTAAAAGGGCATACATAGAAATAATTTGCTGACGCAGTTTTGCGGGTTCCTGACGCACGGTAATAGCGTGTAGGTCGGCAACGGCAAAGGTACAATCAAAATCTTCCTGCATAGCAACCCAGTTTTTAAGAGCGCCTAAATAGTTGCCCAAAGTGGGTACACCGCTTGGCTGAATACAACTTAATACTTTTTTCTTTTGTTCTGTGCTGTTGATTTCACACATATTTTAAACACCTCTGAGAAGCAGTATATATTATATCTATAATATTCTATCATAAAACTTTAAAATAAACAAGTATAAAAAAACAGAGATGAAGGAAATTCATCTCTGTAGTAAGAATTAATAAATCGGGAAGGCTTCGCAAAGTTCGGCAACCTTTTTTGTAACTTTTTCTTTATTGCCGTCAAAATCGTTAATAACGTCGGCAATTAAATCACCTATTATAACCATTTCGTTTTCTTTAAAGCCTCTTGTTGTAACGGCGGGAGTGCCTATTCTGAGTCCGCTTGTAATGAATGGACTAAGCGGTTCGCCAGGAATTGTGTTCTTGTTTGCAGTAATATGAACTTCATCCAAACGGTGTTCAAGTTCTTTACCCGTAACGCCCTTGTTTGTAAGTTTTAAAAGCATAAGGTGGTTATCAGTTCCGCCTGATACAATATCAATTCCGTTTTCAATAAGGCGGTTGCAAAGAACCGACGCATTGGTAACAATTTGTTTCTGATAAACTTTAAATTCTTCAGTAAGAGCCTCACCTAAAGCTACTGCCTTAGCGGCAATAATATGCATAAGAGGGCCGCCCTGAACACCGGGGAATATTGCTTTGTCAATTTGTTTTGCAAGTTCTTCTTTGCAAAGAATCATACCGCCTCTTGGTCCGCGCAAAGTTTTATGTGTGGTGGTGGTAACAACGTCGGCATAGGGTACTGGAGAAGGATGAACGCCTGCGGCAATAAGGCCTGCAATATGCGCCATATCTACCATTAAATATGCGCCTACTTTATCGGCGATTTCTCTGCAACGGGGGAAGTCGATTATTCTAGAGTATGCACTTGCGCCCACAACTATCAATTTGGGTTTGCATTCAAGTGCAATTTTTTCCATTTCATCGTAATCAATGGTTTCGGTTTCTTTGTTAACACCGTAAGGAACAATGTTAAAGTATTTGCCCGAAATATTTACGGGTGAGCCGTGAGAAAGATGACCGCCTTCGGAAAGATTCATACCCATAACGGTATCACCGGGGTTTAAAAGCGCAAAGAAAACTGCAAGGTTTGCGTTTGCGCCGCTGTGTGGCTGAACGTTTGCGTGTTCCGCGCCGAAAAGTTCACAAGCGCGCTGTCTTGCAATATCTTCTACAACGTCTACGTATTGGCAACCGCCGTAATAACGCTTAGAAGGGTAGCCTTCGGCATACTTGTTGGTAAGAACACCGCCTGCCGCTAAAAGTACGGCTTTAGAAACAATGTTTTCCGAAGCAATAAGTTCAATGTTACCGCGCTGACGTGAAAGTTCATCTTCACAAGCGGCAGCAACCTGACTGTCATAATTTTTTAGTTCTTCAAAGAAATTCATAAATATACCTCTCTTTAAAATATTAACAAAGTAATTATACAATAAAAAGTACTTTTTGTAAAGATTATATCGGTTTTATTGTTCAGATAGTTTTTTAAAGGTTTTTCTGTAAATAATTAATTGTAAAACAAAGGTTATTGCCCAACTTATACCGTAACTCATAAGCAAGAACCAAAGTTCCCGTTTAAGCGGGAACACGAAAAGTATCCATATAAAGCGCAAAACGCAAACACCGAATACAGAAACAAGCATAGGCTGAATGGAATTACCCATACCGCGTATACAACCAACGGTAACGTCCATACATCCGCAAAGAAAATAAGGTACGCAAAGCATTAACAGATATATAAAGGCGTTACTGAGCACTTCGGGACTGCTTGTGAAAATTTTAAGAGCAGGTTTATGCAGTATAATAGCCAAACTTGATAATAAAATTCCTATAAAACTAACAACGCTTAAAAGAAGAGTTGTTAGTTTTTTTATTTGCGCAAACTTCCTTGCGCCCGTGTTCTGACCTATAAAGGTGGTAGAAGCGTGGTGAATGGCGTTCATAGGTATATATACCATGTCGGTTATATTACTTGCGGCGGCTTTTGCTGCCATTGCAACGGTACCAAGAGAGTTTATACTTGATTGCATAAGCATATTCGATGCGGAAAAAATTACGCCTTGAAGTCCTGCGGGAATACCAATATAAAGGGTTCGGCTTACAGCCTGTTTGTTGAATTTAAGTTTAGATATGTAAAGGCGGCATTCGTTGTCAAGTTTCATCATGTGAATAATAACTAAAGTAGCAGAAACAGCCTGAGAAATAACTGTTGCCAAAGCAACACCCGCAACGTTCATATCGAAAAGTGTTACAAAAATAACGTTAAGAATAACATTTAATACGCCTGAAATACTAAGGTAAATAAGCGGACGTGTAGTATCGCCTATAGCACGCAGAATAGCGCTTCCGAAGTTATATAAAAGAATAACGGGGAAACCCGCGAAGTATATTTTTAAGTATATAGCCGAAAGGTTTATTACTTCGGCAGGGGATTGCATAAGCACTAAAACAGGTTTTGTAAGAATAAAGCCGATAAATCCCAAACAAAAGCCTAAAACAATAGATAAAAGTATTGCGCTGTGTACAACTTTTTCTACGGCATCTTTGTTTTTTGCGCCTATGTTCTGCGCCGCAACAACACTTGCACCGTTTCCAAGCCCCATAGAAATATTAACAAGCAAACCTGTTATTGAAGTTGTGGAACTTACGGCTGATATGGCGTTATCACCCGAAAATTGCCCTAAAACAGCAATATCAGCGGCGGTAAAAAGAAGTTGCAAAAGCCCCGACGCTATAATAGGAATTGAAAATAAAATTATTTTTCTCAAAAAAGGACCTTCGCAGAAATCAATGTTTTTTGCTTTTTGCATAAAATTTCGCCTCGCAAAAAAACTAACGAAAACAACACTTTATCGTGCTGTTTTCGTTAGCATTAAAGTTAATCGCTTATATAGAATTTAACAAGATTCTGAAGCAGAGTGTCACGGTCAATACGCCTGATAAGATTTCGGGCGTTGTTATGTGTTGTTATATAGGTTGGATCTTCGGAAAGAATATAACCTACTATCTGGTTAATAGGATTATAACCTTTTTCCTTAAGCGCCAAATAAACTTCACGCATAATCTTTCGTATTTCTAACTCTTCTTCATTACCTATGGAAAACTCCATTGTTTTATCCATCATAACAAACACCTCTTTTCAAATTCTATTGTACAAAAAAACTTAACAAATTACAAGTTAAATTTTTGTGAATTATCTTCTTAGTTCTGCACCTAAGGTTTCAAGGCTCTTTAAAATCTTATCAGAAGTTTTTTCTATTTGTTCATCTGTAAGAGTTTCGGTTGCAGAACGAAGTGTAACGCTAAGTGCAACGCTCTTTTTGTCTTCGGGAATTCTATTACCTTCATAAACGTCAAAAAGTGTTACCTTTTCACAAAGTTTACCTGCGGCAAGTTCAATAGCATCCTGTAATTCACCAACAGGCATAGACTTATCGCAAAGGAAGGCGAAGTCTCTTGTAACGGCAGGGAACTTAGGTAATGCCTTGTAAATAATAGGCTCTTGCGTGATGCCGAAAAGTTTGTCAAGGTAAACTTCAGCAACGTAAGTGCGTGTGCCTAAGTTGTATTTAGCGGCAACTTCGGGATGTACTTCACCAAATACGGCAACTAAAGTGTCACCAAGTACAGCGTTTGCCTGTCTGCCTGGGTGTAAATAGGTTTCGCTGCTTCTTGTAAATTTGGCTTTAGCGCCAAAAACAGCAATAACCTGTTCTATCATACCTTTTAATGTGAAGAAGTCTTCCTCCTCACCGTAAGCGCCTATACAGAGTGTTGGAATTTCCATAGGAGCCTCAACAAGCGGAAGTTCTTTTGGAATAAAACGCTTACTACATTCAAAAAAGCGTATGTCTGTGTTCTTACGGTTGTAGTTCGTAGAAAGAACGGTAAGCATACTTGTTATAAGCTGAGTACGCAGTGTTGAATACTCATCACCTAACGGGTTAAGCAACGAAACAGCCTTTCTGCGGTTATCGTCTTCACTTAAATTAAGCGTATCAAGTGCTTTTGAAGAAATAAAGGAATATGTGGTTATTTCTTTTGCGCCCATAGCGGTAAGTTCTGCCTTAACCTTGTCGGTCTTAATTCTTTCGGGAAGTTTTTTACCGCGGCGCACGCTGCCAAGCATAGGAGTGCTTACAATGTGGTCGTAACCGTAAATGCGCATAACTTCTTCGGCAATATCAGCACGGCTTTCAATATCGTCGCGTATTGAAGGAACACTTACCGTGAGTTCGCCGTTTTCAAGTGTGGTAGTAAGGTCAAGAGCATTTAAAATCTCAACCATTTTTTCGCCGTCTATAGTAAGTCCTAAAAGGGCATTAACCGAATCAACTGTTACTTTTAAAATGCGGTTTTCGGGAAGTCCTTCGTTGCAATCTATAACGCCATCAATAATATCACCCGCATCAAGGTCGCAAATAAGACCTAATGCGCGTTCCATAGCATAAGCAGTATTATTAATGTCAATGCCTTTTTCAAAACGGCCGCTTGCTTCGGTACGAATACCTAAAGCTCTGCCTGTACGGCGTATGTTATCGCGTTTGAATTTAGCCGATTCTAAGAATAAATCCTTAGTGGTGTCTACTATTTCGCTTTCTAATCCACCCATAATACCTGCAAGGCAGGAAGGCTTTTCACCATCGGCAATAACAAGCATTTCTTCGCTTAAATCATATTTCTTTTCATCAAGGGTCTGAATGCTTTCGCCCTTGGCGGCATTTCTTACTATAATGTGCTTGTCGTAAAGTTGATTATAGTCAAAAGCATGCATAGGCTGACCTGTTTCAAGCATAACGAAGTTGGTAATATCAACAATGTTGTTAATAGGGCGCATTCCACAGGTGCGAAGCACTTGTTTAAGCCATTCTGGGGAAGATTTAACCTTTAAGTTTTTAACCACTCTACCAACGTAACGTGGGCAAAGGTCATAATTCATTACGTCAATTTTAATGTAATCGTTTATATCTTCGCCAACAGTTGTATACTGCGGAACGGGTGCTTTGAACTTGGTGCCCAAAACAACGCCTACTTCTTTTGCAACACCTAAAATGCAGTTGCAGTCAGGGCGGTTTGCGGTTATCTTAAAGTCAATAACATAATCGTTAAGACCTAAAATTTCGCGCATATCGGTACCTACTTCGTATTCATCTTTTAAAATTAAAATACCGTGAACCGAAGCGCCTTCGTAATCGGCTTCGGTAAGGCAAAGTTCTTCGCCTGAGCAAAGCATACCGTTAGATTCAACACCGCGAAGTTTTCCTTTAGTAATTTTCATACCGTTTGGAAGTAAACTTTTGTGAAGTGCGGCAGGAACCAAAGCGCCTTCAAAAACGTTTTGTGCGCCTGTAACAATTTGTACAAGTTCACCGATGCCTGTGTCCATCTGACAAATCTGTAAATGGTCGCTGTCGGCGTGGGGTTCTATTTTTACAATACGTGCCGCAACAACGTTTTCCATTTTATCGGCAAGATTTTCTATAGATTCAACTTCAAATCCCGCAAGAACCATTTTTTCGCAAAGTTCTTCAACACTAACGGGAATGTCAACGTAATATTTTAAGGTATTAAGTGCAATTTTCATTTTTAGTGCCCTCCTTAAAACTGGTCAAGAAAACGTTTGTCGTTTTCAAAAAGCAAACGTATATCGCTAATTTTGTAACGTGTGGTGGTAAGGCGGTCAAGACCTATACCAAACGCAAAGCCCGAATAAACTTCGGGGTCAATGCCGCAATTTCTTAGCACGTTGGGGTGAACCATACCTGCGCCTAAAATTTCTATCCAACCGCTGCCTTTACATACACGGCAACCTACGCCGCCGCATTCACTGCAGGAAACGTCAACTTCAACGCTCGGCTCGGTAAATGGGAAGAAAGAGGGACGGAACTTAATTTTGGTATCAGGACCGTAAATTTCGTGCGCAAACTGTTCAAGTACGCCTTTTAAATCACACATAGTAACGTTTTTGTCTACAACAAGACCCTCTATCTGGTGGAAAACAGGGGAGTGTGTTGCATCAACTTCATCAGCGCGGAAAACTCGTCCGGGGCAGATAATACGAATAGGCGGTTTGCTAACCTCCATAACGCGAGCCTGCGCGGCGCTTGTTTGTGTACGTAAAAGAAGTGTGTCGGTAAGATAAAAAGTATCCTGCATATCTCTTGCGGGGTGGTCGGCAGGAACGTTAAGCTGTTCAAAACAGTAGTGGTCGGTTTCAACTTCGGGACCGTCCACAACGTCAAATCCCATACTTTGGAAAATGTTAATCATATCTTCAAGTACGGTGTTAAGCGGATGCAAAGAACCCGCTTTCTTAACCTTTGAAGGCATAGTAATATCAATGGTTTCTGCCCTTAACTTTTCTTCTTGTTCCTTTGCTTTCAAGGCTTCGGTTTTAACGGTAAGAGCCTCTTCAATAGCGGCGCGTACTTCATTTGCAACCTGACCTATAATGGGGCGTTCTTCTGCCGAAAGCGAACCCATCATTTTTAAAATAGAAGTAATTTCGCCTTTTTTACCTAAATATTTAACGCGTAATTCTTCTAATACTTCTTTGGTGTCGCCTTGCTCAATTGCGGTTTTTGCCGTAATTAGTATTTCATTTAGTTTTTCTTTCATTTTGCGTATTTCTCCTTCAAAATAAAATAGCCTTCATCCCCGAAATTCAGGGACGAAGGCAAAACGTTTGTTTTTCTCCGCGGTACCACCCACGATTTTTGTATATGCAAATAATTGCAAGATACAAACACTTATAAGACCAATAACGCAGCCTACACGTTGACACTTACTTTTGTGTTCGGTGTCACAGCTCGGAAGGGAACTTCGGTGAAAAAGACAATATCCGTACTTACAGCCGATGATACAGATTCTCTGTAAAGTCAAATAACACTTACTTTTCTTCGTCAATGCATTTTTAACTATTAACTTAATTAATATATCACGGAAATAAAAAAAATGCAACCTTTTTTATTGTATTATTTAAAAATATGTGATACAATTCTTAATATAAAGAATATGCGGGGCAAATTTATGAATTACAATTATCACACACATACTTTTCGTTGCAATCATGCTACGGGAACGGAAGAGGAATATATAAAGACGGCTATAAAAGGCGGTATTAAATATATGGGCTTTTCAGACCACGCGCCCTTTAAACTGCCTTGCGGTTACGAATCACTTTACCGTGTGCCGCAGGCTTTAGCAAAGGACTATATTGATACCGTTAGTGAACTTCGTGAAAAGTACAAGCAACAAATTGATATTAAAATTGGTTTTGAAATGGAATATTACCCCGATTATTTTGAAACTATGCTTAAAAACGTTATTGATTTTGGCGCTGAGTATTTAATTTTAGGTCAGCATTTTGTAAATGATGAGTACCCAAACGGAATTTCATCTTCTTCTGCAAAAGCCGAAGAACATTTAATTGCTTATGCTAACCTTGTTATTGAAGGCATTAAAACGGGCTGTTTTACCTACGTTTGCCATCCCGACGTTATAGGATTTAATGGGGAAGACAGCGTTTATGAACGCGAAATGCGAAGAATTTGTGTTGCTTCAAGAGAATATAATATTCCGCTTGAAATAAACTTTTTAGGAATAAGATTTAGTCGCCATTACCCAAATGAAAAGTTGTGGAAAATAGCGGGAGAAGAAAAGTGTCCCGTAACATTTGGCTTCGATGCCCACGCAACAGAAGAAGCGTATGACGGTGATTCTATAAAACCCGCGCTTGAATTGGTGAAAAAATATAACCTTAATTATATTGGTATGCCCAAGATTATTGATATAAGGAAGAAGTAAAATGTATAACAAATTAAAAGAACAAGCTTTTAGTGCTATAAGCGAACTTATTGAAAAAGCGTCGCTTAAAAAAGGTGATATACTGATTGTTGGCTGTTCAACAAGTGAAGTTCTAGGCAATACAATAGGTACTAATTCTGCGCCCGAAGCCGCAAAAGCGCTGTTTGAAGGAATATACGAAGCGACTGAAAACAAGGGCGTATTTATAGCGGCGCAGTGCTGTGAGCATTTAAACCGCGCTGTCGTAATAGAAAGAAGTGCTCTTCCGTACGCCGAAGAGGTAAACGTTGTTCCGCAAATAAAGGCGGGCGGCAGTTTTGCAACAATTGCGTATAACTCTTTTAAAGACCCTGTTGTAGTTGAAGAAATTAAGGCAGATGCAGGACTTGATATTGGACAAACGCTTATTGGTATGCACTTAAAAAAGGTTGCTGTACCTGTTAGATTATCTTTAAATAAAATAGGTAATGCCGTAATTACCGCTGCAAGAACAAGACCAAAGTTTATAGGCGGAATACGAGCAAATTATAACGAAGATTTAATGTGAGACAACAAAAGGGACGAGAAATTCTCGTCCCTTTTTTATGAAAAAATAACGTGATATTGTAGGATGCGGCAAAACGGTTAGTCGAGGACATCTGACCCTACAACCGCGTTCCCGTAAGGGAACATATCGCACGTTTACGTATATCGCATCCGTGAGGATATATCGCAAAAAATCCCTCCACCGCTGTTGCGGTCCCCCTCCCTTTAGGCAAGGGAGGCGTTTGGGAATTTATATCGCTGAGTTAGAATAAGCGTTTGGCTTATTCTAACTCAAACGCTCCGGTATATAACTGATAATACGTGCCTTTTTGTTCAATTAAGTCATTATGTGTGCCGCGTTCAATTATTCTGCCTTTATCAAGCACCATAATAACGTCGGAATTCATAACGGTAGAAAGGCGGTGCGCTATAACGAAAACCGTACGGTTTTCCATTAAACTGTCAAGACCTTTCTGAACAATGGCTTCTGTACGTGTATCAATTGAACTTGTTGCTTCATCAAGTATCATAACGGGTGGGTCAGCCACGGCAACACGTGCAATTGCAATAAGCTGTCGCTGTCCTTGACTTAAGTTGGAACCGTTATTGCTAAGCATTGTGTTGTAACCTTCGGGAAGTCTTGTAATAAAGTCATCGGCACCCGCAAGACGCGCTGCAGCGATACATTCTTCATCAGTTGCATCAAGTCTGCCGTAACGTATGTTATCCATAACCGTTCCCGTAAACAGGTTTGTTTCCTGAAGCACCACACCAAGACTGCGGCGAAGGTCATCTTTTTTAATTTTGTTAATGTTTATGCCGTCGTAACGTATTTTACCGTCGGCAATATCGTAAAAACGGTTAACAAGGTTAGTAATGGTGGTTTTGCCTGCACCTGTTGCGCCTACAAAAGCAACTTTCTGACCCGGTTTAGCATAAACAGAAACGTCGTAAAGTACCTGTTTATCTTCAACGTAACCGAAGTCAACACCGTCAAGCACTACGTCACCCTCTAACTTTGTGTAGGTTAGTGTACCGTCGCCGTGAGGATGCTTCCAAGCCCATACGCCTGTGCGTTCGTTTGTTTCGGTTATATTGCCGTTTTCGTCTATACGTGCATTTACTAAAGTAACGTATCCTTCATCGGTTTCTGCTTTTTCGTCCATAAGCGCAAAAATTCTTTCAGCGCCCGCAGTACCCATAATAATTGAATTGAGTTGCTGTGCAACCTGATTTATATTACCTGTAAACTGCTTTGTCATATTAAGGAATGGTACTACAATACTTATGCTAAATGCCATTCCCGATAAACCAAAGTTCTTTGCACCAGTAATTAAGAATAAACCGCCAACAGTTGCAACGATTACATATAAGACATTACCGATATTCATAATGATAGGACCAAGACAGTTTGCATAAGAATTTGCTCTAAAACTATCATTACATAACTCTTCATTTATCTTATCAAAATCTTCTTTTACGTTTTCTTCGTGACAAAATACCTTAATAACCTTCTGACCATTCATCATTTCCTGAATATAGCCTTCTGCTTCTCCCAAGGATACCTGCTGGCGTATAAAATATTTGGCACTTCCAGAGGTAACCTTTGCAGAAACAAAGAGCATAACTGCCACACCACTGATTACCACTAAAGTCATAGGTAT
>JAZUPW010000025.1:0-9670 GCA_045605385.1 Acutalibacteraceae bacterium
AGCACCTAAAAAAGAAAAATTTTTAGTGGGATAAAAGGCGAAAAGCCATGGTAACGCTTGACGCGTACCACGGCTTTTTAACACATTAGAACACAAAAATTTACTTTTTTAGGCATTTTATCCCTAAGAACAACACCCGAACGGCTCATTTTTTAGGTTTAAATATTTTATCATCTGTAGCAGGGTTTTCTATAAGGCGCCCGTCTTCACTAAAACGCGACCCGTGACACACACAATCCCACGAATGTTCGCACTTGTTATATTTAAGCGCGCACCCTAAATGCGGACATCTTGGAACAGTAGGGGTAAGCATATTTATAGTGGTTTCTGCAATATTAACGGCAAGTTGTGGGTGCAACATACTTCTTGACGGCGAAAAAACGTCGGCAAATTCGTTTTTAGTACCGTTTATCATATCGCACAAAATTATTGCTGAAACAGCCGAATTAGTCATTCCCCACTTGTTAAAGCCCGTTGCTACGTAAAGATTATTGCTCTTATTTGAATACTTACCTATATACGGAATAGAATCAAGTGTCATACAATCTTGTGTTGCCCAACTTGCGACAATTTTGCTTTTTGGGTATTTATTATCTGCAAAAAGTTCAAGTTCCTGCCAACAGCCGCCTTTTTTACCCGTTCTGTGACTTCCTCCGCCCAGAAGCAACATACCGCCGTAATCTCTGAACGATAACCCCTTAATATCTTCGTCCACATACATACCGTCAGGAAGTTTTGCGTTTTTTAATGCTAATACGTAAGAACGGTGCTGATACATTTTTAAAAAGTAAGCGCCATGCTTGTTTATTATTGGAAAATGAGTTGCAACAATAATATTTTCGGCATAAATTTTACCCCTGTTCGTAACAACTCCACCATCAAAAAACTCAAGCACTTTTGTGTTTTCATAAATATTTAATTCTTTTGCTAACGAAAAAGCAAGTTTAAGCGGATTAAACTGCGCTTGGTTTGCAACTTTTACCGCAACTGCACTTTTAAACGGTAAATCCACCTTACTGCAAAAATCAGCTTTACCGCCAATGCGCATATATGCATTTACTTCACTTTCAATTTTTGCAGGGTTATAAAGCGAATAAACGTAAGAATCTTTTGTTTCAAAATCACACTTAATCTCCTTGCATTTTTTGGCTAACCAGTTAAAACCCATTTGCTGCGCGTTTAAATATTTGGCTGCGGTTTCTATATTATATTTACTTATTATTTTTTTATAAATAAGCCCGTGCTGAACTGTTATTTTTGCCGTTGTATTACCGCTAACGCCGCCACAGATTCTGTCTGCCTCTACTAAAGTATAATTAACGCCTTTTGCTTTAAGCATATAAGCGCATAATATACCTGTAATACCTCCGCCAACAATAAGGACGTCTGTTTTAATATCTTTCTGCAACGTTTCAAAGTTTGGCTTATATACTTTTTCTTTCCAAATAGAATTCATTTTATCTCACCTTTTAACAAAATATATATTCTATTATTCCCAAAAAAAATATGACTGCTAAAAGCAGTCATATTTATATTAAAACTTTATAAACGCCCAATCTCCTGCAGGAATTGTTAACTTATAAGCGCCGTTTTCGGTTTTAAGTGTTGAATTACCTTCAAGAAGTGTCGGCATTCTGCCATTTTTTAATTCAACTGTTACGGTTGTTTCGGCTTCGGGTAATGCAACTTCACCGTTTGCAACGGTACGCTCTATACCGCTGTGGTTAAATACAGTTAAATAGTATCCGCCCGAAATACACTCGTTAACAAGCCAATGACAGTTACCTTCAACGTAACAGGGCAACAATTCTTTAAGTTTTTCCTTTATATCTTTAATTTCGCAAAGATTGTTGTGTTTTTCGGCAAATTCTTTATCACAAGTTAAATCTATTAACCAATCATATCTGTCTATTACTGTTTCATCTGAATTAAGCAGTTCAACGGCATCGGGATAATCGCTGTTCTTAAGATTATTTACTTCGGTACCAATCATAGGTAACGAAGATGTAAACACTTCATAAACACCGTTTTTAACCTTTTCAAGTTCGGGAGAATCAACGTGGAATCCGCAATATAATTTTTCTCTTATTTTATAGTTTTCATCATTACGGAAATAATTGTCAAGCACCATAAGTTCCTTTGGTAAAACCATTGCAATAGGAGTCAGTTTATCGCCAATATCGGTATATTTACGCGTAAAATCCAAAAATTCTTTTTTGGTTTGTCCATACGGAGAAAGTTCAAAGTTTTCCCAATCGTAGAAGACGTTGCAAAGTCCCCACTCTTCGCTCATAAATTCAGCGCCGCTTAAAAAGCCGTATAAGAACACTCGCTTTTGCAAAGAACGTGAGCTTCCACCGTTTTCACCGCTTGTTTCAAATGGGAAATCTGCCGATTCTCCAATACCCCACTCATTTTTTCCTTCTTTGTGGTAACAACAAGCAGAAAAAGGAGAACCGCCCCATGGTTCATAATAAACACCAAAACTTCTGCCCTCTGCCCTTGACATACCTCGTGCATAACAAATCTGCATACGGGAATCAGGACATTGTGCGCCAACCTCGGGCATAAAACGTTTTACACCTTGAGTAGCTTCAAAGCCAAAGCCTAACAGTGTTGCATCGGCAGGGATAAGCTCATATTTTTGCAAACGCTTCTTATATATGTTTGTTATATTTTCGTAAAATTTGCGGAAATCTTCAGGTTTTCCCCCCTCTGCCATTTCCTTTGCTGTACAAGCTTCCAAAAATATGTACGGGTACGGGAACTTATCAAAAATAAACTTTTCTATCTTTTCTTCTGTCCAATCCTCAGCAGGAAGTTCCTCTAACTTTCCGCAAGCATCATAGCGGTAGTTAGTCATCCATTCGTGCATTTGAAAACCCCAGAAGTTATCACCTAAAAGTTCCTTATATTCTTTTAACAATTCTTCATCGTATTCATATTCATCAATATACACACCGCCCTGTAAACGGTCTATATAAAACGGACATTTGCGTTCTTTAAGAATATTATACAATTCACTGTCCTTTGCGGCAAGGTTGTTGAATTTAAGTTCATCCTTAAGCATTATATTCTGGCAAAACCTTATTCCGTCGTTTTCACCAACAATGCCTTCTTTAACCTGCGCTTCCCAAACTTCCGGCAAATAACCGTGCAAAAATGTGAACATACAAAGACTCCCTGAATTTAATTTTTTATTTTTCGAGCAGATTATAACACTTTAAAATATAAATATCAATACTAAAACGGTCAAATTTATTATTTTACATAGCCAAAACATCATTTTTATAAATTTATTGGTATTTTACATACTGAACCGAATATGAAGGCATTACACTTCCAAAAGCAAAACTGAATTGATTGCCTGTTATAAGTTCAGTTCCGCAATCGGTTTTAGCATCAAAGTAAGCGGTATGTTCATTTTCACTTGCATTAATAAGCACAATAAAACGCTCATCATCGCAAACGCGTTCAAATACCAACTGGTGATTAGTCATATACAAAATGTTAAAACTTCCGTAGCACAGTGCTTTGCTTTGGCTGTGTATTCTTGAAATTTTAGCAATAAAATCGGTTATTTCATTGGTTTTAATTTCGGTTATTTCAGGTCTTAAAGCATCATCGCCGTCTTCTTTTCTGCCTTCTATTCCCCATTCACTGCCATAATAAATACAAGGAATACCGGGCATAGCAAAAAGTATACCGTAAGCAAGATTAATATGCTTTTTATTGGTAAGGACCGATGCAATTCTTGTAACGTCGTGGTTATCTACAAAACCAATAAGTTGAAGTCCTTTGTACATACACCAGTCTTCGTTTCCAAAACGGTTACGCAAAGAATGCCCTATTTCAAACATATTCATACTGTTAAGCGAAGAATAAATACCTTTGTAGCATTCATAGTTAGTAGCGCTTTGAAGCATACCGTCACACACAATATCGCGGTAGTTTCCGTGTATCATTTCTCCTGCAAGGAAGAAGTCGTTTTTCTTTTCAGTACAAAAAGCATTAAGTTCGCGCATAAATTGGCGGTTAAGCATATAAGCAACGTCAAGCCGAAGTCCATCAATATCAAACTCATCTATCCATTTTCCAACACAACTAAGCAAATACTCTTTTACTTTTACGTTATCTAAATTAAGTTTCACAAGTTCAAAGTGGCCTTCCCAACCTTCATACCAAAAGCCGTCGTTATAGGCACTGTTACCGTCAAAATTAATATAAAACCAATCTTTATATTCGGAATCCCATTTCTTTTCTTTTACGTCTTTAAATGCAAAAAAATCTCTGCCAACGTGGTTAAAAACACCGTCAAGAATTACTTTAATACCGTTTTCGTGCAGTCTGTTACAAACAAGTTTAAAATCTTCGTTACTTCCAAGTCGCAGGTCAATTTTAGAATAATCGGAGGTATCGTAACCGTGCGCCGAACTTTCAAATACAGGGCAAAAATAAACAGCATTTACTCCAAGTTTCACAAGATGTTCAATAATACTAGTAACTTTCAGTATTCGCGAATTAAAAATTCCGTCATTCTGCCTTGGCGCACCGCAAAACCCAAAAGGATAAATTTGATAAATAACGCTTTCATTGTACCACATAAATATGCCTTTCTAATTATACTTTAAATTTTCTATGCACAGTTTATAACCGCTTACCAACAATAACGGTGCATAGGTGTAGTGATTTTTGTAATCAATTTTATTTGCAAGTTTTTCTAAAACTTCCAGTACTTCTACGTTTATTCTTTTCTTGGGGCAAAGAGCCGCAACCGATGCGTATTCCCCAACTTCTCTTATAGGATAAAAAGCCTTGTTTTCTTCAAATTCGCTTTGGTTAGGATTTAAATAGCGTTTTTCTTCAAATACACCGCCATCATACATATTTTCAACCTTGTTCCACGCTTTATAACGAAAATTCCATTCTTTTTTATCCACGTTATTTATCATATTTACGCCCTTATCAATAGCAGTTTTTTCACAATAATCTGCATACGCTTGCATAAGAGATATAACTTCTTCTTTAAATTCTGTCTCCACGCTTAAATCGTACATCATTCTTAATGAATACTGAAGTTGTAAAGTAATATAGCCCCTACCTAATTCAGGATTATGCGGTTTTGTCTTTTCAAGCGCTTCATCACAAATTTCGTTACACAATTCTTTCCAATGCTCATTGTTTGACACGTGGTATGCCGCCAAATAAAACATAGGCAACCTTAAATACTCGTGAGGATATACTTCCCCGTACATTTTGCCAACAAGACTTTTCTTACCGTCATCTCTTAAAATATTATAATCGTTTTCTTCGGTTACGTTTTGTTCGCATCTTTCAGCCAAAGCCACAAGTACACGGCGTATATCCTCCTTTTGGTGCTCATCACACAAAGGCGAATCATAAAAACGAACTGCAGCGTAAACCCAATGAGTATATTGATCTCTTGAAGTGTCGGTATAATGACTTATAGCGTCTTCAGGCGAAACAGCACGTGCAATAAAACCTTTGCTTTTACCGCAATTTGCACACAGCATAAGACCTTTAAAAAGTTTGTCAGCAATTTGTTTAAGATTTTTATTTTCCGTTACGTTGTAATCGGCTACAAGGGCATCCATTGCTGTTCCTGTATTTAAAACGGAGTCCTCCATACCTGTACCCCAACCGCAAGGGTTAGGGTAATCGTTATTAATGTCGTGCGGTTTTGGCAGATGAAACCACGCATTACGGTATTTATTTGTTTTGAAATCATAAATAAGGCAAGTATTTTTATTAAAAAAGTATTTTTCTATAAACTTGGTTGCTTTTGTAATAGAATTCATTTACCTCACCACCTACATAATATACCATTGCTTTCGCAATGGATAAAAAAACTCTCGTTCCGAAGAACGAGAGTTTTTTGTCTCTCGTGTCCGAAAAAGAACTGGTCTAAAAACCTGATTTTCTTTAATTTAAATTAAATGATATTTATCTTTTCCTACAAAAGGTATTATATCAGTCTTTTCTTTGCAGAAAGGAATAATTTTACTTACCGCTTCTGAATAATCGTTTCCAATAACAAAAGTTCTAATCATTTTACCTTTTAGTTTTTTCTTGCAATCGTTTTTCATTGGACACTCATGCTCAGAAAAATACAAATAATATGTATTACCCTCAAATCGAGTTTGACCGCAATAAGATAATCCCCAATCTTTAATATCAGTCCATTTTACAAATGTCTTATGAAGCCAAGACTTGCATAAAACACCATCGTTATTTATTGTAATCTGTTTACTGTTAGTTGCAAAGGCAAAAATTCCCATACTAAGCACAATTAATATCCAAACGCAAACAAAAATCAAGCCAAAGACATCTGCAAAAGTGTAGTTTTCTTCAAATGGTAATAGACCAAATACTAATCGAATACCTGCAATGGCCATTATTATAGTAACAACACCTATTCCTAAAAAGGTTGTATTTCGCTTAATGATTATCTGATTTTTAGATTGTGAAAGTTCGAACATATCATCGCCGCCCTTTAAGTGTATTATAGCATAAAAGTGGCAAAGGAGCAATAATTATTCATTATTCATCAGCAAAGCGACTTCATTTTTCATTATTCATTTGAAAATCCGTTCTCTTTTAATGAATAATGAATGATGAATATTGAAAAATGAATAATACAAACAAAAATCCGTCCACTTTCGTGAACGGATTTTCGCTTGTCATTCGTGTCCGAAAAAGAACTGGTCGAAAAACCAGATTTTCCTTATATATTAAGGATTTTCAATTCTGATTATAATCAACTATAAGCTTATGCATTTCTTCTATACTTTTACACTCGAAAAATCTTGTAAAGTCACTACTTGTTAACTTTTTCAATCCATCTTCAAGTGCTGTGCTTGTGGCACCCCCAATATAAATTTGGTCATGTACATATTCGGGTGCAAAATCAGGAGATAAGTCAATATACTTCAAATGCGGAAATTTCTTTATTGCCATTTTAATTATTTCTATAGCAAAGCCAACAGGAACTCTCCTTCCTATCCAAATAGCCTCATGCTCTATATATTTTTTCAACTGTGTACTTTTTCCATCTGCACCAAAATATATTTCTGCTTTATAACCTTTTCGATTCAAATCCTTTACAAATTGACGACTACCATTAACATAAGACACAGCTATCTTATACTCAACCTCTTTATCTGTAACATACAAATCTAATCGTTCGTTTATTGTTTTTTCCGCACGCTCCACGATAGCTGTATCTTCTTTACCTTCGTCTTTCTCAGTAAGAGCTTTTTGCATAGATACTATCGTATTTAACGATTCCTTTATCAAATTTATATCACTAATTGTCATACCTTCTTTAACAGAAGTACTTTGTCTTTCTTCGTATGGGTCAACTTCAATAATTTTTTGGGTTTGCGTTGCACTATCATATGTATTAACAAAATTTTTCTCATCTTTAAAATCGGAAGGAGAATACAGCTTTTTATGATGTTTTGTTACTAATATATAAAATACGCAAAGCACAGCAAGAGGAAATAATACAATAAATAAAACTAGAATTAAATTTAATGAATACGGCAAAGAACTTTGAGTAACCACACAGGCAGCAATTGCTTCAACTAAAACTAAAAACAATCCGATTACACCTATAGGATTTCTGACTACGCCTATTATATTTTTGACTTTTTGGCTCTCCATAAAAACTCTCCCAGTATTATATTACATACAATATAACACATTCTTAATAAATTTACAAGTAAGTCATGTCTAAAAAATAGTATATCTCATTGCTTTTGCAGTAAATAAAAAATCTCGTTCCGAAGAACGAGATTTTTTGTGTGTTTTGAACTTAATGACACGAATGAAATGTGCCTGAAAACTGAGGATTATCTTTTTTGTTTTATGTTAGATTTTTTAATCTATTTTCTTCTGCTTCCGCCTCAATATCAAGCCCCATTTTTTTCAATTCTTGAACTATCTCTATCGAAATATTTTTACACTTTTCTTTTTCGCCAATTTGTGCATAATAGTTTAGTTTTGAATACTTGGCATCAAGGCAAGTGTTATCAAGTTCAACTGCTTTATCCCAATACGATAATGCTTCATCATATCTGTTCAACTTTCCGCAAATATCACCGCCTAATGTATATATTATCGAATCATTAGGAAACTTTTGAATTGCTTTAATAAAATATTCATAAGCATTTTTTATATCTTTATCAAAAATATATGCCTGTATCAAACATCTCCAATCAATTACATTGTTAGAACCTTTTTTAATATTGTCTAATGATGATACAACACTTTCCTTACTTTTTCCAATTTGCGAAAACAAAAGCATTTTTTGAGTTTTGGTTTTCCAAAAAACATCTGGATTTATATCTGCACCCTTATCAATTACCTTGTCAAATAAATCTATCGCTTTATTTATAGAATATTGCATCATAAAGTGGTGCAAAGTTCCATATATCCATAAATCTTCTGTTGAATACTCACCGCTTTTAATAAGTTTTTTGAACTCATTATCTGCATGAATAAAATCTTCGGGGGTTCGAGTTGTTTCGTAAATAGATGCTAACCGCTGAGCATAATTTTCATATGCTGAAGAATTCGCTTTAAATAGGTCATCAACTGTTACACAGTAAAGTTTTGCAATTTCAGGTAACAACATAACATCCGGGTGTGTTATATTACACTCCCATCGAGAAATTGTTTGAGGACCAACACCTAAAAATTCCGCAACTTGTTCTTGAGTAATTTTCTTTTGTAATCGTAATTTTTTGAGATTGTTAGCAAAAATACTATTCATAATCAATTCTCCTTTATGCTTTTTAGAGAGGCCTCTAATTCAATTATATTTATATGCTGAAAAAAGTCCATATCTTATTTTGTGAGCAGACTCGCAAAAACTGTTTAGTGTGATGTGTGCATATTAAATTCAAAAGGAAAATTGTTAGCTCAACTCTAAGTCATCCACTAAAATAGCTAATAGTGGAAATGAATCAATGCGAAGCATTGTATATCATCAATTCCATAGGAATTGCATATCATAAACTTCGAGAGAAGTTGTATATCATTAAGCCGACAAATTTTTAATACACACCTAAAGGTGTGATGAGATACAATCGGCAAAGCCGATTGATGATATACACGACTGCGTCGTGATGATATACCAAGCCTGTCGGCTTGGATAAAAAAACTCTCGTTCCGAAGAACGAGAGTTTTTTGGGTGTTTTGAACTTAATGACACGAACGAAATATGCCTGAAAACCAAGAATTTTTTATTTAATTGACTTCAAAGTGCAAATAATAATCACCTATAGAAACAAACAAGGTTCTGCCCCGTTTTGAACTAATATTAGCAGTACCTTCTATTCCATTGATAACAACAGTATAACTTTGATTTATATGTTTACCCCAAGATTTTACTTTATAAGTTCCTTCATAGATATTGCCGTTAGTTGTATCAGTCAATATCAATTTACCATCTTCGGCTTCAAGCGTCAATTCAATAGGTTTAGAAAATTTATAAAGCGAACTATCAACATCAGAAAAACTGTAATCATCATTATGAGCAACAACAAAAAGCGGTGGCTCTGCTTGTTGTGCATAAGAAAGCTCCCATGTTCGCTTTTCAATAGTAGGTTTCGCGAAAAAAGCATACGCAATTATACATATTATA
>JAZUPW010000026.1:0-13434 GCA_045605385.1 Acutalibacteraceae bacterium
AAAGAAAGAAGGCATTTTTTAAGAAACTTTTTCAAAATGCAGTTATTATAAGCACTTTTCTAAAAAAAGCATTTTGAAAAATTTACGTAACAGGCTTTCGGGGTGAAACCGAAAGCTTGTTTGTTTTTAAATTGACAATTCTCTATATTTGATATATACTTAATATATCTATGTACAGTGAGGTTTCTTATGAATATAACCTATGCAATAAAAAGACTTTTTAAACTTGATTTTTCACGCGCTTTTAGGCAACTTGATAAAACTGCAAAGAAAAGCGGAAAATCTAAAATCTTTATATTTTTCGATATGATATGGTGCGCTCTTGCCTTTGGCGCAGGTCCTAACGATTACGAACTTTTTGAGTTTTATAATTTAAAACACGAAAACCGTAAGACCTATATTACAAGAGGAATTAACAATTCACTTGTAAAGCGTTTTAACGATAAGGCTTATTGGCATTATTTTGATAATAAAGACGACTTTAACGAAGCATTTAAAGACTTTATGCACCGCGATTGGATAACCAATACCGAAGTAAGTTACGATGAATTTATTAAATTCTGCGAAAACAAAAAAGCCATAATTTACAAACCTGTTGACGGCACTTGCGGTAAGGCGGTAGAAAAATACGACCTTCTGGGCGCTAACCTTGAAACGCTTTATGAAGCGCTTAAGGAAAAACCAAAAGGCGTTGTTGAAGAGGTTGTTGTTCAACACCCCGATATGGCATCTGTTTATCCGCTTTCGGTTAACACCGTAAGGGTTGTTACAATACTTAAAGACGGTATTTGTACCCCTGTTTTCGCCTTTTGGAGAATTGGTGCAAACGGCAGTTTTGTAGATAACCTTAATTCGGGCGGAATGGCGGCTATGTTAGATTTAGAAACAGGCAAGGTAACGCTTCCCGCCGCCGATAAAGACGGTATTGTTTATTCAAAGCATCCGTATACGAATGCCGACATTGTAGGCTTTACTATTCCCTGCTGGGACAAAATTTTAGAAACTGTAGATAAGGCTTCGCGGGTTGTTCCGCAAATTGCTTACGTTGGTTGGGACGTTTGTGTGCGTGAAAACGACATACTGCTTATTGAAGGCAACGCCTACCCAGGCCACGATATTTTACAACTTCCGGCATATACACCCGATAAAATAGGTCTTAAAAGCCGTGTTGAACCTTTTTGTTAAAAGCACAAAACTTTAGGAGAATTAATAATGATTTACAACAGCACAAGAAACAACAATTTAACCGCTAACAGCGCAGAAGCTGTACTTAAAGGCATTGCCGATGACGGCGGACTTTTTATGATAAAGGATTTTTCAAAACTCAATTTTGATTACAAAGACGTTTTAGGTCTTCCCACAATGGAAATGAGCGAAAAAATCCTTGGTACGCTGCTTGACGATTTCGGCGAAAAGCAAATGCACGGTATGGTACAAAGGGCTTATTCGGGCAAGTTTGAAACCGATGAGTTAACCCCCACCGTTAAGGTTGGCGACCGTTTTGTTACCGAACTTTTCAGAGGTCCTACAAGCGCATTTAAAGACGTTGCTTTATCGGTACTTCCTCAGCTTATGATGGGTTCGCGCAAACTGTTAGGCGAAGAAAAAGAAACCGTTATACTTACTGCAACAAGCGGTGACACAGGTAAAGCCGCACTTGAAGGTTTTCACGACGTAGAGGGTGTCCGCATTATAGTTTTCTACCCCGAAAACGGTGTAAGCGCGGTTCAGAAGGCTCAAATGGTAACACAAAAAGGTAAAAACGTTTGTGTTTGCGCTGTTAAAGGCAATTTTGACGATGCGCAGACAGGCGTTAAAAAAGCCTTCGCACACTTCAGCGAAAACGCTGTAGACGGTATTGCTTTTTCAAGCGCTAACTCTATAAATATAGGCCGATTAGCGCCTCAGCTTGTTTATTACTTTAAGGCATACAGCGATTTAGTTGATAAAAAAGAAATAAACGTAGGCGATAAAATTAACTTTGTGGTTCCCACAGGAAACTTTGGTAATATTCTTGCAGGTTACTTTGCAAAATGTATGGGACTTCCCATAAACAAACTTGTTTGCGCTTCAAATGCAAACAACATTCTTACCGATTTTATTAATACGGGTGTTTATGATAAGCGCAGAAGTTTTTATAAAACAGTTTCGCCTTCTATGGATATACTTGTTTCAAGCAATCTTGAACGCCTTTTATATTTACTTAGTGATGGCGATGACAAAAAAATTGCGCAGTATATGAGCGACTTAAACGAAAAAGGTTTTTATAAGGTAGATGATACTTTACTTGGCAGAATTAAAGAAACCTTTATTGCAGGTTGCTGTAACGATGCCAAAACTTTGCAGACTATAGATAAGGTTTATAAAGAAACGGGTTACGTGTGCGATACCCACACCGCCGTTGCATTTAACGTAAGCCTTGCTAACGAACTTACAGGCAAAACAGTTATTCTTTCTACTGCTTCGCCCTATAAATTTCCCGTTTCGGTTTTAAGCGCGTTAGGGGAAACCCCCGATGCTAACGAATTTAAGGTTATGGAGCAATTAAATAAGAAAACAGGCGTAATAATACCCTCTAATCTTTGCGGTCTTGAAATGGCTGAAGTGCTTCATACCGACGTTATTGAAAAAGAAGATTTAATTTCTTACGTTAAAGGAAAGGCAGAGGAAAAGAATTGGAACAAATAACGGTACGCGTTCCTGCCACAACGGCAAACTTAGGTCCCGGATTTGACAGCGTAGGCTGTGCTTTTACACTTTATAACACAATAACCTTTAGAAAAAGTGAAAAACTTGAATTTGAAGGCTGCGATGAAAAGTATGCCAACGAAAACAACTTGGCGGTTGTAGCCCTTAATAAAGCACTTGCAAAAAAAGGTTTGAAAGCAACCGGTGTAAAGGTTATTTTTGAAAACGTAGACGTTCCCGTTTCACGCGGACTCGGTTCAAGCGCGGCTTTAATAGTTGCAGGCGCATTTGCGGCTAACGAACTGTATAATTTAAACCTTACAAAACACGATATTCTTTGTATTTGCAATGAAATAGAAGGACATCCCGATAACCTTTCCCCCGCAATTTACGGCGGGCTTACCGCTTCGCTTACAAAAGACGGCGTTCCTTATTCGGTGCATTACGATATACACAGAAAAATTTCTTTTGTGGCGCTTATTCCCGATTTTGAACTTGAAACAAGTTTGGCAAGAAGCGTACTTCCGAAAACCGTTGCCCACAGCGATGCCGTATTTAACGAATCGCACTTGGCGGTGCTTTTAAAGGCGCTTGAAAACGGCGATACACAGCTTATTTCATTAGCGCTTGACGATAAACTGCATCAACCATACCGTTTTAATCTTATAAAGGGATATGAAACAGCAAAGAAGTGCGCCTTTGATAACGGATGCATTTCATTTTGCATAAGCGGTGCAGGGCCTACCTGCCTATGCCTTACCGAAAATCAGGATTTTGCAGAAAATCTTAAAGAAGATTTGAAAAAGAACGGTCTTGGCAGTTGGAAAGTATTAAACCTTAACGTAGATTACGAAGGCGCCAAAGCAATATAAAATTTAAACCGAGAAGTTTTAAACTTCTCGGTTTTTTAATTTTAGGCCAAATCATTTTCTATAAGGAAGCTGTAGAGGGCTTCGCCCATTTGTGTGTGCTCGGCAACTGTTGGGTGTCCTGCGCCGCCCGAATTACCGTTTGGTAATAAAACGGTGTAATATCCGTTTTCAGCGCCGCCAAGCTCCGCCATAGTTCTTTCACTTATGGTTTGATAAGAGGTGGTCATACCGCCGTTTATCCAAACAACCTTAGCGTTTGGATTGTGTTGCTTAACAAGTGCTATAACCTCTTTCATCTGAGCAACGGCATTGTCGGCATCGCCCGTCATCCACTTACCTGTTGCACTTTGCCAACCCGACCAATAGTCGTTAGTACCAAGGTAAATACAAACTATATCTGCCTCACGGTTGTTTACGTATGCTGTTTCCTTATCTCTGAAGGTGTTCTGCAATGGATACATTAAATCCCAAGAAGATTCATCGCTGTGGCTTCCGCCCGAGGAATACTCAAAACCTGCGCCGCTTTTTGAACGCATACGGTAGTCGGCGCCCAACTTTTTAGCAGTAAAGAATGCATAAGTCTGGCTTCCGTCGTTATATTTTGCCGAAGTATTATTCTTGTCAAGATTACCCGTTCCGCAGGTAATAGAGTCACCTATAAATTCAATAAGAAGCTCGTTTTCTTCTACTTTTTCAAGTGTACCCTTCATAGTAACACTTAAAAGGTCACTTGTACCGTTTGCTGCCTCTGATCTTCTTATAAACTCTATGGTATGAACACCAATTCCGCTAATATCCACGCTTACGGTATATTCATTCTTAGCGGAATCACTAAGTTTCGGTTCAAACACCTTGTCAACACGCTGACCGTCTATATATACGGTATAGGACTGCTTATCTACGTCCCTTGGAATGCGAAGTTTAAACTCAACCGTACCTGTGCAATATGCCTTAACTACAGCCGTATTTGCCGTCCAGTCGAATGTAATTCCATCGTCAAGTTTTCTGTATGCGCCCTGAATTTTAACCTTTTCAAGCACGTTTTCATCACTAAAGTAATACGTATTATTGGTCAACTCGTTATACCTCTTTATATATTCTACCGAATAAGTCTTTTGCTCGGTAGAATAAATTTTTCCGTCACTCGTTTTTATATACGCGCGAACTGTAAAGGCTCTTGTATCGTTAATATCAAAATCCTTAACGTAATAACTAAAGGTGGTAGTTGTATCGGTTTGATTCCAACAAACATCAAAATTATCTGTTTTAGATACCTTGAAAACGCCTTCGGTATATTCAGTAAGAAGATTTTGGCTATCACCCTTATAAATTAAAAATCCACGTTCGGTTATGTCTGCATTGCTGTTATAAGAAGCATAAACCCTAATAGCCTGAGATTCAGCCACTTCTTCTGCTTCGGGGGTAAGCACCGAAGCGCCACCAAAGTTAATTTCAGGATTTTTTTCTATCTTTATGCTCTTTACAACAAGTTTGTTATAACCAAATTGGCTATCTCCGGGTTCTGAAGAAATTTTATTTCCATTAGCATCGTATCTGTTAGGAAGCGTTGCCGAATAAACGTTTACGCCAATTACGGGCATAACTCCTGCAAAAGAGCCTGTTTCAATAGTATACTCTTCGGTTATCCAATCGGTAACCTCGGTATACTTTTTATCGCTTGTTGCATAAGTAAAGGCAATGTTCTGTAAATCTCTTCTTGCGCTTTCACGCATACCAATACCAACGTTAAAGGAAACGTAACCGCCCGCATAGGTGCTGCCGTCGGGCAAGGTACCAACCTCTTCTGCCGTTATAATATCGGCTACCTTATATTCAATGGTAATTTTGTAAGAGGTGTTTTCTTCTGCTACGTAAACCTCGTTGTTTTGGTCGCTAAGAAGCATTGCGCCTCTGCCGCCCCAAGGCTGTGTTACGTAAAATTCAGCGCCGTCACCGGTGAATTTTTTAAAGGTCCAACCCATACGGTCAACGTGGCTTAAATATTCACCCTTTGCATCGCCTGTAATACAGGTAGGATAAACAAGTTTTCCCGCTAAGGTGTTTGTATTAAGCATATCCATGGTAAAGGAGTTGCTGTAAGACTTAAAGCCAGCGTAAAGTTTAACCACACTCGGAGGCAAAAGTTGTGTAGTATCTACGATATTTTTGCATTCCTTATCGGTATACCAACCCGAGAAATACTTACCTTCGGGCGCGGTTGGAATAAAATAAGGAATATTATCTCTGTTTTCTCCGTCAACACTCTTTACAACCTCGCCGTCAACTATCATATCAACGCCCGGTGTATAACCGTTTTCCCAGATTTCAATAGATTCAATGCTATATGTAAAGGGATAAACCGTACCTGTAGCACTATCGGTATAAGTACCGCCTGAGAAACGTAAGGACAAATAGTTATTAAGCTTCTTTGTGTCTTGAACTCCGTTGCCATCGGCATCTATAGGTGACATATCAGACTTTTTATAAAGCGGAACATTAAAACTGTAGCTATCGTTAGCTGCATCATAAACAGCATAGCCTTTATTGTCTTCTGCCGAAGGCACGGCTAAATATTTAGTTTTGTTAATAACGCTTGCCGTATCGGTATAAATACCTTTGTGACCCTGTGCCCAGGAGTTACCGTTGTTAAGAGTAAGACCCGCAGCATAAACAGATTGGTTTGCGTTAGATACTTTACTGTTTGAAAGATAAACAATTTTTTCTACACTATCTTCGCCCTCGCAACCAACAGTAGTAACCTCACGGTTATCATTATAATAATTTTCATACCAAGCATTACAGCGTTCGTTAGCACCTGCAAGTAAAATCCCTGCTTGTGAATAAGCAATTTCGGTTTCCATATATGCATTAATCTTAACAACGTAGGTTTTACCCGGCTGAGTTTCAAAAGGCTTGCCCTCGCTTGTAAGGGGTGTAAAATAAGCGGTATCGGTTAGTTTTAACTCAAGAACGTCAACGCCATTTTTACCACTTGAGTCGGTCATGGTTTTATAGTTAGCCGAATTTGTTGCATTTTTATCGGTATAACTCCAGAAAGGATAAAATGTGTTGTTTTTATAGGTGACAGTCTGATTTAATTTAGAATTGTAATCAAACATATCTCCTTCTTCACCAAAGGTGAACTTATAATACTTTCCAAGGCTGTTCTTTATTTCTTCTGATTTTTCGGTAGTGGCAAAAGCTGTTACACAAAGCGAAAAAATCATAACAACACTTAGCAAAACACATATTATTCTTTTCATAATTTTTCTCCCAATACTCATTTTAATTAATTTTACATAACCTTCTTTGTGAAGTGAAACGTCGGCTTAAATTTTATGCTAAATCTTTTTCTATAAAGAAATTATAAAGCGCGTCGCTCATTGTGTGGTGCTGTGCAACGGTGGGGTGCCCTGCGCCGCCGCCGGTCATGTTTTCGGGGAGTGTGGCTATGTAATAACCTGCCGCTTCGCCGCCTAATTCTTCAATGGTTCTTGTACTGTAAGGCGCATAAGCGGTGGTCATACCGCCGTTTATCCAAACAATTTTAGCATTGGGGTTATAATTCTTTACAATACTTATCATTTCTTTCATTTCGGCAACAACTTTGTCAGCATCTTCTGCTAAGGTTTTACCCGTTTGTTTGGGCCAACCCCAGTTATCGTTTGTACCAAGATAAATACAAACAATATCGGCTTCGCGGTTATTTACGTAAGCGGTTTTGCTGCTTCTCCAGGCATTTTGTATATGGTAGGTTTTATCCCAAGAATATTCTATTTGGTTTCCGCCGCCGCTACCGTATTGGAAACCTATACCGCTTCGCGAACGAATGCGCCAATCTACACCCAATTTCTTTGCGGTAAGGAATGCATAAGCGTTAGAACCGTCACAACTTCTGGCATTACCCATATTATCAATATTACCTATACCGCAGGTAATAGAGTCGCCTATAAATTCAATAAGCAGGTCATTTTCAGCAGTATCAACAAGTTCACCGTTAAGGTTAACACTTACCGCCTCGCTTATACCAAAGGTTACTTCGGCTCTTCTTACAATCTCAACGGTATGAACTTTTGGTTTATTACCCACGTTAACCTTTAATAAGCCTGTCTGAAGCGTTTTACTAAGCAGTTCAAGTTCATAGAAACCGGGCAAACGTTCACCGTCTACGTAAACGGCATAAGTCTGGTTATCCATAGCACCCGGCACGTGAATAATAAATTCCATTTCGCCAACACAATAAGCGCTTACAACTACTGTAGAAGCAGTCCAGTCAAGGGTTACACCGCCGCTTAAAGTTTCATAAGCGCCGTTTATCTTTACTAAATCCAAAACGTCCTTATCAGCAAAAGAATAGGTTGTATTCTTTTCGTTTAAAGTGTATATTTCTTTAATATCTGCCACACTGTAACTTGTTTGTGTGCTGTAGAACTTGTTTCCGTCGGCAGTAACAATATAAGCTCTTACGGTTAGATATCTTGTATCGCTTAAATCAAAATCAGTTATGTAATTACTAAAGGTAATTTCGCCGTCTTCCTGTTTCCAACAAATATCGAAATTATCGGTTTTAGAAGTTACAATTGCGTTTTCACTGTTTTCGGTAATGTGTTTCTCTGCATCGCCTTTAACAATTATAATGCCGCGTTCGGCTATTTCTTCATCAGCATAGTATGAAGCGTAAATTCTTATAGCCTGTTTATTTATAAGTGTTTCGTTTTCTTGGTTCAATATACTTGCGCCGCTCATAGATACCGTGTTATTAACACTAAAAGCATCTACAGTTAAATTACCGCTTTCCACCGTCATTTTTATTACGCGCTCAAGCGAGTAAACAACGGCAGATTTCTTTGTCCAATCGTTAGCGTTTTCAAGAGTAACTGTAGTTTCGTTTAATTTTAAAATACCGCTTCCCTTGTAGTAAAACTCTACCGAATAAGCGCACTTATCGTCAAGAAATACGTTGGGCGCAATATTAATTTGTGTTTGTGTACCGCTTGATTTAAGCGCAACGTTACTACCAAATCCGCTTACAAGGCTATAGCCTGATATACTTGCTTTTCTTTCTTCAAAGCCGTAAAAACTTACCTGTCCCTGTTTCTTTTCGGTTAAGGGGGTAATATCAGCATAAATAACGCTGTCCCCCGCCTTTGCAACGGTATTATTAACGTCTAATTTTTGCGTTAATTCTTTATCGGCATACCATGAAATTTCCTTTGCGGTGTATCCCGTGCCGTCGGCATATAAAATATCGTTACCGTTCAGTATGTTTGAAAAATCAATTTTTTCGTTAAAGTTATAGGTTTTTATTGCAAGTACGTTGCCGTCTTTATCGGCAAAAGTAACGGTGGGGTTCTTTTCAACGGTTACTTTTCTTACAATAATTTTGTTAAGCCCGTAACTCTTATCCCCAGGATCAGCATGAGAAATGCCTGTAGCCGTTCTAAGCGGCGGAACGCCTGTACAACTAATGTTAATACCCACAACAGCGGCTTCACCAACAAGGTCGCCCGTTTCAATAACGTACTCTTCAGTTATCCAGTCGGTAACTGCCTTGTACGTTGTAGTTTCACTTTTTGAATTAAAGTTTTTATTCTGTAAATCGTTGCGAACATTTATCGGCATACCAATACCAACCGAAATACTAACCGAGCCGCCACTGTAAGAAGTGCCGTCGGCAAAGGCAGGTACCTCGTCGGCTGTTACAATATCGGCAACCTTATATTCAACCGTAATTTTATACGCGGTATTCGGTTCTGCCAAAAAGGCATTACCGTCTTTATCGTTAAGTAAAAAGCTTCCGCCTTGTCCCCAAGAAGCCGTTGCATAAAACGCCGCGCCCTCGCTTTCAAAGCCGCGGTAAGACCAACCGCCGCGGTCGATAACACCCGAATACTCACCCTTAGCATCATTAGCAACAAAGGAAGCGTATTTAACTGTGTTGCCCGCTGTGTAGGTATCGGTCATATCCATAACAAAGGATGTCTGATAATCTTTATATACAGCATAAAGGTTAAGTTCTGTACCGCTAACGCTGAAATTTTCAAGAATATTTCCGTCCTTATCGCCCCAACCCGCAAAATACTTGCCATCTGGAGCATCGGTTTTGGGAAGGCGTTCGGGAACGTAAGGCGCGGCACCAAGTTTCTTTTCAAAGCTTTCTTCTAAAGCACCGTTTACATAGTAATTAACCGTCACAGGCTCGGTATAATTTTCATCTTTTATTTCAATATTCTTTATCCAAAATTCACCATTGCCCGCATCTGTAGCCGCCGCAAGACTTGTTCCTACAATAGCGGTGGGCAAAAATCCGTTAAAGTCGGTTGTTGTAAATTCGAATTTAGCGGTATGCCACTGGGTCGAAGCCGCTTCAATGTACCATTCGCAATGTCCGTTTTTAGTCCAGGTCCAAACCCACGCAGGATTGTTAATATCAAAAGACGGGTCACTTGTTTCAATTAAAGAGCCCACACGTTGCGATATACCCTGCCAGGTTTTAGTAATGCTGTCGCGGTTATCAAGGTGCAAGCCAGCAACAGCATGTAAGACTCCCACACCTTGCATACGCGGAAGTTTATATGTAACCGTTACAAAATATTTTGTATTCTTCTTTAATTGAATTGCGGCACCGTCATCATCCACAAGCTGCATATAAACAAAGGAACTCCAGGTCACGTGATTATGAAATTTTAAAAAGCTTTCGCCGTTTTCACTTACGTAATCTTTAGGCGCATATCCATTGTAAACGTCGGTATAGTTTAAATAATTCTCGCCGTTTTCATCAAAACTCGGCATAGCGGCAAAATCTGCGCTATAAGAAATATTAGCATCAACTTTTTCGGGATAATCCTTAAAAACGGCAATAAGTTTATTCTCACCCGAAACAAGAGTAAGACCGTCCTTTAAAATATATTCACCTTTTTCGTTTTGCCAACCTGCAAAATATTTACCGCCAGGTATATTTTCTGCCATTCTGTCGGGCGCATAAATACTACCCGCATTAAGACCATCAACCGTAGCATAAGTATTGCCGTTTACAAGGTAAACAACACTTGCGCTCGTTGTCGCAGAAACAGGCAAAATAAATGCCGTAACAGCAAGTACAAAACAAAGCGCTATACTCAAAAACCTTTTCATAACATTTCCTCCTGTTATTAAATATTAAAATATTTAATAAAAAAATTATAACATTAAATACTATTGATGTAAAGATTTTTCCAACAAATTACAAACAAAAAGCTGCCTTGACGTTTGGCAAGACAGTCTTAATGTTATATTTACTTTTCATTAGTCTGGTTGGCGGTGGGGAAAAGTTCGCGCCAAACGTCAGTATGCGCTTCGCAATCAAGATAATGACCGAAAATGTCGTTATCAAACTTACTTGCGTTTTCACTTTGAGCATTTTTTACAACCTTTATATACATACCCTTAAAATCTTCACAGAATGCGTGCCAGCCATCTTTCCAGTTACCGTTCAAGAGCGACTCGTTACGTTCCTTAAATTCTGCCATAATCTGCGCTTTTTCTTCGCCCTTTGCAAGTTCAATACCGAAATCGTTGTTACGGTGAGGAATAAACTCTACGGTATTCTCCTTAGTATCATAAGAAATAGCAAGTGAGGTTTCCCATGTTGCTCTTGCCTTTTCACTCGCAAGTTTTACAAAGTGGAAGTTACCCTGCCCATACATAATATGGCTGCCCTCAAAGTTTTCATAACAGCCTATGCAATGGCTGTGCTGTGTTGTAACAAGGTCGGCACCTGCTTTTACCATAGCCTGACAAACCTTGCGAAGTCGTGGCGAGGGATAACGGCAATGCTCTTTACCGCCGTGGTAAACAACAATTACAATATCACTTGTTTCTTTTGCTTTTCTTATATCATCAAGAGTATCAAAAGCATCAAACGGACGCGCACCCATTCTATCAGGCAAAGCATACGAATATTCGTGTTCACAAACGTTTACAATAGTTATTGTTTTGTCGCCGTCTTTAAAACTGTAATTTTTTCTTGAATCTTCATAATTCTCACCAAAACCGGTGTAATCAATACCCGCTTCATCTAAAGCGGCAACGGTATCGCGATATCCCTCAATACCGTAGTCGAATATGTGATTGTTGCTAAGACAGCAAAGATTAACGCCAACTTCCTTTAATACGTTAGCGGTGTTTTTACACGCCTTTAGGTTAGGACCAAACTTTTCAATTCTGTTTTCGCTGTTTGTTAAGGCGCACTCAAGGTTTACAAAGGAAAAATCGTGCGCTTTAAACACGTTTAAAAAATCGCCGAAAAGAACCTCTTTTTCGCCTTTTTCAAACAAAGGATTAGTAGTGTCTGTAGGACAAACGTCGCCAACAATTAAAAGTTTCATAAAAAATTCTCCTTATTTTAATATTTACAAATGGGAGCTTCTTTTATATAATAACATTATAGCGCGTAACATTCAATGCACATTGTTATTATTTTTATAATATTTTTAGCACAATATTAAGGTGGATTATGGAAAATTATTTAGTTAAAGACCTTGTTCATTACTGTAACGTTAATGAAGATCATTCAACACAAATGAATACCTGCTCGGTAAATTATTACGACCTTACCTTTGTTGTAAGCGGTAATATGACCTACACTTCAAACGGTAAAGAGTATAATTTAAAAAGCGGTGATGCTCTGCTTTTTAAACCTTATACTCTGCGTTCCCGATTAGGTCTTAATATGCCAATACATTTTGTAAGCTTTAATTTTTCGCTATATAATAATATTGACACCGATATATTTTTACCGGGCGTTATTAACAACGAAATTGTAAGCCTTGTTTGCGCCTACCCTTTTACGCACCTGAACGAACTTTACTTTTCTAAGCAAAAATGCATTAATATGCTGAACTATATTCTTTTTGAAATAATAAATCAAATATCTGCAGTAAGTAAAAACAACCATATAGTTAGCCTTATAAACTATATAAATGCAAACCTCGGCAAACCTATTTCGCTAAACAGCGCCGCAAAGCAGGTAAATCTTTCCAAAGAATATACCGCTTCGCTTTTTAAAAAAGAAACGGGACAAACCTTTTGTGAGTATCTTAACAACGTAAGGCTTGAAAATGCCAAAAGTCTTTTGGTAACTTCAAATTTAAGTCTTTATGAAATTGCACTTAGCACGGGTTTTGAAAACTATAATTATTTTTCAAGACTTTTTAAAAGAAAGTTCGGAATTACCGCTGTAAAATACAAAAACAGCGCAAGAAAAAACTGACAGAAAATTTTTCTGTCAGTTTTTTATTACTTTTCTTCAATTAAGCCGCTTCGTCAACACAGAAGCGTCCCCCTGTGTTACCGTCTTGTGTTGTTTTCATGTGTTCTCAAATATTTCTTTGTGTTCTGGTTTTATTAATCTTTTTTGGGCGAATAACAGTAGTGCAGAAGCAATAACGGAAAAAGGATAAAATGAAATTAAAGTAATAACCCATGAATAACCATATATCTCGATAAAATGTTGGAAATACGGTATTAAAAAACTTTCATTTATAATCAAAAATGGTAAATAAAGCACGACAGAGGCTAAAAGATAGGGGAATAATTTGAATTGCCAACCGTGTTTTAAAAAATATTTATTTTTGAAAACAATTATAAAAATTATTGAGCAATTAATAATAGGAATAAAAAGTAATCTAACCTGTTTTTTTAAACCAACCATAATTATACACCTTCATATTAATAAAGAGAAACGCCGAATCCCCAGAACAGCGCATGACTTGCCGTCACACACAACAACACGAAACCATGATATAATATTTTCGTGGGAAAGCTCGAGGGACGGTATGTTGAGAAAATCACGCCTTTAGAACACGAGCAAGGTTATTCCGGAGTACACAGAACT
>JAZUPW010000027.1:0-45444 GCA_045605385.1 Acutalibacteraceae bacterium
TCTCCGACCTAAAAGGTGCGGTTTTATGAGTGGATTTTGGTGATGCGAAACACATAAGGCTATCGCCTATGTGCGACAAAGAGCCAAAATACGCCTTAAACCCGCCCTTTTAGGCTGGTTCGGGTTTAAATGTTTTGGCTAACCTATGCCATTATAATATAATAATACCAAAAAACAAGAAAAATGTCAATTTTTAATTGTTGTTGCAAAACTTATTAAAATGTGGTAAAATTAAAATATATTAAGGAGGGCAAAGTTATGAAAAACCTTTCAGTTACACAAAAAGTATTAATAGGCACAGGCGCTGTAGTTTTAGCGGCTGCTGCAACAGTTGGCGTTATAACCATTGTTAAGAAGTTAAAAGCGGCTGAAGAACCGATAGCGGTATATGAATTTGATGCCGACGAGCAAACGACAGACGAAGCAGAAACAGAAGAATAAAACAAAAACCTTTTCAATTTTAGTTGAAAAGGTTTTTTATTATTGACATTAGCAGAAATTTAAAATATAATTATAGTGTATAATTGTGTGTATTGTTTATGTGTGCCATTTATGGTTTTAGGAGGAAGTAATATGAAAAAATTTTTGAGTGTGGTTTTAGTTCTTGCGGTTGCTTTGGGAATGCTTGTTGTTCCCGTAAGCGCAGGTACTATTGCTGAACTTGACAATACGGGTGAAACCGCAGTTTTGTTCACTTTTGAAGACGACGGCCTTAAAACCCGTTTTAGCGGTTCGCTTTCTACCTGGCAGAAGGATGCAAACCACGCACTTTCTTATTACAACGGTTCGTGGTCTTCGGGTTCTATAAGCGATAATCCTATAAAAGAAAAGGGAAGCGACGCAAACAGTGTTGTTAACAGCAGCGCTAAAGCCTGGAACTATCACAAAGGTTCTATAGACACCTGGTCAACCGCCGGCGGTAATGCGCTTCACGTATATACAGAAAACGGACCTGAACCCGTTATTCTGCAAAACGGTGTTACATATAAACTTTCTTTTGATTATATGGTTTCTTCGGGTCATTTATCGGGAGATTTTGTTTATAACGGTGAAGTAAGAACTTTTTCTGATGATAATGAATCGTGGGCAAGTGTAGGTTACGGTTATAAACTTACTACTTCAAGCGGTTTGCATCCGTTTGCTACTCCGCAAACCACTTTAGAAAAGTTTATTTCCTATAAAAAAGGAACTGATAACGGCGGTACTTACGTTGGTAACGGTTCTGCTACAAAACAAATTGGAAACTGGTATCACGTTGAATATGAATTTACTCCCAGCGGTCTTGTAGATCTTGATTTTTCTCAAGAAGGTACACTTGAATGCCCTGCCAAAGCACCTTTCCTTATTTTCTATATGGCAGAATATTCGGGCGCTTCTATTTATATTGACAACATTAAACTACAGGGTCAGATAGCAGGTACGCTTAATGCTATGGGCGGTACTTTAACCGATACCGCGTATAGCGGTTTTGTAGGCAGTGAAGCGGCTATTAATCCTCCTACCCGTTACGGTAACGACTTTGCGGGTTGGTATAAAGACGGCGCGTTAACCAACAAATTTGACGGTATTTATACCTCCGATATGAATAACGGATTCCTTTTTGCTTCGTGGGATAACACAAAAATAGGTTTTGAATCGTATACCCCTGCTTCAAGTGATACACAAGGAAGCAAGTTCAGCGTTGTTAATACACGCGCGGCATCGGGCAAAAAATCTATGATGTATAAAAACACAAGAAGTATTATTGAATTTAATCCTTCTTCCCGAACAGGCGCTGCAAATATGTTTTCGGTTAAGGCTATTGAACCGTTAACCGAAGGCACTAAGCAAAAGTATTATAAAGTTACTTTTAAGTATTACGTTGAAACAGCGTCTTCTGATATACTTATTTACCCCGTAACCGTGGGAACCAAAACAAGTGACAGTACTTACGTTGCTTATACCGACAACTCTATTACTTTGACTTCAAGTGACGTTGGTTCGTGGAAAACTGCGGTTATATACTTTACTCCTAATATGGCGGCGGGCGGCAACAACTTTGGTATACACGCCCATGCAACTTCAAACAATAATGCCACAGTTTATTTTGATGACGTAAGCGTTGTTGCCTCTATTGGCGGCGCAAACCTTACAGTTAACGCAGGTGAAGGCACTATTGACGGACAGCAAAGTGTTACTTATGCCGCCGATTACGGTGATGACATTATTCCCGGTACTCTTTACTATAAAGACCATTTTGTAGAAGGTATTTATCTTGATGCCGATTTTACTGAAGTTTGTACCGAAAATGCTTTTGTAGAAACATTGGCAAATAAAACCCTTTACGTTAAATGGAGTAAAACACAGAATTTTGAATATATTGAAAATGAAGTTTCAAGCGGAATGAATTTCACAACGGATTTTGCTAAAAGCGGCGCGGTGTCGTTAGGTTTAGATATAGCGCTTGGCGAAAATGCCGGAGATGTTAATTATGCGGCTATAGGCGAATGCGAAACCGCTACAACTTATGTACTTGAGTTCTATTATTACGCTGTAGAGAATACTTCTTCTGAAATAAAACCTGTATTGTTAGGCGGTACTGATTCTGTTGTAACAATGGACGGATTTACCGTGGAAGGCACTACCGCTGAATGGAAAAAAGCGGCAGTATACTTTACTTCAAATGCAAACAGCACAGAGTTAGGTTTAGCAGTTGTTCCGCAAAGAGCAACAAGTGTTAAAATTTACATTGATGACGTTACTGTTACTGCACTTGCAAGTAATCAGGTTTGTGTGCTTTTTAACACTATGAGTGTTGATAAGCAAATAGTTGCAAGTATAGGTACCAAAGGTACAACTCTTGTTAAACCCGTTTCGCCCGAAGCAGTTGGCAAAACCTTTGGCGGTTGGTGCACCGATGCAACACTTTCTACTGTTTACAGCGGTACTTCGTATAATTCTAACCGTACTCTTTATGCTAAAATGAACGATGCTACTGTAAGTAATTTAAAGGGTGACGTTGACGGAAACGGTTCTATAGACGCCGCCGACCTTGCAAGACTTAAACGTTATCTTGCCGGTCACGACGTAGAGGTTTTAAATAATGCCGACGTAGATTCTAACAGAAGAATTAACGCTATTGACCTTGTTAAACTTTACAAACTTATAATTAAATAAAATTTAATAAAAAACTATAAAAAACCTGTATTCTGTTTTAAAGCAGAATACAGGTTTTTTGCTTTTTCTAAAAAAATCGACAGAAAATTCTTGCGTTTACATAATATTTTAGAGTTATAAACCGAGTTATGCACCCAACTTATGCGAAGTTTTAAAGTTATGCACCGAGTTATCAACATTTTTCGGGTAAAAAATGGTGAGTTATTAACATTTGTTATGGTAAAAATAGGTAAAAGTTTTAAAAGATGTCGGTGAATGTCGCAAATTAAGCCTATATAATAAAAAATGCTCGAGCAAGACAAAGCACCGATTTTTATTTGATTTTATAAAATAATCAAGCGGTGCGAAGGAGGAAGTTAAAGTGCAGGCAAAAACAAAAACACAAATGAAAAAACTATTAAAAATGCCGCTTACTTTAAAAGAAAAAGAGTATTTGCAAAAGGACGGTTTTTGTTTTTCTTCTCCTACAAAAGAAACTTTAATTTTAGTTGCACTTTACAAAAAGGCCACCGCAGGTGATATGAACGCTATTAAAGAAATACGTAATATGACCGAGGAGGAGGTTTCTAAAACTGATGAAAGGGTGACCATTATAGATAATGTGCCAGATAATGACGGCTGATGCGATAGGTGGTGGCTATAACCGTTTCTGGAATTGTAAAAAACGGTATAGGGTATTGAAAGGCGGTAAAGGTTCTAAAAAATCCAGCGTTACGGCACTTAATTTTATTTACCGAATTATGAGGTATAAAGAAAGTAATCTTTTAGTGGTACGCGCTGTTATGAACACTCACCGCGACAGCACCTTTGCACAGCTTTTGTGGGCACAGGAGCGCCTTGGTTGTTCGCACCTTTGGAAAAGCACGGTTTCGCCTATGGAAATGACCTATTTGCCTACAGGACAAAAAATATTGTTTCGCGGGTTTGATGACGTTTTAAAACTTGCATCCACCACCGTTAGTCACGGATATCTTAATTTTGTATGGATAGAAGAAGCGTTTGAAATTGAAAGCGAAGCAGATTTCGAAAAATTGGATTTATCGGTACCGCGCGGAAGTATCCCGAAAGGTCTTTTTAAGCAAACTACAATAACCTTTAACCCATGGAGTAAGGAACATTGGCTGAAAAAAAGATTTTTTGATGAAGCTAGTAAAAACGTTGAAACCTTTTCTACCAATTATTTGTGTAATGAGTTTCTTGACGATACCGATAAAGCGGTGTTCGAGGCTATGAAACTTAGTAACGCAAGTAAATATGCCGTTGCGGGACTTGGTGAATGGGGGATAAGCGAAGGTCGTGTATTTGAAAATTTTGAGGTAGCAGATATTCCGCCGGATTTAAATGAAGGTGAATGGAAAGCGTATTTCGGACTTGATTACGGTTACGTTAACGATCCTACTGCCTTTATAGCCTTTTACGTGAATAACAATAAAAGAATAATTTACGTTTTTGATGAGTTTTGCAAAAAAGGAATGCTTAACAGCGAAATTGCCGCAGAAATAAAAAAACGCGGATATGCAAAGGAACGTATTCGCGCCGATTGCGCCGAACCTAAATCGAATGAAGATTTAAGACGGTGCGGAATATTAAGAATTGCGCCGTCACAAAAAGGACCTGACAGCATTTTAAACGGTATTGCCAGAATCAGCGAGTATAAAATCCTTGTTGATAAGAAATGCATTAATACAATTAAGGAATTATCGGGTTACGTTTATTCAGAAAAACTTAACGGTAATTCTATGAGGTTGCCTAAGGATAAAGATAATCATTTGATGGACGCGCTGCGGTATGCGTTTTGCGACGTTAAACCTTACGGCGATACAAAAGGCGAAATATCGGCTACAGCCGAAAGAAAAATTTTATTGAAGAGATGGGACGAATGTTGATTTATTGTTTTATAATTACCTGCATTTTGATGTTTGCTTTGGGTTTTATTTTCGGATACTTTTTTGGTTCTGACGATAATTTAAAAAAAGGACCTACGGCAAACAATATTACGTTTGAGCGCGAATTGCCCAAAGAATATGCCGATTTTTTAAATTATGACGGTATGGCACGAGGATGAATTTATGGAAAAAGAAATTAAAGAATGCACAGACGAAAACGTTAGTGTTTGTGTTGATATTGACGGAGAAAAAAGAAAATTTGATTTAAAGGAAGCGGCAACACTTTGCAAAGATGCATATATCTTTAAGTCTGCAAAGGAAAACTACCAAAGGCTTGTTGATTTTGCCAAAGCGGATAATATAAGCGTACCCGAACTTCTTGACGCATTAGAGATTTCAAGGACAGAAAAAAGAAAAAAAGAGCTTGTGGAAAAGTGCGGCGGAAGTGAAGAAATGGCATTGCATATATTAAACCTTGAAAAGGCTGCAATAACGGCAAATGATAACGATGCCGAATTTAAAAAGTATTTTCCTGATACAGACGTTCTTGCTTTGCCTGAAAGCGTTAAAATTTCGGCTCAGCAGAACAACCGAAGTCTTCTTGATGAATATTTGCGTTATAGGGCATTACTTGAACTTAATGCAGAAAACCAAAAAATTAAAAGAAAAGAAAATGAAATCTCCAGCACCGGTTCAATGAAAAATGTAAGAGATTTATCTTTTGAAAGCGTTGAATTTTTAAAGGGCTTATGGAGATAAGAAAAGGAGAAAAATTTAAATGTCTATTAATTCTATTGAAACCGTTACAACTTATTCAAACGAACTTGATAAGTTGTTTGTAAGCAAAAGCGCAACAGGATTTTTTACCGATAACGCATTCGGCGCAAAATTCGTTGGCGCAAAAACCGTTATGATTCCTGATATTGATTTTCAGGGATTAGCCGATTATGACCGTGATACAGGTTTTTCACGCGGCGCTATTACTGTTGCTAACACATCTTACACAATGAAGATGGACCGCGCAAGAAGTCTTCAGATTGACCGTGAAGACCTTGATGAAGCAGGTATTGCAAAACTTGCGGGCGGTATTCTTGGCGAATACGTTCGTACTAAAGTTGTTCCTGAATGCGATGCTTACGTAATTTCTAAACTTGCAGGTCTTGCTATGAGCCGCAGTAATACTATTGAAGGCGATACCGAAAAGCCGTTTGCTTCTCTTTGCGCTCTTATTGAACAGGTACAGGCTGTTGTAGGTTACGATGAAGAGTTGGTTGCTTTTATAGACAGTTGTCTTTATGCAAAACTTAACAACAGCACCGAAATAGCGCACATGATTAACGTTGCCGATTTCAAGCAGGGTGAAGTTAACCTTAAGGTTAAATCTTTGAACGGTGTGGCACTTATTCCCGTTGTAAGCGAAAGAATGAAGACCGCATACCGTTTCTATGCCGATGAAAAGGGCGGATTTGCACCCGAAGACAAGGCAAGAGAAGTTTATATGATGGTTTGTCCCAAAAACGGCGCGCATCTTGTTAAAAAGACCGAAAAAATGCGTGTTTTTACCCCTGAACAGAATCTTGATGCTGATGCATATAAATTCGATTACCGAGTTTACTACGACGTATTTGTAAAGAACAGCGGTCTTGACGGTATCTGGGCTTGGGTTTCACCTGAAGTTAATATTACTGCTCAGCCAGCCGACGTTACAGTAACTGAAGGCAATATTACACAGTCCTTAAGGGTTACTGCTACTTCTGCCGAAGGCACAACGCTTTCTTATCAGTGGTACGCTTGTAACGCAAACGGTACAGGCGCTGTAAAAATTAAGAATGAATGTAACAGCCAGATGGCGCTTGATGATGAGCTGGGCAAGGGTACTTATTATTACTTTGTAAAGGTAATTATTGATTCACTTGCTTCTGTTAATTCTGAAATAGCAACTGTAACTGTTGTATAAAACGTAAATGGGGCAGGGCTGAATGCCCTGCCTTTTTAAAAAAGGAGGATATAAATGGGAAATACTCCAACAGAAATTTTTGAAGAGTATAAACGCTCACTTGAATATAAATCAACATTATTTAAAAGAGGCATGTACGAACAAAACCGAATGAATGAACGTTTTTTCAGCGGGGATCAATGGTACGGTACTTCCTCTACACCTCACCGACCTCTTGTAAGGCATAACATTATAAAACGAATCGGTGACTACAAAATGGGTATGATTAGCGAAATAAAGGGTGAAATGACCTTTAGCGCCGAAGGAGTAAACAATACCGAAATTACCAAAAACAAGGTAAAGACGCTTAAAAAAGAGTTGGCAGAAGAAAAGCGAAACACTCTTGGTGATATTGATGCAAAAAGCCGCAGCGGACTTATAAGCGATATGCTTACATCATATTATAAAACTTCTGCCTACAGGCTTTGTCTTGAAGAAAAACTTACTGCGTTGTTAAAAAAGAGTTTTATAACAGGGACCGGTATTCTTTATATGTATTGGGAAAACGGTGTATCGAACCTAGGTGATATTGAGTGTGAGGTGCTTAATTGTGAAGACGTTTGCTTTGCCGATAATACTTTAAACGACGTGCAAAAACAACCCTTTATAATTATAGCAACGCAAAAAGATACCGTTGCTGTAAAGCGCCTTGCAAAACTTTACGGGGCAAATAAATTTCAACTTGAAAACATAAAGGAAGATTATACTTCAAGTTCTAAAACTACCGTTCTTACAAAATTCTTTAAAGAAATAAACGGTGAAAAAACTACGGTTAAGGCAGTAACCGTTTGCGAAGGCTGTGTTATAAGAAGCGAATTTGATACAGGTCTTACAAGGTATCCGATAAACGTTTTTGCGTGGGAAGAAAAAGACGGATGCGCTTACGGTGAAAGCGAAATAAACCATATTATCCCTAATCAGATAGCCATTAACCGTATGATTACGGCATCGGTGTGGTCGGCAATGAGTATGGGTATGCCTATAATGACGGTTAACGGTGATACTGTTGTGGGCGATATTACAAATGATCCGGGTCAGATAATAAAGGTATACGGTTCTAACGAAGACGTTAAAGGCGCTATAAATTTCGTTACTCCGCCCGATTTTTCATCTAATTTTGAACGTAATATTGAAACGCTTATAAACAACACTATAGAATCGTGTTCGGCGGCAGGAGTTCTTTATTCGCTTTTGCCTTCAAATAACAGCGCGGCGGTTTCTATGGCACAGAACACCGTTGATATTTCGCTTAAATCACTTAAAAACCGCTATAAAAACTTTCTTTGCAGTGTGGCTTTGGGTTGGCTGGATTTTTGTATTTCAAAATACGGAAAACGAAATATATGCATTGAAGATAACTTTGGCAGATGGTATTTTCCTTTTGATGCCGAAGAGTGTAAAAATAAAAAATTCACTGCGTACATTACCGACAAAAAAGAAATTAAGGAGAAAACAGATGACAGCAAAAACAATATATGAAATGGCGTGTTCACTTTCGGGCCGCGAAATTCTTGAAGAGTATATAAACGATAACGATGTTGCCAAAAGAAACGCTTTATTTACGGTTAATCAGGTTTTATGGGAATTTTCTCTTTGTGCGGTAAACAGTCTTTCTGCACAAATATCGCTTACTCCGCTTGTTGCCGATGCAGTTGTTTACGGTGTGGCAAGGCTTATAGCGGCAGGCGCTATGGACGTTCAAAAGCAAAACGAATTAACCGAGATTTACAATTTAAAACGCGCTAAGGCTTTAAGTAATATAAGCGTTGTTAAAAACAGTATTCCTGTTTAAAAGGAAGTGATTTTTTTGAAATACAGTAAAATAAAACCGCTGCCGAATTTTACCAAACATATTGATAGTTTTAAAGGTGTAAATTCAGCCAATGCGTTAGAGTTTGTTAGTGAAAATCAGTTAAGCGAGGCTGTGAATATATGGAGCCCTGACGGTTCGCTTAAAAACCGTCCAGGTTTGCTTAATAAAAATTCAGTGTTAAAACGGTATGACAGAGAATATAATTATTTAAGGGCTTACGAAAGAAATCTGCCGCCATTTAAGGCTTTGGATTATTGCAAAATCGGCGCTATTTGCGAAGCAAGACCAAGCGGACATGTTTCGGTTTGTTATTATTTATCGGATAAAAACGGTAACAGAAAAATGCTTGAGTGGTTTACTTATTCAGTACCCTCGGGCGGTTCTATGCCAAACATTACAAATATTATGTTTGTTTTTGGAGAAAAAATAATGGGCAGCGGTATTTTTACGGTGCTTACGGTTGAAGTGCCTACAGAAACTGCAGTTGAAAGAAAGATTTTTTACTTTGAACTCGACAGTAATTTTGAAAAATGGATAGAAATTGATAAAAAGAAATTTTATACTCCCGTTATTTTAAGATACGGCAAAGGAAATAATTACGCCAAAGCGCTTGAATTGGGCAGATACGTAGGTAAAGACGAGGAAACTCTTGAAGAAATAAATATTGTAAACGGCGCTTTCAGCGCTTATTATTCTTGCGACGGATTATCGGATACTTTTTATTTACCCTACAATAAGGTATCAACGCAAAAAGACGAAATTGTGAAAATTGAGTACGCGCTTTCCATTGCGGAAACCAAAAGTGTTGTGTTTGGCGAAAACGAAAACTATAAAGAAATAGACGTGTTTGGTAAAACCGTTGGTATAGAATTGGACCGAGTAAACGGCAAGTTTTTCTTTACACACGAAAACGAACCTTACGGATACCCTATTACAAAAAGCGAAAACGTATTAAAGGTTACGGCTTATAAATATGATAACGATAAGGCTTATGAACTTTTCAGCAGTAACGTAAGTGAAATATATTTCGATGACAGGCTTTTAAGGGTTGGCAATTTCAACAGTTGCAACAGGTTGTTCTACAGCGGAAAAGATAATCATTTTTATTTTAATGAAAGCGCTTCTATTCCTGTTGGAGAAAAAATGTACGCGCTTACTGCTGTGGCTTCACAAAACCGATATTTGTTTTTATTTAAAGAAAACGAAATATACAGGTTAAGAATGGAAGAAAGCGGTTATTATGATATAAATGAAATTATTAATAACAAGTTAAAGGCAGATTTGAAAACGCTGAAGTACACTTTAATGACGGTGAACAGCAGTATTGGTTGTGATTGTCCAAAAAGTATTGCTTTTTGTACTAACCGACTCGTCTGGTACAATTCGGACGGTTTTGTGTACTGTTTGTACGGAACAAACAGTTATACCGAAGGAAGCGTGTACGTGCTTTCAGATGATATTGCAAACAGCCTTAAAGAAAAACCTGTTGATAAAACAATGGTTACAGCTACCGCATTTGAAGGTTATTACTTCTTATATATTAATAATAAAATTTATGTAATGGATGCTTTAATCAGTGGGTTCAGGTATTTATCCGGTATGAAAAACACAGCATCGAAAAACGGTAGTCTTAATTGGTTTGTGTGGGAAATGCCCGAAAACGTTTGGCTGTACAGCATTTATGCGGTTGCTTCTAAACTTTATGCGGTTGTGGGAAGTATTGGCAAAAGTTACTGCGGCGAAATGTATATAACCGAGTTCTGTGAAGAAAAAAATACCGACAGCGTGTTTACCGATTACGACGTGTGCAAAGAAAAACCTATTTCGGTGCAACTTTCTTCTGCGCTTATAAGTCCTGACAAAAGAAATTGTTTACTTAAAAAAATAAGTGTTGATATGGAAAACAAAAATTATGTTACAGCCAATATTTTTACAAAAACAAAAAAAGGCGAAAACTTTCTGATAAAAAATTCAAACGGTAGAAAAAGTGTGTATATTCCGCCGTTTTTGTGTACAGGCGCAGGGATAACGCTGAAAACAACGGCGCCTGTTACAGTAAACGGTTTAGACTTTGAATTCTATTTAAAAGGGTAACAGATATGAAAAAAATTATAGCATTAATTTTAAGTTTGTGTTGTTTGACGGGTTGTGCGCAACAAAAGGCGGCTGTGGAAAATAAAGTGCAGAAAAATTATGTTTACGGAATGTGGGTAAGTTGTTACGAACTTGAAAATATGGCTGATAACGGTTTTTTTGAAGGCTTTGAAGAGTTGTGTAAAACCGCAGCCGAACTTGGTGTAAATACGCTTTATGTTCATACAAAGGCTATGGATACGCTTTTTTATAATTCAAACTATTTAACTACGGCTGAATGGTGCAATTCTCTTAATACCGATGCAACAAGGTTTATGATAGAGACAGCGCATAAGTATTCGCTTGAATTTCACGCCTGGATAAATCCCTACAGGTTAAGTCACAGCAAAGATGCGGCATTAAGTGAACATTTTGATACATTTGCCGAAAACGTAGATTATGCACGTCTTGATAACGGTGTTTATCTTAATCCTGCATCACCGTTAGCGCAAAGTTTAATACTTAATATAACAAGGGAAATAGTTCACAATTATAACGTTGACGGCATACATTTAGATGATTATTTTTACCCTACGACGGCATCTTCGTTTGACAGTATTACTTATGAAGATTATAAGAAAAACAGTGAAAATCCGTTATCGCTTGAAGATTACCGACGTACAAACGTAAACGTAATGTTGCTTGGCATTAAACAGATAATATCTTCAAGCGGTAAAGACATTACTTTTTCAATAAGCCCCGCCGCTGATATGAATAAAAACTACAGCGAATTATATGCAGACGTTTCTTTTTGGTGTAACGCAGGTATTATAGACGTAATAATTCCGCAAATATATTTCGGCTTTAATTATCCTGTAGAAAAATACTGCTTTGAAAATCTTGTTGTAGATTGGATAAAGTGTGTAAGCGACAGTAATGTTTCATTATATATAGGCCTTGCACCATATAAACTCGGAACCGAAAACGAACCCGATAAAGCCGAGTGGGAAATGGGAGTAAACGTGGTAGCCGATCAGCTTAAAAATATTTTTGCGCGGGGAGAAATTAATGGAATAGCGCTTTTTTCATATTCTTCAATAAGTAATAACGGTGAACTTTTTGTACAGCAGAGGAATAATATAAAACAGGAAATTATAAATCATAATGAGGGAAGTTTAAATGAAAATAAGTAAATATACCATAGTACGAACGGTTATGCTTTTTATTGTTGTTATTAACTATGTGCTTAATAAACTTGGCGTTAGTATTATAAACGTAAGTGAAAACGAAGTTTTGGCATTTATAGAAATGGCAATAAGCGTACTTTCAATAATGGCGGCGTGGTGGTACAACAACAGTTTCAGCGAAAAAGCAAGACGCGCCGATTTGTTTTTAAAAAATTTAAAAGAGGGAGAGATATAAGTGTTTAAAATTGCACTTAATGCGGGTCATTACTATTACGAACCCGGCAGAAGAGTATCAAAGCAGTTTGATGCAAACGAGACAAGGGAATGGGTGCTTAATTCAAGAATTTGTCAACGTGTTGAGGAAAAATTAAAAAAATACAGCGGCTATTCGCTTTTAAGAATAGATGACGCTACAGGAGAAACCTTAATTAAACTTGCCGACAGAATAAAAAAGGCAAACGACTTTGATGCCGATATTTACGTTTCGGTACATCATAATGCAGGAATATACGGGGAAAGCGGCGGCGGTATAATGGCGTTTGTATACCCAAATGTTGACGATTATACAAAGCGCTGCCAGAAACTCTTATATGATAAACTTATAGAAAAAACGTCTTTAAAAGGGAACCGCGCCACACCGTTGGCAACTGCCGATTTTTACGAATTGCGCGAAACAAAAATGCCTGCGGTGTTGCTTGAATGCGGTTTTATGGATTCAAGCGTTGATGCGCCCATAATTATTACCGACAGTTTCAGCGATGCTTGTGCCGAAGCAATTGTAGAGGCGCTTGTTGAACTTGGTAACTTGAAAATTGCAGAAGTGCCTGAACAAAGCGACAAACTTTACCGCGTTCAGGTGGGCGCCTTTAAAGTGAAGCAGAATGCAATTAATTTGCAGAACAAATTAAAAGCGGCGGGTTTCGACGCCATAATTAAAGAAGATTAATAAAAGATTCCGCAAAGAGATTTCTTTGCGGAATTTTTATTTATTGACAAAAATCTTTTAATGAAATAAAATTAAAAAAGAGGTGATTCTTTTGAGCGAAATATTACAGCTTATTCCTGCTTTTAAAAGCCCTATATGGAGCGGCGATAATTTAAGAAGGATATACACGCAAAATGCGCCCGAAAAAATAGGCGAAGCGTGGGTGCTTTCAGCCCATAAAGACGGGCAGAGTATAGTAAGCGGCGGCAGTTTTGACGGTCTTACTTTAAGCGAAGCCTTAGAAAAAACGGGCAAAGCGGCATTAGGCGTAAAGGCTGCCCACTTTGAATTCTTTCCGCAACTTATAAAGTTTATAGATACTTCTGATTTTTTAAGCGTTCAGGTGCATCCAAGCGATGATTACGCGCTTCAAAACGAAGGGCAATACGGCAAAACGGAAGTCTGGTATATTATTGATGCCAAGGAAAATTGCGGAATATATTTCGGCTTAAAAGAAAAACTTAGTAAAGAACAACTTTTAAGTATGGCTCAGGACGGTACTATTGAAGAAAAACTTCAGTTTGTAAAGGTTAAAAAGGGGGAATGCTATTTTGTATCCCCAGGTACAATTCACGCCATAGGAAAAGGCGTAACACTTGCCGAAGTACAGCAGAATTCCAACCTTACTTACAGATTATACGACTTTTTGCGCAAGGATAAAGACGGAAATTTCCGTGAACTGCATTTAGAAAAAGCGGCAAAGGTAAGTGTTCTTGAACCCTTAGAATATAACAAAGAGGGCAAGGAAGAAATAATAAACGGCGGCAGCATTAAAACCGTTGCACAGTGCGATTATTTTACTGCAAAGGCTATAACCTTAAACGGCGAAATTAAACTATGCACAAAGGACAGTTTTATAAGCGTTGTTATTATTTCGGGAAGCGGCAGTATAAATGGTAAAACGTTTAAAACGGGCGACAGTTACTTTGTACCCGCCGATTTCGGCGAATTTACTTTAAACGGCAATTTCGAAGCCTTAATAAGTTATGTGGAATGAATAAAAACACCTCAGACTGAAAATGTCTGAGGTGTTTTTAAATGTATGGCTTGCGGTTGTTTGTAAGACCTAAAATATAATCGGTAGAGGTTTTGTAAAATTTGGCAAGAGAAACAACGAACCTTGTTGGTATTTCTCTTTTTCCTGTTTCATAGGTGCTGTAAACCCTTTGGTCTATACCGAGAAATGCAGCAACTTGTTTTTGAACTAAATCTTTATCTTCTCGTAAATCTTTTAGTCGTGGATAGTACATATTGAATCACCCATAATTAAGTATATGTACTATCAATAAATAGTATTGATTTTACTATCAATATATAGTAAAATAGTTATATCAATAATTATTTATGAGGTTTTATATGAAAGTTGTAATTGCGGGATGTAGATATTATACAAATTATGAAGAGGCAAAAAGTTTTATTAACGAGTGTTTATTTGAAATAAAAGAAGATATAATTATTGTTTCAGGATGTGCAAACGGTGCTGATTTATTGGGGGAGCGATATGCCGCTGAAAACGGTTTAAAAATAGAGCGCTTTCCTGCAAAATGGAATGTTTTTGGACGCGCGGCGGGGCCTATAAGGAACAAAACCATGGTAGAGAATAGTGATATGATTATTTGCTTTTGGGATTATAAAAGCAAGGGTACAAAATCTTTGATATTATTAGCAAAAAAATGTAACAAAAAAACAATAATTAAACGTATATAAAATTAAAACCGTAAAGTTTTTAAAAGCTTTACGGTTTTGTTATTATTACTGTTTTTCTTCTTCAACAATAAGCGGTTTGTATTTTACGCCTTTTTTTGCCATGCGGCGTTCTTCTTCAATTTTTCGCGGGTCGTAAGTTTCTAAAAAGGCTTTCCATTCTTCTTCGCTCATTAATTCGGCATCTTTGTTCTGCGCATAAATGTTATCTACCATATTTTTATATGCGCGGTCTTCTATATGTTTTGCCTTTAAAGCAATATATGCGCAAAAGCAAGCGGCAACAATGCATATTACCGACGGCAAAAAGTGACGCCACCAATAGTTCTGGTTAAGTCCTGCACGGGCAAGGTGAACATTATGCATTTCGGGTACAAGCGCTATAAGTTGTACCGCAAGAGGGCACACTGTAAGTATACCGCCTATAAGGTCTTTCTTTTTAAGTGAAAAAATTACACCGATAATAAGTATTAAAGTTGAAACAGCAAAAAGAATTGCGGTGGGGAAAAACTGATTAAGCATTTTCTCTGAATCGGTTGCCGAGCCTTTATAATAAATTATTTGCCCTAAAAGGAAAAAAACAATCATAAAAGCAGAAACCGCCGCGCTTATCCATTGAACTGTTTTTAACAGTTTATATTTTTTGCCGTTTACGGTTTCGTAAACAACGTGGTGCGCCTTTAAAGATTTTAAAACTCTATCTTCAATATTTTTTATTTTTTTCATAAAATCACCTATAAGCAATCGTGAATAATCCAAACCTGATTTTAAAGGGGTATTTTCACCATTTCTTTGTTAAAATATTCGTTAATCTTATCCTAACTATTATATCCGCTTTTTATATAATTGACAAGAGTTATTTTTAATAGTAAAATGTTGTGGGTGATATTTTATGAGTAGGTTAAATATTGTTATGGTTGAACCCGAAATTGCGGGTAACACGGGCAACGTGGCAAGAACCTGTGCCGCAACAGGCGCGAGGCTTCATATTGTAAAGCCAATGGGTTTCACAATAGACGATAAAAAACTAAAACGCGCGGGTCTTGATTATTGGCATTATCTTGATATAACTTATTACGATAATCTTGAAGACTTTTTTAATAAAAACAGCGGTGGCAACTATTTTTATTTCACAACAAAGGGCAGATGCGCTCACAGTGACGTTTCTTATCCCGACAACTCATTTTTGCTTTTTGGCAAAGAAACAAAGGGGTTGCCCGAAGAATTGCTTATTAAAAATCCTGAGCGTTGTGTAAGAATTCCTATGCTTGGCGAAATCAGAAGTTTAAACCTTTCAAACAGTGTTGCAATTGCCGTTTACGAGGCTTTAAGGCAGTGGAATTATCCCTCGCTTTCAAATTTTGGACAGTTGCACAATTATAAATGGGAAAATATAGAATAATTTTATATATTTAAATTATAAAAAATGTTGAATTATTTTTAATTTGTGGTAAAATAATAATTGATAAATATTTAACAATATATTTTGAAAGGAAGTTATTTAAATGAACGCACTTAACAAAAAAACAGTTGACGATATTTCGGTAAAGGGCCTTCGTGTTCTTGTTCGTTGCGATTTTAACGTTCCGCTTAAGAACGGCGAAATCACCGATGAAAACCGTATAGTTGCCGCATTACCGACAATAAAGAAACTTATTGCCGACGGCGGTAAGGTTATTCTTTGTTCTCACCTTGGTAAGCCGAAGGGCGAACCCAAGCCTGAACTTTCTTTAGCACCCGTTGCTAAAAGACTTAGCGAACACTTAGGAAAAGAGGTTGTTTTTGCTGCTGATGCTAACGTTGTTGGCGAAAATGCAAAGGCTGCTGTTGCCGCTATGAAGGACGGCGACGTTGTTCTTCTTGAAAACACACGTTACCGCGCTGAAGAAACCAAGAACGGCGAAGAATTCTCTAAGGAACTCGGAAGCCTTGCAGACGTATTTGTAAACGATGCATTCGGTACTGCTCACAGAGCACACTGCTCTACTGTTGGTGTTGTTTCCTACGTTAAGGAAGCTGCCGCAGGTTACCTTATCGGTAAAGAACTTAAATACTTAGGCGAAGCAGTTGAAAATCCTGTTCGTCCTTTTGTTACCATTCTTGGCGGCGCTAAGGTAGACAGCAAATTGCCCGTTATTGAAAATCTTCTTAACAAGGCTGATACCCTTATTATCGGCGGCGGTATGTCTTATACCTTCCTTGCTGCTAAGGGTTATGGCGTTGGTACTTCTCTTATTGATGAAAGCAAAATTGATTATTGCCGTGAAATGATGGCAAAGGCAGAAGAAAAGGGCGTTAAAATTCTTCTCCCTATTGACTGCACTATTTCTAAAGATTTCCCCGATCCTATTGATGCTCCTGTTGACGTTACCGTTGTGGATGCAGACAAGATTCCTGCAGATTATATGAGCCTTGATATCGGCACTAAGACTGCTGAACTTTATGCGGCAGAAGTTAAGAACGCTAAAACCGTTGTTTGGAACGGTCCTATGGGCGTATTTGAAAACCCCATTCTTGCTAAGGGTACAATGGCTGTAGCACAGGCCTTGGCAGATACCGATGCTGTTACGGTTATAGGTGGCGGTGACTCTGCTGCTGCTGTTAACACAATGGGATTTGGTGATAAGATGACTCACATTTCTACCGGTGGCGGCGCTTCTCTTGAATTTTTAGAGGGCAAAGAACTTCCCGGTATTGCAGCACTTAACGATAAATAATTAATAAATTAATTTTCAAGCGGCTATTTTGTGGCCGCTTGAAATCTGTTAAAAGGAGAATAAAAATGAACAAAGCAAAAAGAACTGCTGTTATAGCAGGCAACTGGAAAATGAACAAAACTCCCGCAGAAACAACTGCACTTATTAACGAAATGAAACCCTTGGTAAAGGATGCCGATTGCAAGGTTGTACTTTGCGTACCTTACGTTGATATCCCTGCCGCTGTTGAAGCTGCAAAGGGCTCTAACATTGAAATCGGCGCTGAAAACGTTCACTTCAAGGCAAGCGGCGCTTACACAGGCGAAATTTCTGCTGAAATGCTTATTGAATGCGGAGTTAAGTACGTTGTTGTTGGCCACAGCGAACGCAGACAGTACTTTGGTGAAACTGATCAGACAGTTAATCTTCGTACACTTGCCGCTGTTAACGCAGGTCTTACAGCAATTGTTTGTGTTGGTGAAACCTTAGAACAAAGAGAACTCGGATATACCGAAACTCTTCTTAAATTCCAGACCAAAATGGCTCTTACCAATGTAAGCGCTGAACAACTTAAGAACATCATTATTGCTTACGAACCTGTTTGGGCTATAGGCACAGGCGTTACCGCTACTGCAGAACAGGCTGATGAAGGCAACGGTTACGTACGTGAAGCCATTGCCGAAGTTTACGGTAAAGACGTTGCTGAAACCGTTACCGTTCAGTACGGCGGTTCTATGAACGCTAAAAATGCCGATGAATTGGTTGCAAAGGTTAACGTAGACGGCGGTCTTATCGGCGGCGCTTCGCTTAAAGCAGAAGATTTTTCTGTTATAGTTAAAGCCGCAAGTAAGTAATTTGCAGTAAATTTTGGTGAATAATATGAAAAAACCTTTAGTTTTAACAATTATGGACGGCTTTGGCTTTAACGTAGAAGATGATAAAATTAATGCCATATATGCCGCAAATACACCTTGCCTTGATAAGATTTTCAAGGAAAACCCCACAACAGCCATAGGCGCTTCGGGTATGGACGTTGGTCTTCCCGACGGTCAGATGGGTAACAGTGAAGTAGGACACACCAATATTGGCGCAGGTCGGGTTGTATATCAGGAATTAACCCGTATTACAAAATCAATTGCCGACGGTGATTTCTTTAATAACGAAGCACTTTTAAAGGCTATTGAAAACTGCAAGAAAAACGGCAGTGCGCTTCACTTAATGGGACTATTGTCCGACGGCGGTGTTCATTCTCACTTAACACACCTTTACGGTCTTGTTAAGTTGGCAAAGGAAAACGGACTTGACAGAGTTTTCATTCACGGACTTTTAGACGGCCGTGACGTTCCGCCCTCTTCTGCTGCCGATTTTATTGACCAGACCGAAGCAGAACTTTTAAATATTGGCGTAGGCAAAATTGCTACGGTTATGGGCCGTTTCTACGGTATGGACCGCGATAACCGTTGGGACCGTGTAGAAAAGGCTTATGCGGCGCTTGTTTACGGCGAGGGTGTTAAGACAACCAATGCCGCAGCTGCTGTAAGAGAATCTTACAAGGTAATTGATGAAGACGGTAAGTATCTTACCGATGAATTTGTGCTTCCGACCGTTGTTGAAGGCACCGAAAGAATTAAAGACGGCGACAGCGTTGTATTCTTTAACTTCCGTCCTGACCGCGCAAGAGAAATCACCAGAACTTTTGTTGATGATGATTTTAGCGGTTTTGAACGTAAAGGCGGCAGAGTAAAGGTTCATTACGTTTGTATGACTCAGTACGATGCTTCAATGCCTAACGTTGACGTTGCATTCAAGCCGCAGGAACTTAAAAACACTTTAGGTGAATACCTTGCAAAAATGAACAAAACACAGCTTCGTATTGCTGAAACAGAGAAGTATGCCCACGTAACATTCTTCTTTAACGGCGGCGAAGAAGTTAAATTTGACGGCGAAGACAGAATTCTTGTGGCTTCTCCTAAGGTTGCAACTTACGATTTACAGCCCGAAATGAGCGCCGTGGAAGTTTGCGATAAGGTTTGCGAAGCGATTAAAACAGGCAAGTACGACGTTGTAATACTCAACTTCGCTAACTGCGATATGGTAGGCCATACAGGCGTATTTTCAGCTGCTGTAAAGGCTGTTGAAACGGTTGATGAATGTGTAGGACGCGTTGCCGATACTACGCTTAAAATGGGTGGCGTAATGCTTCTTACAGCCGACCACGGTAATGCCGACAGAATGCTTGATACCGACGGTTCTGCTTTTACCGCACACACCACAAACCCCGTACCCTTTACCGTTGTAGGTAAGGAATGTACATTAAGACAGGGCGGTAAACTTTGCGATATTTCGCCCACAATTCTAAAGCTTTTAGAATTACCTCAGCCCGAGGAAATGACCGGCGAGTCAATAATTCTTTAATTGTTTTGTGTTTATTTAAAAATAAAAAACTGCTTTAACAATAAAGTTAAGGCAGTTTTTGTTATTTATTATCGGTTCTTCCTGTGAGGTAATCTAAAGATACATCAAACAGGTCGGCAATACGCACAAGAATTTCTATTTTAGGTTGCCTTGTAGAAAGTTCGTAATTTTGATACGCTTTTTCCGTTATATCGCAATATATGGCAACTTGTGCTTGAGTAAGTTGTTTTTGCTTTCGGCATTCTTTTAAACGTTTTGATAGGATGTCTTTCATATTTAATCACCTACAAATGTTCTTGACAAAATAAGTATAAATGATTAATATACCAACAAATGTTGGTGTTAAACGTTATTTATAATATATTAAAATTATAATTGGTATACAAGTTCAAAAAATTATTTACGGGTTGGTTTTACGTTTGAATCGGGATTGATATTTCCGTTGATGCTACCGTTAACGTCTTCGAAGTTTTTAATGTTTTCTCTTATTAAAACCAGCACTTGGCTGTTTACACTTCTGCCTTCGTAATCTGCTATATAGGAAAGCTTATTTAACATTTCTTCTTCTATTCTTATAGATACACTTTTAATAGCCATATAGACACCTCATAATAAATATATTGTATATTTATTTTAGATATATTATGTGTTATAATGTTAGAAATAGATATACGGCATATTCATTTTTTTTGAGGTGATTTATTATGTGTAAAAATACTTGTTGTTTTTTAGGGCATAGAGTGATAAATGAAACTAAGGAATTAAGAATTAAGCTATTTAAAATTATTGAAAATTTGATAATTGAGCAAAATGTTGCTACCTTTTTGTTTGGCAGTAAAAGTAGATTTAATGACCTTTGTTTAGAGATAGTAACCGAAATAAAAGAAAAATACCCCAATATAAAACGGGTTTACGTCAGGGCAGAATTTCCGATTATTGATGATGATTATAAAAAATATTTATTAAAGTTTTATGAGGATACATATTTCCCTGAAAAATTAAAGGGTGTAGGTAAAGCCGTTTATATTAAACGAAACTTTGAAATGATAAATAAAAGCCAAATTTGTGTTGTTTATTATGATATCAAAAACGTGCCGAATAACAGAAAAAGCGGTACAAAAATTGCGGTTGAATATGCAAAAAAGCAAGGCGTGAAAATTATTAATGCTTTTTAAAATAAAACATCCTTAACATTGAGGTTAAGGATGTTTTATTATTTTAATTTTTTAGAAATATAAGTAGTATAGTTTAACTGTAAAAATTGTCGTTGCCGTAGAAGTTATAATGTGTAAGAGTGTTTACACTTGCAATTTTGCCGTAGAAGTTAACCTTTAAATTGTGGGTATCGTTTGTATCGGGAATATGTTTTATTTCTTCTTCTAATTCTTCAATTATGTCAAGTCTTCCGTCTATAAAGTCAAGCAAACGCTCTCTGCAGTCAAGAAGTCTTTGTTTTAAACCGCCAAGTCGCATTGCCTGAACTTCAAAACCGTGACCTTTCTTTTCCTTAAACCAAACCTCTTTAAAACTTTCGTAAAAGTCGTTTAATCGGTTATAGGCTATCGTATAGTCTTCGGCAATTTCGCGAAGAAGTGCTTTATTATTTTCTTTATATGCTTTTCTTGTGCGAACACCTAAATCGAATTTCGCCGCCATAAGCAAACAAAGTTTTGCAGAATAGTTGAATAAATAACTATATTCGCCCATACTCTTTTCAAGGTTGAAAAGTTCTTCGGCGTGGTCAAGAAAACGCTGCTTTGAAATTTTAGTATCGGCTAAAAGATCATCAAAAATGCCCATAAAGGGGTCGCTGTAAAGTGCAGGTTTGCAGGAATAAAAACGGTTCAATTCACCGTGATAATCCGCAGGGTAATCAAGTTTTGAAAAATCGTCAAAGTCAATTCCAAAAATATCGAAAAAGCGTTTCTTTATAAGTTCTATATCGGTTTCGCCTTTTGCTAATTGAGCGGCATAGAAAAATGCGGGAAGACAGGACCACAGCGAACATTCAGCGCCGTCATCACCCCAGAAGGTAACGACTATTATATCTATATCCTGTTCAACACAAGGTATAAGCGATTTAGTGAGTACATCAAATGCGCGATGGTTGTGAGGAGTAAAGCCTGTCCAAGAGAGAACCGAACAGGTGAAGGAAACAGGCGCACCGAAACGCTTTGCGCTTTTAAGCATATTTTCTACTGTGTGGCGCGGGGAAAAGTAATCCCAATATCCGAAAACAGCATCTTTTGGGAATAAATTGGCAATATCTTCTGTTATAATATCAGGATTATCGGAATACTGTTCACCTGCGTAGCGGAAGAACATATCTCCCGAAAGTTTTGGTTTGAAGCCGTATTTGTGGGCGATTTCCACACATCTTGCAAGGTGTCTTTTAAATATTTCACGTGGCTCTTGATATCCGAACTTCTTTATATATCTTCCAAGACCTAAAGACCACGCTTCATCACAACCCAGAGAAATAAAGTCGGTTTTGTAAATTTCCCGCATGGTTTTAACCATATTTTCTATAAGTTCGTAGGTTTTTTCTTCGTCAACAAGCAGTAAATCGCGGTTGTCGCGGATATCTTTAAAGTCTTGCCAACGGAAAATATGTTCTATGTGACCTAAAACCTCAATACAGGGGTAAAGGGTAATTCCTCTTTCTTCGCCGTAATTAACAAGATCTTTTAATTCTTCAATAGTATACTTTCCGCGCAGATATCCGAACATAGGGTATTCACGCAGTTCATAAAGGTCTTCGGTGTAAAGAACCAAACTGTTATAACCCATTTTTGGCAAAATATCAATAAACTTTTTAATTTCGCTTATCTTTAAAACGCCGTTACGGGATACGTCAAGTGAAGCTGATAATAGTTTTAAATCTCTCATAAAAAACCGCCTTTGCAATAATATTGACTTTTATACATTATAGTCCGTGGAAATTGTAGTGGGTAAGGGAGTTAACGGTTACTATTTTGCCGTATTTGTTTTCTTTTAAGCAATGGCTGTCGTTGATATCTTTAATATCAATAATATCTTCCTCTAATTCTTCAATTTCTTCAATTTCACCGTCAAGGTAAGCAAGAACTTTTCTTCGGCAGTCTAAAATTCTTTGCTTCAAGCCGCCTATTCGCGCTGTTTGAACTTCAAAGCCGTTACCTTTGCGTTCTTTAAGCCAAAGCGTGTAAAAACTTTCGTAAAAGTCGCAAAGACGGTCGTAAGCAATCATATAGTCTTGCGTAAGGGCTCTTAAAGCCGCTTTATCGTTTTCTTTATACGCTTTTCTTGTGCGAACGCCTAAATCGTATTTTACTTCCATAAACAGGCAAAGTTTTGCGGCGCAATCAAACAAATAAGCAAATTCGCCTGCACGGTTTTTAATTTCAAAAAGTTCTTTAGCGTGTTCGTTAAAACGAGCCTTTGTTTCTTTACAGTCAACAACAAGATTATCATAAATTCCCATAAAAATATCGTTGTAGAAAATAGGCTTTTCGGAATAGAAACGGTTTAAATTATTCTTATAATCGGTGGGGTAATCAAGTTTTGCAAAATCGTCGAAGTCAATTCCAAAAATATCGAAAAAGTTTTTCTTTATAAGTTCTATATCGGTTTCGCCCTTTGCTAATTGTGCGCAATAGTACCAAGCGGGAAGACTTGCCCAAACCGAACATTCGCCGCCGTCGTCACCCCAATGGGTTACGTTGATATACTGTATATCCTCTTTATTGGCAACGGGAAGCGATTCCATATTTGTTGAAAAAGCACGGTGGTTATGCGGAGAAAAACCTGTCCAATTGCAAATAGAAGCGGTAAATGCAACAGGAACACCGAATTTTTTACAAGCGGTAAACATAGGTTCTATAACCCTGCGCGGAGAGAAGTAATCCCAGTAGCCGAAAATAGCACCTTTAGGGAACATATCTGCAATTTCGGGCGTTATGATATCGGGGTTGTCGGTATACTGTGCGCCCGCAAGAGAGAAAAACATATCGCCCGAAAGTCTTGGCGTATAGCCGTATTTGTGGGCAATTTCAACACATCTGGCAAGGTGTTCTTTCAAAATCTTTTTAGGGTTAGTATAGCCGTTCTTTTTTAAATATTGACCAAGGCCTAAAGAGGCGGCTTCATCACAACCCATCATAAGATAATCGGTTTTGTAAATTTCACGCATGGTTTTAACCATATTCTCAATAAGCGCGTAGGTTTTTTCTTCGCCCACAAGTAAAATATTGCGGGTGTCGTGTACGTCTTTAAAGTCGCGCCAACGGAAAATATGCTCAATATGCGCAAGAACTTCTATAGAAGGAATAAGGGTAATGCCGTGTTCTTCGCCAAAGGCAACCAATTCCTTTAAATCTTCTTTGCTGTACTTTCCGCGCATATAACCGAACATAGGGTATTCAGGCATTTCGTAAAGGTCTTCGGCGTAAAGCGCAAAGCTGTTGTAACCCATTTTGCTTAGAGCAACAATAAACTTTTTGATTTCTTCCTTTTTTAGTACAGAGTTGCGCGATACGTCTACCATTGCCGATAAAAACTTAACGTCTCTCATAAAAACCATCCTTTGCAATAATATTGACTTTTATGCATTGTCATTATATAATTAAAATACCTTCAAATCAATGGTTAAAATTGATAATATTTAACACTATATTGATATTTTTAAGGCGGTATTATATGTCTAACGCAATATTTGAAAAAATAAACGAACTAAACGAAAATAAAATTTTAAGAGTAAATATAGGTCGCTGTTCTAAAGGTACTTCTAATACTCCTAATTGGCACGAAGCGCTTGAAATACTGCTTTGCATTTCGGGAAGCGGAACGGTGTTGCTTGACGACAGAAAATATACCTTTGAAAAAGGCAACGTTATAATTGTTAATTCGCAGGTTATACATTCGGTTTACGCAAATGAAAACTTAGAATTTATTTTTGTTCAGTTAGACAGGGATTTTTGTCTTAAGCAACTTATAGATTTACAGCAAATAAGATTTTTTGAGTATATAGAAAACGATGAAAAACTTATTGGTTATATTGAAAACGTAAGCAATACCGTAAAACAAGAAACATATTTAAGTAAAGCAAAAAACAATTGCGCGGCGCTTGGATTACTTATATATTTGTGTGAAGAATATAAGCAAAGTTCGTTATATACTCCTTCTTCGGATGCTGTTTCGTTTAATCGCGTAAAAAAGGCTATGCTGTTTATAAAACAAAATTATGAAAAAGTGCTTACACTTGAAAATATTGCCTTGGAAGTAGGAATAAATAAATACCAGTTAACCCGTGAATTTAAAGCGGTAACGGGCGAGAGTGTTTTTGAATTTTTAAATTCGGTGCGCTGTAAAGAAGCAAGTCGACTTTTAAAACAGGGAGCAAGCGTTACTCAAGCGGCATACAGTTGCGGTTTTTCTAACCTTTCATATTTTTCACGCACCTATAAGAAGTATATAGGCGAACTGCCCAGTGTAAAAAAACAGAAGTACACAAATGTATAAAAAGCAGTTACTTTTGTTGGCTTAAAAACAAGTTTTATAACTAAAAAACGCCCTAAAAAAGGCGCACTCCGTAAGGAAGTGCGCCTCTAATCGGGCGTTTAATTTATTGATTTCCTTGTGAAGAATTATTATCTTCTTCATAAGACGGTATAGAGGGGCGGGAAACATCTTGCTTTTTAAGATTACTTATATAAACCGTAATAGAAGCATCCCCGTTTACGTATTCACCTGCGGCAGGGTCGGTTTTTACGGCGCAACCGTAATCAACCGAATCATCCTGTATTTCATAGAAGGTTATATTGTGGTAAAGGAAGCCGTTTTTAAACAGTTCAACTGTTGCAGCATCTTTGGTTTTTCCTTTAAGTTCGGGTACTTTCAGCGATTCCTGACCAAGGCTTATTGTAAGATATATAACAGTGTCACGCGCAGTTTCACTGCCTGCCTTAAGGTCTTGCGCTACAACGGTACCGGGCGCTTTTGAAGAATATTTTTTACCAAGTACGGCAAACTTAAAATCGGGGTATTCGCTGCAAACTTTTTCAAAGGTAGGATCGCCTGAAGTGAAGTCGGGCACTGTTAAAAGTTTTTCGGTGTAAACAGGAATACTGCTGCTTTCTTCGGAAGAATTGTCAACGTTACTGCTTATGTCCTCGCTGGGTTCAGGTTCGGGTTTAGGTTTTGCAAAGGGATTGCCTAAAGCCAAAACAAGAACAAGTGAAATGAGTATAAATATACCCGACGTAATTCCTGCCGAAATAAGCATATATTTGCGAGTAGCAGATTTTTGCTTTTTAGTTTTGGATTTTTTCTGAACGGTTTTTTCTTCGCTTACTTTTGGTTCGTTGTTTTTCACAACAGCCTCAACAAAACCTGTTGTCTGGTCTGCCGCTGCGGCGATATCATTTTTGAAGTCATCCATAGTTTTGGTACGCGCCCCAATAAGAATTTGCAAAGCGTTTGCAAGGCTTACCAAAACAGCGTTGGGAAGCGCTTTTGCAATTTCGGCGGGTATAGACATCTTATCATCTAAAATTCTTTCGGTTGCTTCGGGAAGCGTTGTTCCCATAAGAACCCTGAAAAGGGTAGAGGCAAAGCCGTAAACGTCGGTAGCTTCGCTGAGTTCTTCGCCGTTTTCGTTGCCATACTGTTCAATAGCGGCATAACCGGGGAAAAGTTGTGAATTAATAGAACTTCCCGATTTTCTTAACTGGGTAGTAGCAAAACCTGTAAGTCTTAATTTACCGTCGCGGCCCACAAGAATAGTTTCGGGCGAAATACCGCCGTGGATAATACCGTTTTTGTGTAAGGCTATAATCGCGGAAATAAGGGGCATAAACAAAGGTCTTGCCTGTTCCCAGGAAAGATTACCGCCGTTTCTTAAAAGAAATTCGCGAAGCACTATGCCTGAGGCTGCCTTGCTTATTACATAAGCACTGCCGTTACATTCAATTATTTCGTTTATGGGCGAAACAGCCGCAATATCCAAACCGAAAAGTGTTTTATGAAGCTGTAAAAAGTCCATTAACGCGGTGTTGAAAAGATAATCGTTTCCTTCCTTAACCGCAACCGAGCCGTTTACGCGTTCTGCAAGCGGAACGGGGAAGAATTCGCGGATATTTACAATGGTGTTATCGGTGTTATCCCAACCTATATAAGTAACACCTTCGCCGTCATTTTCAATTACTTTACCAACAAGGTAACGGTTTTTAATCCATGTTTTAACGGGCAAGAACTCGGCATCGTTTTTTTGTTTTGCATCGTATCCGCAAATAGGACAAACGCTTTCGCCGCCGTTATCGTTCATACAGCCCATACAAAGTCTATCTGTATTTTGCATAATAAAATCCTTTCAAAAAGAAAACAAAATTATTGCATTATTTTTAAACTACATTATAAGTTTTTAGAATTAAAGTGTCAACAACAAAATTGTAACTATTTTAGGGGGGTTAGTTTTTTAAAAACACAGGAATGCTTTTGCGTTATCATTTTATCTTCGTGTAAAGAACCAAAATACCAATGTTTAAAATTACAAAGTCGGCTTATCTGGTCAAAATAACCGTTAAGTTTGTTAACACGGTCGATTTCACCGCGCCGAAGCAACATTGCGCTTTTAACCTTAGAGGGCGGTTCGTGGGTAAGAATATAATCAACCGTTCTGTCTAATTCATCAAGTTTTTCTGCGCCTGATGCCATTTCGGCAGGACTTGGAAGTTCTTCTTTCCACCATTTTCCTGTTTGCAAACGCATATCTTTATCTATACTTTCGCCGCCGCCGAAGGTAAAAATGGTATGGCCCTCAATATTAAATATTTGACCGCGTTCCATATGGTAAAGATGTTCGCCTATGCGGTGTACAAGGCCGCCTTTCCATATAGTTTTCCTACAAGCGGCAATGCGGTCAAAATTATCGTGAGTGCCGTCTAAAAAGGCAACGTTGTACTTTCTTGTGCTTAAATATTTTATAACATCGCGTTCTTTTTCATCGCCGTCCCATAAAAAGCCGAAGTCACCGCAGACAATAACGGTATCGTTTCGTTTTAATTTTCGCCATTCTCGGTCAAAAAGACGGTCTATATCGCCGTGAATATCGCCCGTAACATATACCATTTTGCTGCCTCCTTTAAAAATACTTTGATTTATGTGAAAATGTGTTGTATACTTATACTATACTAACACAAAAATGTTAATAATTCTACACTAATTTTTCGAGTTGGAGATAAATATGAAAAAAATCATTTGTTTCGCTTTAATAGTTTGTTTTATTCTTGTTTCAGGCATAACGGCAAGCGCTTATGAAGTAACAAGTTTTGAAGTTGCGGCAAAAAATGCAATGCTTGTAAGTCTTGATACCGGTGAAGTGCTTTACAGTAAGGCAGAAAATGAAAAAATATATCCTGCATCTATAACCAAACTTATGACAGCGGCGGTTATACTTGATGCATATTCTGATCCTTCCGCTTTAGACGTTACTATGACACAAACGGCGTACGATAAAATTTTAGGTACGGGCAGTGTTGTTCTTAATGCAAAAGTGGGAGAAATAATAAACGGTAAAGATGCTCTTGCCAGTATACTTATTTCATCTGCGGGGGATATAGTTTATGCTTATGCAGAAGCGGTATCCGGCAGTATTGAAGCGTTTGTAGAAACAATGAATAAAAAAGCCGCAGAATTAGGCCTTTCAAATACCCATTACGAAAATCCTATAGGTCTTCACCACGAAGAAAACTACACAACGGTAAATGATATAAGAATTCTTGCAGAATATCTTATAAAGAATTATCCCATAGTAACCGAAATTACAAGTAAGTCACGTTATAAAATGGCGGCAACAAATATGGCTGCCGAACGTTTAATTGTAACAACAAACTATATGATAGATCCAAACACAGTGTACTATTATCCTTACTGTACAGGACTTAAAACAGGATTTACAGATGAAGCGGGCAGATGTCTTGTAAGCACCGCCAGTTATAACGGCTACAATTATTTGTGCATAACTATGAACTGTCCTACCACAAGCGGCAAACGAACTGAATTTACAACAAGTAAGGATTTGTATAAATGGGCGTTTACTGAATTTGAATACAGGTCGGTACTTGATGTTAAAACTCCTGCAACCGAAATTCGGGTAAGACTTTCTTCTGAAAGCGATTACGTATCGCTTTATCCCGTAAAACAGGTGCGTTCCATTCTTCCCAAAGAAGCCGATAATTCTTCAATAGTGGTTGAACCGCATTTAGTGGCAGAAAGTGTTGATGCTCCCGTTAAAAAAGGTGACGTACTTGGTACGGCAGACGTTATTTTTGCAGAACGTGTAATAGGTACCGTTGAACTTATTGCAGGCAACGACGTAGAAAGCAGCGCCTTATTGGTTGCGCTTGATGCTGTAAGAAAGGTTGTTACATCAACGGTATTTAAAACAATTATTACCGTTATACTTGTTTCGGTTATTCTTTTTATAGCATACGTTGTGCACCTAAACAAAAAAGGCAAAAAGAAAAAAAGAAACGTAAAATACATTCCTTACGATGAAGAAAAGGAAGCAAAATTGCGAAAAAAACGCGCAGAAAAACGCGCTAAAGCAAACCGCCCCGAATACGCTTCGGATGATGATGACGGCGGGCAAAATTACTTTGATATTTAATTGATAATTCCAAAAAACCTTTGATGAGAAAATTCGTCAAAGGTTTTTTTAATTTTTTTGCAAAATAAGGTGACAAATCGTTTAGTATTTGTTATAATAATTATAATTATAGTTATATTTATTTGTTAGGGAAGGCGAAATTATGAAGCTCCTTTGCATAGACGGTAACAGTTTGCTTAACCGCGCTTTTTACGGTATAAAACTTTTATCTACAAAAGAAGGTCAGTACACAAACGCGATTTTCGGTTTTATTAATATTCTTTTTAAATTGCTTGAAAGCGAACAACCAAATTGCGTTGCCGTTGCCTTTGATTTAAAGGCGCCTACTTTCAGACATAAAGAGTATGCAGGTTACAAAGCGGGCAGAAAACCAATGCCAAACGAACTTGCAAGTCAGTTGCCGCTAATGAAAGAATGGCTTACATTAGCAGGGTATCACGTTATAGAAAAAGAAGGTTATGAAGCCGATGATATATTAGGCACACTTGCCCGTATTTGTGAAGAAAACGGGGACGAGTGTGTTATTGCTACGGGGGATAGAGATTCTTTTCAACTTATATCTGATAAAACAAAAGTACTTCTTTCTGCCACAAAAGCAGGTCATGCCGAAGTGGTTTGTATGGATAAAACGGCATTGTTTGAAAAATACGGACTTACCCCTGCGCAAATGATAGAACTTAAAGCAATAATGGGCGATACTTCCGATAAAATTCCCGGTGTTATGGGCATTGGTGAAAAAGGCGCTACCGACCTTGTTAAAAATTTTTCTACCCTTGATAACATTTATGAAAATATTGATTCACCGCTTATAAAGGATTCGCTTAGAAATAAACTTATTAATGATAAAGAAAATGCTTATTTAAGCCGTTTTTTGGGAACTATTTGCCGAACAGTGCCAATTGATGAAGACATAAACGCTTATAGAATAAACAAACGCGATGACGTTTCTCTTTCGCGCCTTATGACCAAACTTGAACTGTTTAAGCAAATGAAACAAATGGAACTTTCAGCGCAAAGCGCAATTGAAATTGATGAGGCAGAGAATGCTGTTAGTTTTAAAACCGTTACTGCAAACGATTTTGAAACAGGTTCGGTTGTAGATATTTTTTATTGCGAAAACAATGGCTGTGTTGCAGTTGCAAGTAATGAAAGCGTTACCGTTTTTAAAGAAGAAGACAAAGAACTGCTTGAAAATCTTTTAAAAAACGACTGCAAAAAACGCATTTTTGATTCTAAAAACTTTTATAAAAAGTTTGGAACAAATATTAAAAACGTTTGTTTTGATACCACCCTTGCGGCGTATATTGAAAATCCGTCGGCTTCCGAGTATACACTTGAACGCTTAAGCGGCGAATACGGTGTGCCTGCGCCCGAATTTAACGTAGAAGACGGCGAAACGCTTAAAAATGCCGCGTTGCTTTTCGGTGTAAACGAAAAACTTGTTGCAGCGCTTGAAAAAAGCAACCAGTTAACCTTGCTTGAAGAAATAGAAGTGCCGTTGGCAAAAGTTCTTGCAAGTATGGAATTATACGGTGTTAAGGTTGAAACACAGGGCCTTTTGGAAATGGGCGAGGAACTATCATACAGAATAAAAGACCTTGAACGCGAAATTTTTGAAAGCGTTGGTTGGGAATTTAATCTTAATTCGCCAAAGCAGTTGGGAGAAGCATTGTTTGAAAGATTAATGCTTCCCGCCAAAAAGAAAACAAGCCGAGGCTATTCAACAAGCGCAGAAGTGCTTGAAGAACTTAAAAATGCTCATCCTGCGGTTGAAAAACTGCTTGAATACCGTCAACTTGCAAAGCTTAAATCTACCTACTGCGATGCTTTATATAATGCGGTGGGTAACGACGGCAGAATACATTCTACCTTTAACCAAACCGAAACAAGAACGGGAAGAATAAGCAGTTTAGAACCTAATTTGCAAAATATTCCCGTAAGGCGCGAAGAAGGCAGAAGACTTAGAAAGTTCTTTACGGCAGAAGATGGCTATGTGCTGTGCGATGCCGACTATTCGCAGATTGAACTTCGTGTTTTAGCGGCAATATGTGAAGAACCGCAAATGAAAGAAGCATTTTCAAGCGGTGTGGATATTCATACTCTTACTGCTTCTCAGGTTTTCAATATGCCAATAGAAATGGTTACTTCTTCAATGCGAAGCAAAGCGAAGGCTGTTAACTTTGGAATAATTTACGGCATAGGCGCTTTTTCACTTTCTAAAGATATCGGTGTAACAAGAAAAGAAGCCGATGCATATATAAAGGCGTATTTAGAGGCATATAAAGGGGTTGACCTTTATATGAAAAACGTTATTGAAAAAGCAAAGAACGACGGTTTTGTTTCAACGCTTTTCGGAAGACGCCGATATTTGCCCGAACTTAGCAATTCTAACCACATGATACGCGCTTTCGGTGAACGCGTGGCAAGAAATGCGCCCATACAGGGCACTGCCGCCGATATTATAAAAATAGCAATGATACGCGTTTATAACCGAATAGAAAAAGAAAAACTTGATGCCAAACTTATTTTACAGGTTCACGATGAACTTATTGTGGAATGTAAAGAAGATATTAAAGATTACGTTTGCAATCTTTTAAAGGAAGAAATGGAAAACGCTGTTTCTCTTTCGGTTAAACTTGACGCAGACGTAAATTGCGCAAAAACCTGGTTTGACGCTAAAGGATAATTTTATGAATATTTTATTTGTCTGCACCGGAAATACCTGCCGTTCGCCTATGGCAGAGGGGTATTTAAAGCATATTAGTATTCAGGGAATTAACGTTAAAAGCGCGGGAATGTCTTTTTCGGGTGATCCCGCTTCAAATAATTCCGTTGAAGTAATGAAAGAAATAGGGATTGATATATCAGCGCACCGTTCTTCGGTTATTACCGCTTCGCATATAGAATGGGCAGATAAAATATACTGTATGACTTCTTCCCACAAAAAAGCGCTTGAAGAATTAGGTGTTGATACTTCAAAACTTTTTGTACTGGCAAACGGTATTCCTGATCCTTTCGGTATGGATACAGCCGCTTACAGACTGTGCAGAGATGAGATAATAACTGCAATTGATGCTCTGAAACTTAAAAACGAATCTGCTGTTTTTGTTATGAGTGATGAAAGTTCTGCAGAGGAAATAGAGGAAATTGAAAAAGAGTGTTTTTCAATTCCGTGGAGCAAGAAATCAATAACCGAAAGTTTTTTGCACGGTACAAAATTTCTGCTTTATAAAGAAGACGGCAAAACAGTTGGATATATTGGACTAACCGTTGTTTTAGACGAAGGTTACGTTACAAATATTGCCGTATTACCGCAGTACCGCCGAAAAGGTATTGCTTCGGCTTTAATTGAAAGTTGTATTGATATTGCAACAGAAAAAAATCTTTCGTTTATAAGTCTTGAAGTAAGAAAAAGCAATTTTGCCGCTATTAAACTTTACGAAAAATACGGGTTTAAGGTTATGGGCGAAAGAAAGAATTTTTATGAATGTCCTACTGAAAACGCTTTGGTAATGACAAGAAGGAAAGACTAATGATAATTTTAAGCATTGAATCTTCCTGCGATGAAACGGCAGTAGCCGTTTGCTGTGGCAGAGAAGTAAAATCAAGTGTTGTGGCAACCCAGATAAGCGAACACAAAAAATACGGCGGAGTTGTGCCCGAAATTGCCTCCCGCAGGCATTGTGAAGCCATAAGCGAATGTGTTGAAAAGGCTTTAAGCGAAGCAAACATAACCTATGGTGATATAGAGGCGGTAGCAGTTACGTTTGCCCCCGGTCTTATAGGCGCGCTTTTAGTTGGTGTGAATTTTGCAAAAGCGCTGTCTCTTTCACTTTCTGTTCCGCTTATTCCCGTTCATCATCTGCGTTCGCATATTGCGGCAAACTATATAACCCACAAAGAATTAGAACCGCCTTTTTTATGCCTTACGGTTTCGGGCGGAAATACCGTTCTTACTTTGGTTGAAGATTACACACGCTTTAAAGTGTTAGGCTCTACCAAAGATGACGCCGCAGGCGAATGTCTTGATAAAGCGGCAAGGGTTATGGGACTTGATTATCCGGGTGGTGTTAATTTAGATAAGATTGCTTCGGTAGCTAATGAAAACAAGTATCCATTACCCACACCAAAACTTGAAAACAACCTTGATTTCAGTTTTTCGGGACTAAAAACGGCGGTTATAAACCTTATTCATAATGCTAATCAAAAGGGCGAGGAAATTGATGTTCCCGTACTTTGCGCAACGCTTAGAAAAAAAGTGTGCGATATACTTATAGAAAAAACCGTTACTGCCGCAAAAGAACACGGCATAAAAAGAATTGCTCTTGCAGGCGGTGTTTCGGCTAACAGCGAACTGAGAAGCCGTTTAACCCAAGAATGTGAAAAAAACGGGTTTGAATTTTACTGTCCCGAACTTAAATATTGCGGCGATAACGCGGCAATGGTTGGCGTTCAGGGATATTACGAATATTTAAGCGGTAATATTGCAGGTGTTGAACTTAATGCAACCGCAACTAAAGAAATAGATTATAACTGTTCATAAAATGAACATAAATTTATGATATGATTTTGTCAATTGGGAAAAAGGTGGGGAAATATGAATCATAAAACCTTTGTTGTAGTTAATCCGAAATCGGGAAGAGCTAAAATAAAAAACAATCTTCTTGAAATATTGCAGGAACTTTCAATTTCCGATAACGCGCTTACCGTTTATCCCACAAAGCACAGCGGAGATGCAACACGCGTTGTGGCTGAACTTGATGGCAGTTATGATACAATTGTTTGTTGTGGCGGTGACGGTACCCTTAACGAAGTCGTAACGGGAATGATGAATAATAAAAATCAATATGTATTAGGCTATATACCCGCAGGTACTCTTAACGAATGGTCAACGGGGTTAAAGTTTTCAAAAGATGCTAAAAAGGCTGCTGCCGATATTGTAAAACGCAATATAATACCGCTGGATATAGGTAAGTTTGATAACCGATATTTCACCTATACGGCATCTTTCGGCGCTTTTACCGAAGCATCTTACGCTGCTTCACAAGATATTAAAAACGTATTAGGTCAGGCGGCGTATCTTTTTGAAGGCATTAAATCTGTTACTAATATAAAGCCGATACATTTGAAATTTATTTGTGACGGCAGAGAAATAGAAGACGATTTCGTTTTCGGTTCGGTTTCAAATTCTATGTCGGTTGGCGGTGTGGTAAAGTTCGACACCAACAAAGTACGCTTAAACGACGGATTGTTTGAAGTAATGCTTATTCACAGCCCTTCAAATATAGCAGACCTTAACAATATTGTAGACGGAATACTTAAAAAAGACCTTAACCGCAAGTGTATTGAGTTTCTTCATGCCAAAAAAATAGAAATTATAGGCGCTGAAAAAATAAACTTCACGCTTGACGGTGAAAAGGCTGTTGGTAATAAAAGAATTGTTGTTGAAAATCTTCATGGCGCGGTTTCGTTTATAGTTCCCGAAAAAACTTATGAACTGAGCAGTAAAAATATATAAAAAAGATAAATTGTTTTTTAGGAGAGAATAAATTATGTTTACCAGAGATATCGGTGTTGACCTTGGTACTTCTACAACTCTTGTGTGTGTAAAAGGCAAGGGTATTATTATGCGAGAACCTTCGGTGGTTGCTTACGACGTAAGAAACGATGCCGTAAGAGCGGTTGGTACCGAAGCTAAAAATATGATAGGAAGAACACCGGGTTCTATTGTTGCGGTACGCCCTTTGCGTGACGGTGTTATTGCCGATTACGACGTTACTGCGGCTATGCTTAAGCGTTTTATTGCCAGAGCACTTAAAGGTTCTTTATTTTCCCGTGTAAGAATGGTGCTTTGTATTCCTGCGGGTATTACCGAGGTTGAAAGCCGCGCTGTTTACGATGCTGCAAAACAGGCAGGCGCTTCGGAAATTGATTTGCTTGAAGAACCTATGGCAGCGGCTGTAGGCGCGGGACTTCCTGTGTGGGATGCCGCAGGTAATATGGTTGCCGACATCGGCGGCGGCACTACCGACGTTGCCGTTATTTCGCTTGGCGATATTGTTACTTCGCAGTCGCTTCGTATTGCGGGGGACGGTCTTGATCAGGCAATAATTAATTACGTTAAGCGTAAACATAATCTTTTAATAGGTGAGAGAACTGCTGAACAGATAAAAATTGAAATAGGTTCGGCGCTTCCTTATGAAGATGAAAAAACAATAGAAATACGAGGCAGAAATATTGTAGACGGTTTGCCTAAGAACGTTAATATTTCTTCTGCTGAAGTAAGAGATGCTATGGCAGACGTTATAAGACAGATTGTTGATACTATTCGTATGACTCTTGAAAACACTCCGCCTGAACTTTCTGCCGATATTATTGACCGCGGTATTACCCTTACGGGCGGCACTGCACAGCTTCGCGGACTTGCGGCTTGTATTGCAAAAGAAACGGGTATGCCTGTAAGAATTGCAGAAAATCCCGTTGATTGTGTTGTTCTCGGCACCCAGAAAAGGCTTGATGCTTCTAACGGTTTTGAAAATTACGTATTCCGTCACGGAAAACGTTTCAGATAAGGAAAGGGTTTTAATAATATGCGATTTTTCTTGCGCACAAAAAAGTTTAAAATAGGTATTATTACTATTTGTGTTGTTTTGGCGCTTTCATTGGTTTTCCGTATATTTTTCGGTATGCTTTCACCGGGTTCTGTTTTTATGGGCACAATAGTTTCACCCATACAGAATTTTTTCAGCGAAATTTCGGGCGGAATTTCAAACTTCGCTAAATCGGTAAGCGACGGCAATCGCCTTATCAGCGAAAACAAACTTCTTGAAGAAGAAATCAACCGTCTTAACGGTCTGGTTGCAGAAAACGATGAACTTAAAGCACAGAACGAATTTTATAAAGATTACCTTGAAATAAAAGAAAACAATGCAGATTTTAAGTTCTGTCCCGCAAAACTTATTTCTCGTGATAACGATGATCCGTTTTGCAGTTTTACCATAAATAAGGGAAGTATCCACGGTGTAAAACAGTATGACCCTGTTGTAGACGGTAATTATCTTATCGGTTACGTTGAAAGGGTAGGGCTTAATTCTTCAAAGGTTATAACAATACTTAATCCTAAAATTATATTGGGCGTTAACGATAGCCGAACACTTGATGCCGCTATACTTACGGGAACTGCCGATTTTGCGGCAGAAGGCAAGGCAAAACTTTATAATTTGCAAAGAAACTGTACGGTGGCGGTTGGCGACTATATTGTAACTTCGGGCGAAGGCGTTTTCCCCGAAGGCCTTTTGGTGGGCACTGTTGATAACATAAAGAATGATAATATTACTTTTTCTACTTATGCTTCGGTAAAACTGTTTGCAAACCTTGAAGAACTTAAAAACGTTATGGTAATAACCGATTTTGGCAGTAAAGGCATAATTACAGACGGGGAATGATGATATGTTTATAGAAAAGAAATTACATTTTCCCTATTTTGCCGTAGTGCTTGGATTACTTGCATTTTTGTGCAGATATACAGGCCTTGTATCAATAAAAATAGGCAACGCAACTTCGTTTTTACTTTTGCCGCTTATTGTAGTTGTGGCAATGTATTACGGCGAATTAACAGCAATGTTTTACGGCCTTTCGTTTGGATTAATTGTTGATACCGTTGCTTCTTCAAGTTATTGCTATAACACGGTTTTCTTTCTTATTGCAGGGTTTGTTGCGGGAATACTTTCGGAATACGTTTTCAACAGTAACTTTAAAGCGGCTCTTGCTTTATGTGTTATAGTATCTTTTGCTTATTTCGGACTTAAATGGGTGTTTTTTTTATTTTTACCCGACGTTCAGGGAAAAATATATTATTTGCTTGAATATTCTTTACCTTCGGCATTTTACTCTTCGGTATTGGCTGTTCCGCTTTACTTTGCCGAGAGTTATTTAGCTGAAAGATATAAAAAGAAAAATAAAATAAACAATATTTAAAAGGGGTGACACCGTTGCCGTTTCCTAAAAAGAAAAACAGAAGAATAAATGCGTTGGCAATTGTTATGGCGGCGGTGGTTGCCGTTTGCTCTGCCCGTATGTTCTTTTTGCAAATAATAAATGCAAATCATTACCTTTCTCAGGCTTCGGGCGTAACGGTAAGAACAGCGGCGCTTAAGGCACCGCGCGGTGAAATATTAGATTGCTACAGCCGTAAACTTGCCACAAACCGCGAAGGTTACAACATTGTTTTTAACAGCGCTTACGTTAATTATAACACCATAAACGGTATGATATTAAAACTGTGCGAATACTTAAGCAGTGAAAACACCGAATGGATTGACGTTTTACCGCTTGAAAAAACTGCGCCTTACGGTTTTACCAAAGAAAACAACGATACTTTTTTGGCAAACGTAGGACTTGCTCATTATGCAACTGCCGAAAATGCTTTTGAAAAGTTAAAGGAAATTTATAAAATTAATGGCTTTGATGATAACGAATCGCGCATTATTATGGGTGTTAGGTATTCTATGGCTCAGGCGGCATTTTCTATTGCTAATCCTTATACTTTTGCTGAAGACGTTTCATCGGAGATTATGCAAAAAGTTTCCGAAAACGGATTTGCGCTTGAGGGCGTTACGGTAGATACCGTGCCGTTTCGTGAATATTCTGCTGATGCCCCCGTACACATTATAGGTAATGTAGGTCCTATATATGCCGAGGAATGGTACGGCGATAAAGAAAAAGGCATTATAGGTTTAAAGGATAAAGGTTATACTTACAGCGATAAAGTGGGTAAAAGCGGTATGGAAGCATATTGCGAAGATAAATTAAGAGGTACCGACGGCGAAATAACCTATTATCTTGATTCCGACGGAACGGTTATTTCAAGCGAAATAACAAAGGTGCCAATCCCAGGTAAAACCGTTATGCTTACTTTAGATAAAAATATTCAACAAAAAGTGCAGTCTGCATTAAGCGAATCGGTATATAAAATTAATTCCGAAGGCGGAAGTTGTACAGGCGGCGCGGCGGTGGTTATGAACGTTAAAACGGGCGAAATACTTGCTTCTTCCAACCACCCGACATTTGATATGGAAACATATCTTAACGATTATGATTCTATAGCGAACGCGCCGAATAACCCGCTTATAAACCGCGCTTTTCAGGGCGTGTATCCCATTGGTTCTACAATAAAACCCATAGTTGCCATTGCGGGAATTGATAGCGGTTTGCTTACGGCAGACGAAAACATAAGATGTGTTCACACCTACAGACTCTTCAGCGACTATCAACCCTCTTGTATGGGAACCCACGGAAATATAAGTCTTACAAGGGCTCTTGCAAGATCTTGTAACTATTACTTCTTTGAAGTTGGCAGAAGGGTAGGCGCTACAAAATTAGGCGATTACTTTAATCAGTTCGGACTTGGTGTTAAAACAGGCGTGGAAATTGGCGATTCAAAAGGAATTTTTGTTCCCGTAGACGAAGGAAGCGGTGATACGCTTCAGATTTCCATTGGACAGAAAAACGCTTTTACACCTCTTCAACTTGCCGTTTATACATCTACTCTTGCAAACGGCGGTACGCGTTATAAAGCAACCCTTATAAAAGATGTAGTTTCTTATGATTTAAAAGATTCTTTCAGTATGGGACAAACAGAAACTTTGGGTAAGGTTGAAATTTCCGATTACGCTTTAAGTTCGGTAAAAACGGGTATGCTTTCGGTTACCGAAGACGGTACGGGTAGCCGCGTTTTTGAAAACTACCCAATAAAAGTAGGCGGTAAAACGGGTACATCGCAGAACGAAGGCGCAGACCACAGCGTATTCGTTGCTTTTGCACCCTTTGAAAATCCCGAAATTGCTATTTCCGTTGTGCTTGAACACGGAGATTCAGGCGCGGGTGTCGTTGTAAAAGCGGCTATGGATGCTTACTTCTTTTCAGACGAAGTTTCTGTTGATAATAATGTGTCTTATACCCCACTTGAGTAATTGACAATAAATGGTGTTTATGATATACTAATTGTTATTAAAAAGGTTTTTGGAGGCGCTATGGACAAGCTGTTTGCCGTTACTTCGGGAAAAGGCGGTGTGGGTAAATCCACACTTTCAGCAACACTTTCTGCTGCTCTTGCAAAAATGGGCAACAAAGTATTGCTTATAGATTTAGACGAAGGGCTTCGATGCCTTGACTTAATGTTGGGCGTTAGTGAAAATATAGTGTTTGACCTTGCTGACGTTTTAAGCGGTGCCGATGCACATTCGGCAATTTATCCCGTTAACGATTGCAAGGGGCTTTATCTTATGCCTGCTCCTGCAAGGCACGGTGAAATTAATCCGCAACTTTTCGGCGAGTTTTTGCGCGAAGCGTTACTTAATTTTGATAAAGTTGTTGTGGATTTCCCAGCAGGTATTGATTTTACGCTTTATAAAACTTTACCCGATTATACCGTATTTTTAACGGTTTGTACGGGCGAACCTGTTAGTCTGCGCGATGCCGCTTTGGTTGGCGAAAAATTAGCAACCGAAGGCAAAAGCAACGTAAGACTGATTATTAACCGTTTTGATATTTCTTATATAAAAGACGGCATTTATTCTTCAATAGACGATATGATAGACCGCGCAGGTATTCGTCTTGTTGGTATTGTGCCGTTTGATATAACACTTGCGCTTTCCTTTGCGGCTTCACGTTTGCCTAAAAAGGGAAACGCAAAAAAGGCTTTAGATCGCATAGCCAGAAGGCTGTGTGGCGAGGACATAAAACTCCCGCCTCCTAAAAAAATATAGAAAGGAACAAAATAATGAATATTGCCTTAATTGCTCACGATGCAAAAAAAGAATTAATGGTACAGTTTTGTATCGCTTACTGCGGTATTTTATCGCATCACACCCTCCTTGCTACAGGTGCCACGGGAAAGACGGTATCCGAAGCAACGGGACTTAACATTATCAGATTTTTAAGCGGTAATCAGGGCGGTTCACAGCAAATTGCTTCGCGTATTGCTTGCGATGAAATTGATTTGGTGCTTTTGTTCCGAGATCCGCTTAATCCCAAACCTCATGAACCTGATGAAAGTTCTATTATAAGACTTTGCGACGTTCATAACATTCCTATTGCCACCAACATTGCCACAGCCGAAATGCTTATTCACGGCCTTGAACGCGGTGATCTTGATTGGCGCGAATACGTTAAAAAACCGTAAATGAATTTCCAGCCTTTTAAAAAAGGCTGGATTTTGCCGTTTAGTTTTCCATTTAAAGGGGTATAAATAATGAACCAGATAAACCGTGCTGTTAAAGGAACAAACGACGTTTTGCCCGAAAACAGTTATAAATTACAGTATGTTGAAAGAAAAATGCTTGAAACAGCGCTCCTTTTCGGATTTAAAGAAATAAGAGTTCCTGTTTTTGAACACACAGAAGTTTTTAACCGCAGTGTAGGTGATACAACTGACGTTGTGCAAAAGGAAATGTATACTTTTGACGATAAAGGCGGCAGAAGTATAACTCTTCGCCCTGAACTTACAGCGGGCGTTGTAAGAAGCGTTATTGAAAACGGCCTTTACGCGGGAACACTGCCGCTTAAATGCTGTTATATAGGCGGTTGTTACCGTTATGAAAAACCGCAGGCAGGCAGACTTCGTGAGTTTCATCAGTTCGGTGTTGAATGTATAGGCGCCGCCGATTGCGCTGCCGATGCCGAAGTAATAAGCCTTGCTAATACACTTCTTAACAGTTTGGGTATTAAAAACATTTCGCTTGAAATTAATTCTATTGGATGTCCTGATTGCCGCGCGAAGTATCACGAAGCGCTTAAAGATTACTTTAAGGCAAGAGAAAACGACCTTTGCGAAACCTGTAAAGACCGTTTGGGCAGAAATCCTATGCGAATATTGGATTGCAAATCACCTGTTTGTAAGGAAATTGCCGCAGATGCTCCCGTTATGCTTAATTTCCTTTGTGAAGAATGCAGTGAGCATTTTGAAGGCGTAAAATCGCATTTAACCGCTGCAGGAATCCCCTTTACCGTTAATCCCACTATAGTAAGAGGACTTGATTATTACACCCGTACCGTATTTGAATTTGTTTCGGGTGATATAGGCGCACAGTCTACCGTTTGCGGCGGCGGCAGATACGATGGTTTGCTTGAACAAATGGGCGCTCCGAAAACCGCTTCGTTAGGTTTTGGTATGGGTATAGAACGCTTAATGCTTGTTATGGAAAATCAGGGTGTAGAATTCCCTGAAGATAAAAAATGCGATATTTATATTGCAAGTATGGGAAAAAATGCTTCTTTAAAGGCAACAGAACTTTGTACCGCGCTTAGAGAAGAAGGTTTTATTGCTCAAAGCGACGTTTGCGCAAGAGGCTTAAAAGCGCAAATGCGTTTTGCAAATAAATTGTCTTCACAGTTCTGTATTGTTCTTGGCGATGATGAAATTGCTTCAAATAAAGCGCGTCTTAAAAATATGAACGATTCAACCGAAACCGAAATTTCGCTTGATAATATTTGCGAAGAACTTTATAAAGCAAAAAACAAGGCAGGTCTTGAAAGCCTTACCGATTCGATTTTTGATTCTGAGGTGAAATAAATGGTACTTGATAGAATGAACGGTAAAAAACGCAGTGATTATTGCGGTAATTTTACCATAAACGATGAAGGCAGAACCGTTACCGTTTGCGGTTGGGTTCAGCGCCAAAGAGATTTAGGTGCGCTTATTTTTATTGATTTGCGCGACCGCACGGGTATTGTTCAACTTGCTTTTGATGAAAACACCAAAGCCGAAGTTTTTGATAAGGCTTTTGCTGTTAGAAGTGAATATGTGCTTATGGCAGAGGGCGTTGTAAGAAAACGTTCTTCGGTTAACAAAGATATCCCAACGGGCGAAATTGAAATAGAGGTTAAAGAACTTCGTGTGTTGGGCGAAGCCGAAACTCCGCCCTTTGATATTACTAATGAAACTCTTGCAAATGAAGAATTACGTCTTCGTTACCGCTATTTGGATTTAAGAAGACCTAAATTACAGAATAATTTGCTTCTTCGCCATAAGGTTACAAAGGTTACCAGAGATTACTTTGATGAAAACGGATTTTTAGAAATAGAAACCCCTACTCTTATAAAATCTACCCCCGAAGGCGCAAGAGATTACCTTGTTCCTTCGCGTGTGCATAAGGGAAGTTTTTATGCGCTTCCGCAGTCGCCTCAGATGTATAAGCAGCTTCTTATGCTTTCGGGCTGCGACCGCTATATGCAGATTGCCCGTTGCTACCGCGATGAAGACTTACGCGCTGACCGTCAGCCCGAATTTACACAAATTGACCTTGAAATGTCGTTTGTGGAAATGGAAGACGTGTTAAGTATTGGCGAAGGCTATATGAAGCGCCTCTTTAAAGAGGTTATGGGTATTGATATTGCTCTTCCGCTTCCAAGACTGACCTATACCGAAGCAATGGAAAATTACGGTTCCGATAAGCCCGATACCCGCTTTGATATGAAGATAACCGATTTATCGGATATTGCCAACGGTTGCGGATTCGGTGTGTTTGCCGATACCGTAAAGAACGGCGGAACAGTAAGGGCTATTTGCGCTAAAGGTGCAGTTGATACCTACACAAGAAAAGAAATAGATAAACTTACCGAAGAGGCTAAGGGCATTGGCGCAAAGGGACTTGCGTTTATTCGTTGGAACGAAGAAGAGCCAACCTGTTCTTTTGCTAAGTTTATGACTGAAAGTGAAATGAACGGTATTATTTCAGCAGTGGGCGCAGAAAAAGGCGACGTTGTTTTAATTGTTGCCGATAAAAAGAAAACCGTACTTAGTGTACTTGGCGCACTTCGACTTACCGTTGCAAAACGTCTTGGCATTATTCCCGATACCTTTAATCTTTTGTGGATTACCGAATTCCCGTTCTTTGAATATAACGAAGAAACAGGAAATTACGATGCTATGCATCATCCATTTACTTCGCCTATGGATGAATCGTTGCCTTACTTGGACAGCGACCCCGAAAAGGTATATGCAAAGGCTTATGATTTAGTGCTTAACGGTGTAGAACTCTCATCCGGCTCTATAAGAATTACCGACCCCGTACTTCAAAGCCGTATGTTTAAGGCTTTGGGACTAAGCGAAGAAGAAGCACAGGCTAAGTTCGGATTCCTTACAAACGCCTTTAAGTACGGCGCACCTCCTCACGGCGGTATGGGTATTGGTCTTGACAGAATTTGTATGTTGCTTTCAAAGAGCGACAGCCTACGCGACGTTCTTGCATTCCCCAAGGTTTCAAATGCAAGTGAACTTATGTCGGGCGCTCCCGGTCTTGTAGACGATAAGCAGTTAGATGAATTGGCTATTGCCGTAATTGAAGAAAAGTAATTAAAAAAGCGGAAGAGATAATTAAGAAAATTAAACCTCTTCCGCATTTTTGTGCTTATTATTTGCTTCTTTGCTAATCACGAAAATATATTTTTCTACAATATTTAAAAAAGCAGGAACTAATTTAAGCACAATTAAATCAATTATGAAAAAATTGCGATTTAGGTTATATTACAGGTGAACAAAATGAAAAAAAGGTTCTTGATATTCGTCTTTAGTGTTGCGGTTCTTTTTTTAATTGTGATAGCGTTTTATATTGGTCCAATAATAAAACTAAACACTTTAATAATTGCGGCAAATAAACAAGAGTTAACTGATATATCAGGTAAGCAAACGTATATTTCTAATGAGGATTATATAAAATTGCGTATTGTTGACGAGGTTTTAGAAGAGCAGTATGTCCAATTAAAAACTAAAAAGAAATATAAACTTGTTGATATTAAAACACTTAATATAGAGTGTTGTGTTTATGCCACTATTAAGTACTTTAATGACACAAGGGTTGTGGACAGGTATGAGCAGAAAATAATAGTAACTTTTGCCTTTACTGATAATGAGTGGTGTGTAACAATGATTGAAACACAAGGGGACGGTTAGCGAAGAAGAAGCACAGGCTAAGTTCGGGAAACACAAGGGGATGGTTCTGTTGTGTTGATAAAATGCGCATAGTATGATATAATTTTTTTGAGGTGGAAAACACAGGGGAACGGTTCTTTTGTGTTCAGATAGTGTTATGAGAATTATTAAAATTTTAGATATATTATTGATAATACTTATTTTGGTATTTAGCTTATTTAAACTAAACATATTAATGTTGTGCGGATTGATAATTTCTGTGTTTTTATCAGTATATCTTTTCACCAAATTACTTACAACTAATAAGACATATTTATTTGCAAGAAATCTTATATTTCTTTTTTGTTTGGGCCGCATATCACAAAACAATCCGCTTTTAAATAAAGGGGATATTGTTATGATAACTGTTGCAGTCTCTATAATATTGTTTGTGTTGTTTCTTTTAACTTCGGTAAGAAAAGGTTTTTTTAAAATGCTGGTGGTTTTGCTGTCCATGACATTAACAATTGCTGTAAGCGTTGATAATATTTTAATATCAACGTCAAAAGTTTTTGCATACAATTATACTGATTGTGGAGTTGCGCAGATAACTGATAAGTACGTTACAAATTCCGGAAATATATTTGACTTTTTGAATGTTTGTTCTTTGGAATTAAAAATTAATGATGACAATATGGAACGAACGGTCGATATAAATATAGAATATTATGAGCGTAATGCTTATAATATCGGAGACAAAGTCGAATATACGCTTTATGACGGACTTTGGGGAGAAGAATACATAGTAATCAGCGAAAAATACGAAGGCAGCTGATACGGGGGACAAGGGGACGGTTAGCGTGAAACCAAAAGATGAGAAAAATTGCAAAAAAGGCACACTAAACCAAGCCGAGTGAAATACCCGACCCAAAATTATAATATTGTGTTAAAAAAATCACTCGTTCAAACGAGGTGAAAT
>JAZUPW010000028.1:0-3565 GCA_045605385.1 Acutalibacteraceae bacterium
AATTGCGGCGCCGTTTTTGGGCGGAAGCCACGAAGTACGCTTATAAGCGCCTAATTGAATTTGAGCAGTTTCAAAAAATGTATCGCCCTCGGCAAATTTTCCGTGCTTGTAAATATAAAGTCTTCCGCCGTCGCCGCCCCAATAGCCTGTTACCTGATACATTGTAAGCTTTGCAACAAAGTTTCCGGTGGGAATACCAATACGAACAGTGTTCATATTACCGTTTCCACCGCTTATACTGTAGCCCGCTTTAGTAATTCCGCCCTGAATAGCAGTATCTAAAGCCGCAGAGCCCGAAACTACACTCCAGTCACTTGGAATGGCAGAGAGTTCGCTGAAATTATGGTCGTAAAGATTTTTTCCAAGTTCTGCGCTTATAGTTTCAGCATAAGAATAGCCGCCACTTTCTGCCGCAACACCCATAAAGGAAATTGGCATAACTGTGCAAAGCAACGCAATGCACAAAATAACAGAAATAAGTTTTAATTTCATTTTTTTCATCCTTTCAAAAATATATTTAATTATTATTATCATTTAAAAATTTCTTACGGTATTCGGTAGGGGTAATTTTAAACTCATCTTCAAAATCTTTATAAAAAAGAGAACTTCGCGTGTACCCCACTTCGCTTAGTATTCTGCTTACAGTATAATCGGTTGAAACAAGCATATTAACAGCACTGTCAAGCCGCCTTTTAACAAGCAGTTTATGAAAAGTTATACCGTAACGCGCCTTTATAATTCTGCTTAATTGGCGCGAACTTATATTAAGCGCTTCTGCCAACTTATTTATTGTAAGCGGTTCGTTAAATCTATTACTTAGAATATCTTCAAGTAAAGAAAAACGGTAAATATCCTGCATACGCATTTTTACATCGGAAACCGCCGCTTTTCCTTTTGGTTTAAGTTCGGATAACTTTATTAATACACTGGCAAGTTCTATTGCCGGCAATGGCTCACAGGAACGTGCAGGTACACGGCTAAATGAAAAAACCGTTTTACATACTTCGGGCACGTTTTTAAAAACAGTTACGCTTTCACTTTCGCAAAGCGGTTTTAATTTTAAATAAAGGTCACAGTTTGTCTTTCGCGAAGTTTTATCTACCCAAAAGCCCACCGAAAACCAATTATCTGAAGTTTCTGATTTTACTTTATAATGTGGCAGATTTGAAGGAATTATTGCCGCTTCGTTAGTTTTAAGAATTATAGCGCCGTTATTTATTTTTATAGTTATTTCACCACAAATACAAACAAAAATTTCGTTAAAAAAATGTGTGTGAAAAACGTTTGCAAAAAAGTCGGACGCGTTAATTGCAATATTGTCATTTATAAGAAGTCTTACGTTGGTATTATCTATGTACGAATTATATTCAAATCTTCTAACAACACTTTTTTGAAAATCCAACTAATTCACCATCCAAAATACTTGCGTTACATTGTATTAATTTAAGAATAACTTATTCTATAGTTAAGGTCAAGGAAAAAACGCGACATTTTCATACAATTTATGACCGATTTTAGAATTTAAATTTCTTACTGCTATAAAAAATAATAAAAGTAAGAAAAACGGAAAGAGCAAAAGCTCTTTCCGTTTTGTTTTACATCGATTCAAAATTATAATGACTTAACGAGTTAACGGTAACGATATATCCGTATTTGTTAGTCTTAAAGTTATGGTTATCGGCAACATCGGGAATATCAATTATTTCCTCATCCATTTCACCAATACGGTCAATTTCACCGTTTATATAAGCTTCAAGAATTTCTTTGCAGTCAAACAAACGTTGTTTTAAACCACCGAAACGCGGAGCCTGAACTTCAAAACCGTTTCCTTTTCTTTCCTTACGCCATTCGTATTTAAACTTAGTATAGAACTTATCTACAAGTTCTATATTTTCATCGTACAGTTTGCAAAGTTCTTTAAGCGCTTCCTTGTCCCCTGCTTTATATGCGGCTCTTGTACGCGGACCAAGTTTAAAGCGTTTGCTTTGAAGCTCGCAAAGCGCACCTGCCATATCAAAGATATAACCAAATTCTTCGTTATCCTTTAATGCATAAAGTTTCTTGGAAACTTCAGCGCAGCGTTCTTCAAAATCTTCACTACCGTTTTTGCCAATTATATTATCATATATTCCGCAGAATGGATCGTTAAACAAGCAAACCTTTGAAGAGAAAAAATCACTTGATTTATTATGATAATTAGTAGCCTGATCAAGAAGCAGAAAATCGTCCATTTTCATACCAAAAAGGTCATAGAATTTATTTTTAATACTTTCGTGGTCGCGGTTACCTTTATACCATTCAATTGCATATAAAAGCGCAGGCAAGGTGGCAAAAGGCGAACACTCGCCGCCGTCATCACCCCAAAGACGTATATCTATCATTTTAATGCCTTCTTCGGCACAGGCCTCCATCTGGTAAGGAGTACATTCTATAGAATGGGTATTGTGCGGAGTATACGTTGTCCAGTTCATTGGACTTCCTGCAAACCAAACGGGATTTTTGAATTTTTTATGTACCGCAAGACGTTTTTTCACGTTTTCGGCACTACCGAAATAATCCCAATAACACAAATCACAGTTAGCGGGTACCATATCAATTATTTCCTGTGTAATCATATCGGTTTTATCGTAATCGTAATAATGTGCGCCCGAAAGTGTAAAGAATAAATCACTTGACATTTTTACTCTGAAACCGTATTTTTCGGCAATATCGGAAACCTTATTCAAGTGTTCAAGCAAAATTTTGTGAGGGTCGGTATAACCGTTTCTTCTTAAATATTCACCAAGGCCTAAGGTTTCCGCTTCATCTAAGTTAATATTAGCAATATCCGAATTAAAGCACTCGCGAAGTGTTTTAAACATTCTGTCAAGAAATTTATAGGTTTCTTCTTCGCCAACAAGTAAAATGTTTTTGTTATCTCTTATTTTTCTGTAATCATACCAACGGAAAATATGCTCAAGATGCGCAAGACATTCAACGTCGGGATACAGCGTAACACCCTTGCTTTCACCGTAGGCAACAACTTCTTTAAGTTCAGCCTTAGAGTATTTACCGCGTAAATATCCGTGCATAGGTTCACCGTCAATTTCAAAAACGTCTTCGGTATAAAGTTCCAAACCGTTATAACCCATAGCAGATACGTAGTCTATAAATCTTTTTATGCTTTCTACAGTAAGTACCGAGTTTCTTGCACAGTCAAGTTGCACAGAAAATATTTCTCTTTCCTGCATATAAAACACCTCGTTTAGAGTTAGTATTCGGATAGCCGAATTCGCTTTAAGTATAGCATAACACTTAAAAAAAACAATACTATTTTGGCTCAAAAACAAAAAAGTCTGACCCAAAATCAGACTTTTTGTCAACACAACAGACCGTCCCCTTGTCCCCCAGTGGTTTCGAACAGCGCATGACTTGCCGTCACACACAACAACACGAAACCATGATATAATATTTTCGTGGGAAAGCTCGAGGGACGGTATGTTGAGAAAATCACGCCTTTAGAACACGAGCAAGGTTATTCCGGAGTACACAGAACTGTCAGAAAATGACGTACGCTAAATTTCTT
>JAZUPW010000029.1:0-1658 GCA_045605385.1 Acutalibacteraceae bacterium
CTTGCAATAGTGTTATTTGGTTAAAAGAATTTTCTCAAAAGAATATAAAACAGCTTGACTATCTCGTGATATCACGGTATAATATTGCTACAATAAATTAAAGGGAGGGTTTTATGAACGTAGAAGAAATCATTAGAAAAGCGGATTTGGGCGAAGGGTTGACAGTGGAAGAAATTAAAATCTATCAACAAGCGGTTAAACCTAAAAAGCACGTTTACGGCAAGTATGGAACGCTTGCGAAACAGTATATTGAAGAGCATAACTTCGGTAAATTGTTAAGTTTAGTAGGGCAGTTGCATGAATATTTGCACGGCGTAGATAAAGTCGCCGAAGAACTTTATGACGTTATGTGGGACAAACTTTCTAAAAGCGAACAGTATCGCCGAACGGGTAATTACTTGGAAGACGTTAAAAGAATTAACGCTATGAAACAAGTGATTGAAGAAGAGATTTTAAGCGAAATCGTTTATATTTAAGGAGAAAATACAATGGAAAAACAATTAACGCCAAAACAAAAGGCAAGAATTAAGTATGAAATCGTGCATAAGGAAGAGCGCGAACAAGCAACAAGACAATTTAACACGAGACTTCCTGTGAAAGAGCACGATGAAATAATGGCTTTCTTAAAACAAAAAAGAATTTCAAAAGTAGATTTGATTAGATTAGGATATCAAACGCTAAGAAAAGAATTTGAAGAAAGCAAATAACAGCGGAACACATTATGTGCTTAATACACCCGTAATGTCGGGAATTAATAAGGAGAAAAATGATTGCATAGGGCATTCGTACTTATCTTTCCGTTAAAAGTGCGGATATCACCCTATAAAATAAAAAATAAGGAGAATTGAATTATAAGGAATTAAATTTAAGAGAAGAAAAATTAAATAATGAAGTGGAAAATCAAGGTTGCTACAAAGCCCAAAACGTGGAGAAAATCGACAAGTCAAAAATAAATATGGAGGTGTTAAATAAGATTATCGCGTTTAAGATGTTAGAGATTATGCGTGATAACGAAATGATTGACGAGCGAGAATACGGCAAAATCGAAAAGAAGCGTACTCAGTTTGGGGAAAGTGTAGTAAAGCATAATAAATTATTTAAAGGAGGCGATTTAACTTGATTGAAAACGGAATGGTAATGCCCACTAACGTTAATTTTAACAGGGCAAGGCAAAGAAGAGTGGTTTTCTACGGACGAGTTAGCACGGAACACGAAGCGCAACTCTCGGCGTTGGAAAATCAAATGCAATGGTACGACGACGTGGCGGATAGAAATCCTAATTGGTATGTTATTAAGAAATATATCGACGAAGGGATTACGGGAACGCAAGCGAAAAAGCGACCTGCATTTTTAAGGATGATACAAGACGCTAAGCAAAAGAAGTTTGATTTAATTGTAACGAGAGAAGTGTGTAGATTTGCAAGAAACACAGTTGATACGCTTGTGGTTACGAGAGAATTAAAAGAGTACGGCATTGAAGTCTATTTCGTAGAAGACAATATTTGGACGATGGACGGAGACGGCGAACTTAGACTCACGATTATGGCAACGCTTGCGCAAGAAGAAAGTAGAAAAATTTCAGAGCGTGTCCGCGCGGGGCAAAAAATCAGTAGAGACAAGGGCGTTTTGTATGGAAGTGGTAATATTCTTGGTTATGA
>JAZUPW010000030.1:0-5462 GCA_045605385.1 Acutalibacteraceae bacterium
AAGCGGTATGACGTCTAACGGCGGCGGCGCAAGTTTGATGTTTATTGACAGTGAAGAAATTTTTGAGAGTGAATATATAACCGAGTCAAAAGATAATTGGCAACGTCTTTTCTTAACCTTTACTGCAAAGAGGTCGGAATATGTAAGTATTTGTATGAATTTAAGCGGTGCTACAGGCAGTGTTTATTTTGATAACGTTCAGCTTGAAGTAGGCGACCTTTCAGATTATAATATACTTGAAAACGCAGGGTTTGAAAACAGCGAAGCCGACGTTCCCGATGAATGGTATTTTTCTACTGTCAGCGGAAGTATGTCAAGCACAGAGTACGTTTCAGGAAACGCAATAAAACTTGTCGGCGGCGCAACCAAGAGTTTGCACTGTGTTCAGTACATCAGTATGCCGAACGGTAAAAACGGTGACACTTACGTTGCCTCGGCATTTGCAAAAGCACATTCAGTACCCGCAGAGGGTTGGCAGTTTGCTATTTTGGTAAGATTCAGAAAAGACGGCGAAACCGTTAACGAAGAAACTATTGAGTTTAATTCTTATACTACGCAATGGCAAAAGGTTGCAGGCGCGGCAAAGGCTAAGGGCGATTATGATGCTATACACTTCTGGTTGCTTTATTATAACAACTGCAATACCGCTTATTTTGATAACGCCCAACTTATAAAAGATACCTTTGGAAACACATATAAGTATGATGAAAATGGTAATCTTGTAACAACAACCGAGCTTGACGAAAAAGAATATACTTTCCAATATAACGGAAATAATGAACTTATTAAACAGAATAATATTTCAGGCAGTAAATATTATTATACTTATGATTCTTCCAAGCAACAGCAGCTTAATCTTACTACTGCAGGTGGCATAACAACAAATTATAAGTACGATTCATACGGAAATAATACCCTTATACAAACAGAGGGAAACAAACTGACCGACGGAAATGAATATTATATCCGTTATGCTCAAAATGATAGTTATTTAACGGTTTATAACGCTCAGTCTGCGGACGGTACCAATGTATTGACCGATAAGCATTACGGCAGTAATAGTCAGATTTGGAAATTAACTTCACGCCAAAACGGTTTATATTCATTACACCCCAAAAATTCACCGCAATCAGCTCTTACTGTTACAGGTGTAACTGACGGTTCAAATGTTGAAATCAGAAGCTATAGTGGTTCAGCAAATCAGTTGTTCAATATAGAAAATTCTGACGGTGAAGTTTTGCTTGTCCCATCAAATGCTACAGGATTTGCCATTGATGGTGGTGGAGAAAATGCAAATGTAACTATTTGGACTAAATCAACGAGTAATCAAAATCAAAAATGGTTATTAGAATCTACAGGTTATAATTTGGGTGGAAGCAATCCCTCAATTACTTCGGGTGCAGCTTATAATAATAAGGGATATTTAACATCAGCTACAGACAGTCGTGGAAATAGAACCTCATATACCTATAATACATTTACAGGTTTGTTAAATGATGTAACAGATGCTAAAGGAAATAAAACTAAGTATAGCTACGATTCTTCAAACCTTTTAAAAAGCGTTTCAACTGCAAACAGCATGGTACAGTACAATTATTCTTCATCAAAGCAACTTAATGAAATAATCTCCCCATCAGGAACAAAATACAACTTTACTTATAACGGCTTTGGCAGAACAACCGAAACAAAAATCGGTTCAAGAAGTTTAAGTTCAAATGTGTATGATAACGCAAAGGGCTTGCTCGATTATACAACCTATGGCAACGGAACAGTTGTGGATTACAGCTATGATGCTTTAGGCAGACAAACACAAACTACAATAAACGGTACTCTCAGATATAACAAAATATATGACGGTACTTCAAATTTAATAGCTGTTGAGGATTTTTCATTAAACAGAACAGTTAAAAACAGCTACGATTTATTGGAAAGGCTAAGTATAACAAGGCTTATTGAGCGAAGCACAGGAAAAATATTAAGTTCTCTTAATATCAGATATGATGAAAACCACAACCGTGTTGCAGGGTATGACAGCACTATAGGCAACATAAACGTTAAAACCGATTACACCTACGGTTCGGGAACTGATACAGATATTATAACAGGAATAAAGCTTAACAGTTCAAATAATAACATTTTAAGCTATAATTACGATTCTCTGAAAAGGCTCAATAAACGAACTGTAAGCACTACTACGCCTTTTGAAACAAGCTATACATATATTTCGGGTAAGAGAACTTATGACTACTGCTTTGAACCGTATTTATGCGAAGGCAGAACCGTTTCGGGTGACTTTAATGGTGATGGTAAAGACGAGGTTGCTTTAATGTATGCGTATAGTACCAATGAAATGCGAATTTTCGTGCTAAATAATGATTCTAACGGCAACTGCAGTAGTGCTTGGACAGCAGTTCACTCAACAAGTTATAATCCGTATATGGTAACAAACCGAATGACTGCTGGCGACTTCGACGGTGACGGTAAAGACGAAATAGCCGCAATGTATGATTACGGTAACGCTACTACAAAAATTCATATATTCAACATAACAGAGGGTGTAACGAGTAATTCTTGGGAAGACTGGTATGTAGAAACAAATCCCGGTTGGTATAATTCCGAAAAAGCAACCGGCAGAATAACCGCAGGCGACTTTAACGGCGACGGTAAAGACGAAATTGCAGTAATGTATGATTACGATAATTATACAATGAAAATCAATATCTTTAAAACTAATAGCACAAATAACGGTTTTGATTTTCATATATGGTATCAGGCAACACAATATGACTCAAACCGAGTTACAGGTCATTTCGCCGCAGCAGACGTAGATAATGACGGTAAGGATGATTTATTGGCATTATACGGTTACGATACACAAACCCGAATCCATCTTTTTAAATCAAACGGCAGTGTTTTTAACGGTTGGTATGACTGGTATGTGAGCGAACAGAATGGATTTGGCGGAAATGATGTAAAAGGTACATTTGTTACGGGTGATTATAACGGAGACGGTTATGACGATGCCGCAGTACTTTATAATTACGGTAAATATGCTAATCTGCTTGTGTTTACAGCAAACGGTCTGACTTCCGGAAATTACTGGCAAACAAAACATATAAGCAAAGGAAACTATTTGTATGACCGTGCCGCTTACCGACTGGTTTCGGGTGACTTTAACGGCGACGGCAAGGATTCTATACGCTGTATTTATGCCGAAAGCGACAGCTCTCTCGCCGCTTATGACTGGGAAGATAAAGGCGGAAGTATGTATGAGTTCAATAATCAACAATGGAACTCAAGACTTTTCACTTCAACATTCGGTAATGAAACTACCACTCTTATAAAAACTGTTAAAAACGGCAACGATACACTTGAATATACCTATGACAATATGGGTAATATTACAAGCGTATCTAAAAACGGAACGGTTGTTGAAAGTTATACTTATGATAATTTAAATCAGCTTACTTCTTACACAAAAGACGGAACGGTATACAGCTATGTGTACGATGCGGGCGGAAATATTGTAACCACAAGAGAAAACGGTGTAATAGTAAACAGATACCGTTACCTTAACAGCGAATGGAAAGACTTGCTTACAGTATACAATTCAACAAACATTCGCTACGATGAAATAGGCAATCCGCTTAATTGGATGGGATACCTTGAGTTTACCTGGTCAAACGGCAGACAGCTTACGGCAATAAGGGATGACGTATATACTAAGGATTACAGATATACCTACAATGCCGAGGGACTTAGAACAAGCAAGAGCATAAACGGTGTAACAACCGATTACTATTGGCTTAACGGTATGCTGCAGGCGCAGAAAACGGGCAGCGAGTACCTTGTTTTCCTATATGACGAAAACGGAACAGCATACGGCTTATTGCTTAAAAACGGCACTACCGAAGAATACTATTATTACGTATTCAACGCACAGGGCGACGTAATTGGCATTCTTGACAGCCAAGGCACTCAGGTGGTAGAATATATCTATAACCCGTGGGGTGAAATACTTTCCACTACAGGAACATTAAAGGATACAATAGGACAGAAAAACCCGTTAAGATACAGAGGGTATTATTACGATGCCGAGACTGGATTCTATCTAACAGGTACAAGGTACTACGATCCGGAAATTGGTAGGTTCATAAATGCTGACGGAGAAATATCGGATGTAGGCGGAAATGTTTTAGGATACAACCTTTTTGCATACTGTTTTAATAACCCAGTTAATATGGATGATCCAACAGGACAATGGCCAAAGTGGTTAACTGGTGCCTTAAATGTAGTTAGCGGTGTTACACAAATGGCTGCAGGAGCGGCTTTAGGCGCTTTTACAAGTTGGACTGGTGTTGGAGCTGTAGCAGCAGGATTTTTGTTTGTTAACGGAGCGGCTACAGCTACACAAGGGATAGGCCAAATAGTCAACGATGTCACTAAAACCGATGTGTTGAGAGAAGATAACATTGTTAGGACAGCCGTTAAAGATGTAGGACGTGCAATAGGAGGAGATACCGGAGCCAAAATAGCCGGCGTTGCATATGATGTTGCCGCAGATGCAGCAAACCTATATGCTGGAAAGGTTGGATTGCAACAAACAGGATTGGCACCAATAAAAGTTAATATTAACAAGGTCTTAAATAATCCAATGGATGAATTTGTCACTTGTGGACCCGCACCGGGTGTTATAAGTGATTTCTGTCGTTCAATTCCTCTAAATGGTTATGGAAAAATTTATGCAACTCAATTGCCAAATGGTTTTTATCAGTTGGCTAATGGGCATCATCGGGTAGCTGCATTAAGAAGTCTAGGCAAAGAAACAATAAAGATTTTCTTGACCAAATAAAGGAGGAATAACAAAATGAGTAATATTATTTGCTTTGAAATAGTTAATATTAACAGTTCGGGAATAACAGTAAAAAGTGGGAAAACAGATATTAAAATTTGCTTTGATGAATGTGCTAAAAACTACGCTAACGAAAACTCTCTTGAAAATAGTTGTTGTGTCGCAACAAGAGACATCACAAAGCTTACTTTTACTTTTTATACTCATCCAAAGATTAAAGTGGTTTTTAAGAAACATTTCTTCAAAGATTTGGTTTCAGGAAAATCTGCAGTCAGTAAGTTTTTGGAATTGCAGAAGGCGATAAATAAGTATGGATACACCAGTTATGATTTATCATAAAGCATATTATATTGTTTTTGCATACTTCCACTCGGGGACAAGGGGACGGGGGACAAGGGGACGGTTAGCGTGAAACCAAAAGCAGAAAAAACAGCAAAAAAGGCACACTAAACCAAGCCGAGTGAAAAACCCGACCAAAAATTTAAATATTGCGTTTTAAAACAGTTCACTCATTCAAACGAGGAGAATGGTAATTGTTGTCGTAAAAGGTGTTGTTTGCGATTAAGGCATACGAAAGAGTTAGGATTTTTCGGGATATTGCAATAATAGC
>JAZUPW010000031.1:0-117007 GCA_045605385.1 Acutalibacteraceae bacterium
TTTTTAGTAAAAATTTGTCCTATCCCATTGCAATGAATGTTGTGCAAAATTAAATATTAGAATTTAATTTTGCGAAAGCCACTTTTTAAGTGGCTTGTCGGAACGCTTTTAAGCGTTTCGACTAACTACAATCATTATAATAACCTTACAATAAATGATAAGGAGAATGGATTATGGAAGAAAAAATTATTGATAGTATGAGTGCAACCACCCTTGCCCCTGCTGATTTTATTACCCTTATGTTCGAACGTACTGATGAGGATGGTATTCTTTATATCCCAGGATGGCACTATGACCGTCCCGGTTGGGAGAGCAATGCTCCCGGCAGTACCGATGAAAACGACAGTTATCGCTGTCGTGTTGATTGGAATCTTTCAAAATACGAAAAATTACTAAAAAAATTCAATGAGCATTATTCTAAACTTCAGCAAATCGCAAAAATAGAAAAGAAATCGGATGACAATAATAAACCTTTTGAGTTAGAGGGAGAGTTATATGATTTTTGGAATACATATTTAAAACCCTTTGATAATGGCGGATTTGATTTAGAAAAAATACGTGATATTGATGATAGGCTTGAGACTATTGAATGGGTTAAGGTTATTGCAGGTAATATTGCCAAAGGCAACTCTTTAAAAGATTATGAAAAAGAAGCTTTAACCGAATATGTTGATATTAAAGTCAGTGATGAAGAACTCAAATATCGTGAGAAATATCATAATATTGTGTTAACGGATGCTGAAAATCGTATTGGTACAAATATATGTGCTTATGATGTTGTTATACGTTCTATGCGACTTTGCCGACTTTTCTATCTAAATGCGCCCCAAATTATAATCAATAACGAAGCTCGTGAATTAGCCGCCGCATTTGTGCTCCACGAATATGGTATTTCGAGAGAACTTGTTGATAACACGGTTCGCCTTCGTCTTGAACAAATGGAGCTTATGAGCGAAGAAGAGTTGGACGAGCTTTATCGCCCTCAAAAAGCAAATACCCGCAAGAGCTTGGCACCACTCTTTGTGTTTGAAATTTTGTCAAAGTATTCTAATTCCAAAACCCATTTAAGACAAAATGATATTTTGAAGAAGTTAAGCGAATACCCTTATGAAATTTCGCTTGAACGAAAGGCACTCAGCCGTATAATTCATAATCTGACCGATTCCCCACAGTATGCCGTTTTTCAGGATAAAAGCGGCGTATGGGTGGATAAGGAAAATTAGTTGAAAGAAAAAACAAATGTGTTAAAATAAGTGCAATAAATCTGTTTGAAAAGGAGTCGATTGGATGTTTAAAACTCTAATAGATAAACTTAGGAATAAGTCTTTAGAGCCACTGTTTGTAATAGATGAAGAAGGAAAACTTTTAGAATATTTGGGAACTGAAGAAATTGTGAACATTCCTGAAGGAGTGAAAAGTATAGGCAGAAAAGCTTTTCCTAATCGCTCTATTGTAAACGTCACATTACCTAACAGCGTTGAAAGTATTGATGAAAATGCATTTGCTTCGTGCGATAAACTTGTTGAAATTAATCTTGAAAATGTAAAAATTATAAATAGACAGGCATTTGCGGGGTGCGAAAATCTATCGAACATTAAACTTTCCGATAATGTTAATATTATCGGAAATCCCTTTCGAGGATGTAACGCCCTTTCCAACAAAGACGGAATGTTGATAATTAAAAACGTTCTGTATAGTTATTGCGGAAATGACGAGAAAATTGTAATACCAAACGATGTATATAGAATAAGCGAGGCCGTTTTCGATTTTTATAATAATATTAAATACATTGAGATTCCGCAAAGTGTCAATTATATTGAAAGCTCCGCCTTTGCAGGTTGTGAAAATCTTATAGAAGTATTTATAAAGGATGGCAACGGTATAACTTTTGAGGATAGTGTCTTTTCGTGTTGTAGAAATCTTGAAAAAATTGTTTTGCCGAAAGGATGTAGTATTATCTCGGAATCAATGTTTGCTTTTTGTGAAAAATTAAAAACTATTGACATTCCAACCACGGTAAGCAAAATAGAAAAAGATGCATTTACAGGCTGTGATAATCTACGAATCATTATTCCCGAAAGCGTTATTTCCATAAACTCTAATGCTTTTAGTTATTGCAAAAAGTTGACGATATGCGGAAAGATAGGATCGACTGCAGAAAAATATGCTATTTCTAAAAAGAAAATGTTTGAACCAGTATGATTTCTACAACATTTTCCATCAAATTAACGATATAACAAAAGTGTTGCCTTGAACCAAATTTGGTTCAAGCTGTGCTATATGATAATTTTGCACTTAAAAGTGTTAATAAAACTAAAAGGAGAATAAAAAATGATTAAAACCGCTGAAGAACTCAATTTATCTGTAAAAAGTTATCGTTTGATGACCTTGGACGAGCTTGCAAAATTCGAGGAGCAAATGCCCGAAACCGACTCTTGTATTAAATGGTGGCTTGCCGATATTGATCCATCCGACGAATACAACGTTGCGTGCGCCGAAGGAAATTATGAGTGCGACGATATCTACGTTGAACGCGATAGACTACACGTATTTATTCGCCCTGTTCTCGATATTGAAGGCGGCGAATTAAAAACCGGAGACGAGTTTACATACAAAGGCTTCGTTTTTACTGTTCTTGATGAAAACACAGCTGTTTCAAACAATTTCCTTGGTTGCGCAAAATATTATGATGCCGACCTTGCTGATTGGTGGTATTACGACGAAGAACCCAATCCACCCACAGATACTGTTATCGGTATTTTGGATTCTTTATTAGGTTGATTATATTACCTTATAAAAAACGCAAACAACCCTCTGCTTTTGCAGAGGGCTTTGTTATGCACCGAATTTGGTGCGAGGGAAATGTTAAAATAAATTCATAACAAAAATTCTTTAAAACATAAGGAGTAATTATGAAAATAAACACAGATGCTGAAAATATGTATTATCTTTTTGATTGTGCGAGCCTTGTTACGCACGATTACGGCCTTGTAGGCATGGATTGGCAAGACCTTCAAAAAATATTCAATAAATCAGAGGAGATGTATTTTTATACCGCTGATGGTGAAAATATTGGTCAAGCATACACTCGACTAAAACCATCTATAGAGAATGCAATATATGATTCAGCCTTTTTGTTCCTTTCTATAAAAGAAAGTTATCTTGATTGTGTTAGCCGCACCGAAATCGAAGATGTTTTCGAAAACTTTAGTTCAAATAATTTTAGTACAGAAAGCGAAATAATTTGGAACGTATATCCTAACGAGCAAGAAGAAAACTGCAGGATTTATCTTTTCTGCGGAAAAAGTGTTTCTTAATACTTCAAAGCAGAATTTATTGAGAGTAAATATATATCAAGGAAAGATTTTAATGAATAGATACACTTCTAAAACAATTATTAAATTGAATAAGCTATCAGCGGATTGGCGAGAGGTCACCGCAAAAATTATTACTCAAAAAACTTTCGACTATGAACTTTTTAAAAAAGTATTCGTAAAAACATTTAAGGAAGCAGAATATTTATCTCATCAAAAAAAGATTGAAAAACGATACATTTCACTTCTTTTATCTGCGAAAGATTTTGAAGCTACTCGACATATAAAGATTAGTGAAGAGCATCGTTCCGCCTGTCATCTTACACGCTCAATGATTCACGATTGTTTTTCAATCTTTTATTCGAAAAATGAAAGTCCGGTAATGATTGATTCAAAAAATACAGAGTATTCATACGAAGATGTAGAAACGCTAATGTATCTGATTAAAAATCATCTTTAATACGTCAAAGGGGTAATGAAATGGAAATTGATTTTAACACTACCGATATATTTCCATCAAAATGGTGGTATTTTACACATGACGTTTTGAGAGATAAAAAGTTTGATAGTGATGAGTTTATATCGCTTTTTAAAGAGACTTTTGAGGTTTTAAGGAATTGTCCTTGCGATGAAACTATAAAAAAAGAATTGATTGAACTAATCAAAGATGTGAGCGGATTTGTATCAACAAGATTCGCTAAAATAAATTATGAGCATCTTGCCGCCTGTGAGCTGACCGATGCAATGCTTACAAATTGCCTAACTTGTGGAAAGAGAAAAAAGCCAATCGCCAAAGGTAAATGGAATCTTATAGCAAGCGAAATTGACGTCAACTTCTCAGATCCCGAAACCGAGTTTTTAAACTTCACCCTCGACCTCGAAAAGTGGGGATGAAATCAGCAACATTAGTTGAATTTTGTAGGAACAGGGTGTATAATTAAATAAATTAACCAATCGAGGGGGATACTTATGGATTTATCTAAATTTCAGGAAATATATAATCAATTTGATAAAATTAATATAACATCTAAGTTTGATTTATTTAACAATTTATATTCGATTAATATTTTAAAAGCACTTAGTGATGAAGATCTTGTAATAAGACTTTTTGGAAATGCAGGAACAAACCCGCGTGGTTTGTTTAACTGGATAGAACATGGAAGAGAACCTACTAGATGCAAATGTGGCGGTGAGTCGGGTGCTCAGATGGGCATATTGTATTATGATGAAAATAATATCAACTTAAATATTTATAGTCTTGATTCAAGTTCCAGAAAACCAATATGTCAAAAATTAAATGTAACGGAAGCTAAACAATATGCCGAGAATGTTTTGACCGCTTTATCTGTAACTTGTCAAATTATCGAAAATTCTGCACTTGAAACAAAGGAAGACTATGAAGAAGCGTATAATAAAATTTGCGACCAACTCAAAAAAATAAACAGGCCAAAAAGTAGATACTGGTATTGGGATGAGAACGGCAGACCTGGAACATTTTTGTTGAAATATTATTATTGTTCTTTTCCAAATAAAATATCTCCTACTTATGCCCCTGGATCTTTAGAGGAAGTCTTAATAAAACTTATTGATAAAACCAGTATTTCTGATATGCCATTTGTAATGAATGGACAACTTTCTATTTTTGCTCGTAGCGTTGGCGCTGACAGCATTAATTTCGAAGCATTTATAGCTAGTCGAGGATTTTATAGCGATTTTGCAAGATTTTGCAAAGAAAATGGAGTTCCAAACGGTGGCAACGCATATAAAAATGGAATTAAGAAAATTGAAAAACAATTTGGAGTAAATATACTTGATGAATATCATAAAGACAGATGCCAAAAAATAACATCTGATGTTGCAAATTCAGGAAACAAAGACTGGCCTTCTCATTTAAAAAAATATATAGAATATTGTGATTCTCTTTTTGCATCCCCTTCTACTACGAGGCCTACAAAGAATGATGACACCATTATTAACGAAAAGGTGACTAGTGAATCGAGATATCAAAAATCATATTCCGACCGCGTGATTAAGTTTAAAAATGTTATTTTCCGTGGGGCACCCGGCACAGGTAAATCTTATCTCGCAAAACAGATTGCGGCAGATATTATAAGTGGCGGCAAACATACCGACTATAAGCGTCTTACTCCAGAAGAAAAGAAACAGGTAGAATTCGTACAATTTCATCCGAGTTACGATTATTCTGATTTTGTAGAGGGATTAAGACCTATAAAAGAAGCTTCAGTCATAGGCTTTGAACTTAAAGACGGAAGTTTTAAAGCGTTTGTTAACCGCGCGCGAGAAAATTTTGAAAATTCGAGAAAAACTCAAAGTGATATAGAAAAAGAGCTTTCTATTGATGAAAAAATTAGCGATTTTCTAGAAACCTCACTTGGAAATCAAGAATTTGAAACCTTGCACGGTAATAAATTCACAATATCTTCATACGACGACCAACAAATCAAGATATACATTCCTAACAATGAAATAACCCATACCCTTAATATAAAAGTTGATGATATTAAAAAACTGTTAGTTTCCGACCAAGAATTCAAAACCATTAGAGAAATAAGGCGCTTCTTTAATAAAAGACACGCCACACAGGAACATTCATACATTTATATTTTGTATAAGAATATTCTTGAAAGTTCCTATGCTTTTGTTCAAGCTCCAACAGTGGAAATTAAAGAAAAACCATTTGTCTTTATTATCGATGAGATAAACCGTGGCGAAATCTCAAAAATTTTTGGTGAGTTGTTCTATTCTATCGAGCCAAGTAAACGTGGCAAAGATGGTGAAATCGCCACCCAGTATGCAAATATGCACTCTGACAATGAAGAACTGTTCTATATTCCCGAAAACGTCTACATAATAGGCACTATGAATGATATTGACCGCTCGGTAGATAGCTTTGATTTTGCTATGCGTCGCCGTTTTAAGTTTATTGAAATCACTTCTGAAGAAAGTCAAACAATGCTCGATTCAGGTATTGCCGATGCCACCCTCAGGAAAGAGGCGAAGATGTGCATGAATCGCTTGAACAAAGCAATAGACAATGTTCCAGAGTTGGACTCAAATTATCATATCGGCGCTTCTTACTTTATGAATATTAAAGTCGAAACTGATTTTAAAGAACTGTGGATCGATAGTTTAAAACCGCTTCTGCAGGAATATATTGTTGGTACATATACTGAAAAAGCTACTATGACAGAATTTGAAAATGCATATTTTGGTAAAAAAGCGGAAGATCAAATAGTAAATTATACAAACGATGGTGTGGAAGATGAATCTGACGAGACTAACGGATAATAATCTAAACATTCACGAAGAGGCTCTTTCCAACATTCCAAATCTTAGAGAAAAGATAACCAACAAAACACTTGGAAAACTTGAAAAAGAGGGCGTGTTTGTTTTTCCCGAAGGCACAAAAGAAACCGAAGATTTGGATAATGCTCAAATGATTTTACAAAAAATCAATGGCAATTACCAAACCGGTAACATTATGGGCTTTTTAGGGCTTGGAAAAGAGCGATTGGTTATTTCTTCCCGCTTTTCAAATGACGGCACAGAAAATACCGACTTTTTTCTTCATTATTTATTAAGCCGCGTAGTAAATCTGCCGAATTTATTTGAACTTTTTACTAATACGAATAATGAGAATCAAATTCTTGATGTTCTGGATTTTTTATTTCCAAGGTATTTAAAACAGGCGATACGCAAAGGTGTTTTTAAAACCTATATTCGAAACGAATATAACGACTGCAATATAAAGGGTACGATAAACATTGCGCTCCACATCAAGAACAACACACCATTTGTAGGAAAGATTGCTTACAGCCAACGCGAGTATTCTTACGATAATAATATTACCGAGCTTATTCGTCATACGATAGAATTCATTAAAAGAAAGCCGTATGGAAATCAGCTTTTGGGCACAATCAAGGATGAAGTCAATATGATCGTGGAAGCAACCCCGAAATTTAGAGCACACGATTTGCGAAAGGTTTTGCTTGCAAATAAAAAGGCTATTATTCGCCACGCGTATTTCAGCGAATATCGTGAACTGCAACGGCTTTGTGTTATGATTCTTCAGTCCGAAAAACAGGAAATTGGCTTTGGTTCAAATCAAGTTTATGGAGTGCTGTTTGACGGCGCATGGCTTTGGGAAGAGTATATAAATCTTGTTGTTAATAGTGATGGTGAAAGATTTTATCATCCGAAAAACAAGGCGCACGAAGGTCATCAATGGCTGTTTTCCGGCAATACTCCAAGCGGCAGAAAAAGTCAAGTTGGTGAAATATATCCTGACTTTATTGGCAAAAACAGCAATATTATTGCTGATGCAAAATATAAACCGATGGAAAACATTTCACGTGGCGACTATTTTCAAGTTCTATCATATATGTATCGTTTTGATGCCAAACGGGGTTACTATTTCTATCCCGAAAAAAATGAAAACGTTGAGTATAAAACATTAAATTTAAATCAAGGTATTCAACCATTTGAAAAAGTACAGGCAAGAGAAGATATAATTATAACCAAACTTGGTTTCACAGTGCCTCAAAATGCTAATAATTACGCAGACTTCGAAAAAGCAATGCAAAAATTAGAAGATAAATTTATTACGGCTTTACCAAACTAAAAACGAGCAATAGTCTAATTGACTATTGCTCATTTTTCTATTCTCCTACTTCCCTCAACTTCTCCCACAGTTTAACCATGGCGAAGGTGTCGAGTTCGCAATATTTGAGTAGGTTGTGTCGGGCAGTGGTTTTATCTTCTTCATTCATATACTGAATTTGCGGGAAGATGGTCATTGCCTCGCCGCCGTTGTGAATTTGGTCGAGATTATGATAATCGAGCGCAGGGTCATCTGGGAAAAGCGCGGGCAAAACGCTCTTAATCGAAAAACTACCGCCCATTGCCTTGTTATAATAATATCCACTTTGGAAAGGAACTAACAAGTCCTTCGTATTGCTTTCAATATTAAGTAAGTGGTCTGCAAGATCGGGGAAATATCCGGCCAATTCTTTAAGTCTTGTGCATTCGAATGCTTTATTATAAGCTGTTACGCAAACATTTCTTGGTATATCCTCGCAAAGTCGCTCGGCTATTGCGCGTAAGGGGTTCTCGCCCGATTCTGCCAAGAACTCTTTATGTAAGAGCGGTCCGCCTTCGTATTCAATATAGTGCAGTGAATACTGGAACGGAATTTGCGCATAAGGCTTTGTACCAGGGAACTGTGGAATAACCGGCTGCATGGTTTCAAAATCAAGGAAATATATTGGGTAAGATAACGTATCAAGAAAATCTCGTATACCGTCTTTATCAATATAATCGCCCTGCTCTGACAAATAATGAAGCATTTGACGGAGCTGCTTAGCGTTGGTAATACCACTATCAAAAAGTAAATCATTATAACTTATCTGTCCGTCATAATAATGTTTTAGCGCTTTTTTGAAACCGATTCGATAAAGGTCGAACACGTTAGGGGTTGGCAAATTTTTAGTGCAATAGCCCCAAAAAGCGCACTCGTACGGCTCGCGACAATGCTCGCCGATATCTTTTTGGGGCTCATCTTTTAAATTATATACCTGCTCGGCTTTGCGAAGTAGTGACGGAACGTTTTGAAGTTCATCATTAACATCACGTGACATATCTATAATTTGGAAGAATTTATTGATTTTAAGTTCTTCGCCTCTAACGTATTCGGGATCAATACAAATAAGATATGTGCCGGTAATTTTAACACCGCAGTGTTCTAAAACATATTTTTGATAAGAAATATCAACGGCGTAGATATGCGAAGCGTGGGTTGAACTTTTAACCTCGTAAATAGCATAACCGCCGTTTTCTTTATGTAAAATATCCACCGCACAGTAAAGGCCGTTATAGTTAAAGGATGCTTCGCAGATATTTTCGGCCCCATTTGCAAGACATTCTTTAGTTATCGCCTGCATTTTATTAAGGTCGAGCTTGCCGTCATCCTTAAAAGCGGTAACTTCGGTGAAATCGCCGAAAAGCTGCATTGCCATATCACCGACAACGTTGCCCTCATCAAAACGCGCCTGCAAAGATGGGTCTTCGGGCTTTAATTCGGGTTTATATTTAGATAGCCATAATAATTTGGGACACTGCCACGCAAGACAGTATTTAGATTTTGAAAAGTAGAACATATTGTCACCCTTTTTACATTATTGCTTTGTAATTATCAATCCGTGTTTTTGTGCTAGATTCAATATGTTGGGGAAATTGTCTACGCCCCATTGGGTGCTAACTGCAATTTCTGTATCTAAATGTATTATCTCGTCATTTTTAAGATAATAGCGACATTTTGCATTTTCTCTTATCTCACTTACTTTTTTAATTACACCATTGGTTGTTCCTTGTAATTCGTCGGGAAAAAGTTCTTTCAATTCAGCAAATGTTTTTATACCCTTTATTTTTGTAAGGTGTTTTACAATCGCTAACACACAACGGCCTTTACCATAAGATTTACCATCAAACAAATATTTTGAATAATCTCGTCCGCTTGTAATATCAAGGGCTGACCTCATTTTTTTACGATCTTCATCGCTCATATCATCATCGTTAGCCAAAACAGCAAGAACATTATCAAAAAGGTTTTTATTAGCTGTATAAAATTTTTGCAATAATTCTTTTTCATTATTAGAAAATGCCATGACCTTACTTTCCTTTCTATTGTGAATATCACTTAAATCAGAATTGCTAAGACATCTTAAATAGTTTTCAATTAAAAATTTCGCTTGTGAATTTGAAGACAACATATAACATGGCTCAATAAAATAATTCACTAAATTTTGATAACTCATTTTCAAGAAAGCTTCACTACTACAAACAATATCTTTATCATAATCAGGTGATAAGAATATGTATATTGGCTCATAGAATTTTTCTTTATCCGAATACTCACTTATTGACCAAGCAAGATATTTTTCAGTTTGATTTTCATCATCACCTATGTTTTCGGTTGAAAGAACCTTGTTTTCTATCATAATGGGCAGCGATTTCGATGAATGGTTGAAATGCAAATGCAATAGTAAATCTATTCGACCTGTTTTTGAATAACCTTCTATTTTCCCAGTTGTAACTTCTGTTTGAACGGAAGATGTTTCTAAAAGATTTTCTGCACCTATTAAAAATTGCTCTATTAAATCTTCCGGAATATAAATATTAGAGTTTCGCGGTTCTTCTTTAACCAAAGCAATGGTTTGAAGAAACTTTTTAATTGGAATAAGACCTAACTCATGGTCTGAAGCAGGATTTAGAAGCCAAGATAAGAAATTACTATGAACTTTTTCTTCACGAGAAATTCGAAGAGTTTTAAAAAAGCTTTCGGTTGAATAATAGTTCATCAACTGCAAGTATTCTTTAGAATTATGCATCTTTACTATTTCTGATTTAATTTCATTTATATTCATTTCTATCATCAGTCAAAATACCCCTTATAAGTTATTTTTAAATCGCTTTCGGGAAAAAGAAAAGCATATAAATCAATAAAATAATCATCGGTCATACTTGCGATATAATCGACCACTATCTGATTAGGCTCGGTTTGTTCATAAGGCATTTCGCGTTTATAATGCGCTTTATTTATGTAGTTAATATGATGTGTAAAAATCGGCGAAGACTTATTCTCACTCTTTAAATCTTCAAGCAGTTTTTCGTAAAGAGCACTCATCATAGGTTTAACTGTATCCTTCATTTCCGCCTTTACAATATCGTTTTTATATATCAAATCATAGTTATCGGCCTTGGCTTTTTTGAGCGCTTCAAAATGCTCGGAATCCATTTTGATATATGGCTTTCCGTAACTGTTCTCAACTATATTAACAATAAGATTATTTATAATCTCGGCATTATAAGTTCCAATAGCACAATCTTCATAAGCATCGGTTTTAAGCAGGTCGGCCTTCTCGGCATCCTGCCTGTCTTTGCCAAGGTAAGCGATAATATCCGAAATTCGCATAACACAGCCCTCAAGGGTTGATGGAACAAGTTTCCGAACATTTTTCTTATCTGAATAGCAAGCTTCGATTTGCTTATCAAATTCCTCAAAATTTTGGAGTGCTTTTGGATAATATTCCGAAAGTTCCATTTCGCCATCGTGTGCGGCAATACCGTTTAATGTTTGAAGTGATATATTATACGGAAAGATTTTATCAAGGACACGCACTGAATGGATATTATGACTAAAATGTCTGCCTATGTGGGAGAATAAAAGCTCATCCAAAATTTCTTCGCCCGCATGACCAAATGGCGTATGCCCGATATCATGCCCTAAAGCTATCGCCTCAATTAAGTCAAGATTTAATCCCAATGCCTTACCAATGGTACGCGCAATGCGTGACACTAACTGCACGTGAAGTCCACGACGGGTTATATCATCATTTTTATAAAACGAAAACACCTGTGTTTTATCGGCATATCGGTTATAGTAAGGGCAATGAAGTATTTTATCAATATCACGAATAAACGCAGTGCGGATGATATTGGCTTTATCCTTAGAATTGTCACGGCGGATAACGTCATCTTCGGTGAAAGCAATCTGCGGCAGAGAGTTATTTTCTCTGTCGTTTTTTATTTTGGCAGATAACTCCGCAGATAATTTTTCATAATTTAGCATAATATCACCTCTATATGTTCTTTATAATATTTTTCGCAAATCTTTAATCAATTTTTTATTTTTCATTTCCCAGTCTACTTGATAAACAATTATTTCTTCGTAATGATTTTCTTTGCACCATCTATTTGCTTGTTTATATCTATCCCAAACGTTTTGTGGGCTAACCGGGAAATCACCTTTTGGCATATCCTTTTTATATAACTTATTAAGAATGGTATCTTCATCCTTAGTTATTATACAACCTACAAGCATAGAATTATTAATGCTATCTTTATCAAATGTCATAGAACCGTTTTGCTTGATTTGCTCCATAACATAATTGACAAAAAGAGTTTTGGGTATTACGTGTTCGTGAGTTACAAGACTGCGTATTTTAATTCCTTTTTTCTTTTTAAAACTTGATAAATCTTCATAAACTGCTTCAAGAGCTTTTTGGGACCAATAGGCAACGCCAAAATAACCATTACCTTTTACAGCATAATTACCATCACCATCACGATTTTCTGTCCACTCCCAAGATATAGACTCTAAAACCTTTTTTATTGTTTTTTCTGATATTTGAGAGTCTTGGCTACACAAAGAATTTAAATCTCTAACTATATCATCTTTTCTCGACATAATATCACCTCATTTTATTAATTATAACATATTTATTATTCATTAACAATTATAAATATAAAATAATGTGTGTCCCGAAAATGTCGCATGCGTTGTGGTATTGTATATGTGGAGGGATAAAAATGAAAAGAATTGTTATTGGTGGTTATAGAAAATTTGATAATTATGAGATTTTTAAAAGTTTTGTAGATTCGTGCGTTGGACAAGAAACGGGAATCACCATTTTGTCGGGTCATTGTAAAGGGACAGACTTAATGGCGGAAAGATATGCAAAAGAAAAAGGATTTGCACTTGAAATTTATCCTGCCGACTGGCAAAAGTACGGCAGAGCGGCAGGACCGATAAGAAACAAACAAATGGTAGAAAATTCCGATACAGTAATCGCTTTTGTAAGCGAAAGCGCAAGTGGCACTAAAAATCTTATACAAAATGCAAAGAAATTAGATAAGAAATTATTCGTTAAAGATATAGGAGAATATTTATGAGTGTATATAAAGGCATATTTTGGTATGTCCCAAATGATAAAAAATTGATTACTGTAAAGGTTAAGTGCGATAGAAACGGTGTTGCGTTAGAAGATGCAGATTATTCGTCAAAATCGGGCGAAAATTTTAATCACAAACTTGAGTGGGCAAAGTTTTCTAAAAGCATTACGAAAGGACAACCATTCAATTATTATCCTCGAGGCAGAGTGGAAGTTAAAAACGGAAAAGTTAAAGTTTTTATGAGTCCGGTGCTTTGTAGGTTTGATGTTTTCGGTTTAATTATGGAAACGTTTGAACTTAATAACGATGATGTCACAATACGCGAGGTTGCGGACAACTCAAAGCACTATGAGTATTTGATTGACTTTGAACCCACAGTGTGCAATATGTGCGGCAAAATCTTTGATGAATTGGATTATCAAGAAAACTTCTGTTTTGATTATCATATTGGCTATGGCTCAAGGTATGACCTCAACCGACTAAGGCTTAATTTATGTATTGAGCGCTTCGACAAGGTTTTAGATTTCATTTTGCCACAATGTAAAGAAAATCCTTTAAGTGAGTATCGTTTTGAAGGAGAGATTGATGCATGATTAAAAGTAATGAATATAAAAAACTGCAAAGTTGGGACCCAAAGCCTGAAGTTCAACGTGCAGCCGAGAAACAATTTTATAATAACGAACCGCAAGAAATGCGCCATAAAAAGAAAAGCCGAAAAACTGGCAAGGCTCGTTCTGACCACAAGCACAATTATATTGCTGCAGTTATTTGCTACGAAACTTATGGCAATAAATATAACTATATAGGAAAAGTGTGTGATGTTTGCGGGCACTTATGTTTAAAAAACTGGCGCAAGGAACTCAGGAATTATTTCGCAAAGAAAAATGAACAAGATGAAAATTTGCCTGTCTATGAAAAACTGGATGAAAACACCGCACGCAAAATTTGTTGATGGAGGAGTAAAAAATGATTTACGCTATGAGTGATTTGCACGGATGTTACGACAAATATACTAAAATGCTTGCAAAGATAAATTTTAGTAATAACGATACTCTTTATATTTTGGGTGATATCGTTGACAGAGGACCTGATGGAATTAAAATTTTGCAGGATGTAATAAATAATAGAATAAATGTGTTTGTTTTGTGTGGTAATCACGAGAATATGGCAAGCCGTGTGCTTAAAGTACTAACATATTCATCGGATATGTATGAAGATGATAATTTTCCCGAAATCTATCGTAATTGGATCGTTAACGGAGGAACCCCTACTTTCGAAGCCTTTATGGAACTAGAATACAAAGAAAAAATACGTTTATTGTCTTATATGAGTCGTTCTCTTTTGTTTGAAGAAATAGAGGTTAATGGTAAAAAATTTCATTTATCCCATACTGTTCCCAATAAAAAAACTATGCGCGCCCACGAAAGGATGCCATATTACGATTATTTAATCGGCGAACCCGAATACGAAAAGGAATATTTCCCCGATAAAATTATTATTACAGGTCATACGCCAACGGGATTTATTGACCCAAAATTCAAAGGCAAGATATGGAGAGGAAATAATCATATTGCAATCGACTGCGGTGCAGTATTCGGCAATCCGCTTGGATGTATTTGTTTAGACACTTTAGAGGAATTTTATGTTCAGTAATGATTTAGATGTTTTTGAATTTATTAATTCAAAAGATATAAAAGAGCACCTTAAAAAGATAAAGTATAAGTTTAACTCTTTAGAAACGGCCTGGCTTATTTATCAATGTAATCATCTGAGTATCGATGAAAAACACAACGCCTTTAAAAAACTTATAGAAACAATGCCCGACTGTGAAGTTCCTAAACGAATGAACACGGAATATCAATATAGCTTACATAGGTATCTCAAGGATTATATTGATAAGGAAAACATATTACTTAATAGATTTTTTAAAAATGCTAAAAATTGTATTTTTGAATACGGTTTTTGGGGCGAAAGAGGTCTTTGGTTTAAGTCCGATAAATGTTATTATAATTTTGAAGAATGTTTAAAGGATGCTATAAAAGAAACTCGTGAATTTAGTGTAAAAAAATTTGAAATTAGAAAACGTAAAAGAAACACTCGATACTCTGCTGAAGTAAAATTCATAAATGAAAAGGTATATAGTTATACTATAGCTGATGAAAAAGATGACGAATATGAGCTGCTCTACGACGTTTTTGACGGACTCTATTTTGAGTTTCCGACGCCATTTGAAAAAGGCGATATTCTTTGCGAATATGAATTTGGAGATGAAAGTGATGGCTTTTGCAGGGGACCGTTTGTTATATGTAGATTGCCGGCAGAACGAATACTTACCGATAATTTAGATACGAGCGATATGAATGTTCGTGGGTATTTTTTAGACGATAGCGGCTCATTTTATCTCGAAACTATGTATAATTATATGAATCTTGAGTTTTATCACGGCCACTTAAAAGGCAAGAAGAAACTCTTGGAACTTCTTTCAATGTATACAAAAAATCACCTTGATATTTCTCTTTTTGCAAGCACATATCACCATATTTTATGTGAAGAAAACTTGAAAGAGGGCCTTTCTAATATGCACTATAATGAGTTGGTTTCGCATCTTATAAACGGCGAAGATGAACAAAAGATATGAAAAAGTTTTTAAAGGAGAATAGTAATGAATAATATAAAAAGAGCAGAACTACATTTACACACAAAATTATCCGATGATATTTCGGTTATTGGGGTTAAAGAAATTTTTGAAAAAGCCGAAGAATTAGGTCTCGACACAGTTGCTTTTACTAATTTTGATAATGTGCAAGATTTCCCTGAAATTATGCACTACGCGAAGAAATACGAAAACATTAAAGTGATTTACGGTGCAGAGCTTCGCTATATGAACGAAAACAGTGTTGCTCCGTTTGGAATAACCGTACTTGCAAAAAATCAAGATGGCATTAAAGAACTTTATAAAGTTCTTTCTTCAATAAAAGATGATGGCGTTTGTAACCTCATTGATTTAGATATTCTTAAGAAAAACCGAAAGAATTTACTTGTTGGCTCTTGCGGTAATATGGGAGCATTATATGATGCAATAGCAAAGAATGAATATACCGAAAAGATAGCTGCTTTTTATGATTATTTTGAAATTTATCCCACCAAAGATAAAACGGAGAAAGATATTTATAAAAAGATTTTTGATTTAGGTGAAGAATTAGGGGTGCCCGTAATAGCAACAGGCAACTGCCATTACATATCTTCCGATGATGCAATATGTCGTGAAGTTGTAATAACCGCACGAAATTTGCAAAACAGAGATAATGGTAAATTTTTTGTTCGCACAACTAAAGAAATGCTTGAGGAATTTTCATATCTTGGAAATTATGGTGCAGAGAAGGTTGTCCTCGAAAATCCGCAAATTATAACATACGTTGTAGAAAAATCCGTGCCATTAAAAGAAGGAAATTATTATCCCGTTTTTGAAAATGCATATAACGATTTAGAAAAAATATGTTATAGCAAAGCTTATGAACTTTACGGCAATCCTTTGCCCGAAATCATAAAGGAAAGACTTGATGCAGAACTTGAACTTTTAACGGATGAAAAAACTGCCACCCAGTATTTGATAGCAAAAAAACTTGTGGATTATGCGAAAGAGAAGGGGCAACTCGTTACTGCTCGTGGATCGGTCGGTTCAGTATTTACAGCGTTCCTTTTGGGTATTAGCGAGACCAATCCCTTGCCGCCGCATTATTATTGTCCTCACTGTTATTATTTTGAAGAAACCAAAGATATAGCAGACGGCTTTGACCTGCCTGATAAGAAATGTTCCGTTTGTAATAAACCTTTAAAATCGGACGGACACGATATGCCTTATGAAACTTTTATGGGGTTTAATGGCGATAAAACACCTGATATTGATTTGAATTTCCCGGGAGAGTTTATGTTGGATGCGCAAAGGTTTATGGGTGAATATTTTGGAAACGATAAAGTCGTACAAGCCGGTACTGTAGCGACTGTGTGGGATGGGATTGCCGAAAAATATATACAAGAATACGCGACGACTAAAAACGCAAGTTTTAAACTAGAAGAAAAAGAAAATTTAATAACTAAAATTGTTGGAATTAAAAGAAGCAGTGGAATGCATCCCTGCGGTATCATAATTATTCCACCGGAGATGGAGTTTGAAGATTTTACGCCACTTAATCAAAACTTCGCGCCGCTTTCTACTACTCATTTTGATTTTCATAGTCTGCACGATACAATTTTAAAACAAGATATATTGGGGCACACCACCCTTGATTTACTTTCGGAATTAGAGAAAAGAACAGGAAAATCGGTAGTGGATATTAAATTTAATGACCCTTTAATATATGAGATGTTCCAAAAAGCTGATACTTTATGTATCCCTGAGTTCGACTCTGATTTTGTAAGAGATATGCTTATCAAAACAAAACCGAAAAATTTTAATGACCTTGTTAAATTTCTCGGACTTTGTCACGGCGCTAATGTTTGGACGGATAATGCAGAACATCTGATAAAAAATAAAGTTTGTAGCATCTCGGAAGTGATTGCCACAAGAGATGATATATTTGACTATCTGACATCTAAAGGAATGGATAAATATACAGCATTTTGCATTATGGAAAGTGTTCGAAAAGGTCTTTGGGCGAAGGATAAACTTTCCGAATGGGATAAAAAGAGGTTTATAGAAGAAATGCAAAATATCAATGTTCCTGAATGGTATATTGAAAGTCTTTCAAAAGTGCGCTATATGTTCCCGAAAGCACATTCGGTTGCTTATGTTATGAATGCTGTAAGACTTATGTGGTTTAAAATCTATTACCCAACTACGTTCAATACCGTCATTTCCAAAATGGATATTTAGGCAAAATAGAATCGCTATCTAAGCAAAAGAAACTTAGATAGCGATTTTAATATTAATTAAACGGGCAATACTGCTCCGCGAGATTTAAGATAAATATCAATATCATTATTGATATAGTTATGGCCTGTTGTGTGTAGAACATCGTAAAACTCGTAAATGTAGTCGAACACACCGTAGTCACTAAAGAGCTTTGCAACAGTTTTTTCCCGAAAGATTGTGGTGTAATTTATAGTTTTCTAAACGGAAAACTGTAAAGGTCATTTCTTTGCTCATAAATCTTCCTCCTTATACATCGGGGAACTGGATGGTTCCGTTCTTTTCTTCTTGTTCAAACAACGAATAGAGCATTTGTGTGCTATAAACGGCAACAATATTATTTTTATTAATTGAAAGGTAATAAATCAACTTTTACCACAAAGCTGAATGCTGGCTTATCTATAAATTAGTTCGTAGTTTACTGTTTCGGTTACGCGCTGTTTGATGTTATTCATTCGGCGCACCCATTCCATTTGGTCGGTTGCTTTCAGTTCTTCCGTAACGCCCTCCGATTTTTTATACTGCACTATAAGATCATCGAACATTTCTTGTGCCTGGTCGTTTATATCATACAGATAGGAATTGAGTTTGCCTTCGAAACTTAGACGATTGTAGGTGGCTTTTCGGCGAGATTTCAGATAATCTAAATGCCGCATACCCCATACGCCAATTCTTTGGTTTCAACCTCAGGCAGAGTGAAGCATGGAATGTAATAATCACCCTATAATTCATACCACAAGCCGTTGGATTTATCGAGAATATATGCTTCTAAAGTTTTTTCATAAACTAACTTCCGTTCAATTTTTTGAATTGAAAATTGGATAGTCTACCCAAAGAGAAAATCCGAACCCGCCGCCTATTAGACGGAGGTTCGGATTATTCGTGTTTGGTCGAGGTGACAGGATTCGAACCTGCGACCTCTGCGTCCCGAACGCAGCGCTCTACCAAACTGAGCCACACCTCGATATAATATTTACTTGTGCTTATTGTTGCGGTTTTAGTCAGCCATAATATTATACTAAATGTGGGTGAATTAGTCAATACCTAATTTTAAAAAATGGGAAGACTCTTTTTTTGAGTCTTCCCTATTAATTTTATACGCGTTTTACGCTGATTGTGATTTTTTCGCCGTTAATATCCCATTCTTTTACGAATGCGCCTTCGGGGGCATTTGCAGAAGTTATAGCATCGCAAAGAGTGTCGGCAGATATTTCCGCTTCGTTTTTCTTTGCTATTGCTTCAACCTTTTCACTTCCGCAAAGGGTTACCGTTATATGGTCGGTAACGTTAAAGTCGGCTTCTTTACGCATTGTTTGAATTTTGCTTATAAGTTCTCTTACAAAACCTTCTTCAATAAGTTCTTCGGTAAGAACAGTATCAAGTGTAACCGAAATACCGTTATCTGAAAGTGAGAACAAGCCTTCTTTCTGAGTTGTTTCAATAAGCAAATCTTCTTTGGTAAGTTCAACAACACCATCGGCAAAGTCAAATACTAATTTACCGTTTGCTTCAAGTTCGTCATAAGCGGCATTACCGTCAAGTTCGCTTAAAGCGGTACGTATAGCATTTAACTGTTTACCGTACTTAGGACCTACAGTTCTTAGTTGTGGCTTAAATGCATAACTTACAAGTTTAGCAGAATCATCGGCAAAGCATACGTTTTTGATATTAAGTTCATCTTCAATAATTTCAAGATATGCTTCATCGGGATTTTCTTCGCACTTAACATACATTGTATTAAGCGGCTGACGGTTTTTAAGGTTAGCACCGTTTCTTGCGGCACGGCCCAAAACAACAATACCTAACACTGCCTTCATATCTGCTTCAAGTTTAGTATCAATAGCGCTTTCCTTGACTTCGGGGAAATCGCAAAGATGAACACTAACAGGCGCGCTGCTATCTACACTGCAAACCAGATTTCTGTAAATGTTTTCTGCCATAAACGGAATCATGGGCGCCGAAATCTTTGCACAGGTAACAAGCGCAGTATAAAGAGTCATATAGGCAGCAATCTTATCATCGGTAAGTTCAGTTACCCAATAGCGTTCTCTGCCACGGCGAACGTACCAGTTACTCATTTCATCTACAAATTCCTGCAATGCTCTTGCGGCTTCGGGGATTCTGTAATTTTCAAGGTTAGTATCCACAGCCTTTATTGTACTATTCAATCGCGAAAGCAACCATTTATCCATAACAGAAAGTTTGCAATCTTCAAGGTTATACTTGGTTGGGTCAAACTTATCTATATTTGCATAAAGTACGTAGAAAGCATAGGTATTCCAAAGCGTACCCATAAATTTACGCTGACCTTCAACAACTGCCTTACCGTGGAAACGGTTAGGAAGCCAAGGCGCAGAGTTAGTATAGAAATACCAACGTATAGCATCGGCGCCGTAGGTTTCAAGCGCTTCAAACGGGTCAACTGCGTTGCCCTTTGATTTACTCATTTTCTGTCCGAGTTCGTCCTGAACGTGGCCTAAAACTATAACGTTCTTATAAGGCGCTTTGTTGAAAAGCAAGGTAGAAATAGCAAGAAGCGAATAGAACCAACCTCTGGTCTGGTCAACGGCTTCTGAAATGAAGTTTGCAGGGAACTGACTTTCAAACAGTTCTTTATTTTCAAAAGGATAATGATGCTGTGCAAACGGCATTGAGCCAGAATCGAACCAACAGTCTATAACTTCGGGTACGCGTTTCATTTGCGCAGAACATTTAGGACAGCGAATGGTAACCGCGTCGATATAAGGACGGTGAAGTTCAATATCATCGGGACAGTTATCTGACATTTCTTTAAGTTCTGCAATACTGCCTATAGCGTGGCGATGACCGCATTCACATTCCCAGATATTAAGCGGAGTACCCCAATAACGGTTACGGGAAAGTCCCCAATCCTGTACATTTTCAAGCCAATCACCGAAACGGCCCTTACCAATGCTTTCGGGAATCCAGTTAATTGTATTATTGTTACGGATAAGGTCTTCTCTTACCGCAGTCATTTTTATAAACCAAGATTCTCTTGCATAGTAAATAAGCGGAGTATCACAACGCCAGCAGAACGGATAATCGTGTTCAAACTTAGGAGCGGAGAAAAGCAAGTTTCGGCTTTCAAGGTCAACAAGAACCTTAGGATCGGCATCTTTAACAAACAATCCTGCAAAGGGTGTTTCTTCGGTCATATTACCTTTACCGTCTACAAACTGAACAAAAGGAAGGTCATACTTTCTACCTACGTTTGCATCGTCTTCACCGAAAGCAGGAGCAATATGAACAATACCTGTACCGTCACTCATAGTAACGTAAGTATCACAAGTTACAAAATGAGCCTTTTTGCCCTGTTTCTTTGCAACGGCATCGGCGCATTCAAACAAGGGCTCATACTCTTTATATTCAAGACAAGCGCCCTTCATTGTTTCAAGAACAGTATAACTTTCTGTTCCTTCTTCAGCAAGACCGCCGAGAACTTTATCGGCAAGAGACTGTGCAAGATAATAAGTATAACCGTCTGCTGCTTTAACCTTTAAATAATCATCATTTGGGTTTACGCAAAGAGCAGTATTTGAAGGCAACGTCCAGGGAGTTGTTGTCCATGCAAGGAAGTAAGCATCTTCGCCCACAACTTTAAAACGAACAATAGCGCTGCGTTCTTTAACAGCCTTATAGCCCTGCGCCACTTCGTGAGAAGAAAGAGGTGTTCCGCAACGCGGACAGTAAGGTACAATTTTAAAGCCTTTATAAAGAAGATTCTTTTCGTAAATTTCTTTTAAAGCCCACCATTCAGATTCAATAAAATCGTTGTGGTAAGTAACGTAAGGGTCATCCATATCTGCCCAGAAGCCAACGGTTTTGGAAAAATCTTCCCACATTCCCTTGTACTGCCAAACACTTTCCTTACAATGGCCTATAAATTCATCAAGACCGTATTTTTCAATTTGTTCTTTACCGTCAAGACCTAACTTCTTTTCAACCTCTAATTCAACAGGCAGACCGTGGGTATCCCAACCTGCTTTTCTTGGCACCATACAACCTTTCATTGTACGGTAACGCGGAATCATATCCTTAATAACACGGGTAAGAACGTGGCCGATATGAGGTTTGCCGTTAGCGGTTGGAGGTCCGTCATAGAACACGTAAGGTTCACCGTTTTTGCGTTGTTCAATACTTTTTTCAAATATTTTTTCGTTGCTCCAGAACTTTTCAATTTTCTTTTCTTCTTCTACAAAATTAAGATTAGTAGATACGCTTTTGTACATTAAAGTTCTCTCCTTCCTTGAAATAACAAAAAGACTTTCATCCCAAACAGGACGAAAGTCTTAACTTCGTAACCACCCATTTTTCGAATACCAACATATACGGTTCATATAACGGTGAACAACCGGTAAGGCTTACTTAAAATTCGGCCCACAACTCAGAAGTGATTTTCATCTTAATGCTACTTTTATCGGGCTTACACCGTCCCCGATTCGCTTTGAATTTTGCAAAAAGACTACTCTCTTCATCACAGTTTTTAAACAACAAGAGTATAATAACACACTTTTATAAAAAAAGCAAGTTTTAATTAATTTCAACAAGTTTTCCGCACACTATAAACCTTGCATCTTCAAAACTGTATGCACAGGTAACAAACGAAACAATATTATCGTCAGCGTTTATTTGAACATCAGATTTGATTTTAGATTTACCGTAAGCGTAATTAACAAAACTGTCAAATTCTTCTTTAGTACTTAAAAGGCTGAACACGGCATCATCTGAACCCGATTCATAAGCAGAGAATATATCTACACGGTAATTCTTTTCGGGCGTATACAGATAAAACGATGGGTAAGCGTTGAAATAGGCTTGATTTCTATATCTTAACAGCGTTCCGAACATAACGCCCGTTTTCATAGAATGACCGTAAATAATTGTATTGCGGTCGGAAAAATCTTTATTGTTAACGGCATCCATAAAAATAGAGCCGTTAGCATTCTTTCTGCCGTCTATTAAAGTGGTAAGATAATGATTATTGTCATCCCCTTGTAACAGCGGGTAATTAATAACACCATTCTGATTAAATATCCACCCTACAACATCGCTGTTCTGATTAAGAAGTTTATCAAAATCAATTTTTGTCGGTATTGGATAAATTTTATATTGTTTCTCGGCAGGAGCGCTGTCGGTTTCCTTGGAACTTTCATCGTTTACAATTTCTTCTTCGTAGGTTACAAACTCTTCTGCAATAGAATTATTAAGTTGTTTGCTTTTGTTAGCCTGTATATAATAAGAGGCTATTTTCCATATACAAAATACAAAAACTGCAACAAAAAACACTAAAAGAATATTATAAAGCCATCGCAATTTATTCTTATTTTTAGTCATAAAACGTCCTCCTAAAATTTAAACACTGCTTTATTATCTTCAAGTTTTAGTTTTGCGTTAAACGGTTTGCCTGTTTTAGAAATAAATCCTTGAATTTCGCTTGTTTCACCTTTTTCTAACAACAGTTTAGCGTTTGCCGCAGAAATAACGCGTTTACATATAACACCCGATATTTTAAAGGTGCAACCGTCCTTATAGCCAGAGCAACCGTAACCGTATTTACCCCTTAAAACGTCTTTTTGACAAACGGGACAAACGCCCACTTTATCACCGTAAAAACCCGTATCGGTATCGGTTTCAATTGATTGTTCGGTTTTTCTAAAGACTGCGGAAATCTCATTTTTAGCAAGTAAAACGCTGTCGGCAACACTAATTTCGCCTTTGAAAACTTGTTTTAATGCCTTGCCCAAAGTGCTTGTTTTATACTTATCCATAGAAACGCCCATTTGCGCAATAGATTCTATAAGATATTCACCGTCGGGCAGAATTGTATATACGTCCTTTTTAAGAGCAATATAACGGCTTTTTATGGCGTTATCAATAATAGAAGTACGGGTTGCTTCGGTGCCAAGTTCAAGGCCTTCAAACATAGCCTTATATTCTTCTGCATCGTCTTCATTTTCGCTTTCTTGTGCTGCCGCTTTTTCTTCTCTGAAAGGATTTTTTAAATAATTATTAAGCGTTTCAATTGTATAGTGCTTTGGTGGTGAAGTTTCTTTTTCTTTGGGTTTAAAATCAATGTTAACTATATCCCCCACGTTTAATGAAGGCAGAATTTTATTCTTCGTAGCGGAATCGTCAAAACGTGTCCAACCCGCTTCAAGAATAACAGTGCCTTTTAAAACAAAGGTTTCCTTATCGCCCACCTTAATTTGCATTTCGGTTTTTTCGGCAACGCAAGGTTCACTGCAAAAAACAGCCACAAAGCGGCGCACAACCGTTTGGTAAACCAAAAATTCATTTTCGGTAAGGTGTTCCTTTTTAGGTATTTTATAAGTTGGTGTAAGGGCTGAATGTGATTCGATTTTGCTGTCGTCAAAAATTGTTTTTTTATCCTTCATTTCAACGGGGTAACCAACGTTTTTGAAGTTTGCAATAATTTTTTTAATTTTATCCTTTTCGGCTGTTGCAAGATACTCAGAATTAGTTCTTGGGTAAGTAAGATATCCCTTTTCGTAAAGCCCCTGAACAATTTTAAGGCTTTCTTCCATAGACATTTTATACTTTTTACCAAGCACGTTCTGAAGTTTTGAAAGAGAATATAATTTGCCGGGATTAAGGGTATCCTTTTTTGTTTTTTTATCGGCAACAACAGCGCTAAGTGCATTCATTTCATTACAAAATGCATTTGCTTTATTTATTTCTTCTTTTTTGAACTTCTGTTTACTTGTAAGTTCTATTTTTTCACCGTTTGTTTCTTCGTTGCTTACAACGGCATAATAAATATCGGGCGTAAAGTTTCTAATACTTAAATCTCTATCGTATATGGCTTTAACAATTGGCACAATTACTCTTCCGACACGCAAAAGTGTGCCTGTTTTTAAAGTGCAATATCGTGTTAAATTAACACCGTAAAGCCAGTCAATGTAGGTTCTGGCATAGCCTTCGTTAGCAAGATTATCATAATTTTCAGCCGTTTTCATTTCTATTAAAGCTTGTGCCACCGTTTCGGCAGTCTGATCGGGAAGCCACAAACGGTACATAGGCTTTTCTGTTTTTAAGGCATTGCTTACGCAAAGGCGCACTATTATTTCACCCTCGCGGTCAGCATCCCCTGCATTTATAACCGCTTCCACATCATTTCGGTTACAAAGCGCAGAAATAATATCAAACTGTTTTTTTACGCCTGAATCAACCTCTCCGCTTTTGGAATCCCGACGAAGTTTAAACTTAAATTCACTTGGAAAGCAAGGAATATTTTCCATACTCCAACGGCCTGTAGAAGTAGGTCCCGTATAATCTTCTATATCGCAAAGCGAGAAAAGATGACCAAACACCCAAGTAACAATATAACCGTTACCTTCATAAAAACCGTCGTTTCGCTTCATTGTGCCAATACCTGCAACAATATTACGGGCAAGACTTGGTTTTTCGGCAATAATAAGTTTCATCTTTCTCACTTCCCTTCCACTAAATAATACACTAAAAGGCAACTTTTTGCAACTGTTTAAATTTTAAAAAAACTGCCCAAAAGTTGGGCAGTTTACAGTATTTCTTTTAACTCATATAAATTATTTACCGTATAGGTACATTCAATATTAGGCTCAACACCGTTTATATTTACATAGCAGGTATCTATTCCCGAATTTATTCCGCCTTTAATATCGCTGCTTAAAGAATCACCTACTATAAGAATTTTAGATTTATCTTTTTCATCGGTTTTACTTAAAACAGCATCAAAAAATTCTTTTTGCGGTTTTTTAAAGCCTATTTCTTCTGAAATAAACAAACCGTCTATTTTATTAATAATTCCTGAAATCCTTATACGGCTATGCTGATTCCTTGCCGCACCGTTGGTTACAATATAAACGGTATACTTTTTATGTAAATAATCAAGAACCTCATCGCAACCGTCCATTTTATAGGCGCAATTGCTTAAATATGAAAAATACTTTTCATTAATGGTTTTAATATCAAAAGTTTTGCCTATTTCTTTTAAATAGCGTTCAAAACGTACCGTATATACTTCGCTGTTGGTAAGCAAACCCTTTTCAAGTTCTTTCCAACAATCATCATTTATTTTTTTATAAAGTTTTACATTTTCATCGCTGTAAGGCAAACCTAATTCCTTAAAAGTGCGGGTTATTGAAACGGTTTCGCAAAGCGAAAAGTCAAGCAAAGTGTTATCAACGTCTAAATACAGTGTTGTGTATTTCTTATTCACTCTTGCCTTCTCCAAACATTCCTGCCGCTTTCATGGCCGCATACTGTCTTTTAGTAACAAAAACCTTTTGAAGGGTTCTGGTCATAGGGTTATCAACGTCCGGCAACATCATATAAACCGAAACAAGTTCTGCAACTTCTACGTTTTCATTTACAATATTACTTGCGTTTGGCGCGCTCTGACGTGTAACAGGACCGTTATAAGGATTATACGGCATATAGTTTGGTCTTTGCGTCGCCTGATAACTTTGCTGCGTTTTTTCAAGTTTTGTACCGCAGTTTTTACAATATTCAAAATCGTCTTCATTTTGCTGTGAGCAAACTTTACATACTATCATAATAAATCCCCTTTAAAGAATAAATTCTGCAATAATTACAGGAACGTACTGTAGCAGTAACAAAGCAACTGCAAATGCAATAATACTTACGCCGCCTTTTTTTCGGTATTGCTCTATTCGTTCCTCATCATCAGTTACCTCTGCTTCAATTTCCTTAATTGTTGAAACGGTGTGTTTATAATAAATTCTGTCAAAATTAAAACTGCAGAAAAGTTTACATATAAACATAATTGCCATTCCCACAAAAGCAAGATATGTTAACTTCATAACATCGCCTGAAACACCGGCCTGAATATATGCATACATATCTTCGTATTTTTCAAGACCTAACTCTGCTATTGCCAAAGAAAGCGGAAACATAAGTAAGGTTGCCGCAATTTCTAAAAGACCGCTTAAAAAAGCCACAGGATACATTTTTCTTAAAGCAAAAGTTGCCGAAGGAAAGAAGAAACTCCACAATGAGAAAAAGTGCTTTCTGCCGTTTTTAATTGCAAGAAACTTAGGCACAAAACGGTGCGGCGAAATTTGAACAAATTTCCCTGCTTGTTCACCGTTTACCCCCTCACCTATATCCTCGCTCTTTTTAACGCCGCCAAGCATATCAAACATAAAAAATCTGCCGTCTTTAGCCTTGTTTTCAGCCGAACAGTTAGGACAACGTTCATAATCTATAGGAAAAGCCGCGCCGCAAGAAGTGCATCTTATGTTAATTTTAGGCATTGCCTGTTCATCGTTATTTACTTGTTTTTCTTGTTCTATTACAGGAGTATTCAGTTTTTCTTCTATTTCTTTTGTTCCGTGAAGTTTAGAAAAACCGCATTCTCCTGCCGCTATATAACATTCTTTATGATGCGGCGCCCCACATTCAGGGCACCACACTATTTCATCTTTTTCAGATAAATCTCCGTTACAAATCGGACACTTTTTACCGTTAATTTTTAAACTCATTTAAAAAATCCTCTGCACACTTGAAAACAGTTGCGAAATATTCATCTCCGTAATTATGGAATTCTCCCGATTCAACCATTTTTTCAAGTTCTTTTCTGTTTACCCATTTTGCACATGCAACTTCAGATGATTGCAATGCAAGTTGGTTAATTTCTGTATCGCTTTTGGTAAACCATACGTCTACAAAAGCATTTCGCTTTTTAATACGCGCCATACATTTGCTATGTCTGGCAATAAGCCTTAATCCCAATTCCTCAAGAAGTTCCCTTTGCGCGGCGCAAAACGACGTTTCGCCGCAAATAGCAGAACCGCCTGTTGCCGCCCATTCACCGGGCATAAGTTTCTTGGTATCGCTTCTGCGCTGAACAAGAAACTTACCGTCAGACGATATTACCCATATATGAACGACCAGATGGTATTCTCCCGATCTAAGCGGTGTTTTTCCGCGAACGGCAATTTTACCAACGGTTTCGCCAAGGGAATTCAAAATATCCCATTTTTCCATTTTTTAAACCTTTTTAACTATTTCACCCTGCTTTTTGTAAATGCTGTTTGCATCTATTACGCCCCTTACCATAGAAAGCGGATAAACATTACTGTTTTTTCCAATAACAGTTCCGGGATTTAAAACACTTGAACATCCAACTTCAACGCCGTCGCCGACAATTGCGCCGAATTTCTTTAAGCCTGTTTCGGTTTTTTCACCGCGGTAATTCACGGTGACAAGACTTTTATCAGACTTTACGTTTGACGTTATTGCCCCTGCGCCTAAATGCGAACGGTAACCGAGTACCGAATCCCCCACATAATTATAATGCGGAACCTGAACGTTATCAAAAAGAATAACGTTTTTAAGTTCGGTAGAGTTTCCTACAACACAGTTTTTACCGACAATAGCGTTGCCTCTTATAAAAGCGCAATGCCTAACCTCGGCGTTTTCATCAATAATAAGCGGACCTATTAAAGATGCCGTAGAGGCAACCTTGGCAGTTTTGGCTATCCAGATATTTTCACCCTGTTGTTCAAAAATTTCCTTTGGTAGCGTATTACCAAGTTTTACTATAAATTTTGATATTTCTGGCAAAACCTCCCACACGTTATTAACTTCTGCAAAAATGTCAGAAGCAATTGTTTTACTGATATCAAAATAGTTTTCTGTTTGGTAATTAAGCATAGTTACATCCTTTCTTAAAATCTTAAAATACATTATACCAAATTTTTCTAAACTATTCAACCTTTTATAAATAATTTAAAATTTGTTCATTTAAGTTGAATAATTATACTTGTAAAATCCAATGATATATATTATAATAGTAAATAATAATATTATTAATTGTGTGATCCGGCGTGCGAATGAGCGGGTCCTATGCGACGGAAGGCTGTGAACCATGTCAGGCGGGGAACCGAGCAGCATTAAGCGGTTCTTACCGTGCGCCGTAGTAAATCGGCTCATTCGTGCTCCCGATCACACAGTTTTTTTACAGTTTTAAGGAGGGAAAACTTTTGGCATATCAGGCATTATACAGAAAATACCGTCCTACAACTTTCAGCGAGGTTATTGGACAGGACCATATAACCGAAACTTTAAAAAACGAATTATCGCTTGGTAAAGTTTTCCACGCTTATCTTTTTACAGGAACTCGCGGAACAGGAAAAACAAGTTGCGCAAAAATTCTTGCCAAAGCGGTTAACTGTATTAATTTAAAAGACGGGGACCCTTGCGGCGAATGCGAAGCCTGTAAAGCAATTGCAAACGGCGAAGTTACCGATATTGCAGAAATTGATGCCGCTTCCAACAACGGTGTAGACCATATAAGAAGTCTGCGCGAACAAATAAACTTTGTTCCTGCTGACCTTAAATACCGCGTTTATATTATAGACGAGGTTCATATGCTTAGCGAAAGCGCTTTTAACGCGCTTTTAAAAACCTTGGAAGAACCCCCTGCCCACGTTATTTTTGTTCTTGCAACAACCGAGGTTCATAAACTTCCCGCAACAATTCTATCTCGCTGTCAGCGTTTTGACTTCAAGCGTATTGACAACGCCGATATAAGTTCACGAATTATGCATATAGCAAACAGTGAAGGCATAACCGTTACAAACGAAGCCGCTGCTCTTATTGCTGCTGCTGCAGAAGGCGGTATGCGCGATGCGCTTTCGCTGTTAGACCTTTGTGTTTCGGGTTCTGAAACTATAGATGAACAAGCGGTTATTAAAGCCTGCTCTCTTGCAAGTCGGGAGCACTTATTCTCACTTGCTGATTGTATTATTGAATCGAGCAGCGAAAAAGCGCTTGTAAAACTTGATGAAATTTACAATATGGGCGCCGATATGCTAAGGCTTCTTAACGACCTTATAAAGCATTTCCGCAACCTTATGATAGTAAAGACCGTAAAAGCAGAACTGCGTCCTATTGTTTGTTCAGCAGAAGATATGAAAAGATTTGAAGAACAGGCAAACAGCACTTCTCTTACAAGAATTATGGCTGTTTTAAAACAGCTTAATGCTTCAGTTTCGCTTATGCAATCGGGCGAACGCCGTATGCAACTTGAACTAACACTTATCAGCGTTTGTGAGAACATTTCCAATGATTATTCTTCCCTTTTAAGCCGAATTGAAGCATTGGAAAACAAAGCATCTTTTACCAATAGTAATGCTAATACAAGTATTTCTGTAGACTTAGAGCCTGAAAGCACAGTTAAAGTGCAACCAGCGCCAAAGCCAGAAAAACAGGAAGTTGTTACTGCCAACGACGGCAGACTTGAAAACTGGAAGGAAGTTTTAAAAGTGTTATCCACACTTTGTCCCCCTGCAGTTGGTGTTCTTAACGATTCAAAGGCTTACATAAGCGGCGACACACTTTTAATAGACGCGCCCAACCCTATGTTCCGTTCTATGATAAACGCAAATGCATCTATGCGTGAAAGCATTAAAAAAGCGGCAGCCGAGGTGCTTGGTAAAAACTTCCGTTTAGGCCCTTATAAAAAAGGCGCCGCTGTAAACAACGAAGACCCTCTTTTATCACTTGATAATAAATTAAAACAATTCAACATACCTGGAGGTAACTGATATGAAAGTAAGAATTCCAAATTCCGGTGGCGGCGGCAATATGAACGCTATGCTTAAACAAGCGCAGAAAATGCAGGAAGATATGGCAGTTTTACAGGAAGAACTAAGCGTTAAAGAATATACTGCATCTGCCGCAAGCGGCGCTGTAAACGTAACTGTTGACGGTTCACACAAAATTAAAAAGTTAACCATTGACCCTTCTATTGTTGACCCCGATGATGCCGAAATGCTTGAAGACCTTATTACCGTTGCAATTAATGAAGCAATCACTAATGCCACTAACGATGCTAACGAGCAAATGGGTGCAATTACCGGAGGACTTAATCTTCCGGGCATGCCGGGTATGTTTTAATTATGGCTTATAATATTATTCCGTTAAACGAACTTATAAACCAATTTGAAAAATTACCGGGCATTGGCAGAAAAACCGCACAAAGGTTGGCTTTTTACATAATTTCTCAACCCGCCGAGCGTTCTAAACGGTTTGCTGATGCGCTTGTTAATGCAAAAGAGAAAATTCATTTTTGCAACTGTTGTCAATCACTAACCGATGAAGACACCTGTTCTATATGTAAAGACACAACCAGAGATAAATCTGTTATTTGTGTTGTTGAGGATGCGAAAGACGTTCTTGTTTTTGAAAGAACGCGCGAATATAAGGGGCTTTACCACGTTCTGCACGGCGCAATTTCTCCGCTTGATAACGTAGGCCCCGACCAACTTAAAATAAAAGAACTTATGGCAAGACTTTCAGACCCTGCCGTTAAGGAAATTATTTTAGCCACCAACCTTACGGTTGAAGGCGAAGCAACGGCAAGTTACATTTCACGCCTTGCAAAACCGCTTGGTGTTAAAACAACCCGTCTTGCTTACGGTATACCCGTTGGCGGAGACCTTGAATATGCCGATGAAAAAACACTGCTTAGAGCATTGGAAGGAAGAAACGAAATTTGATTACTAAAGAAATGGTAGACCGCATAAACTTTTTGGCAAGAAAAAGCAAAGCAGAAGGTTTAAGCGAAGAAGAGACGAAAGAACAGCAAAAACTTCGCCGCGCTTATATAGATGCTTACAAAAGCAACCTTGAAGCGCAACTAAGCAACACCTATATTGTTCGCCCCGACGGCACAAAAGAAAAAGTCACAAAGAAAAAATAAAAGTAAGACGGATAGTTAAACTATCCGTCTTTTGTTATATAATTCCTGCAATTATTTTCTTTAGATAAGCAAGGTCAGCAGCATTAGTTTCTCCGTCTTTATTAACATCATAATCAGCCTCTTCACTTGTAAGTTCTGCTATATACTTTTTAAGAAGCGCTAAATCAGCGGCGTTTACATTTGAGTCACCGTTAACGTCACCTTGTTTTAATCCGTAACTTTCGGCAGTATCAACAAGTCCTTCCTGACCAACGCTACCACCCGCAAGATACCCGTTAGATGCGCCGTTTACAGCGTCATCACTAACCCAGAATGAATAAAGTTCGCCCTCTTCTACCGTGAATCTGAATTTCACATTTTTACCCGAAAGTTCTGATAAATCCTTGCTAAACTTAAGCATAGCCTTAGTTGTATCACCCTCAACGGCTATACAGTCGTTTATAGAATATCCTTCAATTACGTTACCATTTTCATCAAGAATTTCCGCTTTAACGCTCTTTGCATTTGAGTTTACAAAAAGGAATTTGCCATCAAAAGTAACCTTTTCGGTAGTTAAAGTTCCTACTGTTTCAGTTCCCATAGAAGCGAAACCGTCACGGCGCAGTTTAGCAAGACCTGTAGAAGCATAATAATACATTCCGTTGATATGATCACCCTTATAGCCTGCTCTGTTCTCGTCCCCTTTAAATCCGGTATAATAGAACCAAAGCTCATCGTCGTTCACAAGACAAACCGCCGCGTTAGAATGAATATAGCCTCTTTCCCAGTCGCCTTTCTGCTGAGTTGCGCCTATAAATGGAGTTCTGTCCTCGCTTCTTGACCAATGGAAGCCATCACGCGAAAAGCCCATATGGAGTTCGGTAATTTTCGGAGTTCCTTTTTCTGCGCAAATACTGTTATTAGGCCCTAAATATATACAAAAAGCACCCAGCATAACAGATTCATAAGCCACAGCATCAAGATTGTAAAGTTCAGGAGCAGTTTTAATAACAGGGTCAGCAATATCAAATTTATCTGCTATTGCCCAATTTACCTCTCTATTAAGGTTTGCGCCCTTAATAAGATCATCACATTCACTGTAACTACGGGATCTTTTTCCTCTGTCCCAGCCACTTCTGATACTGTACACCCATTTATTTCTGAAAGGATTATAGAAAATGGTAGATCTATCTCCCGTTTCAGCAACCGAAGTAGGATCGCCCCAATGAATACCGTCAGCTGAGGTATATACTTCTCCGCCCAACGGTCTGCTCCATAAGAACATTTTATATTTTGCCGAGGCATCGGTTGTATACGGATCCATTATAACTGCCGCACTATCTCTTTGTGCGGTTCGCAACGGAATAACCAAATTAGTACCGGGTTCAACGTCATAATCGGCACGTTCCCAGTTAATACCGTCCTTTGAAGTAGCAAGTGCAGTACCATCAAACCAACCTGCACAATACCACATTTTAAACAGTTTATCGGTGCTGTCATACCATACACCGCCACTAAACGGTGCAGCCATTGGACAGTGCCCTGAAACTTTTCCAAGTTCCTGAGCTGTTTCTGGCTTCATAACAGGGTTGCCGTCATATTTTTCAGCTTTATGCCAGCTACGTGTAAGAGATGTTTCTTCAATCAAAAAGTCATCTACAAAAAGCTGACGACCGGTATTAATATTTATAACATCGGGCTTATAATCTAAGTATGGAACCGGCATTTCGCCAACTCCATATTTATCAACGCTTGAAGGTGGCCAGCATTCGGGAAGAGTTATTCCGTTATAAAGCACTTCGCCCGAGTTTTCTGCCCATTCTTTAATATAATCCGAGCCCGTAGTCATTAAATCATCTGCTACAATAATTGCCCACTTTCCTATTTTCAAAACTTCTCCCGGCACAAGCAATTTACAATACACATGTACAAAATTCGCATTCCAATCTCCAAACAGTTGAAAATCAAGTTCTTCAACCCTTATGAACCCGTATTTTCTTAATGTGGCCTCTTGTGGAGCAGCACCGCTTATGTTTTCATCGGGAGTAAGAGCATATACAAGTCCGCCCGAAACAACGTCATACGTACCACCCATAATAGAACTGTGTTCAAACTTCATACCCTTAAACAACTCAGGCATTTCATTTCCAAAATAAAACTCACGGTCAGAAAACACCTTTTCGCCAACCGCCATAGTGCGAACCTCTGAGGTGGCATCTTTTACTAACTTTACTTGAGAACTTTTCATAATATCATCATAAATTCTTACGTCTGAAATTGCCCCTGGGAAGGCAGGTCCCACACTGTGTTGTGTGCTGCCAATCCAAATAGGAGCATCTGTAGAATTCGTTCTGCCGGTTTCAATAACCTTTACACTAACAAGGTTATCATCAAAATAAAGTTGCATTACTTTATTCTTAACCGTAGCAACAACGGTATGCCATTCTTTAATTGGTACCTCAGGTCCGTGACACCAAACCCAATTACCGTCAGCATCGCAAATCGAAAAAACTATTTTATGGTCTTCACCGCGAATAAAGAGTTGAAACTCGCGTTTTGCTTCATTATTGTTGCTTTTAGCAACCAATAACAGATCATCGCCTTTAGAATAACTCGGTTCTGTGTTAGTTATAAATGTAACGGAAACCGAAAAATCATCAGCAAAACTCATATCATCAGAAGAATTAATATACATACCGTTTGTTCCTGCACAAAAGCCACCGACAGCAACGTCTTCTTCATTCGAACCTGTAGTTACGGTTAAAGTTCCAAAAACAGTAGCATCATTACCGTTGCCCGAAACGTCTTTTCCTGAATTACTTGTATCAGACATATCAATATGTACGTCAGGCGTAACCGTAGAGTCCAAGGCGTTTACTTTCGCCTCCACGGTAATAGGGCTGCTGGTTGTAGCATTAAATACACCGCAAGCAACAAGAAGCGAAACTGCCAAAAGCACGGCCACTAATCTTATTAAAACAAATTTTCGTTTCATATATTTCCATCCTTATTTTACTTTAAATATATTATACAAGTTAGAATAAATATAAAACTATATATTTTTTGTAATAATTGCTTATAAAACTATTATTTTTTTGTTTTTTACAAAAATATATATCACTACTCAATTGAAAAGTGTTATAATAAGATAAAAGAGTGGTGTAATTATGAAATTTTCAGATATTCCAAAAAATACAATGAAAGAACTCAACCGCGAAGAATTGCAAATATCGGTTGAGTTTTGGGAAATTAGTCCGTCACCACAATGGTCGCTTCATTGGCACGACTATTGTACTATTGACGTTATTATGCAAGGCGATGCCATACATTATACTCCGCTTGGACAACAGGAAATAACAAAAGGCTATATGCACCTTGTTATGCCAAATGATATACACTTCATTGGTTCTCTTGAAGGTTGCAGTATTATTTCTATCAGATTTTCACCTACGCTGTTGCCCGAAAGTTCAAAAGAACTTTTAAATACGCCGTCGAAATACACCCACCTTAACAGCAACAGTTTAGAAGCTGTTACTGGAATAATAACGGCTATGAATGAATACAAAGCCGATAAAACGCTTACCATACGCTTGCTCGAATGTCTTCTTCTAATTCTTCAGAGTAATATCAGTAAAAACGCAAATGTTTTACCCGATAACATAAAAAAGGTTACAGATTATCTTGACATACATTTTCGCGAAAATCCATCATTGGAAGAAGCTGCAAATTTAGGTTCGTATAATCCAAGTTATTTTTCAAAATTGTTTAAAAAAGCAACCGGCTATACCTATACTGAATATTTAAATGCTAAAAAGATTATTTTTGCTTGCGCCATTATGAACGAAAAAGCGCTTACCTTAACCGATATAGCGTTTTCTTCCGGTTTTGTATCTACCGCCGCTTTTAACCGTGCCTTTAAAACAATTATGGGAACAACGCCAAAAGAATACCGAAAGCATTGTAGAAATCTCACGTAATTTCTCACTGTTTCCAATTAGAACCTAAAATTAACTGTAAAGAAAAAAAATTGCCCAAGTGCTTAAAGCACTTGGGCATAATTATTTATTATTGAATTACTTTAATTCAACAGATGCGCCTGCTTCTTCAAGCTTAGCCTTCATAGCTTCAGCGTCGTCCTTAGAAACAGCTTCCTTAACGGGCTTCGGAGCACCGTCAACGAGAGCCTTTGCTTCTGCAAGACCAAGACCTGTGATTTCACGAACGATCTTGATAACAGCAATCTTGTTAGCGCCAGCGCCAGCAAGGATTACGTCAAATTCAGTTTTTTCTTCAGCAGCAGCAGCGCCACCAGCAGCAGGAGCAGCAACAGCAACAGCTGCAGCAGCAGATACGCCGAACTCCTCTTCAACAGCTTTTACGAGCTCAGAAAGCTCAAGAACAGTAAGAACTTTTAATTCTTCAACAATAGCAGTAACTTTTTCAGATGCCATTTTATTTTCCTCCAATTAATAAATATTTTTTTGTTTTTAATTTTGTTTAATTATTCAGCAGCGGGTTCACCGTCTTTATCAACGATAGCCTGTACTGCACGTGCAAAGCTTGCCATAGGTGCCTGGAAAGCACTGAGAACTGTAGCGAGAAGAACTTCTCTGCTGGGCAGTTTAGCAAGACTTTCAAGAGTTTCAAGATCAATAACCTTACCTTCTAAGTAACCGGATTTGAGCTTGAAGTTTTCGTGACTCTCTGCAAATTTGCCAAGAATACGAGCGGCGGCAACGTGATCTTCCTTAGAAACCGCCAAAGCAGTTGTACCCTCTAAAACTTCTTTCATTCCTTCAAGAGCAGTACCTTCGATAGCGCGAGCGAGAAGTCTGTTCTTAACAACAAAATACTCAACGTTTGCTTCACGAAGTTCCTTACGGAGTGCTGTATCATCTGCAACAGAAGTACCTGTGTAATCTACAACAACACCTGCAACGGAATTTTCAAGTTTTTCAGCAAGAGATGCAACTATTGCTTTCTTTTGTTCCAAAACCTTTGCGTTAGGCAAAATATTCACCTCCGAAAAAGAAATAAACCCGACCTTTGAGACACAAGGACGGGCAGAAACATTAAAATAATAAAATTTGAATTAATGTTTTGCATACCTCGGTAGGCGCAATGCTTACTTCCAATTCGGAAACCTACTGTCTCAAGTATTACAACAAAGGTATTATATAGCATAACACCTTATTTGTCAAGACTTTTTTCAAAAATCTTGCCTGCACAAAAAGTGCAGGCATTAATTTTAAAGTTTTAACTATTAAGCGCCGAATTTAGCAACGTTAAGTTTAACGCCGGGGCCCATAGTTGTAGCAAGAGTGCAAGAACGGATGTACTGACCCTTTGTAGCTTCAGGTTTAGCCTTAATAATAGCTTCCATAAGAGTATCGAAGTTTTCTTTAAGTTTTTCAGAACCGAAAGAAGCCTTACCGATGGGGCAGTGAATAATGTTTGTCTTATCAAGACGGTACTCAATCTTACCTGCTTTTGCTTCGGTAACAGCCTTAGCAACGTCGGGAGTAACAGTACCTGCCTTAGGAGAAGGCATAAGACCGCGAGGACCTAAAACCTTACCAAGACGGCCTACAAGACCCATCATATCAGGGGTAGCAATAACTACGTCAAAGTCGAGCCAGTTTTCATTCTGGATCTTTGCTACCATATCTTCAGCGCCAACGAAATCAGCGCCTGCTGCCAAAGCAGCATCTGCTTTGTCGCCCTTTGCAAGAACTAATGCGCGAACAGTTTTACCTGTGCCGTTCGGAAGAACAACAGCGCCGCGAACCTGCTGATCAGCGTGACGTGAGTCAACGCCAAGGCGTACATGAATTTCTACAGTTTCATCAAACTTTGCAGTAGCTGTCTTAACAGCCATTTCTACTGCTTCTTCTACATCATAAAGCTTACCGGGTTCTATAAGCTTTGCACTTTCGTTATACTTTTTACCGTGTTTCACTTTAGTTTACCTCCCAAATAGTGGTTAAATCGGAAATTTCCTCCCACGAGAGAGAATCAATCGACTACCTCGACGCCCATACTGCGTGCAGTACCGGCTATCATGCTCATTGCAGCCTCAAGGCTTGCAGCATTTAAGTCGGGCATCTTTGTTTCAGCGATCTTTTTAATCTGCTCGTTAGTAATCTTAGCAACCTTTGTTTTATTCGGCGTACCTGATGCGGTTTCAATTCCGCAAGCCTTCTTAATAAGAACAGCTGCAGGAGGAGTTTTGGTTACGAAACTGAAAGAATGGTCTGCATAAACGGTAATAACAACCGGTATAATAAGACCTGCATCGTTCTTTGTGCGTTCGTTAAACTCCTTGGTGAAAGCCATGATGTTAACGCCGTGCTGACCCAAAGCCGGACCTACCGGCGGTGCCGGAGTTGCCTTACCGGCAGGGATCTGCAGTTTTATATAGCCAATAATTTTCTGAGCCATTATATTTGCACCTCCAAAAAATGTGGTAACAGTGTTTTTTACACTTGGCGGAATATTATTATTTATTCCTCCCACCAAAAGCAAAGCTTATGCTTTGCATACGGATTATAACCGTAAATCTAATTAATCGGCAAGTACTATCTGGTCAAGCTCAAGCTCGGCCACAGTTTCTCTTCCGAATGCATTAATACCAACGCTAACGCTGCCTTCTGCGACATTAATTTCTTTAACAACGCCTGCGAAATCTTTTAACGGTCCGCTAACGATAACAACATTATCGCCAACATTATATCCAACCTCAACGCTGTGCTTCTCAACACCGAGTGCCGCAACCTCTTCTTCTGTAAGAGGTACCGGCTTGGACTCCGGACCCACAAAGCCTGTACATCCGCGAATATTACGGACAACATACCATGAATCGTTGGTAACTATCATTTTAATCAGAACATATCCGGGGAAAATTTTACGTTCTACCTCGCGAACCTTATCATCCTTTACCTCTGTTACCTTTTCGGTAGGGATTTTAATGTCCACAATTAAATCTTGCATCTTACGGTTTTCTACCATAGTTGCAAGGTCGGTAGCAACTTTGTTTTCATAACCCGACATGGTCTGAACAACATACCATTTTGCTTGTGTATCAGACATCGGGAATCCTCCTTACATTACCAAACTGCTTTGAGTAATGAGCCGAGGCCCAAATCAACAAGCCAGATAAGCGCGCCTATTATCAAACACATAATAAGAACTATAACTGTATTCTTAATTACATCTTTAAATTTAGGCCAAACTATCTTCTTGGTTTCGCTCTTGTAATCTTTAAAGAACTGAATTACGCGCTTAACAACAGGCTTCTTTGAACCCTTGGACTCAAGAACTTCAATGTAATCGCTGATAAGCATAAGAGCAATAGCTGCAACAGCAGCCAAGAACAGTGCGACAACTGCATAAACTACGAACGGACCATAAGCAATAGAATTTGTTATTGCACCAAAAGGTCTTACGTCAACAAACTTCAAAGGATTTGAAAGAGCAATAACCAACATATAAATGGCTACTGCAAGACTTTCACCTGAAAGTACGTACTTAAGCACTTTGGACTTAGAGAAGAATGTTGCTACGCTCATAACAAGACTGATTACGCTAAGCCAGAAGCAGAGAAGGATATCGGCGGAACGCGCAAGTTTTGTGGACTCGATAAGTTCGGCGCCAAATGCCAACTGCAAACCGCTTGCGTTAACTGTACCGGTAGTCATATTGAACTTTGCAAAAGTAAAGAAGAACATTACTACCGCTGCCAAAGAAAAAGCAGTTGCTAAAACCTGACAAATTTTATTAACAATCTTCATGCTAAACCCTCCTTACTTAGTTTCCTTGTGAAGGGTGTGCTTTCTGCAGAACTTGCAGTACTTGTTTACCTCAAGTCTGTCCGGTGTGTTCTTTTTGTTTTTCATTGTGTTGTAGTTGCGCTGTTTGCACTCTGTGCAAGCCAGTGTAATTTTAACTCTCATAACGGCACCTCCCGCTTTACGGAATTTATTTTTCCGGCTTTTCGCCGGTTTCGCCTCCCTCGGTTTGACTGCGAACAGCTTTTCCGCATTATGTCGCCTTGCAGAAAATAAGCAAACGCTGTATTTACAGCCCTGACAAAACCAGAATCTTTGCAAAAAAAAAGACTCTTCAGAGGTAGTGCTATTATATCACAAAAAGCAACCGCGGTCAAGCACTTTTTTTAGCGGTTGCTTTTTATTTGTACACAATATATAGTTTTTTAAAAATAAAGTGTCTCCGTTTTAACGGGCGAAGCAATTTTTAATATGTAATCTTCACCGTTTTTTGCCGAAATATCCATAAGGGCAGCCTCGGCGGCGGCAGCGGCAAGAAGCGGCGTATTATTATTCTCACTTAAATGCCCCAACATAAAGCGGTTACTTCCCTTTTTATAAAGTTCTTTAAGCAAAACGGCGCAGGTGTTATTGCTTATATGACCTTTATCAGATGCTATACGCATTTTAAGTTCAGGCGGATACGGGCCACCGTTTAACATTTTAATATCGTGATTTGATTCTATTAGTAACGCATTACATCCGTAAAGCGATTTTTTTACAGTATCGGTAACTATTCCCAAATCGGTGCAAACAGCAGCCGAAGTAGCATTTGGTAATTCTATTTTGTATCCGCTTGGGTCAACGGCATCGTGTGAAGTTGCAAAACGGGTTATTTTTATACCGCCTATTTCAATTGTGTTTTCAATTGCAATAAGTTGCGCTTTTTCGCAAACGTTACCCGTTTCAACTATTTTTTCAAGCGTTTTAGACGTTGAAATAACAGGTACATTACATTTAGAAGTAAAGGTTTTAAGACCTTTTATATGGTCGCTGTGTTCATGCGTAATTAAAACTGCATTAATATCATTTACGGTTATACCAATATCTTCCAATGCCTGTTTCGTAGATTTAAAACTTGCGCCGCAATCTATTAAAACATTTCCGTAAGAAGATGAAAGCAAAATGCAGTTTGCCTTGCTTGAACTGAACAGCGCAGATAACTTTGACATTTTTAATATCCTTTCACACTATTTTCAAAGCCGACAAGGTTTTCCTGTCGGCTTTTAGTCTGCAATAATTTTTTTAATATCGGCGCCAAGTGCGGTAAACTTACCAACAATATCCTCGTAACCGCGTTCTATGTGCGCAATATCACTTACAACGGTTTGTCCTTCAGCCATTAGTGCGGCTATAATCATAGCAGCGCCTGCGCGAAGGTCGGTAGCCCTTACTTTAGAATTGCAAAGTTTGTCTACACCTTTAATATAAGCGCGCTTACCTTCAACCGATACGTCTGCGCCCATAAGTTTTAATTGTTCGATATAACGGAAACGGTCATCCCATACTGCTTCGGTTACAATACTTTCACCGTTGGCAACAGCAAGATACGTAGCAATCTGCGGTTGCATATCGGTTGGGAAACCCGGATGCGGCATTGTTTTAACCTTTATGGGCTTAGGACGCGAAACCATTGTAACGCGCACCGCTTCATCATACTGTTCAATAACAGCGCCTGTTTCTTTAAGTTTTACAATTATAGATTCAAGATGTTTCGGTGTTACGTTATTAACAAGCACGTCACCGCAAGTAGCGGCAGCGGCAACCATATAAGTACCTGCTTCTATCTGATCGGGAATAATGCTGTAAGTTGTGCCTGTTAATTGGTCTACACCGCGAATCTTAATAACGTTTGTACCCGCACCCATAATATTGGCGCCCATACTGTTAAGGAAGTTAGCCAAGTCTACAATATGCGGTTCTCTTGCAGCGTTTTCAATAACAGTCATTCCCTTTGCTTTTGCTGCCGCAAGCATTATATTAATAGTAGCACCAACCGAAACCATATCTAAATAAACGTAACTTCCCGTAAGTTCTTTAGCGCGGCAAACAACCATATCGTCTTCAATAGAAACAGTAGCGCCTAATGCTTCAAAACCTTTTATATGTTGGTCAATAGGTCTTACGCCGAAATCACAGCCACCGGGAGGCGCAACCGATGCCTTTAAGCATCTGCCAAGCAACGCGCCCAAAAAATAACTTGATGCGCGCATTCCTTTAGACATTTCTTCCGAAACGATATATGATTTTGCCGACGTAGGATCAATTTCAACCGTGCTTTCGTTTATAACACGCACTTTTGCACCTAAACTAAGCATAACTTTTATTATAAGTTTTACATCTGAAATATCGGGAAGATTTTCTATAATACAAGGAGAATCTGCCAACAAAACGGCAGGAAGAATTGCAACGGCTGCATTTTTTGCACCGTTGATACGTACTTCTCCCCTTAAGGCTTTACCGCCGTTTATAACAAAATTCTCCACAATAACAATCCTAACGTATATACATATTAAGACAAAAGCACCCCAAAAAAAGGGCAAAATTACCTCATTTATTATACACTTATTTTGTGCCGTTGTCAATTCAAAAATCCATTTTAAAAAATATATATTTTTTCGTTCAAAAAAGTGTTGACACAGCAAAATCAATGTGCTATATTGCACTTGAAAAACCACTGAACTTTCGTTTAAGTATCAAAGGTGAGTGATGAATATGTCAAAAAAACATCCGTCATCAAAAGAACGTTTCAACAAGCAGAAAATACTGCAAATGGAAAAACAGTTTATTAACTGCTACCGAAACCACAAAAATCACTTTTTCAGAATTTTTTTAGGGCTTTATAAAGGCAATTATAAAAATTTATTTTTTTCATCGATATTTTTCATAATAAAGGCATGTCCCGAATATTTATTACCCCTTATAACCGCCGATATTATTAATATTGCTACATACAAACCCGACAACGCTTCCACCTTATTTATGATTGACCTTTTGTTTGCTTTTTTACTATTGGCGCAGAACATACCTACCCATATGTTACACGTGCATTTTTTAAGCAAAGCAAACCGAAGTGTTGAAGCAGGTCTCAGAGGCGCTATGATACGGCAACTCCAACAACTCTCGCTATCTTTCCACACTGCAACACCATCGGGAAGCATTCAGTCGAAGATAATGAGAGACGTTGAAAACATTGAACTCTTTTCAAACCAGATATTCACAATTTGTCTGCGCGTTTGTGTTAGTATGACAGTTACTCTTTGTATTGTTATTACAAAAAGTCTGCCCGTGTTCTTTATGTTTCTTGTATGCATACCGTTTGCTTGTATAGTTGTATTTAAATTTAAAAAACCGCTTAGAAACAGTAACCGAGAATTTCGCAAAGAATTAGAGCACACTTCAAGTGAAGTATTTGATATGATAGAATTAGTTCCCGTAACGCGAGCGCACGCCTTGCAGAATAAGGAAATTAACAAGTTAACAAAAGAAGTAACCGCAGTTGCCGAAAGAGGCTATAAATTAGATTTTATTCAAAGTCTTTTCGGCTCGGTACACTGGGTACTGTTTTCCTTTTTCCAAGTGTGTTGCCTTTTATTCACAGGATTTTTAGCCTACAAAGGCGAAATTGAAAATATTGGCGATATAACCCTTTACCAAACCTATTTTACCTCTTTAATAGGCTATGTTAACAGCATAATTGCACTTACTCCTATTTTATCAAGAGGCGCCGAATCTATTAATTCGGTTGGCGAAATACTTTCTTGCACAGATATTGAAGATAACAAGAATAAGAAAAAATTCAAAACACTTGACGGCGTATACGAATTTAAAAACGTAAGTTTTAATTATGACGATGAAACTCCCGTACTTAAAGGGTTTAATCTTACCGTAAATAAAGGTGAAACCGTAGCCTTTGTGGGAGAATCAGGTTCTGGCAAAAGTACAATACTTAATCTTATAATAGGTTTTTACAAACCCACAAGCGGAAGCATAACCGTAGACGGAGAGGATTTAAGCGAAATTGACCTTAACAGTTACCGTCAGCATATATCGGTTGTTCCGCAGAAAACCATACTGTTTTCTTCTACCGTTAAAGAAAATATTACTTACGGTAATCCAAATATCAGCAAGGCACAACTAAACAATGTTATAGAGGCGGCCCAACTTAACAACGTAATTAATAATCTTCCGCACGGCATTAACACACAGGTTGGCGAACACGGCGATAAACTGTCGGGCGGACAAAAGCAACGCATTTCAATTGCCCGCGCCATAATACGTGACCCAAGTGTGATTATTTTTGACGAAGCAACAAGCGCGCTTGACAGTGTTTCGGAAAGAGAAATACAAAACGCCATAAATACACTTACCGAAAAGCGTACAACTTTTATTGTTGCCCACAGGCTTTCCACAATTAAAAACGCCGATAAAATAGCCGTTATTAAGGACGGAAGATGTGTTGAATTCGGCAATTATAACGAACTGCTTGAAAAGAAAGGCGAATTTTATCAGCTTCAGCAAGCAGGAACAGTATAAATTTAAAAGACTTAATACCATTTTACTTGGTATTAAGTCTTTTTTGTTTTAGTTTTCAGTATCAGATGAATCTGCAGGTTCGGAACCTTCAGGGTTTGATGGTTCAACGGGTTCTGATGGTTCAACAGGTTCTGATGGTTCAACAGGTTCTGACGGTTCAACAGGTTCTGATGGCTCAACAGGAACCGATGGTTCTACAGGTTCTGACGGTGTTTCGGGAACCGATGGACTTACAGAAGATTCCGGCGGTGTGGACTCACTTGATTCATCCTCAGAACTTGATTCTTCTTGACCCACCCAGAGTTTCGGTTTTAAACTGTAACGCGAAGCGGGTAAATACTCGGTAGAAACAACCTTGCCGTCTTTCCAGAGTGTGCGGCTTGAACTAACCTTATAATACTGTCCTTCAACACGTTCGGTTTCGGTAGCATTTAAGGTTATTTTATCATACGCGCCCGTATGGTATCCGTAAACATTGGCAACAAGTTTTTTGCCTTCCATATAACATTCAAAATAGATAGGATATTCAGTTTTGTTTTCAAGTCTTAAATCCAAACCCGGATAGTCAATGGTTGCGTCAAAGCCAACTCTTGAATAGCCTGCAGCCCAGGTATGGCAATGACGTTCTTTTACGCCAAGATTAGCCAGAAGCGCCGCATTATATATAGTACTGCTTGCTTGACATAATCCGCCGCCAACACCGTAATCTTGTCTGCCGCCAACGTAAACAACCGCTTTTTTCCAACCGCTGCTTTCAAGGTTGCTGTTTCCTGTACGCGCATTAAAAGACCACACCTGTCCGGGTTCAATAACAGAACCGTTGCACATATCCATTGCCTTTTTCATATTGTGATTACCCGCAGCAGTATTTGTTGACGTTGTTGTGTGTGTTGCAAGTAAAACTATATTTTGTTCTAATATCTTTTTTGTGAGTTTCGGAGCAACAGTAACGGTTGCAACATTAATAGTTCCGTTTGACTTACCTTGTGTTAAAAGGGCTGAAACAGATTCTATTAATTTTTCTTCATCAAACGTAAAGCCATTAACTTCATCGGTAAAAGAAAGCACTCCGCCCGAAACGCCCGAAATGGTAGCGTTTACAGGTTCTTTATGTAAAGTTTCTTTTGCTTTTGCTATAATTTTTTCTTTAGACTCTTTACTTAAAGAAGAACCCGAAGCAAAATTTTTAGGTTCCTTAACAGCCTCGCCTTTCATAACGCTTATGCAGTAATCTTTAGCCTGTTCAAGCACGTTTTCATCACTTAAAGAATAGGTAATTTCTTCATTTGTAAGTTTAACAGATAAATCTTGTGCGGTTAAAGTAATATCGTAAGCCTTTTTATTATCAACAAGTGCTTTTTCTGCCTTTGCTTTAGCTTCTTCCATACTAAGGCCCGAAATATCCACACCGTTAACGCTTATGTTTTCTAAAAATCTAAAATCTTCGCCCTGAAAAAGACCTGTATTTGCAATAAACGCGGGCATTGAAAGATTTCCGTTCTTCCAATTTGCCGACAGCACAAACCAAGCCACAACAAGAACGGCAATAACGCCAACACTTATACAAGAAGTTATTATAAAACCTTTACTTTTTAAGAAGTTCAAAAACTTATTTTGTTTCTGTTCGGCAGATTCCAATTCCGTCTCGGTTTGTTCTGTTTGACTGTCTTCGGTAAAAAAAGAATTTGTTTCATCATCAGATTTCTTTTCTTCAACAGTTTCTTCCTCGTCAACTTCACCGGCAAAAAAAGAATTAGACTCATCATTTTCAAAGTTTTTTTCTTCAGGCACTTCCACAACTTTTTCAATTAAAAAGCCTGCGTCGTTATCCTGTGCAACTTCATAAAACTCATTGTTTTTTTGTGCTTTTTTTCTCATAAAATAAGACCTCTCAAAACAGGTAAATATACAAATACATATTAATAATACAACAAAACCAAAGAAAAATAAAGTGCTTTTTTAAATTATAAAACATTTTTATTACTATCTAACAAAAACGCCGATACAAAATAACTTTGCATCGGCATTTTTCTACTAAACATTTTTAATGTATTAAATTAGTCCCGCAACCATCTTTTTAAGTTGTGCCAAATCGCCAACGTTTATAATAGAGTTTTCATCTACGTCGCAATTCAGGTTCTCAGATTCGGTTTCACTTAAAAGTCCTGCAATGTATTTTTTAAGTTGTGCAACGTCGGCAACGTTCACAATGCCGTCACCGTTTACGTCACCCGATACAATGCCGCCTTTCACTTCCAAAATTGCAACTCTATCCAGAATAAATATGTCAAACACTTTAATATTCTGAGTTTTATCATACTCAACTAAAATATGGTACGGAAGCAGTCCCTTAGTTGTTTCAATATAGCCTACATAAATTCCGTTATCATTTATATTTGCAATATCTTCAATTGTAAGAATTTCAATTGTACCGTCGGAATAAGTCAAAGTGAATTCAATACTGCTCCCCTTTGTATTTGCCTTAACTAAAAGTTTTTTATCCAAAGGTAGGTAATTAAATCCTGATATGCCGCATTTAACACCGCCGTATGATATTACAAACGGCACTTCAGAACTGTAATTTTCCTCTATAACAGCGTCAAATCCATCTACTTTTACTTTTGTTGTTACAGACAAACTACGGTAATCCATATCATGTACTGCATTTTCTTCTGTAATTTCTACAGTTTTTGTTGAGCCGTCGGTATAAGTTATTTCAAAGGTAAGGCCTATAAAATCAGGATAATAACGCTGTGTGTATTCTGTTTTTTCGGGCAGGCTTATAACCTTTATATCCTTTACCTCATACGGGAATTCTTTGTAAACAATATCATAAGTGAATTCAGCGCCTATATAAGATGCCGTTACTTCAACTATTCCTGTATCAGACGTCCAATCGTAATCAACCATAAACTCATAGTCGCCAATAAAATTATTATCATCTATATCTTTATCGGTATAGGTTTTTACGCTTCCGTCTTTATAATAAGCGGTGAAAGAAATACCTGTAAAGTCGTAAGCTGTAAGATCGTAAGAACCGTCACTATAGTTCAATCCGTAATCGGGGTCATACTTATAATAAACTCTTGAAGGCGCGCTGTTAAGAACAATTTTTTCTATGGGAGATTCTATTATATTAACAGGAAGAAAGACCTCATTGTCAAGGTAATCTATTTTTATATAATTGTCTTCGTTGCCAAGAGTCCAAGGTGTACTATGCTGATTATCGTTCCAATTAACATAGTAGCCGTCTACAGTACTTCCCAAAGGAACAACAATGCTTTCGTCATCGTTATAGTTAATCTTCACCATAATATCATCTATAGAATAATTATAATAGAAGAACCTTTCTCCTGCATCATTATAAGTATAAGAACCGTTAGTTTTTTCAATAATTTCTAAGCTCTCGGTTAGACATTCTATACTTGCAATGTTGTTTTCTTTAATTATAAAACTGAAACTGTCAAAAGCATTTCCAACAGACACATCAGTACTGTGGTATACGTCGTTTTCATCATAATTGTGTGAAATGCTTACTATATATCCCAATACAGTTTCATCGTTGTTGTAATCATATATTTCAGTAGTGCCGTCTTCTAACGTAACCTTTGCCGTAAGACCGCTATAACGAAAATCTTCGTACCCTTCTATATATTCTAACTGTTCAGGCAAAGTAAGAATTTCAACACTTTTAACGCCACCACATTCTGAAACATTAAAGGAAAAACTTCCTGTACTAACATAGTTCATACACATTGCTATTTCATAAGTTTCATCTGCACTGAAATACCCTTTAAAAGAATCCGCAACGCCTGCTATATGTCCGTAATTATCTTTGAACAAATTTACCCAAACAGAATCCTGAGAAATAATTTCAAAATAATAGTAACCCGACTTTTCCGGAGTGAATTCAAAATATACATTTTCATATTCTTCATCAATATTAACTTGGTATTCTTTATTAACTTCAATAGACGGGGCTTCTTTAACAACAATCGTAATACTGTCGCTAAGTCCGTTCGGTGTTGTTCCCGTAACAATTGCAGTACCAACATGACCTGCAATAATATCTCCGTTCATGCAAAGTGAAGCAACGTTTTCATTGGTAGTGCTCCAAGTAACGGCTTCAGAACAGCCCTCGGGAGCAAACGAGGTTTCCATAGTTATGTAATAATCACTGTAGCATTCAAAAACATCAGGCAAAAGAATTTCAAAATATTCTGCAGATACCGCCTTGCTTATATTAAGTGTAACTTCTATACCCTCATAACCATAGCTTCTCAAAACTATGGTATATCGTTCGCCCGCTTCAAGGAAAGTAAATAATTCTTTTGTAAATTCGCCAGTAGCAACTAATTCGTTACCGTTATTATCCTGAATTGCATAGTAATTATCAAAGTATTCATTGCTTACAAAGTCGAAACAATACTCTCCGCTTTCCTTTGGAACAAACGAAAAACACTTATCATAACTCCCGTTTTCAAACTTAACAGTTTCCGTGCTGTCCAAGTATAACTCTTTATACGGTTTAACTTCTATTTCAGCCGTTGCCGTAACACCGTTTTCTACAGTTACGGTTATTGTTGCTTTGCCTTCTTCTAAAGCATAGAAAGAACTACCGCCATTGTATTCTAAAACATCATAATTATCAATGCTTACGCCTACGTTTGTTATATTTGTATTAGCGGGTTCAAAAGAATATTCAAGATTAAAACTTTCGTTTTTATGTATATCATAATCGGGAACAATAACTTTTACAGATGTTGGATAAACTGCTTTTTCAACCTTTAAAGAAAGGTCGGCAGAAGCAGATGTATAACCGTCGTTATTTTTGGAATTGATTATGTATTCTTTTCCGGCTTTTAATTCGGCGGTAAAATAGAAATCATATCCGGATTCATAAGAAATTTGATTAAAGTTTTCTATATCCCATATATCGGTAAAACAATAAATATCTTCGCTTTGCTCTTCAACACTAATTTTATAAACACCATCTTCTTTTGGAATAAAAGAAAAAGCGTGAGAGATATAAGTAGTATCTATTCTGAAATCTTTCTGACTTTCAAGTGAAATTTCTTCAGGTTCAACAGCGGTTATATTAACAGTATCTGTAAGCCCGTTTTCGGTTGTTATTGTAATGGTTGCTTTTCCTGCAGCATTAGCAGAAAAGGATACAGCCGAATCCGAAGGCCAAAACGAAACAAAATCTTCGTTGGCAGTTACAGTTTCAATCCTTTCAGGAGCAGAATCAATAGGTAAAAATTCAGGATAAAGCATATAAAGCATATCTTTATAAACAACAATATCCTTTGTTTTGTGTATATTCACACTTTCAGCTTTAACTAATTTTTTTACCGAAACCGAATATTTGCCTTCAGTATAATCAGATATCTGACTAGCGTATAAATAATAAGTATCGCCTGCATACAGTTTGTTGCTTATTTTAAAGTTTAAATCTTCTCCGCCGTCATCGTCTTCTGTCAGATACACACCCTCACCATCATATAAGGTGGCACAAGCGTCAATATCATTATTAAAAGAATAAAACGCATAATATCCGTCGGTTTCGGGAATAAACTTTAACCACTTACTTCCATTGTTTTCAAATGCGCTTATTTCAACAACTTCATCAAGTTTTATTTCCTGTGCGGTTTCCATAGTTGTTCCCAAAGCAAAACTGCTTAACGGAAAAGCCGTAACAATTAAAACTGCAACAAGAATAGCCGCTAAAAGTTTGCTTAACTTTTTCATAATAACACTTCCCCTTTATTTTACTAACGAAAAGAACAATATCACCGCAATACCAAGTATTATGCGGTAATAACCGAAAACGGTGAAATCCTTTTTCTTGATATAACCAATAAAAAACTTAATTGCCAAAACCGAAACAATAAATGCAGTTACCATTCCTGTAATAAGTACCACCCACTGCAGTGCGGTTTCACTCATAGCAACGTCGGACTGCGCAATTTCTATAATATATTTTACCGTTTTTAAAGCACTCGCACCAACCATAACGGGCACTGCCATAAAAAAACTATATTCAGCCGCAACGGTTCTTGAAGCACCCAAAAGCACTGCGCCTAAAATTGTAACACCGCTTCTTGAAGTACCGGGAATCATTGCAAGAATCTGGCAACAGCCTATAAGTAATGCAGTTGTAACGCTTAAATCGTTCATTTCGGCAATTTTGGGTGTTGAGCCTTTTTTGGCTTTTTCAATAACAATAAACAAAACACCGTAAATTATAAGTGTGGCGGCAATAACCCATTCATTATAAAATATTTTGTTTATAATATCATCAAACAAAAGACCTATAACACCTGCGGGAATTGCGCCTATAAGCACTTTACCCCATAAAGACATACTGTCTTTTTTTATGTAGTGCGCCGATTTATCACCGCAAAACGGCCAGAGTTTTTCAAAATATAACACAACCACCGCCATTACGGCACCAAGTTGAATTACAACTTCAAACATTTCTCTGAAAGATTCATCAGCGGCAACAAAGCCTAAAAGTTTTTCGGCTATTATTAAATGCCCCGTACTGCTTATAGGTAACCATTCGGTTATACCCTCTATAATGCCGAGAATTATAGCCTTAATTAAATCTAACATAAAATCCATCCTTAAATTATCTTAATACTCACCGCAAAAGCGGTGAGTATTACCAATTACTTACCAATTATATCTTTATAAAGTCTTATATAATCCCCTGCCGAGCGATTCCAACTGTTATCACATTCAAACGCTCTTTGCTGAAGTGTTTTCCAACCCTCTTTATCAGCATAACCCGCAAGAGCGCGCCATACCGCTTCAAGCATATCGTGAGCATTATAACTTTTAAAGGTGAAACCGTTACCCATATTATCGCCGCTGTCCTTAATTGTATCGGCAAGACCTCCTGTTTCACGAACAATGGGGATTGTTCCGTAACGGAGCGCAACCATTTGCGCAAGACCGCAAGGTTCACTTTTACTTGGCATTAAGAAAATATCGCTGCCCGCATAAATACGGTGCGCAAGGCTTGGTACAAAGCCGAGTTTAAGGCCGACTTTTTCGGGATATTTACCCGCCATTTCGTGGAAAAATGTTTCAAATTCCCATTCGCCCGAACCGAGTATTACTACCTGAACGTCGGCTTTAAGAATTTCTTCAAAAACACATTTTACAAGGTCAAACCCCTTATGGTTAACCATTCGCGAAACAATGCCTATTACAGGTACGTCTTCTCTTACAGGAAGATTCATTTCCTTTTGAAGTTCCGCTTTATCGGTTTTCTTGCCTTCAAGGTTATCTTTATCATAACAAGCGGCAATATCTTTATCGTTAGAAGGGTTATAAACGTCAACGTCTATACCGTTTACAATGCCCGAAAGTTTAAAGGAAAGTTCTCTTAAAATTCCGTCTAAACCGTGCGCATAATACGGGTCTAAAATTTCCTTTGCATAAGTGGGCGAAACGGTTGTAATACGGTCAGCCTCTTGCATACCGCCCTTTAAGAAGTTAACGCAGTTATCGTAATCCACCACGTTAGTGCTGTTTTCGGGAAGTCCCAAAACGTCGCCAAGAAGTTCGTAACCGTATTTCCCCTGATACTGAATGTTATGAATGGTCATAACCGTACGGATACTACGGTATTCTTCATTTTCGCGGTATAATGCATTAAGATAAACAGGTACAAGGGCTGTCTGCCAATCGTTGCAGTGAATAATATCGGGCATAAAACCTATATACGGTAATATTTCAAGCACTGCCCGTGAGAAAAACGCATAACGTTCGGCATCATCATAAAAGCCGTAAAGTGACGGGCGTTTAAAATAATACTGATTATCTATAAAGTAATAAATAACCCCGTCCATTCTTGCTTCAAAAATACCGCAATACTGTCTTCTCCAGGCAACGGGAACAACAATATTTGTAATAAAGTTCATTTTTGCCTTTAATTCTTCGGGTATTGTATCGTAAAGCGGCATAACCACCCTACAACCAATAAGTCTGCGGCGAAGTGCTTTAGGCAACGCATAAGCAACGTCGGCAAGTCCGCCTGACATAGCAAATGGGTAAGCCTCACTTGTTGCATATAAAACCTTCATATTTTAATCTCCTATTTTTTCGCGTTTTCCAATATACTTTATGTTTTGTTTGTTGGAATCTATAATTTCATTTTCAGATACTTGTGACATTTTATCCATAACCGCGTAGGATATTTTTGCATTTTTATCTACCACTGCGCCCTGCATAAGAATAGCATTTTCAACAATTGCGCCCTCGGCTACGGTTACGTTACGGAAAATAATACTGTTTTTAACAGTACCTTCAATTAAACAGCCGTCGGCAATTAAAGAATTTTCAACTTTAGAACTTAAACCGTAACGTGTTGGCATACAATCGTGTGTTCGGGTATAAACAGGTCTTTCTTTATTAAACAGGTTTCTTCTTACTTTACTTTCAAGAAGTTTCATATTCATATTGAAATAACTCTTTATTCCGTCTACAACTTCGGCGAATCCGTTTACTTCATAGCCGTAAATTTTAAAACGGTTAACGCCTTTTGCAAGTAAATGGCGGCTGATGCTTGTATAATTAAGTGCTGTCATTTCATTTACAAGGTCAATTAAAAACTCACGTTTGGTTATTGTAATATCAAGGCTGTAATCGGTACTTTCACTCGATTTCGGGAAGTTAATAGCATTTACTCTGCCATTATTATCAAACTCAAACGTCATAATATCTTCGTGGTTTTTAGGAAGTTTTCCGCGTTTGTAAGCAACCGTAAAATCGGCGCCGCTTTCAACGTGTTTTTTAAACATATCGCTAATATCAACGTTACTTACAACGTCACTGTCACAAAGAATAACGTATTCCTGTGAAGCAGTACTTAAAAACGGCATAATTCCTGCAAGAGCATCAAGATGGCCTTTATAAATTTCGCCCGATGAAGCCGTTGCAAATGGCGGAAGAATGAAAAGTCCGCCGTTTTTTCTGTCAAGGTCAAAAGATTTACCGCCGCCTAAATGTTCCATAAGCGATTGATAATTCTGCTTTGTAATTATACCCACCTGACTGATACCTGCATTAACAAGATTTGAAAGTGAAAAATCTATTAAACGGTAACGCGCGCCAAAAGGAAGCGAACCCATAGAACGAAGCGCCGTTAAATCAGGCACAAGGTCATCGTGAACGTTAGCATAAACAAGTCCTAAAATATTATTTGTTCTCATATTGTTTCGCCCTCCTTAACGTTTTTGCTTACCATTTGTTTGGCGGTAACGGTTGCTCCCTTACCTATTTTTACCCCTTCGCCGATTACGGGTATACCCCATTTTTCAATATCTTTTACGTTCTGCGGATTTTCGCCAACCACAGCGCCCGAATTAACCGTAACGTTTTCGGCAACTATAGCATACTGCACGTGAGCGCCTTTTTTAATTACAGTTCCCGGCATAATAAGCGAATACTCTACCGTTGCGCCTTCTTCAATAATTACGTTTTCAAAAAGAATAGAATAATCAAGTGTTCCGTAAACTTCGCAGCCGTCACTTACAAGTGAATTTTCAACCGAAGCGGTAGCAGATATATACTGCGGCGGGTAAGAATTTGTTCTTGAATATATTTTCCAATCAACGCTGTCAAGTTTTAAATCTTCTTTCGGATTAAGCAAATCAAGGTTTGCATCCCAAAGCGATTCAACCGTTCCTACGTCTTTCCAATAACCTTCAAAACGGTATACCGTCATTTTTTCTCCGCTATTAAGCATTGCAGGAATAACGTCTTTACCGAAGTCGTTGCTTGAAGCCTTATTCTTTTCATCCTCTGTAAGATATTTCTTTAGTTTATCCCAAGAGAACACATAAATACCCATAGAAGCAAGATTGCTTTTGGGATGTTCGGGTTTTTCTTCAAACTCATAAATAGTATCGTTTTCATCTACATTCATAATGCCGAAACGGGTGGCTTCTTCCATAGAAACTTCCATAACGGCAATAGTGCAGTCGGAACCTGTTTGTTTGTGAACGTTTATCATTTCGGAATAGTCCATTTTGTAAATATGGTCACCCGAAAGCACCAACACGTATTCAGGGTCATAGCGTTCAATAAACGGAATATTCTGATAAATTGCATTTGCAGTTCCTTTATACCAATCGCCGCCCTTGCTTTTCTGATAAGGAGGCAATATATGAACACCGCCGCCTATTCTGTCAAGATCCCACGGTTTACCGCTTCCGATATAATCGTTTAATTCAAGCGGCTGATACTGCGTAAGCACACCTACTGTATCAATTCCCGAATTAATACAGTTAGAAAGCGGAAAATCTATTATTCTGTATTTTCCGCCGTAAGGCACAGCAGGTTTAGCCTGTCGTTTTGTAAGAACTCCAAGTCTTGATCCCTGACCGCCTGCAAGAAGCATTGCTACACATTCAGTTTTTTTCATAATATCAACTCCAGAATTATATCTTTTTCTTTTTAGAATTACGCTTTAAATACATTACCGACATTGGTGCAATAGAAAGAGAAATGCTGTCTTCATAGCCGTGCATAGCCACTTTTTCGGATTTAAAAGATAATTTTTTATCTATTCTTCCGCCAAATGTGTTCATATCGCTGTGGAAAACCGTTCTGTAAGTTCCCGCTTCGGGAATGCCTATTCTGTAGTTTTCCCTTGCAACAGGAACAAAATTACAAACCACTATTATTTCCTCGCCGTTTTTATCTATACGCCTGAACGAAATAATACTTTGTTCGTTATCATCGTTTGATATCCACTTAAATCCTTCCCACGAAAAATCAATTTCATAAAATGCAGGTGTGGATTTATAGAACTTATTAAGTTCTTTTACGTAAGACTGCATATTTTTATGCTGTTCGTACTGAAGCAGTAACCAATCAAGTTCCTTTTTATAATCCCATTCAATAAATTGAGCAAATTCCTGCCCCATAAACAAAAGTTTTTTACCTGGGTGCGCCATCATATAGGCGTAAAATGCTTTAAGATTTCTGAATTTATCTTCATACTCGCCCGGCATTTTATTTATCATAGAGCACTTTCCGTGAACAACTTCATCGTGCGAAATAGGAAGCACAAAGTTTTCGCTGAAAGCATAAAAGAACGAAAACGTTAAACAGTTGTGGTTATATTTGCGGAAAAGCGGGTCAAGAGAAGTATAACGGAGCATATCGTTCATCCAGCCCATATTCCACTTAAAGTTAAAACCAAGTCCGCCGTCAACTTCGGGTTTTGTAACCATAGGCCATGCGGTAGATTCTTCGGCTATCATAAGCACCGAAGGGTTAACTTCAAACGCCGCTCTGTTAAGTTGTCTTAAAAATTCAACCGCTTCAAGATTTTCTCTGCCGCCGAAACCGTTAGGCAGCCATTCACCGTCTTTTCTGCCATAATCAAGATACAGCATTGAAGCAACGGCATCTACCCTTAAGCCGTCTATATGGTATTCTTCAAGCCAGAAACAGGCGCTTGAAATAAGGAAACTCATAACTTCGGGTTTGCCGTAATCAAAAACCGCCGTACCCCATTCCTTATGCTCCCCTTTTCTTGGATCGGAATATTCAAAAAGCGGTGTTGAATCAAAACGGTAAAGTCCGTGTTCATCTTTAGGGAAATGTGCAGGAACCCAATCGAGTATTACGCCAATATTATTTTGATGCATAATATCAACAAATTTTTTAAAGCCTTCGGGTGTTCCGTAACGGGAGGTTGGGGCAAAATATCCGTTAACCTGATATCCCCAAGAACCTTCAAACGGATATTCAGTAACCGGCATAAGTTCAATATGCGTGTATCCCATTTTCTTAACGTATTTTGAAAGTTGCTTTGCTAAAGAAACGTAATCAAGAGTATTCCCGTCTTCGTAACGCATAAATGAGCCCAAGTGAACTTCATAAATATTTACGGGCGAAGAATATATATCATTTTTTTCACGTTCAGAAAGCCATACTCTGTCTGTCCATTTATATGAATCTTCATAAAATTTAGAACTGTTACCGGGAGCAGTTTCAAAATGTCTGGCAAACGGATCTGATTTTAAAACCGTATTACCACCCGCTGTTATGGCATATTTATAATTATCGAAATTTTTTATATTTTTTATACTTGCTTCAAATACACCGTTATTAAGTTTTTGCATTACGTCGGCATCTTTATTCCAGTTATTAAAATCGCCAACCACGCTTACACATTCGGCATTTGGCGCCCATACCCTGAAAACAACGCTGTCACCGTTTGAAAACGAGCCAAGATAACGGTGCATATCATTCCTTATCTGCGAATGAAAATCACGAATTTCCGAAAGCATACCTTTCCTCCCTAAAAAACATACTTCTTCTAACTAATATAATACCAAACATTCAGTGAAATTTCAAGGGAAAATTAGCAAAAATAAAGCAAGTTAATAGAAAATTTTAGCAAATTTTTATTAAATTTCAACAAATTTAAACATATTTTTACCAATAACAAAAAGGTTACTCTGCTTTTTAAAGCAGAATAACCTTTTTTTAAATTAATATATCTTTATTTCTTCGTTTTCGTTCTGGTAAATTCTCACGTAGTCAATTGCGTAATCGGCATAACCGTTTTCGAAATTAAGTTTATCGGCATAAGAAGGATGCATAAAGTTATTCCAGGAAAGATAATAGAAATCGTGGAAACATTCCATACCGGGAACAGACGTATCGTAATCATGCGCATCATCTATATAAACAGTGTAATAACATTCGCCGTCTATATAAAGTTTAATATACAAATCGGTCCATTCAAAACCGTAAATGTGGTATTCATTTTTAAGATTTTCAGAATTTTCAAAATAATATCTGTAATTGCCTTCGTGGGTACTAACATCAACTTCGCCTGCATTATGTGAAGTACAGCCTTGGTAACCATTATACCACTTATGCAACGAGAAGGATGTAGAACGGCTCTGCCACCAGGTTTCAATAACATCTATTTCACCGTAATATCTGAAATCTTCGGGTAATAATTTCTTATCAGGCTGCATCCAGAAACTGAACCACATACCGTACATATAAGGTAATTTTGCGCGCATTTCAAGATAACCGTGCTTAAATGACATTCTGTCTACCGTAGTAAGGCTTGGAGCAGTTGTAAAGGTGTTATTAGTGCTGTCTTTTGTCATACGAAGAACAAGGCTTCCCGAATCAATAAAGTAATGGTCTGAATCGTTTGCGCAAAACAGCGTTACACCGTCGGGAGACATTGTCTGAGCGCTTGTATTAAGTTTTTTAGCCAACTGGTCTGTGTGGGTTTCGGTTTCAAACTCTACGTTCCAAACAAGTTTTCTGTTTTTATCGGTTGTAAGAGCGAAACTACCCTCATTATGATATCCTGCTAATGCCGCAACCTCTTTTACGGTATAACTTGCAGGATCGCTGTATAAAGTATAAGTCTTGCCGTTTTGTTCATACACTACGTAACCTCTTGCATAGAAACGGTCAACATCGTTAAACTTACCGTTTGCGGGCGCAATATCACTTATATAGCAAGAATAAAAAAGTTGTTCGGTTGTATCATCGTAACTCTTAATATTCCAACATTTATAAAGTTCGGTTGTGTTTAAATCGTAAACGTATTTACTGTCGGCGCCTTCGCGCTTAAGGTCGTAAGAATCATCAAGACCTTTTGCAACCAAAATACCGCGGGAAACAACCTTGTACTGCCTGCCTGCAACAAAAACGTCACTGCCGTCGGTGGTATCATAACCGAAGTAGAATCTTAATGCCTGAGCATTTTTTGGATTAAAGTTTTTAAGCATTGAAACACCGCCGCAAACCACGGTATTTACTTTACTTACTTCAACTTTTTTCCACACAACGGTACATTTATCAGAAAGAACGTCGCTGATACTTAAAACCTGTAAAAGATTATTCGCTTTAAAGGTTTCAAGAGACGGTGTAGTTATATACAAAGCAACCTTTTTATCGGTGGTTGTGGGGGTTAAACGCACTTTATCGCCTTCGGTATGAAATACTACGTCGTGACCGTCAGTGTGTCCGTATTCGCCGAATGTATTAACAGGCACCGTTTCACCGTCAACGTCATAAAGTTTCATTTCACCCGAATAAAGCAACGCATTTGTATTTAAACCTGCGCCTAAATAATAATCGGCATAACCGCCGGTGTTTTGCGAATTATCAAACGTATAAGTAAGTTCAACCTTATAGGTGGTATCGGGCTCTACAATAAATGCTTCGCCGTTTTCATCGCGTAAGATATAATCGCTCTTATCGTATCCGTACCAAATACGGTTGTTTCTATCACGTTTTTCGTGTTTAAGTCCGCTTTCATCGGCAACTGCTGTGTTGCCGTCGGCTTCTGCGCCAAAGTGGCGATGCGCTTGTCCTTCACTTAAAAGGTCACCGTATTTACCGCCGTAAACACCGTAAGCGCCTACAAGTATTCTGTAGCACCACCAGTTGTTTTCGCGCAAAGAATGCTTATATGCTTCCCATCCCTCGCCCGTTTCGGCGGAAGAAGAAACGCTAAAAGTATCCTTGTATTCCTGCATTTTTGCATAAAGAGTTGTTTTACCGTTTGCAATAAATCCCGAACGCGCCTGATTTGTTAACTGTTCATCAAGATACCAACCTGCAAAATAATGGGTAGATGTGTTTTCGGGTGCGCGGTCTATTGCATAATAGGTGCCACCCTCTATATTTTCGGCAACACCAAAAGTTTTACCGTCTACAACGTACTCAACACTTGCGCTGTATTTATCGGTTACGGTTATATCTTTAATTTCAAGAACGTTTGCGTTATAACCGCCGCCTACGTTAACGTAAATACCGAATGCGGTTAAATAATCACTGTTTTCTTCGCCTGTATTAATGGTATAAGTAACGGTACGCCAATCGTTAAAACCGCTTTCTAAAATATTAAACTGTGTAGCATCTGCAGAAGAAGTACCAAACCAATATTCGTTTCCGCCGCCCGAAATATCGTAATTCCAACGGCCTGTAAGTTCATCAGTTGATGCTATTTTCAAAATATTACCCTTAATACCGTCTGAATTTATATTCTGAGCATTTTCTTTCTTAACGCCGAAAATAGGCTGCATCTGAATATAAGAAACAATATTTTTAACTCTGTATTGAACTGTTATTTCGTAAGTAGTATTCCATCTACCTGTTAAAGCAGCACCGTTTTCATCATAAAACAACGTTGCGCCTCTGCCATTGTACTGGCCCGAAACAAATCTTGTGTAGGGGGCATCCTCTCCCTCAAGCACGTACTCTTTAGGGCCAAAACCGCCGTTAAGTTCATATCTTATTGAAGAGTAATACTTGCCGCCGAATGTATAAGGAAGATAAATCATATCATTATTTGTTTTATCCCTTAAAATAACAGCATTTTTATCTGTAAAATTTTTATCCGAATATACTGCATACAAAGCAATATCGTTTGCATCCAAAGAAATTCCTTGTTCGTCTATAAATTTGCCTGTAACATCTTTCCAACCAACAAAGTTTTTATCAGCGGGAACCGATGACGGCATACGGTTTGGAACATAAGTATCACCTATATTCAGACCCGTTACTTCAAAATCGGTTTTTCCTTGCGAAATGTAAACAACTTTAACCGCGTTATCTGCCGAAGCCGATATACTCACACAGGTAAAAACCATAACAATTGCAAGTATTAAAGAAATAATTCTTTTCACACACAATCTCTCCCATTATTAGTAAAATATACATAATTATTATACAACACATCAAACAAATTGTCAAATATAAATAAACCTATCTTACTTATAAAGCAAGATAGGTTCTTAATTAATAAACTACTATATCCTCGTTTTCGTTCTGGTAAAGCCTTACGTAATCTATTGCATAATCAGCATATCCGTTTTCAAGTTTTGTTTCTTCTGCGTGTGTAATATACATCCAGTTGTTCCAACACAAATAGTAATAATCGTGGAAACATTCCATACCTGGATACTCTTCTGAATAATCGTTTGCTTCATCTATATAAATAGTATAATAACAATATCCGTCTACGTAAGCCTTTAAATACTCAGGAGTCCATTCAAAACCGTAAATATGGTATTCATTCTTTAAGTTTACGTCTTTTGGGAAAGTAAATTTATAATTACCCTCGTGTTTGCTTACGTCGGTACCCGTACTATACTGACCAACTGCGCCCTTGTAGCCATCATACCACTTGCCAACCGAGAAGGTAAGACCTCTTGCCTGCCACCAGGTTTCAAAAATATCTATTTCTCCGTAATACCTGAAATTTTCAGGCAAAAGTTTTTTATCAGGCTGCATCCACCAACTGTAAAACATATAATACCCGTAGTCTAATTTTGCGCGCATTTCAAGATAACCGTATTTAAAGGACATTCTGTCTACAGTAGTAAGACTCGGCGCGGTTTTAAACTTATTGGTAGCCTCGTCTTTTGTAAGACGAAGTACCAAAGCGCCATCTTTTAAGAAATAATGTTCTTCATCGTTTGCAAATCGCAAAACATCCCAATCGGGTGCCATTGCATGAACGCCTGTGTTAAGTCTGTCATCAAGCTGTTTTGTATCGGTTTCATTTTCAAATTCAAGATTCCATACAAGGTTTCTCTTCTTATCGTTCGTAAGCGTGTAATTGCCTTCGTTATGGTAAGCATTAAGAACAGCAACCTCTTTTACCGTATAACTTAACGGATCGCTGTATACTGTGTATAAATTTACACCCTTTTTGTAAACAATATATCCCCTTGCATAAAAACGCTCGGTATTATTATAATCACCGTTTATTGCCTTAATACCGCTCACACAGGCAGAATAACAAAGCTGTTCTTTTGCATCATCATAGCTTTTTACATTCCAACACTTGTAAAGTTCTGTTGTGTTTATATCGTAAACGTATTTCGAATCAGCATCTTCGCGTTCAATTTCATTTTCACCGCTAATGCCTTTGGAAATTAAAACACCTCGAGAAACAACCTCATATTGTGAATTTCCAAAAAACACGTTTTCACCATTGGTTGTATCGTAGGCAAAATAAAATCTTAACGCCTGAGTTTCATTCGCACTTTCGGTTTTAAGCATTGAAACACCGCCCTGTAATAAAGGGTTAATCTGTTTTACTTCAATGCCTTTAATATCAAGGTTGCAATTTTCAGAAACAAAAGTATTCAAGCTTAAAACCTGTAAAAAATTGTTGTCAATATAAGCGCTCAGTTTCGGCGTGGTTATATAAAAAATAACCTTGTTCTTACTTTGCGTAGCGCGTAAGCGTAAACTCTCACTTTTATTAAAACCGGTTTCTAAATAAAGTTGTGCATATCCCTCGTTGTTTAAAGAATTGTCGAAGGTATATTCAAGCGTAACCTTATATTCCGTATCAGGCTTAACGGTAAACTGTTCACCGTTTTCTTCATATAAAATCTCATTATCAAGATAAACAGAAGCGCTTTTCTTGTATTCCGTCATTTTTGCATAAAGCGTTGTTTTTTCTTCAAATACAAACGATGACGGTGCAGGCATTTTCGAATCAGCATCAAAATACCAACCCTCAAAATAATGGCTGTCGGTGTTCTCTGCAGCATAATCAACCGTGTAAAGACTACCGCTTTCAACGTTTTCGGCAACACTTACAACTTCACCGTTTGCAACGTATCTTACGTCAGAATCATATTCACCGGTTACAGTAATATTTTTTATTTCAAGTGCATTTGCGTTGTTTTTTGCGCCAACGTTAACGTAAATACCAAAAATCGGCAAATAATCAGCATTTTCTTCTCCCGTTTTAACGGTATAAGTAACGCTCCGCCAATCATTAAAACCACTTTCAAGTATATTATAATCTTTCGAATCGGCAGAATTTTTACTAAACCAATACTCATAACCGGTTACAAGATTATAATCCCAACGTCTTGTAAGCGAAGACGTATGACCTGTGCGCAAAATTCTACCTTCATTTAACTTGTCTGCGTTCACGCCCTGCGCAAAATCTTTTTTAAATCCAAACACAGGCTGTAAATGAATTCTTGTTTCAATGCTCGGTATTCTGTACTCAACGGTTATTTCATAAGTTTTATTCCACTCACCTTTAAGCGCAACGCCGTTATTATCAAATAGCCACGCAACACCCTTGCCGTTGTACTGTCCCGAGGTAAACCTTGTATACGGTGCATCTTCACCGTAATAAATAAATTCTTTAGGCCCGTAACCACCGTTCACTTCATAATCTATATAATGGTAATAATTGTCGTTATATGTATACGGAAACTGTATTTTGTTATCTTCAAAGCATTTGCTGTTTAAAATAACCGCGTTTTTATTCATTAAATACTTATCGTTAAACACCGCATATAAATTATTGGTTTCATTATTTAATAAAAATCCGTCGTTACCAATAAAATTACCGTTATCATCTCGCCAACCAACAAATATTTTACCTTTAGGAATAGCTGAGGGAAAACGGTCCGGAACAAAAGTATCGCCAATAAGTAGTTCGTTTACTTGCGTTTCTTTTATTCCGTTAACAATATACACAACTTCGGTAGTGCCATTTGCCAACGCAGGTACGTTTACAAGCGAAAAAATCATAACCAGTAAAACAAACAAACTTATTGTTCTTTTCATACCTATTCCCCTTTCGCAAATATATATTTTAATTTTATACCATATTATTCTAAATGTCAAATCAAATGGAAAGACCGACAGGTAATACCTGTCGGTCTTTCCGAAATAAAAGAAATATGTGTGTGAAAAAACTAAATTAATACAAAACTATTTCTTCGGTATCTTTATTCTGGTACAGTCTTACATAATCTATTATGTAATCAACGTGATCTTCACCGAAACCGTCTCCATCGGGGTCATCACCTAACCAATACTCCTCTAATGCATCTTCATAAGCAAAGTTATTCCAGCAAAGATAATAAAAGTCGTTAAAGCACTCCATACCCGCATACTGAGAATTATATTCTTCATCAATTCTTATAGTATGAGTTAAAACGCCGTTTACATAAAACTTAAAGTATTCAGGAGTCCATTCCATACCGTAAATCTGATACGAATTATATTCATCAGGCTTGCCGAATCTGTAACCCATTTCGTGAACTAAAGAACCGTAAGGAGCCACAGGATTATAGTCATGATCCCATTTCATAATTGTAGTTGAAAGATTTTGAGCGTCACCGTATACTTCAAAAATGTCAACCTCGCCATAATACTTAAAATCATCTGCAAGTAAACGCTTATCAGGTTGCATCCAGAAGGATGGGAACATAGCTGTTGTGAACGGAACCTTTGCGCGCATTTCAAGATATCCATACTTAAATGCCATCTTACCGTCGGTTGTAAGACTTTTTGCCGTAGTGTATCTCACAGGAGCGTCTGTGCCGTTATCCTTAATGCGCAACGTCAAATTGCCATCTTCTATAAAAATGTTTTCGCGGCTTGGTGAAACAGAAAGTATTGTACTGTTTGCGCTTGGTTCCATTGTAGTTGTATCGGTTGTTATTTTGTCATAGTCACTTTCGCCGTTAAACTCAAGGTTCCATACAAGCGAACGATTTCCTGCAGCTATAGGAAGATTTGATTCCCCCGGTGCAAAATTACCTTCGTTATGGAAATTATTAAGCGCAGCTATTTCAGCAACAGTATAGTTACTTTCAGTAGTATAAAGTGTAAACTGTTCGCCGTTAATTTCAACAACTACGTAACCTTTAACGTAAAGGCGCTTAGATACATTGTATGAACCATTCTCAGAAGCAAAATCCTTAACGTAAGAAGAGAACCAAAGGTTAAGAGTACCATCTGTGTTTTGCTTTGTTGTCCAGCACTTTGTAAAATTGTTAGTAGACGTTCCAACTATAGCATTACCAATATTAGTGCGGGAAACAATGGTTTCATCATTTACCCTAGAGCCGTTTGCGTAAAGGAAGCCTCTTTCAACAATACTGTAGGACTTGCCGTTTATAATAATATCAGATGCGTTTGTTGTGTCGTAAGTAAAGTAGTAGCGAAGCGCCTGATTAAGTGTCACATCCGTAGTGCTTATCATAGAAACACCCGCATTACCAATCAGATATCCGCCGTTTACGTTTGTTATTTTTTCTGCCTTAGCGTCATATATAACAATATTTTCAGCGTCATCGATAATGTATAAATAAAGTGCTTCGCCTGTATTACCATACTTATCTACAGTTAAATAAATGTCTGTTGTAACAACTGTTCCGTCATTTACCGAGGTAGTATAAACAGCCACGTTTTTACCTTCCACGTAACCGCGTGAACCAGCATTGTCAGCATCAGCAGTAAAGAAACCTATTTTTGCCGCAGCACTAGCCTTATACAAAACGGTTACTTTATAAGAGTGCTTATCTTCAACAACGTCCGCAACCTTAACGGCAGAATGACCAAAGACATCGCCAATTTTATTGTCAAGTTCTTCTACAACAACACTCTTCCACGAAGTAACAGTATTAGAACTTTGTTCATCACAGATTGACAGCACTTGTAATGAATTATTGTTCTTATACTCGTCAAGTGAAGGAGTTGTTATGAAGAGTTCAACAGTCTTGTTATCAGTTGTAGGCACAAGCTGTACCTTTACGCCTTCGGAAAGAAAAGAAAGATTTGTTCCGTCAGAGAATCCATAAGTAGAATAATCAGATGAAGTAATTCTATCGCCTGAAACGTCATTAAGAACCATTTCTCCAGAATGCAGAAGTTTGGAAGCGTCAAGACCTGTTCCAAGGAAGTAACTTGCTTTTCCGTTTGCATTATTAGAGATATCAAAGGTATAGGTTAACGTTACCTTGTAGGTAGTGTCAGGCTTAACAATGAAAGCATTACCGTTTGCATCTCTTAGTATATAGTCACCGCTTGTATAATACTGCCAGGTTCCGCTTGTAGTGTCTCTTGTTTCATTTCTCACACCTGTAGAATCGGCAATAGCAGTATTACCCGCACCGCTTCCGCCGGAGTGTCTGTGAGCATAACCTTCGCTTAAAAGGTCGCCGTACTTACCGTTTTTAATACCATAAGCCCCAACAAGCACACGGTACTCAAAATAATTATCACGTAAGTAATGCTTAGGACTTACCCAACCCTGCCAGTAGTTAGAGGAAGAAGCAACACTTAAGGTTTTCTTATACTCAACCATTTTTGCATAAAGTGTAACCTCGCCGTCTACAGTAATGGTAGAAAGAGCTTCGGTATTAAAATCGGGGTCTAAATACCAACCTGCAAAGTAATGAGTGTTTGTGTTTTCTACAACTCTGTCTATTGTGTAGGAAGCGTTTTCGGTAAGACCGGTAACAGCTTCGCCAACCTGCGCAGAGCCGTTCATATAGGTTACGGAATACTCCGGTACGTATTCTTCAACACTAACCTGAGAAATATAGAAGCCGTAATTGTTACGAGCTCCCTTTACGTTAAATCCGTAAAGACCTAACGCCTGTAGTTTGCCGTTGTAATCTTCAAGAGTTGGTGTGGTAATAATAAACTCAGCAACAGTAGGTTCGCTCGTTACTACCTGAGCAACAGCTTCACTCGATACAGCCGGATTTCCTGAAATTCCGCCGCCTATTGTGGGGCTTGAGGTAGTATATTCATAACCGTTTATAGCGCTTGTAAAGGCGTAATCTCCTGTAGCCTTTAGCGTAGTATCAGTAATATCCCAAGCAGTACCAACCTTCATATTAGAAGAGGTTGTATTTGAATAATACTTAACCGAAATCTTATACATTGTATTTGGCTTCGGCACGAAAATCTCACCGTTTGCATCCATAATAACGTAACTTGAAGCAATACCATAGTTGTCATTATGTCCGTAACTAAGCACCTTAGAACCGTTTACAGTTCCATAAGCAGCAAATGTACCGCCTGCAATCTTTAAGATATCTTTATAAGCGCCGCCGCTAACAGCATAGTAGTTACCGTAATAGATTTCGTTGTGAGGCCACCAACCGTTCACTTGTTCGCGGTAATTGTATTTCCAGGCACTGCCCGAAACGCTCATAGAAGAAGCGTAGGGCACCATTTTTGCATAAAGTGTTGTGTCTTCGCTAACAGTAATTTTTGTTGTTGCTTTTTTAGTTAAAGCAGAATCGGTGTACCAACCTGCAAAATAATGAGTATCGGTGTTTGCTACCGCTCTGTCTATTACATATTCAGCGCCTTGTTCCAAAGTTGTTGTTTCTCCAACCTGAGAAGAGCCGTTCATATAAACAACGTCTACCGAGGTATCAACAACCGTTTCTTCAACACTAACAGAGTCAATAAAGAAGATATTATTGCTTACAGGAGAACCGTAAAGAGCGCTCTTTACGTTAAAGCCGTAAAGACCTAATGCCTGCAATTTACCGCTATATTCGGCAAGCGAAGGTGTGGTAATAATAAACTCGGCAGTTGTAGTTGCGCCGTTTGTGTTTATCTGAGCAACGGCTTCACTTGTAGCAGCCGGATTTCCGGAAATGCCACCGCCTATAGTCCAAGAAGAAGAACTTAAGTCTTTACCGCTGAACGCATAGTCACCCGTAGCTTTTAAGGTTGTATCGGTTAAAGTCCAACCGGTACCGATCTTCATAGCGGAAGATGTTGTATCTGATGCGTACGTAACGCTAACTTTATAGGTTGTATTAGGCTTCGGAATAAATGCTTCGCCGTTAGCGTTCATTATAACAAAGGTAGATCCTATATTATATCCGCCGCCATGACCGTAAGCCAAAACCTTTCTGCTTTCAGAACTTGTTCTGTAACCCGCAAAGGTACCTGTATTAAGCTTTACAATATCTTTATAAACACCGTTATATGCACCGTAGTAATTTGCAAAATAAGCTTCGTGGTACGGATAGAAGCTGCTTACTGTTTCACGGTAATTGTAATTCCACTGAGTTGCAGAAATACTCATAGCAGAAGCGTAAGGAACCATTTTTGCATAAAGTGTTGTGTCTTCGCTAACAGTAATTTTTGTTGTTGCTTTTTTAGTTAAAGCAGAATCGGTGTACCAACCTGCGAAGTAATGAGTATCGGTGTTTGCTACTGCTCTGTCTATTGTGTAGGAAGCACCTTCAACAATGTTTTCTGCTATTCCTACAACGCTTTCACCGTTCATATAAGTAACAGTACAAGCTTCGGGAAGAACTTCTTCAACAGTAACGCTCTTCCAAAGGCTCTTAACGTCAAAAGTTGTTGCAGTTGAAAGAGAAAGAACCTGTAAATAATTTCCGTTTTTATAGGTTTCAAGGCTGGGAGTGGTAATGGTCATGGTCATTGTTGTCCACTCATCAGTCACAGTATCTACCAATACTAAATCACTTTTTGTTGTAGCAGCAAAAGTACGGTTTGCTATATCATTAAAGTTACCTTTACTATTCGACGTAGTATTGGTTTCATCGTTAAGATTTAATTCACCCGAATACATCGGATAAGCATTAGTAAGACCTGTGCTGAGCCAATACTTTGTATAATGAGAAGCATCATCCACAGTTTTCTGGAACTTATAGGTAAGCTTTACAATATAAGTAGTGTTAGGCTTTACCATAAAGGCCTCGCCGTCGGGCTGACGTAAAATATATTCGCCGTTACCGTTGCCATAATTTGCCCAATATGATCCTGAGACGTGTTCCATTTTTTCAACTTTTACACCATCTACGTCTTCATAAGAGTTACCCGAATCGGTACCGCCTGCGTGTCTGTGGTGCTGACCTTCAGGCATAAGGTCGTAATACTTACCATCCGATACACCGTAAGCACCTATTAAATTGTAATAGGTAAAATAGGTATCTCTTAAATAATGTTTAGGTGAAGCCCATCCTCCATCTGTAAAAAGAGAACCCGATTTTGCTTCTATGGTAAGATTAGAAGAATAATCCACCATTTTAGCATAAAGATTTGTATTTGCATTAACAGTAATTGTAGATTTAGCCTGTTGTGTAAAGGCAGAATCCAAATACCAACCTGCAAAATACTGTGTGTCGGTGTTTTCTACAACTCGGTCAAGCGCATAGCTACCGCCTGCTATAACCGTTGCTGAATTACCAACAGTGCTACTTCCGTTATAGTATGTAACAGTATAACCGTCTGCAAAAACAGACACGTTTAAAATGCTTAAAAGCATAACTGTTGCCAATACCAAACTCAAAAGTTTTTTCATAAAATAATCCTCCTGTTTTGTTTTTTTATATATTGTAACCAAAAAAATAAACAAAGGTCAAGCAATCTAAACCATTTTGAGCCAATCTCAAATAAATAGCAAAAAAAGGGCAAAAAAGCATTTAAATCGGCTAATGTTCAAATTTATAATTTTAAGCCAATTATGCAAAATAAGTATAAAAACAGATAAAACCACCCTTGAACAATAAAGTTCAAAGGTGGTTTTCAGCAATGTAATTTTTGTTTAAATTAAAACTCTTTAGTTAAATCGCGTCTGAACAGTTTATCCAACTCTTCAATAGCATTTTTGTTGTTATAAAGTATATTGTAAACCGTTTCACAAATAGGCATTTCAACGTCATACTTATCTGCTAAGCGTTTTATAGCGTCAGCGGTATAATAGCCTTCTGCAAGTGAATCGAACTTTTCATTTAATATAAATGCTTCACCGAAACGGCGGTTATGACTGTGTTTAGAAAAAACGGTGGCCTCGTAGTCACCTAAATGGCAGAGTCCGTAAGCCGATAATTCGTTTCCGCCAAGTACGGCAATAAGCCTTGCAACTTCACGGGTTCCTCTTGCCATTAAAGCGCCTTTTAATGAAGAAAGTTTAAGGCCGTCTAACATTCCTGCGGCAATACCTATAACATTCTTAGCGGCGGCGCCGATTTCGTTACCTATAAGGTCGTCGCCGTAATAAAAACGAATAAGCGAACTTGAAAAATTTTCTACCAGAATTTTTTTTGCGTCATTATGGCGGCTGTCAATAACCATACAGTTAGGAATACCGTTATAAAATTCCTGAACGTGGCCCGGACCTATCCACACAGCAACCTTATTAGTTTCGTGTAGGTTGGCTTCGGCTATTTGAGAAAGGCGGCGGCCTGTAGAAATTTCTATACCCTTCATACAAAGCACAAAAATTTTATTTTTAACACCAAAAGGCTTTATTTCATCAAAAAGTCCCTGAAGTCCCTGAGAATTTATTGAAATTATTATAACATCCGAATTAAGTGCTTCTTCTAAATTTGTGCAAAGATTTACCGATTCAGGAAGTTCTAACAAATCATTCTTTCTGGTTTTAATAAACGACTGCATATGCGGTGTTTCAGCAGGGCCGTAAAGAGTTACGTCGTGATGTAACGTATCTAAATACCAAGTTATTAAAGAACCCCATCTGCCTGCGCCTATAACGGTAATTTTCATTATAAAAATTGCTCCTTTTAAAAATAAAGTCCCGACAAAAAACGCTGTCGGGACTTAAAAACTGTTTTATTCTGCAGCTTCTTCTGTGGTTTCTGTTGCTTCAACAACAGCTTCTTGTGTTGCAACTTCTTCAACTGCAGTTTCCTCAACTGCAACCTCTTCTGCTACAGGTTCTTCTGCCGCAAGAAGTGCACGAATAGAAAGGCTTACGCGTTTCTTTTCAAAATCAACAGCGGTAATTTTTGCTTCTACTTCCTGACCAACAGTAAGTTCATCAGCAGGCTTTGCAATGTGCTTGTTGGCAATCTGAGAAATGTGAATAAGTCCGTCTATGCCGGGAATAATTCTTGCAAAAGCACCATAAGAAGTCATACTTACGATAGTAACCTTTACAACGTCATCTACGTTAAAGTTCTTTTCAAAAATTACCCACGGATTTTCTTCGGGTTTTTTGTAGCCTAAAGAAATTTTCTTCTTTTCAGTATCAATTTCCTTTACGTAAACTTCTACGGTATCGCCAACTAAAACAACTTCGCTGGGATTCTTAATACGCTGCCAGGAAAGTTCAGAAATGTGAACCATTCCGTCTACGCCGCCGATATCAACAAATGCGCCGTAACTTGTAAGCGATTTAACTGTACCTGTAAAGCGGTCACCCACAGCAATATTTTCCCAAAGCGCAGCAGCTGCTGCCTTTTTCTCTTCGCGAAGAATTGTACGGATAGAACCGATTGCTCTTCTGCCGCGACCGATTTCGATTATGCGGAAGCGAACGTTCTGACCTTTTAATTCTTCAAGAGAATCAGACTTGTAAAGAGTTGCTTGAGATGCGGGAATGAAAATACGGATACCTTCACTATATACGACCACACCGCCTTTGATAACATCCTTAACAGTACCTTCAAGAATGGTTTCGTTTTCTTTAGCGGCAACGATCTTATCCCAGCCGGCAATCGCATCGAAGCGACGCTTAGAAAGCATTACGGTTCCTTCCTGATCGTTTGTACGCATAATAATGAGATCAAGCTGATCCCCTACCTTTACCTCTTTGGTAAGGTCAAGAGTATCATCGTTAGAATACTCAGCCTTAGAAAGATAACCTGCAAGGCCTCTTCCGATATCAAGCTGAATTTCGTTCTCGCTTACTGCAAGAACAACACCCTTTACTTTCTGATCTCCGTTAAGTTCGCTCAGGGATGCCTCGAATGCTTCTTCATCGGTCATTTCCTCGAAGCTCTTTTGAACAACTTCTTCAAGTTGTTCGATAGATTGATTGTTTTCCGACATGGTTTTAATAACCTCCTTAATTATATGCGCCGGTGTCGACGCTCCTGCAACGACCCCGATATGACAAGCGCCGATGTACATATCTTCCTTTAGTTGCTGCGCAGTTTCAATAAACGAAACGCGTTTACAGTAAAGTGAGCATACATCAAAAAGTTTAGCAGTGTTGGAAGAATGTCTGCCGCCGATTACTATCATAGCGTCACATTCACACGATAACTGCTGTGCTTCTTGCTGCCTTTTCGCAGTCGCATTACATATTGTATCAAAAATAAACGCATTTGTATAGACCTTTTTTAAAATTTTTTTACATTCTTCAAAAATTTTTGCATTAAAAGTAGTCTGACTAACCAATGTTATATCACTATTTTGCCAATTTTTATTTTCATTAATTAAATTTTGCAGTTCGGTTGCATCTTTAAAAACATAAACAGGTACATCTGCATAACCGCATATACCTATTACCTCGCCGTGGTTTTTATCTCCTGCAACTAATATTATATGATTATTCTTTGAAGCGTTTTCAACAATAGAATGTATTTTTGCAACAAAGGGACAGGTGGCATCTTCAACACAACCACAATAATTCAAGGCTTCTTCTTTAACTGCACGCGGCACCCCGTGTGAGCGTATTACAAGGGTTTCATCCTTTTTCACGTCTTCAACCTTTTCTACAACCCGAACTCCCTTTTTACTTAAAAGTTCAACCATTTGTTCGTTATGTATTATAGGTCCTAAAGTACATACTTTTTTGCCGTTTTCTGCCAAAGACATAACCATATTAACAGCGCGGTCTACCCCAAAACAGAATCCGGCGGTTTTTGCAAGTGTTATCTTCAATGTTTTTTCTCCCAAAGTTCTGTTATTTTTTGCATAATAAGTTCACTTGTAGCGCGTATAGCGGTTTTTGAAATTGCATCTTCAAAATCGGCTGAGTAATCTTCATACTTTATAACTTCGCCAAAACGAACCGTTGCCTTTTGAAAAATATGAACACGCGCATTACTTCGGTATATGGCAACAGGCAAAATATCGGCGCCTGTTTTCAATGCTATCATAGCGGCACCCGCTTTTGCTTTTTTAGGCGCACCGTCGCGATTACGTGTACCTTCGGGAAATATTCCCAGAATTTTTCCGTTATTACAAATATTGAGTGCGCGGTTAATTGCGCCCTTATCCGAACTTCTTCTGTCTACGGGAAAGCCGCCTAAAGCGCTGAATAAGTGTTTTAATACAGGAATTTCAAATAACTCTTTTTTTGCCATAAAACATATTTGTCTTGGGCAAAGCACACCAAGAAGAATAATATCGGAAAGCGAGGTGTGGTTACAGCACAGCACAACGCCCTTATCCTTTGGAATATTTTCAATCCCGTATGACTTTATACGAAAAAATAAATGAACAAACGGTATTGCAATTATTCTTAATACCCTGTAAAAGCCATTCATTAAACTTTCTCCTTAACAATACTTAAAAGAAGGTCAAGGGATTCTTCCAAGTTCAGTTCGGAAGTATCGGCAATAACGCTGTCATCGGCAGGTTTAAGCGGAGCAATAGCGCGGTGAGAATCGTTATAGTCGCGTTTTTTCATATCTTCCAACACTTCTTCAAAAGTAACTTCACTACCCTTTTCGGCAAGTTCTTTAAAACGGCGCATAGCCCTTGATTCGGGCGAAGCGGTTAAGAATATTTTTACCTGAGCATTTGGAAGCACAACCGTTCCTATATCTCTGCCGTCCATAATTACATTATTATTAAGCGCAAGATTTCTTTGCATATCCAAAAGGAAAGCTCTAACTTCGGGTTTTGCCGAAACAGCCGATGCCATCATAGAAGCAAGGGGTGTTCTTATTTCGCCCGATACGTCTTCACCGTTTAAAAATACGTGCTGAGTTTCTTCTATGAACTTAATTTCTACTTCTATATTTTTAAGTTCTTCACTTAAATCGAAATTCGGACATTCGGTATAACCTTTTTTAATAAAGAAAAGACCTATTGTACGGTAAAGGGCGCCTGTATCTACGTAAATAAAACCAAGTTTATTAGCAAGAGCCTTTGAAAGTGTACTTTTACCTGCACCTGCAGGACCGTCAATAGCGACCGCAATTTTTTTGTTTTCCATAATTTAACTCTCCTTAAAATTTACTGTGATGCGCTGATTCCCGCAACAAAACCTGTGGAAAAAGCAATTTGCAAATTAAAACCGCCCGTATAAGCGTCAACGTCTATAATTTCCCCTGCAAAGTAAAGTCCGTTTACTATTTTAGACTGCATTGTAGATGGGTCTATTTCCTTAACCGAAACACCGCCGCTTGTTACAATAGCTTCTTCAATGGGGCGTGTTCCCGAAACGGTCATTTTAATGCCTTTTATAACTTCGCATAAATTAAGGCGCTGTTCTTTTGTTATCTGATTAACCTTTAAAGTAGGTTCAATGCCCGATAAAGCAATTACCGTAGGTATCATTTTAGCAGGCAGAAGTTCGTTTAAACTGTTGCGGAAAATTTTATTAGGTTCTTTTGAAAAGTCCCTTAAAATTCTGTTATCAAGTTGCGCTAAATTTAAAGCGGGTTTTAAATCCAACACACAGTAATATTCCTTTTTTATATCACGCATATGAGCCGATGCGCTAAGCACAAGCGGTCCCGATATGCCAAAATGTGTAAAAAGCATTTCGCCCTGTTCGGAAAACACAGTTTTTTTGTTTTGCTGGCTGTATACGTCTAACCGAACGTTTTTAAGCGATAATCCCATCATTTTCTCGCAAAAATTTTCTTTAATTTTAAGCGGCACAAGGGATGCTCTGATTTCGGTTATTGTATGCCCTGCTTCACTTGCAATTATATAGCCGTCTCCCGTAGAGCCCGTAGCGGGATAAGAAGCGCCGCCCGTAGCCAGAATGCATTTATCACATTGTACCGTTTCACCGCTGTTTAAAACCACACCGCTTACGGCACCGTTAGTTATAACAAGTTTTTTTACCGAAGCGTTAATAAACTTTACGCCCTGTTTTTTATTGTCTTTAACCAAAGCATCAACAATGTCTACCGCTTTATCACTTACGGGAAAAACACGGTTTCCGCGTTCGGTTTTAAGGGGAACCCCCAAATTTTCAAAGTAATTCATTGTGTCGGCAGAATCAAACCTATTAAAAGCCGAATACAAAAATCTACCGTTCTGTAAAACGTTGTTTATAAGGGTTTGTTTGTCGCAATTATTAGTAACGTTACAACGCCCCTTGCCCGTTATCATAACCTTACGCGCAGGACGTTCGTTTTTTTCTATAACAACTACGTCTGCTCCGGTTTGTGCCGCAGACGTTGCCGCCATAAGACCTGCGGCTCCGCCGCCGCATACTACAACCTTCATTTTAAATCCTCAAACCAAAAAATTATTTTAAAAACTTAGATATATGCTTTCTGAGTTTTATTGCGTAAAACACAGAAAGTCTTGAAAGGCAATTATCATAAAGAAAGAAAACAAGGTTACCCGCAAGTAAAAACACCAATGCACCGTATTTGCTAAACTCACCAAAACCTAAATCTTCTGCCATAAAAAGTTTTGAAAGTAAAAAATAAGCAAAAACAACGGCGGCATTAAAAGTTGCAAACTTACAAATATATTCTAAAATCCTTGTTTTAAAGTTTTCATAAACCGCTTTTAAAATGGGGTAAAACCCAAAAAAGCATAAATAAAGCAATTTTGCTTCGTTTTCTGCCAACAGCATAACGGGTAAAAAAGAGGCAAGATAGGTTAACAATGCATATTTTTTACCTATTTCAAAAAGCGGAACAATTATAAAAACAGAAGCAATTGCAGGAAGCGCATAAGTAAGATAAGGAAAATATGCCGCAAGGCAAATAACCGTTATAAGCGCGGCAAGCATTCCGCATAAAGCAATTTTTTTAACCTTTTTCATAATTTAACAACATCTTATAAAGTCGCCGCCCATAGCCTCACAGCAACAATCGGCGCATATTAGTGAAGTACAGCAATCACAGGCATCGTTTCCGCCCATATTATTTGAGGAACGGTAAGGGTTACGGAAACCTCCCGAAGCCTGACGCTGAATTCTTCTGAAAGCCTCAGCATATTCAAGGTTTGAAGGGTCCATTCTTGTTGCTGTGGAAAAACTTGTATAAGCGCCGTCAAAATAACCGCGCTTGTACTGAACGGTACCGCTTAAAAAGTACCATTCGGCATTTCTTTTATCAACAGGAACACCGTCAAGCACAATTTGCGCTTTATCAATTTGACCTTTTGTTATCATATCCCTGACATCAGAAAATTCCGATGCCGTACCGTAAGATGAAGAATAGCCGCCCGAAGTATTATTACGGCGCATATTCATAATATCATCATAGGCATCGTTAATTTCTTTCATTTTTTCTGCCGCAAGATCAGAAAGCGGATTATCGGCATAGTTATCGGGATGATACTTTCTTGCAAGGTCACGGTAAGCCCTTTTTACTTCTTCATCACTTGCATTTTTATCCACACCAAGCACGGAATACGGGTCTTTCATTCAACTAACTCCTTTTTAACGGTATCTTCAATACCAACATAAATAATATTTCCAATAATATCTTTAAACCTGTTAAGTTCTAAAAGTTCAAACGCCTTTATTGCTTCATCAATAATTATATTAATTTGCGGTATCACACGCTTTGCGGCATCCTTTTTACTTATATTGCCAAGCGGGTTAAAAGCGCCTTTTTTAGCATCCGATTCGCAGTCGCAGACGGCATCCATTAAATAAATATATCTGCCAAGCAAATTTCCAAGCCGTTTTAATATTAGTTTAGTAACGGAGTCATCGCTACACATTTCAAACACCTTGCCTAAAACTACTGTTGTAGGCTCTGCCGCCGCATCAAGCGAAGCGTTTTTATCCTGTTCAACCTCTGCCTGAAAAACGGTGTATTCCTTTATCGCTTCCTCTAAAGCAGGATAAGTGTTTGCCGCTTTTTTATGCGCCGAAGAAAAGAAAGCCAAAAGCAGTTTTGCAGTTAAGCGTTTAAAGAATTTTTCATCGCAAACGTCGTCTTTTAACTTATAGTAAAGCATTATAACTGCCGCCGCACTTGAAAACTTCAGCGAAGCATCTTTACAATAATTACATTTTTTCAAAGGATTACAAACGCATCCTTTTCTTTCAATTTTGCAAAAGTCTTCCTTTAAAGAAAGTTCTAAAAGCGCAAGAAAAGTGAAATCGTAACTCAACGTAAAACGGGTGAAAAAACCGTATTCTTTACCAAGCGTTCTGCAAAGCGAACAATACACCGCTTTATACATTTCGTATTCTTTTACCTTTAATTCGGGTTTTCCTATACGAATATATCCGAACACAGCCTTTCCCCCTTTTTGTTAGGGTAAAGCGAATAATCCGAACTCCGTTTTAAAAAAGCGGATTTTCGCTCCACACTTTGTTAAAATATTCGTTAATCCGTCAAGGATTAACTGCGTTTTGTGCCGTTCTCGAACAAAAATACGCTCTTTTTAAAATCTTTGACCTCAAAGGGAGAAGATTTTGAGTGATTTTTATTCAATACAGGCGCAGTAAGGCTGTTGCCTTACAAGAATGGATTGGGTAAAAAGCGCCGAAATATGCCACTTTGAGGCGGGTTCGGATTTTTCACTTTACCCTATTATAACAAACCTTTTATTGCGTTTAGTTAATAATGTGTTAATTTAATATTTTCTTTAAATATTTACCCGTATATGACTCTTCACATTTTGCAACTTGTTCGGGAGTTCCCGTACAAACAACGGTTCCGCCCTTGTCACCGCCTTCGGGGCCTAAATCTATAATATAATCGGCAGTTTTTATAACGTCAAGGTTATGCTCTATAACCAGCACGGTATTACCGCCTTCAACAAGTAATTTAAGTACGTCAATAAGTCGGTGCACGTCATAACTGTGAAGTCCCGTTGTAGGTTCATCAAGAATATATATAGTTCTGCCCGTACTTCTTTTTGAAAGTTCGGTAGCAAGTTTAACACGCTGAGCCTCACCGCCCGAAAGCGTTGTTGCGCTTTGTCCTAACTTCACATAGCCAAGTCCTACGTCATAAAGGGTTTTAATGCGCTTGTGAATTTTGGGTATTGCGCTGAAGAAGTGCATTGCTTCTTCTATTGTCATATCAAGCACGTCGGCAATTGTTTTCCCTTTGTAACGAACGGTTAAAGTTTCGCTGTTATAACGGCTTCCGCCGCAAACTTCACAAGGAACGTAAACGTCAGGCAAAAACTGCATTTCAATTTTAATTATGCCGTCACCTTCACAGGCGGCGCATCTGCCTTCTTTAACGTTAAATGAAAATCTGCCTGCTTTGTAGCCGCGCATTTTTGCATCTTTGGTAGAAGCAAAAAGTTCTCGTATATCGTTAAACACACCCGTATAGGTTGCAGGGTTAGAACTGGGCATTCTGCCAATTGGAGATTGGTCTATATCAATTACCTTGTCTAAGTGTTCAATTCCTTCTATACTTTTAAATTCACCCCAAACGGTACGTGCTTTATTAAGGCGCGAAGCCAGATACTTGTATAAAATATCGTTAACAAGCGAAGATTTTCCCGAACCTGATACACCGGTAACACAAACAAACATACCAAGCGGAATTTTAACGTTTATACCTTTTAAATTATTTTCTTTAGCGCCTTTTACAACAAGTTGGTTTCCATTACCTTTAAGCCTTTTGTTTGGAACAGGTATACTGCGTTTGCCGTTTAAATAATCGGCTGTAAGACTGTTTTCACACTTAAGAAGTTCTTGCGGAGTTCCTGCAAATACCAGTTCGCCGCCGTGAATACCTGCACCGGGGCCTATATCTACAATATAATCTGCCTGACGCATAGTATCTTCATCGTGCTCAACAACAATTAAAGTGTTGCCTAAATCTCTAAGGCTTTTTAAAGCGCCTAAAAGTTTATCGTTATCTCGCTGATGAAGTCCTATGCTAGGTTCATCAAGAATATACAAAACCCCTGTAAGGTACGATCCTATTTGGGTTGCAAGTCTAATTCTCTGCGCTTCGCCGCCCGAAAGAGTACCTGCCGAACGTGAAAGTGAAAGATAGTTAAGTCCAACTTCGTAAAGGAAAGAAAGTCTTTCGGTTATTTCTTTTACAATAGGCGCGGCTATCTTTTTTTTACCGCCCTCAAAAACAAGACCTTTTACAAACTCAAGTTCTTCGGTAATGGGCATTTCGCAGAATTCGTTAATAGACTTTCCGCCAACTGTAACCGCCAAAGTTTCGGGTTTTAAACGGGCACCCTTACAAACAGGACAGGTGCTTTCTACCATATAGCTTTCAATTTCCTTTTTGGTGTAATCGGATTCTGTTTCGCTGTAACGTCTTTCAAGGTTTGTAACAACACCCTCAAATGCCGAATTATATACACCGCCGCCCCATTCGGGCAATTTATTAAGAGGTATTTTAACACCGCCCGTACCGTAAAGAATCATATCCTTTTGTTCTTGTGTTAAATCTTTGTAAGGTGTTTCAATATCAAATCCCAAATAATTTGCAACACCCTCAAAGTACATATAAGAAATAGCGCCGCGGTTAAAGGCAGACTTTGTTCCACCCCAACCCGATGCCCTGAAGCACCTGTAAACAGGAAGTGTATCATCATCTATTATAAGCGCAGGGTTAACCTTTTGAAAACGGCCTATACCCATACAGTGAGGACAAGCGCCTAAAGGATTATTAAAGGAAAACAAAGTTGGCGTAAGTTCAGGTACGCTTATACCGTGCTCTTCACAGGCGTAATTCTGCGAAAAATGTAATTCTTCGCCGTCTATAACGTCAACCGTTATAATTCCGTCTGCCAATTTTGCGGCTGTTTCAACGCTATCGGCAAGTCGGCTTTTAATATCTTCTTTAACAACAATACGGTCTACAACAATATCTATATGATGCTTAATGTTTTTATCTAACTTGATTTCTTCACTTAGTTCGTAAAAACTTCCGTCTATGCGAACTCTTACAAAGCCGCTTTTTCTTGCGGCATCAAGTTCTTTTTCGTGAGTACCTTTTCTGCCGCGCACAACGGGGGCTAAAACCTGAAGTTTTGTTCTTTCTTCAAGTTTCATTATTTTTTCAACTATCTGGTCGGTAGTCTGCACCGAAATTTCCTTTTTACAAATAGGACAATGCGGCACACCCACACGTGCGTATAAAAGACGTAAATAGTCATAAATTTCAGTTACCGTACCAACGGTAGAACGCGGGTTTTTAGAGGTGGTTTTCTGGTCAATGGAAATAGCGGGTGAAAGACCTTCAATGCTGTCAACGTCAGGCTTGTCCATTTGTCCCAAAAACATACGCGCATAAGAAGAAAGCGACTCAATATAACGGCGCTGTCCCTCGGCATATATTGTATCAAAGGCAAGCGAAGATTTACCCGAACCCGACAGCCCCGTAAAGACTACCATTTTATCACGGGGTATAGTAACACTTAAATCTTTAAGATTGTGTTGTCTTGCTCCTTTAATAACTATTTTATCCCTTGCCATTTCTTGCCTCCAAAAAACACATTATTATAATGTCGTAACGCTTTTTGTGCGTTTCGACTAACTACAGTCATTATATTATTTTACCCTAAACAGAAGAAAAAGTAAATAATTTTATAAAAAACTCTTCAACGAAAAGTTGAAGAGTTTTGGGCTTAAAATTATATAAGTTTTGCTAAAATCTTTTTAAGAAGCGCTAAATCGGAAACGTTAACAGAACCGTCACCGTTTATATCGGAACTTTCTGTTTCTTCACTTATTAACCTTGCAAGTTGTTTTTTAAGTATTGCAAGGTCGGAAACGTTTACAGTTCCGTCGCCGTTAACATCGCCGTATTCAGAAGAAACCGGTCTTTCGTAAAGCGTAATATCAAAGCTGTTGCTAACGCCCTCTATTGTAACGGTAATAGTCTGTTTGCCTGCCTGTTCAGGATAAAATCCGCTTACTTCATAACCGCCGTCTATAGCCGCCAATGAGCCGTCGCTGTATTTGACTGCGGTTTGCAATCCTGTAAGATCAAGTTCTTCACCAACATAATAGGCAGTCTTAAAAGGTGTTTTTAAAATCATAAGTTCAACAGCATAAACTGTGCCTATATCCGCATTTCCGCCACCCTCTTTTTCTTCTACAGAGAACGAAAAATCAGAGGGGTTATTTGCACATTCAACCACTATTTCATAACCGCCGCCACACTCGAAGTTATAAACAAACGAATCGGTAAAGAAATCTATCATACGTCCGTTTTCGTAAATATTGAAAATAACCTCGGTATCGCCGTTTACGTTGAAACTATAATCAGACGTTTTATAAGGTGAAAAGTAATATTTACGTTTTTCGCCCTCGTAAGTGAAGGAAATTTCATTCTGTTCATCAAGCATTATGTAAGTTTTTTCTAACGAGGTTACGGTTACGGTGTCTGTTAATCCGCTTTCGGTACAAGCCGTTATGGTTGCGGTTCCTGCACCGTGCAGTGTAACTAAACCGTTAGAAACAAAGGCAACACTTTCGTTATCAGAGTACCAACTTACTTTTTCAGATGCATCTTCAGGATACAGTTTTGCATTTAATTCAAAACTATCTTCATAACTGTAGCCTACCAAATGAGAATAACCCTCTATTTCAATGCTATCGGCTTTTTTGGGCAAATACATATAATCAATACCGTTAAGTATTGCATATTCTTCGGCTGCGCTTCCCGCTTCGCATTTTATAAGATAACCGTATTGCTTTGTGTAACGAACTCTGTCGGCATCGAAATCATAATCAAAGAAATATCCAAAAGCGTAGTCGCCTATTTCGGTTATATGCGAAGGAATTTCAATAGTTTCAATATTGGTACAATCCATAAACGCATTTTCGCTTATTTTTGTAAGAGATTTTGGAAAAACAACCGAAGAAATTGACGAGCCGTAATTTTCAGAAGTGCGTCCGCTTTCGTTAAAGAATGCGCCTTCTGCCATAAGGGTTGTTCCCTCTCGTATAACGGCAGTTCCTTTAAGTGTGGGGTGAAAATCAATTAAATAATTATCGTAATAAAGAATACCGTCAATATAATTGGCATCATCGGCAACGTAAGCTGTATTGTTAAACGCGCCGTGTCCTATACGCTGTATATTAGGTCCTATTGTAACCTCTTTCAAACTGCCGCAATCAGTAAATGCCGAATCGCCTATTTCAATAAGGCTGTTGGGAAGTACTACAGACTCTAAATCATCAAGATAGCAAAAAGCACCAAAGCCTATACGTAAAAGTGTTTCGGGCAAATAAACCGAATCAACGTCTGTAAGGAAAAACGCCTCGTTAGCAATTAAAGTTGTTCCTTCTCTTACGGCAACGTGACCTTTTTTTGTGTTCCACACAAAATCCTCTGTTACAGGGTCATAAAAGAAATAATCTCCGCTTAGAAGAACGGTATTAAGATACAGTACACCGTCATCCCAATTATCAAGACAATTGAAAAAAGCTGTGTTGTCAAATGCCTTGGCGCTTACCTCTTCAACCGTTTTTGGAAGACGTATACTTTCAAGTTTTATACAATCCTGAAATGCACCGCCGCCAAGATATTTTATACCGTCGGGTAAATCAATTTTGGTAATATTTTCACAACTGAAGAAGGCTTCATCATCAATATGGGTAAGTTCATCATTAAAAGTAATTTCTTCAAGTTTTTTTGCCTGTGAAAAAGCATAACCCGCAACCCTTTTTGTGCCTTTTTCTATATTGTATTCAGTTCTGCCGGAACCAATAGGATACGCTTTAAGTTCTGTGCCGTCAATTGTATAAAGAACACCGCCTACCGATTTGTAAGACTTGCTGTTTTCATCTACATTAAAGCCATAAAGCGCATAGCAATTCACAAAAACAGAATCTTCTATTTCTGTAACCGATGCAGGAATTGTTATAGTTTCAAGAGCAATACACTCTGCAAAAGCATTTCTTCTTATTTCGGTTACAGTATTTGCAATTTCAACTTCTGTAAGCGCAGAAAACACACATTCCTCACCGCTGTACTCATCACTGCTGAATGCACACTGTCCTATAGACGTAATGCCTTCTTCAATAACTATTTTCTGCACCGAAGAAGCAAGATAAAGCCATGGTGGCTGTTCGCCGTAATATGTATAGTCACACATTCTTCCGGTGCCGCTTATAGTGAGCACTCCGTTACTTAATTGCCAATATGCATCATCTCCGCACATTCCGCTATCTTCTGCAAAAACAGGAACAATGCAGAACATTTGCAAAACAAGGCACATAGCCATAAGAATAGTAATAAGTTTTTTCAAAATTGCCGCCTCCGTAAAAATAATAAATAGATTATACACCAAAACTGAAATTTAGTAAATAGTTTTATTTTAAAAAAGCAAGGTTTCATTAAAATGAAACCTTGCTTTTAAATTCCTATTGGGATTTATTTCATTATATAGTTTTGCTGTGAAAAACTATACAAGTCCTGCAACAATCTTTTTAAGAAGCGCTAAATCGGCAGCATTCGGTGTACCTAAGTTTTCATCTACGTTTGCATTCTTAACTTCATCGCTTTCGGTTGTAAGACCTGCTACAACCTTTTTAAGAAGCGCAAGATCAGCGGCATCTACTCTGCTGTCACCGTTAATATCGCCCTGTTCGTACTCTTCTTCTTTAACTTCTTCAACAACTACGCTTTCCCAGGTCATAGTCATACCGCGATTAGTTTTATCAGAAATCGATAACACCTGTAAAGCGTTGTTAAGCTGATACTCTTTAAGGGTAGGTGTTGTAATGGTAAGTTCAACTGTTTTTGCTGTTTCGGTAACGTCAAGGGTGATTTTTTCGCTTGTCGCAAAAAATGCCAAACCACCTTCATTACCATCATTAAAGGGGAACTCTGCCATACCTTCTCCTAAATCGTTAAATTTAAGTTCAGAAGATTTTAAAAGGTTGGAGGCACCAAGTCCTGTTCCCAAATAAACGGTTGAGTTGTTTGTATCTGCAGCACTTGCTTCACGAACGTTGGTGTAGGTAAGCGTAACCTTATAGGTAGTTTCAGGCTTAACGATGAAGGCTTCGCCGTTTTCATCACGAAGTATATAATCGCCTCGGCTTATCCACTGCCAAACGGCACCCGCTTTCATATCACGAACTTCTTTGCCGCCTATCTTTGTAGAACCGCTTGAGGTAAAGCCGGAATGACGGTGAGCGTTACCCTCTTGAAGTGTATCGCCGTACTTACCGCCTGTAAGTCCGTAAGCGCCAAGTACACCGCGGTAGCCTTTCCATACGGGTTCTTGTAATTTGTGCTTAACGGTTGCCCAACCTGTCCAATAATTATCCGAAGTGGGATTTGTATCAGAGTTAATAGTAACTCCTGATTTATATGGAAGCATTTTAGCGTAAAGGGTTACGTCGCCTTCAATAAGAATAGATGTTCTTGCCTGTGTTGTTAATTCTTTATCTAAATACCAACCTGCAAAATATTCTTCTTCGGTATTAGGAACAGCATAGTTGATTTCAAAGGTAGAACCTTCGGTTAAATATTCTTCCTTGTAGCACTCTTCTTCGCCATTCATATAGGTTACGTCATAACCCTTCGGAATAACGGCTTCGCCCTTGTATATTGGAATTTGTCCCTTTTCAATTAATTCAACTCTTACGTCGTCAACGTGCATAACGGTCGGTTGTACGTCTTCGGGCTGGCCCCAACTGTCATCAAGATAAATACATAAAAGACCAACCTGATTATTACCAATATGGGTTTCATCAAGCGTTACTTCAAAGGAAATTCTTGTCCATTCCCCAACGTTTACGCTTTTACCGTAGGTATCACCGTAAAAACCGTATCCAACACTTTCTTCTGTAGCAAGCTGAGCAACGGGAGCAAGACCGTATTTAACGGTTTCCTTATCGCCTTTTTCAGAATTTGCCAAATAAACCCAAGCCGAAATGCTGTATGTCTTACCTAAATCGGTTTCGTCAAAATACATTTTATCGTTACCGAATAAACGTGAAATTTTCAGCATAACAGATTTCACTTGTTTATTAGCTGTTAAGTATTTTTTGTTTACAACAACCGAATTACCGCCGTTACCGGTGTGGTCAAGGCTTGAATATTTACCAGTACCGTTGTCAAGCACGGTTATTGTACTGCTGTTCGGGTCAATAAGGAAGTTCTTGGTTCTTTCGGTATAATAATATCTGTCCCACCAGCCTACAAAGAAGCCCGATTTTTGCTCGTCAAAACTCATTTCATTAACAAGAATTCGGTTAACGGCATCAATAGCCAATGCGCCTTCTTCTATATCGAGTTCGCCTTCGGGAATATAAAGTTGTTTAATACCGTCATGGTTTTTAAATACACCCTTAGCAATAGCGTTTACTTTTTTACCGCCAAGGGTTGCGGGAATTTCTATAATTCCGTGCGCAGGTACTCTGCCCTTATAAAACATAACCTTTACGCCGTCACCATTGGGCATATAACGCCAGTCACCGTCTACGCAATACTCTTCGCCCGAAACCGCTTCGTGCGCAATTTCTTCTAATAACTGACACTCTTCTTGGTCAAGTTCTTCGGGGAAGAAGGTGTTATTTCTGCAATCAACACCGAATAACTTTTCAACCCAAATACAAGAAGCCAAATATCTTCCGCGATAGTTGAGATGACAAATAGGGTCGGTGTAAAGCGCACCGCCTGCAAGATGTTCAGAAACAGTAAGACTGCTTCCGTCTTCTTTGGTATTATAAAAATCACCAAAGCCAAAATCATCCTTTGCAATCTGAACAGCTTTACCAACCGGAATAATTTCATTCTCGGTAAGACCTATTTTTTCTGCCGCCTGTAAATAGGTTCTTTCAATAGCCGCAAAGTTTTCGGCGGTGTTGTTATAGTTGCCCGATTTTGGGTGATAATGTGTTTTTATACATTCAGCACAATGACTCCAGGTCTGGTTTATAAATATTTCAGCCTGAGGCTCGTTTTCTTTAATAATGTCATAAAGGTCGGTAAGCCAAGGTTCACTTTCGGTCCAGTAGGTCGAAAAATTATCAGCAGAAGGCATTTCGTGTAAAGTAACAATATCATAATCAAACTTAGCAAAAGCCTTTTGCATTGTATTTACAGACCAGTCAAACTCTTCACCGTTTCTTGCAAGAGCGTAAACCTCGCGTTCATCATTATAAAAGGTTACGTGCTGTTCAAGGCTGCAGCCGCCGTAATAAAGAACGTAGGTTTCAACCTCTACTCCTAAGGTTTTTGCAATACGGTCAATAAACTGCGTAGAGTTACAGGAATAGCTGTTACCAATAGCCAATATACGAATAGGCTCGTCCTCCTTTGTTTGTGCCGTTTCTGCCGACACTGCAAAAGCAGGTACCATCGCAAAAACAATAGCAAGGCTTAATAAAACTGCCAACAATCTTTTCATAATTTACAACTCCTTATAAAGTAATTTTCACAATAATTATTATACACGTTTAAATTTACTGCGACAACACAAAAAATGTCATATTTTCTATGAAAAAAGGCAAATTATGACATAATAATTATAGCATAATATCACGTTTTGTAAATGTAAAAATCGTTACATTTTTTGTCATAATCGTTACTTTGAGTTAATTATAGCAATCAATTATAGGTATTTATATGAAATTTTAGTCACAAAATATAAAATTTTAATCAGAAACCCCAAACCTTAAATTATATTAAAACGGACGATACACAAATCCGCCCCTCGCTGAAAAATCAATTCCACATCGTAGGGGCGAACATGGTTCGCCCGTTTTAAATTCATTTTTAATTTCAAAAACTACACAAGTCCTGCGACAATCTTTTTAAGAAGCGCTAAATCGGCAGCATTCGGTGTACCTAAATTTTCATCCACGTTTGTGTTTTTAACTTCATCGCTTTCGGTTGTAAGACCTGCTACAACCTTTTTAAGAAGTGCAAGATCAGAAGCATTAACTGTGCCATCTCCGTTAATGTCTCCCTGCTCATAAGACACTTCGCCCGTAACAGCCTCATGAGCAATGCGTCTTAATAATTTACAGTCGGCTTCATCAAGAACTTCGGGGACAAAGGTTACTTCTCTGCTATCTATTCCTAACAAACTTTCAACAAAAACAAGTGATGCTAAATATCTGCCTCGGTGATTCAAATGGCTTAAATTATCGGCATATAGAGCATTGTTCGCTAATGTTTCAGCAACGATAAGCTTACCGTTTTCTTTTGTGTTGTATATATCACCGTATCCGTATTTATCTTTAGCAAGCTGAATAGCTTTTCCCGATTTAATAATATCGTTTTTTGTAAGGCCAACCTTTTCGGCGGCTCGGTTGTAACAACTTTCTATTTGATTAAACATAGCGGTGCTGCTTTCCCAAGGAACAGCAAAATTAGGGCGTTTTTCAGTGGCTTTTTCATTACAAAGAGACCACGTCTGATGCATTTTTATTTGCGCATCGGGCTGATTTTCACTTATTATATCATAAAGATTATTAACCCAAGGATTTTCTTGTGTCCAATATGAAAAAAAGGCGTCACAAAGTGTAGAACCCTGTTGAATTGTTATATAGTTGTAATTATGTAAAGCAAAAGCCTTCTGCATAGTGTTAATTTGCCAATTAAGATTTTCCCCTTTTGTTGCAAGTGCATATACAGTAGAAGCATTATTATAAAAATTCACGTGTTGCTGTATACTGCAACCGGGATAATACAGACTGTAGGTTTCGGTTTTTATTCCCAAAGAAGCCGTAATTTCATCTACATACTGTGTAGCATTATTAGAATAGCTGTTGCCAATAGCTAATATTTTTATAGTTTGACTGTTTTGCTGTGCGCTTACAGGTATTAACAAGAACAAAAACACAACACTTATTGCCATAACAATAAGTTTTTTCATAATAACACCCCTAACACAAATATATATTTATAATACTACATTTATCGAAAAATATCAATCAAACATATTTTCTGTTTAAAAAACAATATTAATATAACAAAAAACTCTCTTACCGAATTAATAAGAGAGTTTTTGATTATGTTATACAAGTCCAGCAATCTTCTTCTTTAATGCGGCTAAGTCTGCGGCATTCGGTGTTGCTGTGCCATCACCGTCTACGTCAGGGTTAACTACCTCATTGTCATCAAGAGAAGTAAGACCTGCTATAACCTTCTTAAGTATTGCAAGGTCAGAAGCATTAACACTTCCGTCCCCGTTAACGTCACCCTGTATGTATTCAGGTTCTTCTTCGCCGTATACAGCTTCCACAGGGAAAGAATCTTCATCTATATCCCAGTTATTTTCTGCTGTTTTTGGAAGTACAATTTTGTTTAGACCGTCAACGTACTTAAATATTGTATGGCCAATAGCGTTAACAACCTTACCGCCTATTGTTTCGGGCACTTCAACAACGCCGTTTTCTGCAACAGTACCGCCGAAGTGTGTAATTTTAACGCCTTCGCCGTTATCAACAACACGCCAGTTATCAATAATACTGTCTTGTTCGCCCGTTACTGCTTCGTGAGCAATTTCACGAAGAATCTTACATTCTTCACCGTCAAGTGCGTCGGGCACGAAGTTTGAAGTACGGCAATCAATACCCAAAATAAATTCTACCCAAACACAGGAAGCAATATATCTGCCGCGCAAATTCAAGTGGTCAACGTTGTCGGTATAAAGTGCACCGCCCGCTAAATGCTCGGTGGCAGTAAGGCTTCCGCCGCCCTCTTTGGTGTTATAAAAATCACCGAATCCAAACTCATCTTTTGCAAGCTGAATAGCCTTGCCTATAGGCATAATTTTGTCGTAAGAAAGACCAAGCTTATCGGCAGCCTTTTCGTAACAATCCTCAATTACACCGAACATTTCTTTGGTGTTCTTGTAATTTGTTTTCCAATACGGGTCGTTACCAATAGCGCAATCGTGACAGAAAGACCAAGTCTGGTGAATAAGTACTTCTGCCTGAGGCTCGTTTTCTTTTATAATATCGTAAAGCTGTGTCAAGTATGGTTCGCTTTCGGTCCAATAAGTAGAGAAAACGTCACTGCCCGACGGCGACTGCTGAATGGTTACGTAATCGTAATCGTGCAGACTAAACGCTTTTTGCATTGTGTTAATGCCCCAGTTAAGTTTTTCGCCTTCTGTGGCAAGCGCGTAAACAGTTGATTCATTATTATAGTAATTAACGTGTTGCTTAATTGTACAACCTGGGTAATAAAGGCTGTATGCTTCAACCGCTACACCAAGGCTCTTTGCTATAGCGTCAATAAAATGTGTTGAGTTGTTAGAAAAACTGTTGCCAATTGCAAGAATTCTTATAGGTTCAGGCACTATTTCTTCCACCTCTATCTTCTTCCAGGTTACGTTATATCCTCTGTTTGTTGTATCACTTAAACTCAATACGGGTAAAAGTCCTGCAGACGTAAAGGTTTCAAGCGAAGGTGTTTTTATGGTAAGTTCTATAGTTTTGTCTTCAGCAGTTACTTCTAATGCCTTTTTGTCAGTTTCGGTATTAAACTGTAAAGAAGTTTCACTGCCGTCAACAAAACCTATAGTACCGAACCCGCTTGTTGTATCGTAAAGTTCACCGCTAACGTCATAAAGTTTAATATCTTCGGTAAACATAAGATTTGTGGGCGAAAGACCTGTGCCCAAGTAAACGTAAGCTTCTCTGCCTTCGGTTGCATCTGCGGTCTTTTCGTTTGTATAAGTAAGGGTTACTTTATATTCGGTATCGGGCTTAACAATAAATGCTTCGCCGCTTTCGTTTCTTAAAATGTAATCGCCGTGGAATATCCATTCCCAAGCAGCACCGGCACGCATATCGCGCACCTCGTAGCCGTTTATTTTGGTTGTGCCTGCAACGTTATAGCCTGCATGACGGTGAGCATTACCCTCGGCAATTACGTCACCGTAACGTCCGTCGTTAACACCGTAAGCACCAAGAAGTCCGCGGTAAGTAGCCCACTGTTTTTCCCTTATGGTATGCTTAACGGCGCCAAAACCTGTAAAGTAATTTGACGAAGTTGCTTCTTTATCCGCTTCAATAGTAAGACTGTTTGCATAAGGAAGCATTTTTGCATAAAGTGTGGTATCTGAAATTACTTTAACCGTAGAAGAAGCAGGCTTTGTTAAGGCTTCATCTAAATACCAACCAGCAAAATACTGTTCTTTGGTATTTGTTACAACGCGGTCAATAGTGTAATCCGAATCCTCGGGAACGTCTTTAACCTCTGCATAGATTTTTTCACCCTGCATATAGGTTACAGTATAGCCTGTAGGCTCTACAAACTCGCCCTTAATTACGGGAATATTGCCTTCGTATACCTCGTAAACCTTAATATCATCTAAATAAAATTTAGACGGTGTCATATCTGCCGTGGCGCCCCAACGGTCATCAAGATAAATACCTAAAAGACCAATTTGGTCATTACCAACGTGTTTTTCGTCAAGCGTTACGTTAAATTCAAGTTGAGTCCATTCACCAACGTTAACTTTTTTGGTGTAAGTAGTACCATAGAAACTATAACCTGCGGTATCGGCTGCCGTTGTAGCGGCAATAGAGGTCATACCGTATTTAAAGTTATCACTCTTTCCGCTGTCGCGGTCACTTTGTTCAAGATATACCCAGAAAGAAATATTGAAGGTCTTTCCTAAATCTTCTTGTGTAAAATATTGTTTATCTTCACCGAAAAGACGCGCAACCTTAATAAGAACGTGTGAATTAAGGCTTTGTGAAGAAGAATAGTTTTTCTCAATATAAATACTTTTACCACCGTTGCCTGTGTGGTCAACATCGGCAAAACCATATTTACCTTCTACAAGCATTGTTGCATTTTCTCTGCCTGCAGTTGGGTCTATAAGGAAGTTTTTCTCTCTTCTGTTGCCTTGATAAACGTTCCACCAACTCTGGAAATAACCGCCCGTGGTAATTTGCTTATCAAAGGTCATTTTATTAACAGACACCTTGTTTACTGCAACAATATCAAAGGCGCCTTCTTCTACGTCAAGGTCGTGTTCGGGAATATATATCTGCTTAATGCCGTTAACATACTTAAACACACCCTTTGCAACGGCATTAACGGTTTTACCGCCAAGCGTTGCGGGAATAGCAACTGTACCGTGTGCAGGAAGTGTTCCGCCGAAATGCATAACCTTTACGCCGTCACCGTTTGGAATAAATCTCCAGTCACCCTCTACGGTAGACTGTTCACCCGTTGCTGCTTCGTGTGCAATTTCACGAAGAAGTTCACATTCCTTTGCGTCAAGCACTTCAGGAACATAGGTTGTTTCGCGGCAATCAACACCGAAAATATTTTCAAGCCATACGCAAGAAGCTATATATCTGCCACGGCAGTTTAAGTGGTCAACGTTGTCGGTATAAAGTGCGCCACCCGCTAAATGCTCACTATCTGTAAGAGCAGATCCGTCAGCTTTGGTGTTATAGAAATCACCAAAGCCAAACTCGTCTTTTGCGAGCTGAATAGCTTTACCAACAGGAATAATATCTTCATTTGCAACCCCGATTTTTTCTGCGGCACGGTTATAGCAATCTTCTATAACTGCAAACATTTCTTTAGAGTTATTATAATTTGTTTTCCAATAAGGGTCGTTACCAATGGCGCAATCATGACAGAAAGACCATGTCTGGTGAATAAGAACTTTTGCCTGTGGCTCGTTTTCCTTAATAATATCATTAAGTTGAGTAAGCCACGGTTCGTTTTCAGTCCAATAAGTAGAGAATGAATCACATCCCGATGGCGACTGCTGAATGGTTACGTAATCGTAATCATAAAGCTCAAATGCCTTTTGCATTGTGTTGATGCTCCAGTTAAGGTTTACGCCATCGGTAGCAAGAGCATAAACCGCCTCTTCGTTATTGTAGTAATTTACGTGAGCCTTAATTGTACAACCGGGATAATAAAGGCTGTATGCTTCTACGTTAAGACCTAAATTTTCTGCAATTCGGTCTATGTACTGTGTAGCGTTGTTAGAAAAACTGTTACCAATAGCAAGAATCCTTATAGGTTCATTTGCTGTTGCAGTTTGTGCGCTTACAGCAGGTACTGCACATAAAATAAGCGCAATACTTAAAAATAATGCCAATAATTTTTTCATACTACCACTCCTGAAAATAAAATATTACATTATTATTATACAAAACCTTTAAATTTCAATCAATCCAATTTTGGACATTTTTAAACTAATTTTTTCTTTTTGTTGACCAATTTTGCACTTATAACTATTAAAACTGAAATTAAAATCAATACAACCGCAACAATAACAATTGCGACCGTTACTATGGGAAATTCTTTTTCTTCTTTGGTTTCTTCAACAAAATTCAGTTTAAAATTCTTAAACGCGCCTGTTTCTATAATGCTTAAACTTGTTGGCACGTTAACCTGTTTTATGTCATCTTCAAACTTATATATACCGCGAGAAATTATTTTTACTTTTTTACCGTCAATAGTTGTGGGAATATCTACAATACCGTCTTCCCCTATTTCACGGTAATCTTTTAACAGTTTTAAACCGTTAGCGGTTTCAAAAACTCTGAAATCGCCTTTAACGGTAGATTTTTCACCGCTTACCGATTCGTGTGCAATTTCTTTTAAAATATCGGCACATTCAATATTAGCAGTAAAGGTTGCTTTTCGCACGTCTGCACCCGTTAAGGTTTCTACCCATACGCACGAAGCAAGATAACTTCCCGTTTTGTTTAAATGACTTATGGTATCGTTGTAAACGGTATCGCGGTCGTTTATAGATTCGCTGAATCCAAATTCATCTACAGCAAGATTCACCGCTTTACCAAACTGAATAACCTTTATACCGCCAAGCAGTTCTGCCGCTTTTTTATAATTTTCGGTTAACACTGCTTGCATATCGGCATTTGTATCGTAATATACCTGCGTGTAATCTCCGCCGCCGTGTATTGTTTCGGAGCAGTATGCCCAGGTTTCGTGCATCATTATTTGGGCTGTAGGTTGATGCTCTTTAACGTAGCCGTAAAGTTTTTTCAAATAAGGTTCTTCCTCGGTATGAAAACTGCTGAAATTTACAGCGGGAGGCGAATCCTGTAAAGTTATTATATCGTACTGTTTATTTTCAAGTGCTTGTTTAAGCGTTAAATATTTCCAATCGGTTTTACCGTTTACAAAAAGTACGTAATCGGCAATATCGTTTTCATATTTTGTAACGTGCTGTTTTAAACTGCAACCGGGATAATAAAGGCTTGTGGCTTCAATGTCATATCCCATACTTTCGGCAATTTTAGAAACAAATTCGGTTGTGTTGTTAGAATAACTGTTGCCAATGGCAAGTACCTTTAAAGGCTGTTTTACTTCTGCCGTTGCGGTGAAACTTCCCACACAGGCACTAATAAGCAATAATACTGTAAATAAACAAACAATTTTTTTCATAACGCACCTCATTTTTTAACTTGACTTTATTATATTGTAGGTTTATACTTTTTTCAAGACGTTTAAATTAAGGAGAAATAATATGTTTACTATTAAAAAATGTGACGTAGATAAAGCAGAAAAGGTTAAAATTGATATTGATAACTGGAACACAAATAACTACACGGTGGACGTTTTTGCACAAATTGCTTACGATGATACAGGATTTAACGTTAAATTCACCGTTATGGAAGAAAACCCCGTAAGAGAAAAAACCGAACATTTTCAACCCGTACATGAAGACAGTTGCGTAGAGTTTTTTGTTAACTTCACACCCGAAACTTCCGACCGCTACTTAAACCTTGAAACCAATGCAAACGGTGTTATGAACGTTAGTTTCAGAAAAGACCGTTACGAGAGCGTTCCGCTTTTAAAGGAAGAAGTTGAAGGCTTTAACATTACTCCGCAAATATTCGATAACTACTGGACAACAAACTATAAAGTGGGTTTTGATTTTATTAAGAAATATTACCCCGATTTTGACATTAACACCTGTGATTTTGTTACGGGCAACCTTTATAAGTGTTGTGACGCAAAACCCATTTTACTTACTCACTTCCCAATTGGCCACGAAAAACCCGATTTTCACCGCCCCGAATACTTCCAGAAAATACCTGTAGAAAAATAAATTCCAACAAATAAAAAGCTATTCCCACAAAAATGTGAGAATAGCTTTTTATTTTTCTTTAAGTTTTGCAATTTTATCGCGTAAATATGCCGCGTGTTCGAATTCGAGCATTTTTGCCGCTTCCTTCATCTGCGCGGTAAGAATATCTATCTGCTTTTGTTTTTCTTTAGCGCTAAGGCGTTTTTCTTTTTGTTCGCTTACGGGTTTGCCCGAAATTTCAAGAATTTCCCTTACGTCCTTAACAATGGTTTTGGGAATAATGCCGTTTGCTTCGTTATATGCCTGCTGTATACTTCTTCTGCGCAGAGTTTCACTTATGGCGCGCTCCATAGAACCCGTTAAGGTATCGGCATACATAATAACCTTACCGTCAACATTTCGCGCAGCACGTCCGACCGTTTGTATAAGTGAAGTTTCACTTCTTAAGAATCCTTCTTTATCGGCATCCAATATTGCCACAAGCGATACTTCGGGAATATCTAAACCCTCACGCAAAAGGTTAATACCCACAAGCACGTCAAAATTACCAAGACGCAAATCTCTTATAATCTGCATACGCTCAATGGTATCAATATCGTAATGCATATATCTTACTTTAATAGAAAGTTCGGTTAAATAGTCGGTAAGGTCTTCCGCCATTTTCTTAGTTAGCGTTGTAACAAGCACACGCTGACCTTTTTCGGTACGCGCATTAATTTCGCTCACAAGGTCGTCTATTTGTCCCTCGCTCGGTCTTACCGAAATTTCGGGGTCTAAAAGTCCCGTAGGTCTTATTACCTGCTCAACAATATTTGCCGCACAATTCTTTTCAAAATCGCCCGGTGTAGCCGAAACAAATACTGCCTGATTAACGTGCGAATAAAACTCGCTGAAATTAAGCGGACGGTTATCAAAAGCGCTTGGAAGTCTGAAACCGTATTCAACAAGATTTTCTTTTCGCGCTCTGTCACCGCCGTACATACCGCGCACCTGCGGCAGTGTTACGTGAGATTCGTCTACAAAAAGCAAGAAGTCATCGGGGAAATAATCAAGCAAAGTTGAAGGCGTACTGCCTCTTTTTCTACCTGCAAGTACACCCGAATAGTTTTCTATGCCCTTGCAGGTTCCTACCTCGCGTAGCATTTCAACGTCATATTCGGTACGCTGACGTATTCTTTGCGCTTCAATAAGTTTACCGTTTTCAATAAAGTTCTTTTCGCACTCTTCCATTTCACAAAGAATACGCTTTAAGCCTTCTTCAAGTTTTTCTTCGGGAATAATATAGTGCGAAGCAGGATAAATTGCAGTATGGCTTAAAAATGCCTTTGCTTCACCCGTTAAGGTATTAATTTCACTTATACGGTCAATTTCATCGCCGAAAAATTCTATTCTTAAAGCGTTTTCGTAAGAGTAAGCGGGGTAAATATCTACAACGTCACCGCGCACACGGAACTTGTTGCGCACAAAGTTAATATCGTTGCGCTCATACTGTAAAGTAACCAACTTTTGTATAAGTTCATCGCGTTCCATAGTGTTGCCAACGCGAAGTGAAATTACCATATTACGGTAATCAATAGGGTTGCCAAGCGAATATATGCAAGAAACACTTGCAACAATTATAACGTCTCTTCTCTCAGAAAGCGCACAGGTAGCACTGTGGCGCAGTTTATCAATTTCATCGTTAATAGCCGAATCTTTTTCAATGTAAGTATCTGTACCCGGTATATACGCTTCGGGCTGATAATAATCGTAATAGGAAACAAAATACTCCACCGCATTTTCGGGGAAGAATTCGCGGAATTCAGTACAAAGCTGTGCGGCAAGTGTTTTATTGTGAGCGAGAACGAGTGTCGGGCGGTTTACTTTTTCGATAATATTAGCCATTGTAAAGGTTTTACCCGAACCTGTAACACCCAATAAAACCTGTTCTTTAGCACCATTGTTTATGCCCTCTACTAAAGCATCAATCGCTTGCGGTTGATCGCCTGTAGGACTATAATTCGAATGTAAAATAAACTTGTCCGGCACTTGTCTCGCTCCTTTTTTAGTAATAGGCTCCCTCTACTCTACAAGGGAGGCTTCTTATTAGTATAACACAAAATAAACCGCAAGTAAACAAAAAGCAGATTCTTTCTTCTACTCTACCACTTTCCATATTATTTACTGCACTTTAAAATTCCCTCAAAACATAATCTGTTATATTAAGAATTATATTGCTTAACCTTTTTTGTTTTAGTTATACCGGTAAGCTCAATTTTTGTTTCAAATTTGTTAAGAAGTTTCAAAAAGGTCATAGACTTACACGGCATATTGATATAGAATTATAATAGTTTTAACTGTAATATATATTGTAAAGGAGAAAATACATGAAAAAAATTGGCAAAAAAATATCTGTCAAAGCTTTATGTCTTATTTCTATGTTGACTTTACTTGTAAGTGTGCTATATGTACCTATGAGTTTTGGAGCTACAGCTGCAGTTATTCCTGTAGAAAACGAACAGGTTGTCACCTTTAGTTTTGAAGACGTAGAGGGCTCTGTTGAAGGTCATTGGAGCACTGACAATATGACAAAAGGCGATGACGGTGTTGGCTGTGCAGGTTGGTCTATGAGAAAGCGTAGAGCAGCTAACGGTGTTAAAGGCATTGGTTTTAATTATGAAAACGTAGCCGATTGGGTTACTTCAGGCGGTTATCGTTTAAACAATAAGGACGGCGTATATAACCTTGAAGCCTCTTCAACATACGTTGTTTCATTTAAGTTATCTGTTTTATCTGCACCTTTTTTTACCGCTTCAATTACTACGCCTGCAACTAGTTCTTTAAAACTTGGATATGGCTTTACTGTGAGCAGTGACGGAAACACGGTTGGTGCTATGAAAACAACTGTTTCTGACGTTTTTACTGCTGCAAGAAATTCCTACGGAAATAAAGAAAATGCTACTTTTAAAATTATAACAGATGCCGGAGTAAAAGAATATACCGTTGGACAAGAACAGCACGAATTAACTTACGTATTTACTACTCCTAAAGATTTAGGAGAGGGTGCTGAAGCCAGCCTTGGTTTCTTTGCTCATACTTACTACGGTTTGGATTTTATTATTGACGATGTTAAGGTAACCAAGCTTAGTTCTTCTAAGAGTGCTGTTGTACTTATTGATGAATATTATGGTTCAACACAAGTTCTTACCGGTGAGAAAGGCTCTGCTGTTGAACTTCCGATGCTTGAAGGAGAAGATTCTGACCACGAATTCTTAGGTTGGTTTAAAGACGCGAACAGAACCGAAAAAGCAGAAAATATAGTATTTGGCGAAGAAAAAACAGTGCTTTTTTCTAATTGGAAAGCTTTTGTTACAATTACCTTTGTAGACACCTTAAACGGTAAAAATTATGAGGTGGTAGGTACTGCAGGCGAACCTATTGAATATCCTGCAGACCCAATTGATACGGTTAATGATCCTCAGAAGGAATGGTTTATGGGTTGGTATACAACCGAAAGTTATACCGAAGAATATACCAAAAAAGTTTTCGGTTATTCAGACTACTCGGTTTATGCAAAATGGTTAAGCAACATTCCCGACCAGATTCAAGATTTTGAAAATTATAATACAAACGTGTACGAATATTCATATAATTATAAGGTTATGAGTGTTGTAACCGATCCTACCGAAAGCGGCAGAAGTAAGGTTAACAAATACAATTGGGATGTTAATTCTAACAAATATGATACTAACAAATACAACACCATAGACAATATAATTCATATGCAGGGAGTTGCGCTTGAAGAAGGAACAATATATACTACAACTTTTGATTATTACGTTGAAAATCTACCCGAAGACGTTAAGCTTACAGTACTCCCAGTAAGCGGTGCCAGCAATAATATTTGGCAGGGTGTTTCTGTAAATTTCGCTTCCACACAGGGTGCTAAGTTTGCTATTACTAATAGCGACAATGACGGAGAGTGGCATAAAGGCAGTTTTAGTTTTACAATGAAATACGGTCAACCCAACAATACTGCAATTTTTTTAGTAATGGCATTATCACAAAAATGCAATGCCACTGTTTACATTGATAATGTAGTATTTAAAGCCACCCAACCGTATGAGTCTACAATTACATACGTTCATAATAACGGAACTGCCGACAAAACGGTTATAGGTGTTCGAGGCGAAGAAATTCCAGAATATATTCCTGTTGGAAACGGACGTTTTCTTGGTTGGTTTACCGATGAAACCTGTACAGTTGCTTCTGAAAAAACAGTTTTTGAAAGATTGCCTATTACTGTTTATGCGGGTTGGCCCACAATTTACACTTTTGAAAACGACTTTCCTTACAATCAAGGAAGTTCCTTGCAAAAAGGTGAGCTTGTTAACGTTGTTGAGGGCGAAGGCGTTGGTTTAGATGATAATTTTAAGCTTAACTTTAAAGCTGAAGCCAATGCTGTTATGAATTACAATGAAGAAACCGGTGTTACAACCTATTGGTCTTCTAAAATGAGGTCATCTCAAGACAACTGTATACGCTTGGATAAGCTTGAAAATCATACGGCTTATAAACTATCTTATTATTACAAAACAGGAAGTTCCGCTAACGTAAATACAACGATTACATTTGCCACTTGCAGTGAGGGTAATACTTGGGAAGGTTCATCGTTTAAGTCGTATAGCGTTTTAAATAACAAAGTTTCGGTTGATCAAAAAGATTGGGTTAAAGCGGAAGTTGAATTTTGTACTGACTTTGCTTCAACTAATGGTTCTATGTTGTTTATTATGTTTTCTGCTGCAAATAACGCCGATGGTTGTATTGCTGAAATTGACATTGATAATATTACCATTGATCCTATAGACAAGCCTTATATTTATTATGAACCAAAAAATGGAACCACCGGTGAAATTATAAAAGGAAAAGTTGGCGATAAGATTGGATCCCCTTTAGAAAATCCAACAAAGTTCGGTTATATTTTTTCCGGATGGTATTTAGATAAGGAATGTTCTATTCCGTTTACAAAAACTCATTTCAGTAAAAACGATAACTTATTTGTTTATGCAAAATATGTAAAAGCTACGTATGTAGTTTACGACCTTGAATGCTTTAATTTTGTAAAAGAAAACGAGTATTGGTTCTTATGGGATACAGGTAACAGTTGGGGTGATTACGGAATTGCTTATTCCGGAACTCACGCCTTTAGATTTGACCGCAACCCAGATACAGGTGCTACCAAAGACGAGGCTATTTGCGTTGGTTATGATAAAGAAGTATATAAACTTGAACGCGATAGAAAATATGCTATTACCTTTAAGTACTATATAAAAAAATCAGGTAGTGCCAATGCTTTAGTTTCGTTTAAATCCGGCGCTCAACACAACCACTATGAAATGGGTGTAACCATTACCAATAAATTCACCATAACCACAACGGAAAAAGAAGGGGTATGGCACACCGGAGCTCTTATTGCCGATGCATCTATATGCGGAAAAGGTAGAGAATATTTGTTTTTACAAGTTGAATCGGGTCTTGATTTCGAAATATACTTTGATGATATTGAAATTACAACCCTACCAGAAGGTCATACAGGTTACATTGTTAATAACGGCGGTTGCGAAGCCGTTCCTATGTACATAACCGGTAAGCTTGGAAGCAGTTTTGCTAACCAGTTACCTAATAATCCGAAATATGACAACCACAAGTTCCAAGGTTATACGTTTACTGATTCTAACGGCAACAGCGACATTCTTACACCCGATAAGATGGTATTCACCGAAGAAAAGTTAAGAATTAAGGCTAACTTTGTTCGTTTGAATACTGTTATGGACTTTGAAGAAGGCTATAAGGAGCTTCTTGCATCGCACGGCGACTATTCCGCTGCTGACTATGACTATGAGCTCTACGATGCTAATAAGGAAGGCAATTCCAAGGATAACGTTACAAGCGGAAGATATTCACTTCACAGAAAAGGTACTTCTATGTACTTTGAAAATGCACAGCTTGTTACACAGGATAAGATGCTTTCTAACACTGAGCGTTATACCATTACTATGAAGGTAAAACTCGGCAAGTACTTCCAGACCGACGGCGCTGTTAAGATTGCTTCTGCAAGAAGTCCTTACTATGCTTGGACAACAACGGGTGATTATCACGCAATAGTTGCGATTAAGGATCTTCTTGACGGCGAATGGCACGAAGTAAGCTATACCTTTAACTCGGTTGAAGCGTTCCTTGCTATTCAGACTCCGGGTTACTGCGAGTTGTTTGTTGACGACGTTGTTATTACCTGGGTTGACAAGGATACTCCGTTATCTAGTTCGGTAAGTTACACTGAATACGTTCCTGCAAAGAGAGATGCTAACGGCAATCTTATTGACGTACCCGCCGCCACGTTTGATGTTGAATCTATTGTTAACGAAATTTTACTCGATATAAATGCCAAAAATAGTGTGAAGTTGAATTCTATTTACATATTAATTGGCAGCGTGATTCTTGTTTTACTTGCAGTTTCAACGATTATAATAATCAAAAAACGCAAAATAAAAAAGGCTTAAGGAAAGGAAGGTAACGAATAATGAAAATTAAAAGAATAATAAGTTTAATACTTTGTTTGCTTATGGCAGTTACCCTTCTTTCTGCCTGTTCTATAGGCGGTGGCGCCGCTTTATCAGCCGAAATTACCGAAGACGGCAGATTTATTTATACAGTTATACGAGCTGAGAAATCATCAAGTGTTGTGGAAAACGCCGCAAAAGACGTTCGTGCTGCAATTAAAAGTAACTTTAATTGCAAGGTTTCTGTTATTAAAGATACCGTTACCGAACCCGTAGACAGTTCTTTTGAAGTGCTTATAGGCAATACCAACAGACCCGAATCTGCACAAGCTTTGGAAATATTAACTTCAAGCCGCCAAAACAACAATTATGACTTTATTATTAAAGTAATTAATAATAAGATTTGCATTCAGGCCCTTACTGACGAAATGATTCAACTTGGTGCCGAGTGCTTTATTGAGGTTTTTTGTGGATCTATTGATGATTGGAAACAGCTTTCTAACGGTTATGAATACCTATATCAACCTGATATTAAAACTATTAACAATATTGTTGCGGGAAGCAACCTTGGATTATTTACAGTTGTAAAGCCTGTTAAGTTAACATATCTTGCAAGTATGGAAGTTGAAAGACTTATTAAGTTTTATAAAAACAACGGTTTTGCGCTTAACTATGTTGAAGATATAGACCCAGAAACCAAGTATGAAATTCTTATTGGTGACACCAGCAGAGAAGAAAGCAAAAGCGTTACTGTTGAGGGTGACAACTATATTATTAAGGTCGTTGGGTCTAAACTTGTAATTAAGGGCGGCACTGACCTTGCTCTTTACAGAGGCGTTAAACACTTGGTTGATTTAGTTGAAGAATCTAAAAATAGCGAAAACTTCAACTGGTCTGATGGCTACGTTATCAACGGTAAATACGACGCTACAGAAGAAGGAGTTTACACGCTTAATTTCCATGACGAATTTGAAGGCTCAAACATTGACCTTTCCGTATGGGGAGATTATAATTATCAGGAAAACAGACCTCGTACCTCTTCTTTAGGTGGTACAACTTATCTTTCTACTCCAAAGAACACAAGCTCGGGTTATACTACTGCTTTCGGCAAGGAATTTCCATATAAGCTTGCTTATCAGTCTGACGGTAGTATGAAACTTGCAGGTATGAAAATTAACGAAAAGGACTTTGCAGGAGCTACTGCTTCTACATACCATTCTATGCTTTATAAGTATGGTGTTTTGGAAGCGAGCGTTAAGTTTCCAAAAACACCGCTTTCGTTCGCGTTTTGGCTTAATGGTGCGGCTATTGATGGCTTGCGTACACGTTATGGCGATTTAAGAAGAAGTTGTATGACAGAAGTTGACATTATTGAAACCTTTGGTAGAGAAAGTTCGTTTGCTTCTAATATTCACCGTTGGTGGACCGACTATGATAATACAGGTACAGCTATTGGCAGTACACACAACTCTATGGACGGTGTTTCAAAATATAATACTACCGGAAATAACAAGTCAGTTAATTATAACATAGACCGTTATGGAGCTTTACTTTCTGAAGACTTTCACACCTACACGTTCTATTGGGATGACGAGTGTATGAAATTTGCTCTTGATGGCAAAATTTACGTTACTTACGATTTTAAAAACGAAAAAAGCGTTTCGGTTCATAAAATGCTTACTTATATAATTCTTTCCGCGCAAATGTGTGAGGCAGGATACGGTGTTTCGTTTAAGGCCGGCGTTCATCCTGAATATTGCGAAGCTGCTATTGATTATATAAGAATTTACCAGACCGATTCAATTAACAGTCAGCTTGCTACAAGTTGGGGTCAGTGGGAAGAAAGCGGTGTCACCGAAATCTTCTACAAGGATAATCCCGTTACTTATTCTCCGTAATCTATACAAAAGACAACCCGAACGTATATTATACTGAGAGAGTAAACCCCTAAAAAGTAAATTTATACGTTCTAATGTATCATAACCACTAGTAAACTAGAGGTATGCACAGCCCCTATAAGGGAGCCTACCGGCGAGGCACCTAAAAGGGACCTCGAAAGTTTGACAACGCATTACCATCTCAGGCAGCCGCTCACGTGCGGCTGTCTTTTTTTGCCTACTTTCTCTTGTCACCCGTAAACGGGTCTATATATTTTTTATACTCATTTGTTCATACGCCAAATCTTCCTGTAATTGATTCCGTATATATTCTGCTATTGCCTTTTTTCCTTTCCTACGGTATCTACATAATATCCCTCATCAAAATTCTCGGTTCCCGTAACGATATTTTAGATTTGCATGTTTGTCAAAAGTCATTAAACTGCTTTTACCTTTGAGATATCCCATTATTTGCGATACACTATACTTGGGTGGTATACTAACGAGCATATGCACATGGTCTGTGCATAGTTCTGCTTCAATTATTTCTACTCCCTTTTGGTCGCATAATTTTCTTAAGATTTTTCCTATGTCCACCTTGATTTCTCTGTATATTGCTTGCCTACGATATTTGGGTGCAAATACAATATGGTATTGACAACTCTAGCTTGTATGGTCTAAACTATTTATGTCTTTTTCTTTCACGATTAAGACCTCCTTGATATTTTAGTTGTGTGGTCGGCAAACCACTTCTACTATACCAAGGAGTTTTTTTATTGTCTACTCTACTCCTCGCTAAAAGCTATTTTTATTCCCCCTGTACAACAGGGGGTTGACCTTGTCACAGACAAACCAAAGACCGAAGAGGAAGACAAATTTCCTCTTCGGTCTTTTTTCGATTTATAACCTTTTAATATATTATCCTTAAATTACTCAAGTCCGGCAATTTTTTTCTTAAGCGCTGCAAGGTCAGCGGCATTAGGTGTTGCTCCGCCCTCGCCGTCAACATCGGGGTTTTTAACCTCTTCGTCATCAACCGGTGTAAGACCTGCAATAACCTTTTTAAGTAATGCCAAGTCAGCCGCATTAACACTGCCGTTGCCGTCAATATCGCCTTTTTCATAAGTGGGAGCTTCGGTTTTACCGCAAACACATTCGCCGTTTACAAACTCGTGTTCGCCGTAGTAAGCGTTTTCGTTTACAGAGGTAATGGTGCATTCAGGATGGATACATTCCTTATAGTGAACATCACCATCTATAGTGTAATCTTCGCCCCAAATATGACCGTTTATGCAATCAAAGTTTGCAAAGTTTTGAATTTGAGGTCCTTCATCAGAAGAATCACGCAACGAAGCATCGGGTTCAATATCATTTAACCAACCAACATCAATACCATTAATACAGATTATTCCACATTCATCAATTGTTACTACTGCACTTACAGGAGCAGCGTTAAAGTGGGTTTGATTTGCGCTACTAAGAGAAGAAATGAGTTTGTTCTCATAACCCAAGAAGTTACCTTCTGTATCATAGGTTTCCATCATAAAATAATCTTCTTCGCCGTAATGGTTGGTAACTTGTTCATGCCAACTTGCATTACGAGTGGTATTCACACGGAAATAAACAACATCCTCCACAGTTGCAATCTTATCATCGTGAGCATGTCCTGAAATTTGCATCATTACTGTTCCCGGATTAATTTCATTTACTCCTTTGAATATTTCTTGAACAGTTGCCGAATCAGGAGAGTTTTCAGACCATTCTTTATTGAATGCAGCGTGGCTTACTACTATACAAGGAATATCTTTTTCAGCAGCATCTAAAAGTAGATTTTCCAACCATTCCAACTGAACCGGACCTAATGAGTTTGCATTAGTATTACCACTTGGACAACCATAACTTGAAGTTTTATTGTGCTCCCAAATTTGACTTGTTTTGTTGAAAGAATAGTTTGTATCGGTACAAATAATTCTAAACCCTTCTGCATCAAAATAGTAATAACCTATTGAGGAATTATAGCTGCCATCGGCTGTACCCCACACAACATTGGTTGCATTGGTAAGTGTTGCAGTTACAACTTCCATAGAGTTGCCGCTCGATTCCAATTCGTGATTACCGTAAACGTTAACGGCTGTAATACCGTACTTGTTATTTTTAAAAGCATTTACAAGCTCGGGAGAACCAATAAAGTCGTTACACATATCGCCTGCACTTACTACAAAGGAAGAGCCCGAAGCATTAGCGCGGTCGAAAATTGCGTTCATATCAGCAATTGAAGATATATACATTCCCTGCTTGTAATGGAAATCGGAAAACGCTGTAAATGTCAACTTTTTGGAATTTTTGCCGTGGAACAATTTGGATGAAGCAAATATTGTTTCTAACGATTCCTTTTCTTGAGCACTTACTGTTGAACGATAACAAATATCAGCAAGCTTTGCAGGACAGTAAGAAACCGCAGGTGAATATATGTATTCATCCCCATTCTTTATAAATAATCTTACGTTTACATATTTATCAAAGATATCGGAAGTTACCGCCATTTCCTTTTTGAAGTTAAGAATATGGGTTTCACTTGCATCTTTTTCGAAATTCCAAATAATTGCGCCTTGGGTATCTACGGTTGTATCGTTGGAAACAACAGAATTATCGTTAATAGTAACTACTGCGCCAAATTCTGTATTATCATCAATAAGAACATCATTTAAGGAATTATCAAGCACTAAGCCAAAATTAATAATCGGTTCGTTTTCTTTTAGAGAAAGAGCAACTGTATTAACGTTAAATACGCATGGATTAAGTTCTTTAACTGTGATATCGGTTACCCAAACTTCACCGTAGTCACAAGAAAGCTTAATAGTGCTTTCGTTTTCAAAAGAAATCTCTGATGGGTGAGGATATTTAGCTATAAAATTACCATCCGCTTGACAGTAATAAGTTACGCCATTCCAGTTATAAACCTCAAAAGTGTAGGTTGATATTGTGCTGCTTGAAGTAAATGGTGTAACTCCCCCATAAATATCAAATCCATATTTTGCCCCTTGATTATAAATTATAACCGAACCCGGATACGGATCACCAGCTGTTCTGTCAGGCAAACCTATTCTAATATATGAAGCAGTTTCACCACCATTGCCCTTGAAACTAGCCGCAAACACACCGGACTGATTATTAGCTATACCATTATCAACAGCTATGGTAATGCGCGCCACATAATTGGTTTTGCCAACATTAAAGGTTGCATGCCTGTTCCAATTAGTATCATAAGTAAAAAATAAAGCTTTTTTACCAAGAGCGGCAGAATTTTGAATCCACGTTGTACCATTAATAGTGGGATTATCTGTTGAAAAATCGTAACTAAATATATCTTTTCCAACGGTTGCTTTAATAGTATCAGCATATTTATAAGCGGTTACCTCTTCAGGAGTTTCCGTTGGGGGCACATCAGCAATTTCTTCGGTAAGTTCCTTAACTGTTATATCTGTTACCCAAACTTCGCCATATCCGTGGTTAAGCTTAATAGCACTTGTTTCATCAAGCGTTACGCCTGACTTATGCTCAGCGCTGCCTATAAGTATGCCGTCTTCTGTGGTATAATAAGCTACGCCATTATAGTTATAAATTTCAAAAGTAAATGTCTCTACGCCGCTGTTTGCAGTAAACGGAGTAACGTTACCATATATATCGAATTTATATTGTGCAGATTCATTGTAAACAGTAACAGCACCCGGATACGGATCCCCTGCTGTTCTGTCAGGCAAGCCTATTTGTATGTTAGATGCAGTACCGCCTGCACCGTTAGTATACACGCGAAATACACCGGACTGACTATTATTTATTGTGTTATCAACTGCTATGGTAATACGTGCGGCAAAATTAGCTTTACCAATGTTAAAGGTTGCATGCCTATTGCCATCAAGAGTATCATAAGTGAAGTACAAAGCCTTTTTGCCAAGAGCGGTAGAGTTTTGAATCCACGTAGTACCGTTAATGGTAGGATTATTCTTGGAAAAATCGTAATCGATTACGGCATCACCAACCGTTGCGCCGATAGTTTCAGCATATGTAAATATTGGTAATTCTTCAGAAGGTCCCTGCTGTTCGCCAGTGAGCGATTTAACGGTAATATCTGTTACCCAAGCTTCAGCATATCCGCAAGTAAGTTTAATATAACTTGTTGTATCGAGCGAAATGCCTGATTTATGAGCTGAGGCACCAATAAGTGTACCATCTGACTGTGTATAATACGATACACCATCAAAGTTATAAACCTCAAAGGTATAGGTTTCTACTCCACTATTCGAAGTAAAAGGAGTAACCTTGCTATACGTGTCAAATCCATATTGTGCAGATTCATTATAAATGGTAACGGCGCCCGAATACGGTTCCCCGGCTGTTCTGTCGGGCAAACCGAGTTTTATATTTGAAGCAGAACCGTCATTACTACCGGAATATACGGCAAAGTAGCCTGACTGATTGTTTGACAAACCGTTATCAACAGCTACTGTTATACGTGCAGCAAAGTTAGCTTTACCAACGTTAAATTTAATTGTTCTTCCCTCGTTAGACCAATTTCCGTATTGGAAATACAATGCCCTTTGACCAAGAGCAGTTGAATTAGTCAACCAAACGTTACCGTTAGTACCATCGGTATATTGACTCGGTAATGCATCGATTGAAAAATCGTAACTAAATACAGTTTCGCCAACCTGTGCACCTAACACTTCAGCATAAGCAAATTCTGCAGTTTCTGCCATAACTAAAAAATTGGGCAGAAATGAAACAAGAAGTGCTACGCTTAGCAAAAGTGCAATTACAGTTTTTATTTTTTTCATAAAACATATCTCCTTCTGATTAAAATAAAATAATAATTACAAATATATTTTACAATAATATGTTTTTATAGTCTATGATTATTCTGAAACTCCTTGACTATTTTGAAACACATTTTATGGTTTAAAAGTAAGTTTTATTTAAAAAACAATATACTTTCGAAACTATTAATAAAAAACTGACACCAATAAAAAGTGATGTCAGTTTTTATTACATAAATTACAAATTATCGGTCGTTTAATCTCTTTTGTGTTCTTCTCACATTTTAACACTTTAAAACTACTTTTCTTACTGTTTAATTACAAATAAGGCACCATATTTAATATTAGTAATTTCTGTTGCATCGGTAGAAGAAGTAATTTTCACAGTATCGTCAGTCCATATAGGAACAATTTCGGCATTACCATTAATAGATATTTTTTTACTTAATACTGTTTTGGGTTCATTTAAGTCTCTAAGCATATTCTGCCAAGAAGCATCTTTATTTCTTATAAAACCGTAATAACCGCTTTTTCCTTTCAAAATAAAAAGATATACTTCGTTATCCGAAAAATCAACACATTCAAAACCTTCTTTTGAAAAATCAATACCGTCAAACAATTGTATTAAAGGGGTAAAATATTTATAAAGATTTTTAGACTCTACATAGTCTTTACCCCAATGCCAAATATTACCGCTGCCTGCTGATCCCAAAAATATTGGTGTATAAACGGTATCCACAAAAATAATACCGTTATCATCGCATTGATAATATTTAAACGGGCCACTATGGCAATTGTTCACAGCCCCTGTTTCAGCTACAATTAAAGGCATATTATTGGTTTTAATATATTGCATTCCTGTCTTAATTGCTTCAATAGGATCTCGCGAAGAGTTTTTTAAAGGAGCGCCTTGGTCAAGATAGCGGTGCATTTGCATAAAGCTGAATTTATCAAACGGAAAGCTCTTATACATATCAATAACCTGTTCACTGTCTAAGCTTCCAAGTGAATTTATAACAAAATGATTAGGGAACATTTTCTTTATAATAGGAGCTACTACACTGTTCCATTTAAGAATTTCTTCGTACAAAACAGCCCATTCTTCACCCATACAATTCATTTCGTTGAACAATTCAAAAGCGAAAACTCTTGTATCACACGAATATCGTGCTGCAAATTCACTTATTTTATTAAGCCATGCGTTTCTCCATTTTTCTTCTATTAACCATTGTTTTGCGCTTTCGCATTTTACATTATTTGTATAAATTTCTTTGTTAAACACTTTTAAAGTATGGTTATTAGCTTTTTCTTCACTCAAAAACCAACGGAAATGTTCAAAGGTAAGCTTTAGTTTTAAATTGTATTTTTCGGCAAGATCCAAAAGCATATCGATTTTTGTAAACTGCCAAAAATCAAAAATGTAAGCTTCTTTTGTATCGGGATTAAAATACGGCCAACCAAGCCAAATTCGTGCAGTATTAACCCCATTTTCACTACATTTTTTAAACCAACGTTCATATTGCTTTAATCCAATATATGCTATATTTCCGCTTAGACCAAACTCCGTATTGTCGGAGACCTCAATTTCATCGGGAACAGAAAGATTAATTCCAACAGAAAAGAATGGCTTGCCGTTTGAATAAGAAAAATATCTTTTATCGTTATCGCTAATCTTAATAAAACCATCGTTTGCAAATCCGCTAACGTCAAAGGTTTCATTTACACGCTCACCGTTAGCAAGATTAATTAAAAGGTTATATTTTCCTTCCTCATAAAATGAGAATCTCACAGTATAAATTTGTTCGTTGCTTTTGGTTATGTGTTCTATTCCTTCTACGTCATACTCAACCGAAATAGGCGCATAAATAAAGGGTTTTAACTCTTCAAAATAGCCCTTTTGCGAAGTCAAAGAAGCAGAAAGTATTTTATCTGAAAATCTTCTTTCTACTCTGCTATAAACTTTATATAACATTTTTGCTCACCTTTCTTATGGTGCAACTTAAATTTAAATATGCCCTTGTTTGCAAATTTCTATTAGTTTTTCAACAGTTGTTTCTGCCACACATTGTACATAGTCTGCTCCACCGTAATAAACTTTAGCACTACCATCTTCTTCGGGAATAATAGCTCCGGGGAAAACAACGTTGGGTACTTGTCCTATCATTTCATAAGGTTCTTTTACATAAAGAATTGGATCTTTACAGCGTGCTATTACTTTCCAGGGTTTTTCTAAATCAAGCAACATTACACCTGCACCGTAATTAAGTCCGTTGCAGTTTGGAAATACGCCATGATATACAATAAGCCAACCCTCACTGGTTTTAATTGGAGGCGCTGCAGGACCTATTTTAGAATTTTCCCAATACTGTTCTTGTTTTGCGATTATCTTACAATGTCCCCAATATTTCAAATCGGGAGAAGAAGTAATCCAAATATTGCCCGAAGTATCCTTAACACTTTGAGGTCTATGAAGCATCCAATATTCCCCGTTTATTTTTTCAGGGAATAAAACAGCATTTCTGTTTTGAATATGCAACGGAAAACTTACGTGTTCAACCGTTTTAAAGTCTTTGGTTTTACCAATTGCAATACGGCAATTGAAATCACCGCCAACACAATAGGTAATATAATATTCATCGCCAACCGGATTAATTCTCGGATCGTACCACGAACCTATATGAGAACCAGGATAGTTAAGAACTATGTCTTCATATTCTTCCCTATCTTCTTCAGAACACACAAACTTAAGCGGTTCATCATCAGGTACAAAATGTATACCGTCTTTACTTCTTGAAATCCATACTTTTTGTGTTTTGTTAGGTTCCTCAAAACGACTTGCCATAATATATTCGCCTTCGGGAGTTTTCACAACACCTGAATTATACACAGCACAACACGGTGCAGGCATATCCTCCGGTGTAAGAATTGGATTGTTAACATACCTTTTTAATACGTCAAATTTTCCGCCTTTAAATTCACTCATGGTTATTCTCCTTTATATTTATTTAATTTTTTTAAAGAAAACACTTAAAACATAGTATCCTCTTATTTTTATATAACAAAAAAGCAAAACGTAATCTTTTATAATAAAGATCAACTAAATAATTCTTGTGCTGCCTTTATTTCTTCAGCTGTTGGTAAAATTGGGAGGTAAAGCATTCTCCATATTAAGTGCCTTATATTTCGAGGATGAATAATTATGATAAGGCAATACCTATCATCCGGGGATTACACTAAGTTCTTTTATTTTTTCAGCCCAATACTTTGCTTCAGCAAGATCCTTGTATGCATATATTTTAAGAATTTGTTTCATTTGGGAATAGTGCGCTTCGCATCTTGCAATATCAAGACAATCAAAATTACCTTCCTCAAGCCACGGAACCCACTGATGCAGATATGACCAGCCTTTAAAATAATTATTTAAAAGATCCGGTTTTTGTATTATTTTTGAAAGCTTATCAATATATTCTGATATTTCATTTCCTAAAATAATAATTTGAGTAGCTTCGATATTAAATTTATACGGAACAGTTTTAAGAGTAATTACATCTGTAACTTCAAGTATACTCATATATCCATAATACCAAGGGTCATTTTCATTTCTTTCTTTGCTACTTTTAAAAAGTAAATTACCCATACTGTAGACAATAGGCTTGCCGTTATAAACTTCGTAACCTTGCGGACAATGCGTATGTCCACCAATTACCGCATCGGCACCCATATCACAAATAAAACGATACCTGTCAACCGTATCCGGATTAGGTAATGGGTTAAATTCGTTTCCACCATGGAAAGCCACAATAACATAGTCTGTGAATTCCTTTTCCTCTTTAATTTGATTTAAAAGCAATCTGGGGTTATACCCCGCAGAACCGTAATTATTTTCAGTTGCCATACCAAATTCGTTTTCACAAACGGAAATTATTGAAACCTTAATATTATCTTTTTGAAGTCTACAAGCCTTATATGCCTCATTGATATTTTCACCCGCGCCTGAGAACATGATATTATTTTCTTTTAGAATCTTAAAAGTATTTTTAACCGCTTCCTCACCATAATCGCCTATATGGTTATTTGCAAGGGTAACAACATCAGTATTAAATGCCTTTAAAAACGGAAGATTTCTTTCGTTGCAAATAAGGTTAGGTCCCGCTTTTAAAATTGGCTCATATTTATTTTTATCACCAAGCGGACACTCTAAATTAACTATTCTAAAATCAACGTTATCTAAATACGGTTGCACCTGTGAAATAATTTTTTCAGATTCTTCTGCAGTTAGACCTTCTTTTCCTTGGAAATTCACATCTCCGGTAAATAAAAGTTTCATATAGATTACTCCCCTTGATCGCATTCTAAGAGCATTAGAAGTGTAAGTTCAATAGCGTCTAAAAATCCGTCAATATTTATGCATTCATCAGGTTGATGTACTGCACCGTGTCCCTGTAAATAGTCTTCAGGACAGCCGCCGTGAAGTGTTGTACCGATTTCAACGGCACAAGGCAAATAACGGGCATAAGTTCCGCCTGCATTTACATATACAGGAGCATTGTTATTTTGCGTAAATTCTTTGTAAGCACTAAGACAACGCTGCAACATTAAATTGTTAATGTCCGTAATTTTAGTTGCTGCCTCATATTCATATTCAATTTCCCAATTCTTTTCTGAAAACTCTTTTTCAATTTTTTGTTTTAGTTGTGCAACATCTACTGCAGCTCCAAAACGCAGATTAAAATGCAAGTTTAGTTTTTCATTTTCTATGGCTATAATATCATTAACAAAAGTAAGTCTTCCAAAATCAGCATCTGTATTTTCTACGCCTATAGTTTCACCATAATAATTTGATAAAAGATTTGATATGAATTCAAACTGTCTGCGACTTTTTTGAGATAAATAATCACATTTTGAAAGTATATCAAATGCTACTCCACCGGCGTTTAAAGAACCTTCAGGCAAAGCCGTATGTTTTGAAATACCGAAAACCTCAAAAACAATTTCATCGTTCTCTTGAGCTACAGCAACACGTTCGTTTTCATTTAACTTTAAATAATTATATAAATCTTTATTGTATTCAAAAGTAATTTTAATTTTTCCTAAAATTGCGCCTTTGGCATTACTGGCAGTAATTTTTTTAATTTCATCAAAAGAAAAATCACAAACAGCATTAAAAAGAAGCTGACCTTTATTACCTCTGTAAAGTGGAAAAGCGGTATCCGCCACTAACGAAAAATCGGGTGCAGTATGCTTTAAAACATATTTTTTAATATCCGCCATACCGCTTTCTTCGTTAGCTCCCGTAAACAATATAAGACGGCTGTTAAACGGAATACTGAGTTCTTTTAGCATCTTTGCGCAATAAAGAGATATTACTATGGCAGATTTATCATCAAGCACACCTCTGCCAACAATAAATCCGTCTTTTTCTATAGGATCGAATGGGCTTGTAAGAATCCAATCATCGCTTACCGGAACCACATCGGCATGAGCAAAAATTCCCAGACTTTTTTCACCGTCACCATAATACGATAATAAGTATCCGTCGTTTTGGTTAAGCTCGGTTTTGAAACCGTTTTTTTCATAAAGTTCTTGAGCAAATCCCAAAACTCTTGCACATTCTTTTCCAAAGGGCGCGTTTTCTTCTGCAACGCCTCTTATAGATGGAATTTTTATAAGTTCTTTTAATGTTTCAATAATTTCTTCTTTATGAGTTTGCACAAAATTATGTATTTGTTCTTTATATAACATTTTGATCTCCGTTTTTACAGAATTTTTTATCTTGGTAGCTTAATTACATAGTTTAATAGCTTATTATAATAAAGTTTGTAAAAGCCAAGATAATAAGCATATTCGTTACATTTGTGTTATTCCTTAAAAAATCACAGCATAATAAAAATTTATTTTTGAACAGTTCTTTCAATAATATCGTCTTGTATATCTTCTTGAAGCTTTACAAAATAGTCTGAAAATCCGGTAACACGCACACGCAAGTTTTTATAATCTTCCGGTGTTTTTTTAGCATTAATTAAATCTTCTTTAGGAACATAGGTTAGTTGAAAATGCACGCCGCCGTTTTTAAAGTACGTGAGTAACATATCTACCGTTTTTTCAAAATTATCATCGTTTTTAATAAGTTGTTCATCAATCAAAATGTTAGTAACTGTTGAACCGCAACCAATAGCATTAGGGTCAAGCTTTGCAATAGAATTAAGCAACGCAGAAAGTCCGTTTCTGTCTTTTCCCTCATTTTGTCCTATACCGTATTTTAAAGGTGCGCCCTTTTCTCTGCCGTCGGGAGTAGCATCTAATTTTTCACCAAACCACTTAAAGTGAGGGTGATAGCCAAGCAAATCTCCAACAAGCCAATGATACCCGTAAAGATTGGTTTTATCTTTTAAAAATTCATAAAGGCTCTGATATAAACTTTGAGCCACAAAATTAGAACGCATGGTATCGTTACCAAAAAAATCCCCCTTATTTTTAATAAGCGTATGCAAATCCTCGTAACCTACCCAATTCGCCTTAAGAGCATTTATAAGTTCGTCCATAGTTACTTGTTTTTCGTCGAACACAAACTGTTTTACAATTATAAGCGAATCAATAACATTGACAATGCCTAAAAGCATAGGTGATGCTATAACTACATCCGATGCTCCCATAGTTAAGCTTTTAGCCTTTTCTACACAACCACGGAAAAAGATGCTTGATAGATAGTTTATATCTCTTGCTCTTATGCTGTTATACTTATCATCGTAAGCAAAAGCAATAGTTAAATCACTGAACATTTCTTCAAGAAACATCTGATAAAATTCATCAAATGTTTTTGCACTTTTAATTTTTTCGCTCTTTTTATGGAAAAGTGTATTGATTGAACGAGCAAAATTAATTTTAGAATTACTACCGGCAATTGCCCCCAAAAAAGCCGGTTCGTTACAGCCAACAGTTGTATAGGAGACTGCATCTTCAAAAGAAAATCCGCAAATTTCGGTATAACATTTAATACGTTTTTCGTCATTTTGGAAAGCAATTCGTTTATGAGGGTCTTTTCTTTCACAATCAAGAACAAAACGGAACACTTCTTTTGGTGTTTTAGCTGTCCATCGCAATGTAACCTGAGGTATATAAGTAGGAAGTTCTAAAAGGCTTTCTAAAATAAGCTTAGAAAGCTCATTAAAGCCATCACTTCCATCAGGCAAATAACCACCTATACAAAAATGCGATTCGCCACCCCTGGTAAACTGAAGCGCTTCAAGTCTTGTTGCTGCTTGAAGCATTAAAAACAGTTCTTGTAAATACTCCTTAACTTCGTTATTTGTAATAATACCCTTTTGAATATCGTTTACATAGAAAGGATACAAATATCTATCAAGAGTACCAACACTGTCTGGGTCGGCAGAAAAACAAACGTATATAGTAAGTACTGCCTCATAAAAAGTTGCAGGTGCATTTTCAGGCACATTTAACAAAGCTTTGGAAAGATTTTCAAGGTTTTGTTTATATTCTTCGTTATCTACAGTTTCAGAAAAAGCCAAAACTCTGTTTGAGCATTTATGTGCCCATCCGATCAGAGCGTTTGCAACATTCTTCAAAGCATTTAAGAAAGCTACCTGTTGCGGTTCAGTATTAACCTTTAAGGAAGCATCTATTTCTTCAATAATACCCTTTATACCTTTATTTAAAACTTTACTGTAATCGGCTGTAGCGTGCTGCCATTCACAAGTAGATAAATTATCAACACTCTTTAAATAAAAATTATCGCGTAATTGGTCAAACGCCTTGTGACCACCGCGACGAAAAGCATCGCCCACAATAGAACCGTCACAGTTGAAGAAGCCCGTCATTTTAGAGAATTCGGTAAGTACGGGCTCTTGATTTAAAATATATTCACAAAGTCTTTTAGACTCAAACTGTTCACGAGGTAAAAATATATCATTCCTATCAAATTCGGTTACAGTTGTTTCGGCGTACATTTTGCCACTTAAGGTTAACTTTGTTAATTCTGCAATACGTTTGTTCACAATTATCACCTTCTAATTCTATTTTATATCGACATTTTGTAAAGTAAATACACAAATCAAGTTGTTTTATACATTTAGATACTAAATGTTGATTTTACTTATTTGTTATGTTAATATTATTAGGGTGATTATATGAATAATGATTTTATTATCACAAGTATCGGCAGAGTTGCTTTTGTGGGTAAAAATGAATATGTAGAAAAAGTCACAAAATTTACTTACAACTATAGTTATTACAACGAACTGATATTCAACTTAGAAGGCTATTCTACAGTGTTTTTTAATGGAAAAGTTTTAGAAAACAAAAAAGATGCAATTCGTTTTCTTCCAAAAGGGGAAATAACAGAATATATTGTTGATCGTAAAGAACGCGGCGAATGTTTTGTTATATGTTTCGATACTAACATTCCAATTTCGACAGAAGCATTTATGTTGAAGGCAAAAAACAGCACAGTTATCAAAAACCTTTTTAAAAAAGTATTTGCCGTATGGGTTGCAAAAAACGACGGATACTATTTTGAATGCATTTCACTGCTTTACAAAATTTTTGCAGAACTGCAAAAACAAAACTATATACCGGAAAACCAATATTTAACAATAAAGCCAGCCATTGATTATATATCTGAAAACTTTTTAAATGAAAAAATTTCTCTTTCGCACCTTGCCTCTCTTTGTAATATAAGCGAACCATATTTTAAAAAGCTTTTTACAAAAAAATATAATTTGTCACCTATACGATATGTTATACAGTTAAAAATCAACTACGCTTCTGATTTACTTTCTACAGGTCATTATACAGTAACACAAGTTTCTGAAATATGCAGATATAATAACGTTTACTATTTCAGCAGACAATTCAAAGAATACGTAGGTATAACACCCACAGATTTTATTAATAAATATAAATCTTCAAAATAATAAAAAGTTTTTCTGTTGCGAAATAGTCCGTTTTTTACAAAACAGCCTCTTATGATAGTATTTAATAACTACCATAAGAGGCTAAATTTAAAACACACAGCAAAGCACCGCCCTTGTTTTCAGGCGGTGCTTTACTATAGAAGGAAATTATGAGAATTTACGAATAATCCACCATATATTCACTTTCAGGTAACTGATAAAGTCTAACATAATCTACAAGCATATCTACTTGTTCAGTACCGTTTTGTTTAACAGTGTCTTCATATACACTGTTATCAAGAATTATTGTATAGAAATCATTAAAGCAATTCTTTGTATCATAGCCTAAGTTTGAAAGATTTACAGTTGCATAACATTCACCATCTAAATAGAACTTCATTTCACTTTCAGTCCATTCCAAACCATAAGTATGCCAATCTTCAGGCTCAACACCACCAAAAGTAGTTTCCGACCAAGACCAAGAATGTTCCATTCCGGCACTTTCAGTCTGCCAAAGATGAGCCCAATCATCACCCCAAACGTGCAAGGTCGAGCTTGTTGTATCTTCACTTCCAAAAATCTCAAAGATATCAATTTCACCATTGTACTGAGACTCTCTTAAGTTTTGATCAGGGGTTAACCAAAATGCAGGAAGGAAACCTTTTCTAAAAGGAACCTTTGCTCTAATTTCAACATAACCATACTTGAACGCCATTGAATCACGAGAAACAACGTCATAAGGTAATGTATACTTACCGTCGCCGTTAGGAGAAACACGAAGAGTAAGATTTCCATTATCAACAAAAACGTTATCTGCAGATTTAGAAAAAGTTTCTGTATCGGTTGGCGGGTTATTATAGTGAGCCCACATATCTCCTAAAGAACCGTTTGTGTTAAACTCATTGTTCCACACAAGAACTCTATTGTCACCGGTTACGTTTTCAGTTTGAGTAATGCCTGAAGAAACTCCGATTAAATTCGAAACATCCTTAACAGTATCATTAATTTCTTTGCCATAAAGGGTATATTCAACGCCATTTACTTCTACAACTACATAACCCTTAACGTAAAGTCTTTCCTTATTGTTATAAGTTCCGTCTATTGCATCAAAACCTTTAACGTAGGTAGAAAACCAAAGTAATGATGAACCAAGAGTGTCTGTATTTCTCTGTATTTTCCAACAACTTGTAAGGTTTTGACTTACATTTATATCAAATACATTACCGTTTTTTGCTAATTCTCTTGTAACGGTTTCCTCGCCCATAACGTCGCCGTTTGCAAACAAGAAGCCGCGAGACTTAACATCATAAGCAACGCCGTCAATTATGATGTTATTACCGGTTGTAGTATCATAAGAGAAATAGTAACGCATTGCCTGTTCTTTATCTTCAGCAACGCCTTCTAATATAGAAACGCCTTTATTCGCAACAACCGCACCACCCGAAGCATTTGTAATTTTCTTATAAGACAAAGCAGAAACTTTTATGTCTGCTACGTCTCCGCCAATTACGTACATATAAAGTTCTTCGCCAACCGCATTGTTAAGACCGCCTTTTTTGTCTACGGTGAGCAATATTTCAGCATTACCTTCTCCGTTTGCGGTAAAAATTGCAACGTCTTTACCTTCAATATAGCCTATTGTATTCACCACTTCGCTGTCAGCAACAAAGAAGCCTAATTTAACAGCAGAATCGGCTGAATATTTAAAGTTTATTTTATAGGTTTCATTATCTTCAACGAAGTCGCTTACCTTGAAAACTTTTTCACCAAAAACGGTTTCAACTTCTGCAATCTTATCTTCTAACTCGCAAACAACAATATCGGTTACCCAAACTTCACCGTAGTCACAATCAAGTTTAATAGAGCTTGTAGCATCAAGAGTTACACTGGATTTATGAGCAGAGCTGCCAATAAGAGTGCCGTCTTCTGTGGTGTAGTAAGCTATACCGTTATAGTTGTAAACTTCAAAAGTAAAGAATTCTTGAGTACTATCACTCGTAAACGGTGTAACGTCGTAATAATTATCAAAACCATACTGTGCAGATTCATTATAAATTGCAACGTTACCTGCTTTAGGATCACTTGAAGATCTATCCGGCAAACCAATTTCTATGTAA
>JAZUPW010000032.1:0-1615 GCA_045605385.1 Acutalibacteraceae bacterium
CATAACGAAAAAACCGAACGCAAAAATAGCAAATACGGTTATTACTAACAATATATCTCTTAACACTTCGTTTTCCATTATGTAACCTCCTTATAAATTTGTATTTTTACCTTTTTTATATATTAAAACACTTTTTCAACGCTTTATACTCTCCACACACGAGCAACGTTTTCTTTGATGTTAGTACAGTGTCAGGCGCAAACATTGCATTTATCTTTCCATTTTCCTTAATCGCTATGATATTAACTTTGTATTTCTTGCGTATATCAATTTGCAAAATACTTTTACCTATCCATTCTTTTGGAACGGAAACCTCAAAAATCGAACAAGATTCATCTAACTCTATATAGTCTAGAATATGGTCTGCGCTATATCGAATCGCCATCCAAGAAGCAAGTTGCTTTTCGGGATATACTATTTCGTCCGCACCGTTCCGTAATAAGAATTTTGCCTGCCCATCACGTTCAGCACGCGAAACAACTTTCTTAGCTCCAAGTTCTTTCAACAAACAAGTGGTTTCAAGCGAACTTTGAAAATCCCCACCGATTGTAACAATACAAACATCGTAATTATCCACGCCAAGCGAACGCAAAAACAACTCGTTCGTACTATCCCCAATTTGTCCATTGGTTACAATAGGCATAATCTCATTGACCTTTTCTTCGTCGTGGTCAACCGCCATAATTTCGTGTCCAAGTTCGTTTAGTTTCATAGCAATATGCTTTCCAAAACGACCAAGCCCAATAAGTAAAATTGATTTTTTCCTCATAACTCTTCTCCTTAACCTACCGTTATATTGTCTATCGGCAACTTTGAAACTTGCTTCTTATTTCCGCCTAAAGCTGCATATATAAGGGTTAACCCGCCAACACGACCAAAAAACATCAAAATCATCAATATTATTTTCGATATTATCCCAAGAGATGGCGTAATACCTAGAGTTAACCCAACCGTACCGATTGCCGATGCCGTTTCAAAAAGGCATGTCATAATTGGCAACCCTTCAATGGAACTCATTATCATTCCGCCAAGCACAAACAACGTTATGTACATCAAGAATATTGTAATAGCATTCTTCACAGTATCATCATCTATTCTACGTTTCATAAGTTCTGCATTGTCTTTTTTCTTGAATACGGATATTGCAGATGAAAATAATACCGCAACCGTAGTCGTTTTCATACCGCCTGCCGTAGAACCCGGCGAGCCTCCAATTAACATAAGAATTATCATAAGCAACAAGCCTGTTCCACTAATAGCGGTTAAACTCGCCGTATTAAATCCTGCCGTTCTCGGGGTTATGGCTTGAAATAAAGAAACGAGAATTCTTTCACCTATCGGTAAAGTAGTAAACTCAAAGAAAAAGAAATAAACAGAAGGGAAAAGGATTAAAAGTCCCGTTACAAGTAGAACGACTTTACTTTGAGTTCTATATTTCTTTACGCTCCATTTATGCTTGCAAACGTCTTCCCATACAAGAAAACCAATACCGCCTATTACAATTAATAGCATAACAGTTATACTAATTATGGGTTGTGCAGAAAAATTTGTTAGCGAACTGAAATCTCCACTTTTCGTTCCCATAATATCAAACCCCGCATTGCAAAATGCAGAT
>JAZUPW010000033.1:0-19358 GCA_045605385.1 Acutalibacteraceae bacterium
CTTGTTTTTTATACTGGTTTATTTTTTTTTGTAATATGTGATATTTTTTATAATATTGTATTAATTCTTTGTGTGTTTTTTGTGTCTGTTTTGTGTCTGTTTTGTGTTGTTTATGCCTCAACTTTCAACGCCCCGCAACATTATTTTTTTTATAAATAAATCGTTCGTAAGTATAATATATAGCAAGTAGCAAGCAAGCTTGAACGGCTTAAATTATATTCAATTATGAAATTGTTTAAGTCTTCCATTACTGGCATATATTCGATTAAAACCTCGTCGCCCGCTTCTAATTCTTCGTTAAGTGTTACATTTAATCCATTTATTGTGTAATCTATACCGTAGACTTTTTCTTCGTTGTTTATGATTAAATTAACGGTTTCGTGTTGTGGATATTGGCTTAAAAGTATACTTTCATTTGTAGCTGTAAAATTATCAATTATTTTACCAAAATAAAGACTCTCCGCCGTTAAATCATCTATATAAATAATATTATACTTAATACTTATATCGTTAATATTATTAAATATGCTTAAATCGCCCGCATAATAACAGATAAAACCGGCAGCAGCGCCCCCGCAGAACTCCCCCGGCGCATACCTGGAGACATATTCGTAAGTTAATTCCATATTTGGATAAATACGATTAAATCGAAGTTTACTTCCATTATTTGCGGCGGGGTCGCCTAATGGGATTGGGTTTTCCTCATAATCATTTTTTAAGCGGTTTATCCATTCTTCCTCGCTCTCTCCTACCTTAAAATTAAATGTATCAAATAAAGGTATTACAAATAAATCATTTTCATTATTATACGCGCCGGCGGTTATAAGTGGAATAAAATATATTTCTAAATATCTTGCACATATATATAAAAATACGGGGTTTTCTTGTTCAACTGCTATCCATTCATTGTAAGCTTCTTCGCTTACGTCGTCGCCGGCTTCCCATGTGTGGCGCCCGATTATCTCTTCATATCTGTAAATAATACTATCGGCGTCTAATTTATGTATGTTAATTGTGTTTCCAACTAACGTTGGATAATTAATATTTAATAGGCGATATTCTTTTTTTATTTCAGCGCTTAAAATGTTCTTTTTTATTTCTGTTGTGTTTTCACATACTGTCGGGGCGTCTATTTGCCGCCATTTATGCCCCTCGGGTCGTCTTATTAAGGGTGTGGTGTATGTGGCTTCTTCTACGCCCTCCGCTAATTTCTGGACGGTTTGTGGCTTTATTATTACCGTTTCACCGCTTGGAAGTGTTACCGGGCGAGGGGTTGTTATTTCCTCGCTTATTATACTATCCGCTGGCGTGGCTGTGCCTGGAACGGGCGTTAATACTTCCCGCCGGGTGGGGGTGGTCTTGGTTTCTATTTCCATAATTTGATTATTTAGAAATACTTCGTTTTTTGCACTGTTTGTTAATATTTCGGTGGTTACTTTTTTTCCTTCGCCGTAATTTTCGGTTTGTGGCTGGATAAATTTTGTATTTATAAAATTTGTCATAATTTCAACGCTCCTATTTTAATTTTTTTTTCTTGATCTTCCAATAATTTTTTATGGGTATTCAGTATATTTTAAATTTGAGATATAAAATTCTACGTTGGCGTCTTTTCTTGCATAGAAATAAAATTCGCTTAAAGTATTAAATATTGTTATATCAAAATTAATTGTTGTATTGTCATATGTTACAACGACAGTTCCTTGCCCGTTATATTCTGCCTTAACTGTTACCCATTGACTAATCGGGATTTGGTTTGTGTTTATTTGGGTTTCTGTTCCGTTATTATATATACGTGCATATCCTAAATTATTTCTTAATTGTATTGCATATTTTGGGAAACTGTTCCGCATTTCAGCAGACGCCCACCAAATATCGAAGGCGCCTTCCCGGTATACATCGATTTCAAATTTCCACCTTTTAGTTAATGGTAATGGTATATTGCATTTTTGCATTGATGTTCCGTATTGCTGTTTTGTTATGCTCATGGCTTGTTTATCTCTATATGTTCCGATTGTGCCTGGATTAGTCCAATTAGTAGTCGTTGAAAAGTCATCTATTATTATTGTAGCGGCTGGAGTTATTGTAACAGTCTCTGTAGCTGTTGTTGTTGCATATCCATATGTATTAAGAGTGAATAAACAATTATACGGCGTGCTGTCATTTGTTAGGGTGCTTAAATCGAAAAAGGCGGCGCCATTCATCATTCCAGCGGTTGTGCTGCTTAATTCTAATACTACATTATTATTTTTACTTACTATTAAATCTACCGTTGCGCCCGTTATATACTGATTATTACTGTTTTTTACTTTTGCAACTGCGCTCGCGGTTCCCTCGACGGTATTATTAATTATTATTTCCAGTGTGGCTGTTGCATTGGTAAATTGTGTCGTTGTGGTGTCGTTTGAACTGTGATACGTTCCGCCGTCGGCTGTTCCATTGAAGGCGGCTTCTACTGTGTAATTTATGCCTGCTATTAATCCACTATTTATTCGGGCGGTTGCAACTCCGTTAGCGTCTGTTACTGCGTAAAGCGTGTGCGTGTCGGTCGGGTCGTTTGATGGATAATAAGTAAATGTTATACTTTTATTTGCAAGTTGCCCGCGTCCGTGTGCTTGAATTAAGCCCGCATATAACGTTGCATTTAATATTGTTGTGTCTGCAACGTCCGCCAGAAGGAATGTTGCGTCCTGCAGGTGTTTTGTTTCGGCGTGGCTGCAAGTGTCATATATTGCAGTACCGTTGTACGTGGCTTCTATTGTACGAACGCCCGCTCCTAACGCTCCCAAACCTATTAAGGTTCCTTCGCCGTGTTCATTAAGCGTAACCGTTCCGACGCCGTTAATAGTTACTGTGCCGCCTACTCTGTAGCCGGTTAATTTATCAACGACTTTAAAATTAATTTCGTAAATATCCAGATAATTTCCGTTTATGCTCCAATTAATTATTTCTGTTTCTTTTCCGTGTAATGTGTAGGTTCTTTGTGTGGTGCTTGTTTTATAATCGTATTCGCTTGTATAAGTTGCTTTAAATGTTATGTCCTCTAATACGCTTGTTTTAGTTAATTCGACGTTTAACAGGACTTCTCCGTCCGTGTTTACATTTCCGCGCGCGTATTCTGTTTCGCCTGTGCTGTCTGTTAATATTACCCTTCCTGCGTTTACCCGTCCGGTTATGCTGCCGTCTTCAATTTTATTAACAACTGCTTTTATGGTGTCGTTTGTCCGTAAAACTGCCCCGGTTAATTCTAAACTTATTTGGGTGTCGTATTTTTCGGAAATTTCAACGCTTATATAATTATATAATCCTTCGTATTGTCTGTTATTTTCTCCCCATGCGTGTATTTCATAGGTTCCAGGCGTGAACGTGTATTCTGTGAGCGTTGCGGTTCCGTTTCGGTCTGTTGTGATGTTATACTCGGTTTCCTCGTCTTCCTGGTTTATTATAATAACTTTACAGTCCGCGTACGCTATTTTGTCGCCGTGCTGGTTCTGGAGCGTTACCAATACCGGTAAAGCGTCCCCGCCGGCGCCTGCGCGTGTGTGCGGCATAGAAATAAGCGGCGTTAAAATTTGTAATTCTTCAAATAAAACCTTTTTAGTAAGTGGCACAAATTGCTGTAAAAAGTTTGTTAAATTTTCAACGCTGACGCCCTCAATATTTGGCGCGGTTTCCAATTTACCGGTAAAATAATAAATTAGTGGGTTATACATTGAATTTACATTATAACTTGCCATATAACGCTCGTTTTGGTAATCTATATCCATATGACATAAAAGGTTATCTATGTTTGTTTTTGTGAGATCTATATCATATATTATTTTTGCTAATAATTCCGGGAGGTTGCGTCCGTTATATTCTGTTATAAATTTTTTTATGCGCTGCATATAATAAAAATCGTCTTCGGTGCCTGCTATTATTATGTTATTGTCTTTTATTTCTTTCATTATGTATGGTGGTTTTGCGTTTGCGCCCTCGTTTATGTTATAGTTTGTATATGTGCGGCGTGGTATATTAAAAAGGTTTCCAATGCTTGTTAAGACTTCGTCGTGGTCTGCCGGCGTGCCTTGTGCTGTGTCGTTTTCTGGATACTGTTTAATAAATGTTTTATCGCTGTGGGTTTCCATTACGGCGCTAAATTCCGGGTTTGCATATCCTTGTGCGCCGGTGCTTATTTCTATGGTTACTTCTTTTTTATTATCGTCTATGGTATACTCGCGGGTGTGTGGAACGTCGCCGGTTATGATGATCTTTTTAATTAAATCATTTGTATAAAAATGAAATTTCGTTAATATAGTATTTCCGGTCGTGTCCTTTTCAATAAGGATGGGGCGTTTTAATATGTTCCAACTTTCAACTACTGCAATAATATTATTTAATGTTATATCTATTTCGTTTATTATTTCAGCGTGTCGCCTTATATTTTCGCCGGTTAGGTAATTTGGTAATACGTTATTATATTTTATTTTCATTCAAATACAACCTCATAACTATTTATTACTAATTTACTGTTTTCGGGTATATGGACGGGCATAATTATATTTGTGTAAATATTCGCAATTTCTGGTATTTCATTAAGAATAAAACTAATAAGCCTTGCAGGGTCAAATTCTTGTCCAATTTTTAATCCGGGCGTTACTGTGCCGGCGCGTCCCGTTCCGCCCTCTATATATGCGCGGGCATGGTATAAAATAAGATTTTCAAACTCATTAAGAGTGTACGTTATTGCGGCGTTTTCGTCGATATGTACAAATAATTTAAGGTTTTCTAGGTGCTCTGTGGCTGGTAATTCACATATAACGGGGTCGTCAGTGTATATCATACAATTATCTTGAACGCCTTGTCTTATATTGTCTAATTCGCTTTCTAAACAGTCGCATATTATTTTGAGAGTTCCTACGCCGTCCCAACGTGGTATCAGCCGAAAGCCCATTAAACCGTCATAATTAAGTAAATAGTCCGCGATATTTGCGTACGTACCCGTTAAGCTTTTTAAATACCAATTCCTTATTCTCTGCCGGTATTCATCGTCACTTTCAATGTTACGCCCGCCCGTGCTTTCCTCGTTATTAACGGCGCTTAATTCCGTTGTAAAATCATTTAAACCTATTACTGCGCCGCTTGGAATTTTTGTAAAGGCTCCTAACTCGTTGCTTTCTGCTTGTATTGTTGTACTATTGACGCCCTCTTCGATTGTTGCGTCGTGGATTGTGTAAAATTCAACGATACTATTTGCGGATATAGCGTCGATTAATATTACTTTTGTGCCCGCTGGAATTTCTATTATTTCGTCGGCTTCGCCTAATCGGTTTACTTCAATATTAACGCGGCTGCTTTGTGCTGGGTATCGTATAACATTTAATAATGCCCCTAAATTGTCAAGTCCCTGTCCTGTTGCGGTTTCTATATTCATATTATTATATATTGTTTCTGCTGTACTTTCTAATGTGCTGATGATATACGCGTGGCATGAATAATCCAATAAAAATTGGTTTTCCGTGTCGTATCCTTGCTCTATTCTTGTTTTTAAGTCTTCATTAATATTTATTAAGCCTTTTTCCTCTGCTTTATCTATCATTTCAAATAATATATCTTTTTCGCTCCTAAATTCCATCGATTACCACTTCCCCGCCGTTGTTTGTTTCTATGACTACTTTTAAAACAATATTATTATTTATATTTTCTATAATTTCAACTTTTGCGGCGTTTACTTCCTCTAATTGTTCTAATTCATACTCTACGGTTTCGCTTATTGCGTATAAATTGTTTTCTGTGGGTTTTTCTCTTATATACTCCCATGCGGGGTCGCCTTTATCCTCATAAAAAACAGGTAATAATTCGCTAGGTTTTAATAAAATAGTGTGTATAACATCACTTATTATTTTATTATCTCCCGTTACTGTGTTTAAATCATTAAATAAAAAATTCCAATCATAACCGCCCGTCTTTTTATCTTTTATTAATTCTATGTTCTGCATTTTTACTTAAACCTCTCTTTTTTCTTTATTACCACATGGTCTGCGTCTATACTGATATAATTTTTATTTAATCGTATTTCATTGTCTCCACTGCGTAAATAATATTCAAACTCCCGGCTTTCACCTTTAACGCCTAAAACAAATCTTTTACCACCTACTTTTAAAACTGTAGCTTCCAACGGTTTAAAAAGATTAATTACGCCTTTATCGTCGGGTTTACTGGTTGTTTTCCATTTTAAACCAGGTATAAATTGAATTATGCGGGCTTTCGTATTATCATTAAAAATAATATAATCATTTTGTATCTTATTAAATTTCTTAATTTCAACGCTCGCGCCCTCATTTAACATGTTATTAACTGCGTCGGGGTGTGTATTCGTATTATTATTAACTCCCGCCGTTCCTGTGCCGTTATAATAAGGATTTGAGAATTTTTTAATTCCTTCTCTTAGCATGTAATTAGTTATTGTTTTATTTCCCATACTTTGAACGTCTCCCCGCCGTTTTTAGGTGCGCCCGTCGTCGCTGAGCCACATTGCCTGGTCATAAGACTTGCCCCCGCTGACTCTTCCACATATTAGAGAGCCCCACGGCTTTTTGTGGTCTGCGGCTGCGCTCGGGTCTACAATTTCCCATTTTCCGTTGATTTGAACCTCACAAAATACGTGCCCGTAACTTTGGCTGCATTGTATGGTTGTATTAACTATCCTTATCGGATAAGTAAATCCGCACTCCTTGTAGGCTTGATAATATAATTGGGCGCTGTCTACACAATTAAGCCCCTGTCCGCTTTGTATCCTTTGTAATTCGCTGTCTAAACTGTGTATATCGTTTGAATAAAAACTATATTTAAATTTTAAAAAGTTGTTATAAAGTGTTTTCGGGTCTGTAACTGTAACGCCGCCGCATTTCTCTATAATACTTGTTATGCGTCCTTTGTTTATATTACCTGTTTTTAATTGAACACCCGTTCCTCCGCTCTGTAATTCAACTTTACGGTCGGGGACGCCTGGTTCTAAACATAAACTAAGCGTATTATCGTTTTCGTAACTGGTTTTTGTAATATAATATAAATCGTTTATGTTATAATCTTGAATGTTTAATTGTATCCATTTGCCTATTGTGTAGTTACTATTAACTAAGGTTTTTAGGTCTATTGTGTGCCCGTGCCCTCGTTTTAAAACGTGGATTTTATCCATTACCCATTGTTCTTTTTCTTCTTTTTTCTCTGTTAATGTCTTTTTGATTGGTTTTCCGTCCTTATTTTTGGCGGTTTTATTGTCTGCTGGCGTGTAGGTGTCTTTTATCGTTTCTTTTTTTTCTTCGTATTTATCTATTAATAATTGGTCTTTAATGTCTATTTTTATTTTTGCGGTTTCTTTTTTATCTTTGCTTTTATTTTCAACTTTTCCATCGAATATAAAATGGTTCGGCGTTTCTGCGTCGTATTCTTCAATTGTGGCGCTGTCGTTTATAATGTGTTCTAATGGTAGTATATTATGTTCTTTTGTTGTTGCGTGCTTAATTTTCAACGTGTCGCCCGTTAATGTTATATCGATACCGTCTTCGTTCCACTCATTGCATACTTCTTTTATATAATCAAAAGCCGTTCCGCCACTGCTCCCGCCGGTACTCACTCCACTTAAACTGTTTGTACTTACTCCGCCGGTTAAACCTCTTAAAAATTCTTCCGCGCATTCTGCGCCCGTTTTCCACTTCTTATGGAACGGAACTACAATATTACTATAATCGTTTTGAACGTCATAAATACTTTTACCAAAATATTTTTTAGCGATTTGGAGGGGGTATCCGCTGCAAAAATTGTCGTCCCATGCTAAACCGGCTTTCCATGTCTCCGGGTCGGCGCATACACTCCCAAAATAAGGAATACAGGCTTTTTTAGCATTATAATAACCTTTTTCAATTCCTGCGATAAAATCGCATAAAGTACATAAACAAATCCCGCCCGCTATTTGTACCATTACATCAATATTATTATGGCGGGCGTAATTTTGTGTTACACTCGGTCCGACTCCGCAAAATATAACTTCGTGCCCTGCGCTTCTTACTTTAGCGCAAAACTCTTCTGCGGTGCGTCTGTCTGCGCTTACGCCGTATGCGTTGTCGATTCCTACTGCTATTTTCATGTTTTAGCCCTCCTCGATAAAATTTCTTTTCCACTCCCAACGGGTTATGTGCTCCGCTTCAAGTGCTACCCTTTCCGGGTCTCCCGTGATGAATAAATAATAATATTGCATTATTCCGTATTCATCACTTGTTATTATTTGTTTTTCATAATTAACGGCGTAGCCGTCTTCATTTAAGTAAATAGTTTGTACGGGACATTCATATTTATAAATAGTTTTCCCGGCTACTGTTAAGGCTTCCCGGTCGTTTATTACTTGTTTAAAGTCTGTTATGCGTCGCAAGTCATTTCTTAAATAATGATTTAATATGATGGTTAATTTTTCGATTTCATCATCTGCAAGATTGGAAATATTAAAACCCCCTTAAATTTTCAACGCTGGATATATCATTATTTAATAATTTTATGATCTGTTTTTTTTCATCTTCCAATTTTTTAATTAAATTTTGGTTTTCTTTGTTATGATCTGATTTTTTTATTATTGCTATGTATTCAGCAATTTTTTTTAATCTGTATTCAAAATAATTATAAGTCAATAATAAGCGCCCCCGTTTTTATAAAATATTTGTTGCTCCTTCTCCGTTTTCATTAAGAACGACTGTCCGGTTTCTGTTGCTTGTATTTCGTGCGCCTTTTTCGATACAGGTTTCGCGGTATGGATAGTCTACCCAATTTCCGCTTTCGTCCTTATACTCTACGCTTCTATGGTTTGGAACGTGTGTCGCATATTCAACGACTCGAACAGTAAATCCGGCGGCTTTTAACTCGGTATAAAGCGCGCCACTCCATGCAAAACAACTTCCGCACCCTTGCGCCTTCATATCCGTATAACTTTGAGCCCGTCCGCTGCAAAAATGATATTTTTTCCCGAGTTGGTTTCCTATTTCTATTAATTTATTTTTGTCTGTTGTGCCTGTGGCTGTGCCTGTTAGGTTTGAACTTGTGTTCCCTGTGCTACTGGCTTTTATTGTGTAATTATCATCTTTTAAGCCGGTTAAATCTAATTCGAGGTTTAATCCTATGCGGTCGCATATTTTTTGAAGTAATTGACTTTTTAATCCGGTTCCTTGAATTGTCAAGCTTTGTTGTAAAAAAATATTATACCCGCTTATTTGGATTTCAATTTGGGGGACGTTGTTTTCTTGGTTTCTTTTAACGCTTTTTATATATCCGTCTAGCGTGTATCCTGTGCCTTTCCGGTATATTTGGAGCGTGCAACATCTGTTCGGGATTAACTCTTTCCAACGTTCAACGCTATAAATTAATTTCAATGTTGCTTCGTGGCTCAAGTCTGCAAGATCATCATTTGAGGATATGCTGATAAAGGTTTGTATTTGGTAGTTTCTTAAATTGTCTTTTTCTTCGCGTATTTCTGCTTTTGTGGCTGCCATTATGTCTTCGGCGTTGCTGGTGGCTTGTTCGGTGCTGTCGGTGCTTTCTGTGTCCGTGCTGGTGTTGGTGGTGTCTGTGTTGGTTGTGTCTGTGCCTGTGGTGGCTGCTGCCTGTGTGGTGGTGGTTTGTGTACTGTTGTTATTTTGTGTGTTTTCGGTGTTTTCTGCTTCTGCATTTTCTGTTGTGCCCGTTCCTGCGTCCGCGTTTTCATTATCTGCTGGGGGGATTATCATTTCCCGTTTAAGAAGTAAATTGGCTTCGATTACTTCCAGATATGGGTTATATTCATGTGGTACTTTTTCAACTTCGCCATATACTTTTTTCTTTTTTTCTTCTTCTGCTTTTTCCTTGTTTCGTACTGCTTTGTATTTTCTGCAACTTTCAGAACCAAAGACGCCGTCCTTTGTTATTTTATAAGTTTCTTGAAATTTTTTGACCGCTTCTTCCGTGTACTGTCCGAAGTCGCCGTCTATTTGTCTTGTATACCAACCCCGCTTCTTCAAGTAGGTTTGGAGCTCTGTTACGTCGTCGTTTTTACTTCCGCGCCGTAATTTGATTGTATCACAATTAAAAACCATTTTAACGCACTTCCAATAAATGGAACTTTAAATTAAGGGTTGCGCCTTTTCCATAAGCTTTAGTTATTGTTATTACATAATTCCCAGTTTCAACGCCCGTACCTGTAACCATTACCGGTGCGCTTAAGAAATGGTCTTTAAAGTGTTTTTTAATCTTATTATAAATAAAAACGGGTAACGGGATTGTTATATCATATTCTGTGGGTTGTGTGTGTCCTTGATAAATATAGGTTTTGTCTCCCATCATTTCCAGGGATTGCCAGGTAGTGCCGCTGATGTTGTTTGTTAATTCAACACTTGAACTTATGAAGTGGATATTATTAATAATGATATTATAGTCCCGGTATCTGAAAAAATTATTTAATATTGTATTCATTTCTTTTATTCGTTTTTTGCGTCTTTCTTCTTCTTCTTTGCGTTTTTTGGCTTCTAATTCCCGCCTTTTTTTCTCTGCTAGTTTTTCTCTTTCTTTTTTTTCGTCGTCTTTTTTTTCGTCTTTTCTTTTAGTGTCTATTAAGCTTTTAAGGCTTGGGCAGGTTTTCGGACCGAAATTGCCGTCTGGTGTGTGCTTTGTTGCGTTCTGGAGCTTTATTACGGCGTTTTCTGTAACGCTTCCGAAGTCTCCGTCTATTGTTGCGTTGTAATATCCTAATTCTTTTAAATAGGTTTGAAGGAGGGTTACTGTGTCTCCTTTGTCTCCTTTTTTAAGATTAACGGTTTCGCAATTGATTTTATAGTCATTTCCTTGTGTTTGGGTGTTATTTGTTGCCATAATCTCTTATACTCCTTCTATTACTTCATAGAACCACCGGCGGGCTTGTGCTGTTGTCATTTCCTCACATTTAAACTCCGCGTTAATTGTTACGTTCCTTGTATTGTCGTTCGTACTGTTGTTTATATTATTGTTGCTTGTTGCTATGTGGCTTGTTTTACTTGTTGCCGGCATACTACTTGTTAAAATATTATTATCTGTAATTCCCTTAAGTAACGGATTTTCTGTGGTCTGTGGATCTAAACCTATATCAATATTTTTAATATTATTAAGAGCATTATTATAACTATTTACTAAGCCCTCCGCCACCGTCCGGGCGTTCTTATTGGCTGTGCCTTGATACTCTCCAATCCTTGCGGCTGTGTTTTTCATCTCTTCAACGGTCGCATTCTGAATAAATCCCGGTGAATTAATACCCATACCTGCTAAAAACTGATTAACTATCGCCTGCGCTCCTTGTAGCGCTACGCTCGCGGCGTTTGCAAGAGCATTACGTATTTTGTCCGGTATTTTTCCGAACTCGTCAGCTACTTTCTGCGGGAGGCTTGAGACATAATTTATAATACCGTTTACTATTTCGCTTGCTTTTGCGGCTGCGCTGCTGGCTGCGTTGCTAAGCGTTGAGCGTATAGTATTAACAATTCGATTAAATAAACTCCTTATATTATTCACTACTCCCTGTATTTTTTGCACAATTACCGTCCGGATTCTACCTGCAAGAGCCCCTGCAATTGCCCGCGCCTGGTTAAAACGTACCGTAATAAATTGTACCATGCGCATTAATAAAATTCCAACTTGAATTGGTATTTGCTGTAATCTGGAAATAACCGCGTTTTTTAATCCAGTTATTAGCGTTGAAGCTATTGCGCGGGCTTGGTTAAGGCGGGCGGTTATCGTTGCAACAAATATTGTAAACATTGCACTAATATATCCGGGTAAATTAGAAAGCGCCGCGCCGACGCCGTTTACAAGGTTTCTGCCCGCATTTATTATATTATTCCATGCTCCGCTTATTATACTCCAACCGGCACTGACTGCACGTGTTAAAGTGTTCCATGCGTTTAAAAGCGCTCCTTTTATAGTGTTTGCAAGTGCATTAATTGTATTCCGGACTTGTTCATTATTGAAATATAAGTAACCTAAAACGGCAATAAGTGCTGCGATTGCAATAATAATAATATAAATTGGTGCTATGGATAAATTCATAACAAAAGCGTATGCGGCTTGTACTGCTGTTGCAATTCGCATAATACCATTTTTAACGGTTTCGGCGGCTGTGTGGAGTTTTGTTGCTACTGTGTTTAATTTTGTTTGTATTTCCATAGTACGTAACGCCGTCACGGCTCTTGAAACTCCGCTTGAAATAAGGTCATACGCTTTTGAGGCTGCGCCGTGTAGCTTTGTTGCTGCCGTTGCTAATTTCTGCCTTAACTCCAAACCTTTTAACGCTTGAGAAACTTTACTAACACCACTGCGCATAGCACTATACGCGCCGGTGGCTGTGCTTTTCATTGTTTTTATTGCGCCGGTTACTCCGGGAAAAGCGCTTTTTAATAATCCGGCTGCGTTTTTAATCGCTCCTAAAAAGCCCCCGCTTTTTCCTAACCAACTTAATAAACTTCCTACATTTATAAGGATAGGCGCCAACATTCCCAATATACCAACAACAACGCTTATAGCCCCGCCCGCGAGTAAAGCAATACTTATAACGCTTTTAACGGGTTGCGGTAGGTGCTGGAACACTTGAGCGACGGTTTCGGCGGCGCCTGCCAATGTTTTAAGAACGGGAAGTAAACTAGCTCCGATTTCGCTTTTAAATTTGCCCCAAGCGTTGTTCATACGGTTTACGACGCCCTCGGTACTTTTTCCGTGTTTTTCAACTGCTTCCTTATTTTGGTTGTATAAATCATTTAACAGTTTTTGTCGGTCGATTGTACCATCTGCCGCTTTGTAATTGTCAAGTTCAAGTCCTGTAGCTTTTTCAAAAGCCATCCCCTTTCCATTAAGGGCACTTACGACCATTGCGGACGCTTCCGCTTCTGTCTGACCGGTACGGGCTGCAAGTCCGGCGACTCCGTACATTGCTTGTTCTGTGTCTCCAAGACTTAATCCCATTTGCATAAGTGAGTTCATAGCGTCTCGGGTGTCGCTGGTAGCGTATCCCATGCTATTACTAAAATCTGAAGCCCATTTTTTAACTTCTTTGCTCTGTGTTTCCCAATTGCCCCCGCTACTGTTTACCATCGCTCCTAATCGGTTCCAACCGTTCTCCGCGTTTATTGCTGATGTTATACATTCTTTACTAAAAGCCGTTGCGGCGGCTCCTGCGGCAATAAAAGCTGTTGCGGTCGCCCCGTCCATACTTGCCTTTATTTTTTGCCCCGTTTGCGTCATTGTGTTTCCTAGACTTTGCATTTTGGAACGGGTGTTATTAACCGCTGGAGATAATTTGTTGTCCGTTGTGGCTTGTGTTGTCTTTATCTGCTTTTCTAATTGGTCAAAATCTTTAAGAGCCTTTTGTATATCCGCCTTTACACTTATTAATATATCTTCCGCACTCTGTGCCACTATTTGAGCCCCCCTGCTTTGTTTTTTAATTTTTCGTTTTCTTTTTCAATTTTTTCGTATTCCCTCTGCTCCACATGGAACACATAATTATAATACATTATCAATAATCGTATTTCTGGTTTAAGCCTGTGCCTTATAACATAACTTATACTATAACCGTGATTTTTACTGACTTCAACATAAACCCGAAAAGGATAAGATTTAATAAACCTCTCGAAATAAATTATTTACGTCCGCCTCGCTGGCTTCATCAAGTCCGCACAATTCTTGCACCTTGGAAAATAAAAGAGCTTTATAACTAAATTCAAAACTTGAATAAATATTTAACATATCCTCTTTTGTGCTGTCTGCGTCTCTTAACCGTGTTTGATGGCTTAAAAATTCGTTTAATACTTCGTCCGTGTTTTCTGTGCTTCTTTTCTCTATTTTCTGTTTTATTAGTTCGCTGACGGCTTGTTCCTCTCGTGAGAGCGGGGCGCCGGTTTGTTCTTTTTCATAAATAATTTTTTCTTGATCTGTTAAGTCTTTGAATAAACTTAAATTTTTTTGCAAGTCCAAGACGGCGTCCGCGTCTGTAAGTGGTAATACTTCCAACTCTAATAATAATTTTTTATTATTATGAAGTGGATAATACATATTTAATTTTTTTGTGGCGTGCTGGTTATTTTCCTTTAAAATTTCAACGATTTTTTTTTGATCTTGAACAAATAAAATATTGTCTTCTAAGTTTTGCAATGTCTGTTCCGGTTCTAATTTGCGTATAGCTTCCCGATATTTTCCCAATATTGCTTCTATGCCGTTTATGTCCTGGTTTGTTGCTGGTTCCTGGTTTATGCACTTGTTTAATAAATCTCGTTCGCTTGGTGTTACTATTTCTATTATCTGGCGGCTTTCACTTATCCAATCGGTACTGTAAAGAGTTCTTTTTATTTCCATTAACTCTTCAGCGTCTGCGTCTGCTGGGTGTAGCTGTCCGGTGTGTCCCGGGTAATGTGGCAATTTTTGAAATTCTTCCATAGCTTCTTCATCTTCTGGATCTATTCGGGTTATGCTGCGGGGTGTTATGTCTTCCATACTTTTTTACGCTCCAATTATATTTTTTTTTATTTGTGTTTTTTTTGTGGGTGGTTAATATATACTGATGGTTTTAAAAATAGTTTTTTCTTTAGTCTTTGTTTAAAAAAAAAGTTGGAACATTATAATTAACGCTTTAATTATATATGTTCCATTTTAATTAAGTCTTCCAATAATAATTTATTTTTTTGAATTTTTACTTTTTACGTCTTTGTCGTCGCTTTTATCTTTTTTCTTTTTGTTTGTAATTTCCTCAAGTGCTCCTAATTTTACATCAAAAGGCGTTGCGTTCTCTTTTGAATACTCCTCAATCCATACGCCAGCGAATGCGTCGTCGGCTTTGGTTTTGCCGTGTTCATCATATCCAAAAGTTTTCAATGTCGGCAATTTCTTTAATTCGCCTTTCGTCTGTTTTGTGAAAATAGAATTAAAAATATATTTCTGGTTCGGGTCTACCCCGGATAATTGTATTTCATAGCTTTTCCCGCCGTATGCTATCGCATAAGGGTTTACCTTCTCGGACGCCGTCCACTGCTCGGAATCCTGCTTCTTCGTTACTTTTACAGTTTCCGCCCTTATTTGATAAGTTTTTCCATTAAATGTTAATTTTATTATTTCTTGCTGAAAACGTCTTGCTGTTGTCATAATTTCAACGCTCCGTATATCTTTTTATTTCTTTTTTTTTTATTCGTCTGGCATATCGTCGCCGCTTTCTATGCTTACGTTTGCAGTATTTTGTAATATTGTATTTACTTCAATAGATATAATACAGGTTATTGGCTGTATAGCTCCGCTTACGTTTACTGTGTACGGCGTGGCGCTTTCTGATACTTCGAGGACGGTTCCGTCGCTTATTATTTCGTCGTTGTTTTCAAATGTATTTATTATTTCGTTTATATCACTTTGCATAAATGCTAAAGTGTTTTCGGTTTCTTTATCTTTAATATAAGCGTCTAAAGTGTCTTTAACCTGTCTTAAGAGTTCGTCTGCAATCCTACGGCTAATTATAAGACTATCCGCTTTATTGTTAGTGTTGCTGAAACTGCTAGTAACTCCCAAATTAATTCGGTAAATTGTATTTCCTTGGTATTGTTCTTTGCGTGTGAAAATAACTCCTAAATTCTGCAGGGTTACCATTTGAGTATATGAAAATACCGGGTTTAATTCGGTTATTGCTGTGTTGTATTCGGTGAATCCTACTTCCTCATTATAATTTGTTGCGTTGATTTTTCCAGCATTCACGCCGGCTAAATTGTCCGGAAGTATAAAACCGACTCGCCCATTGTCTACGCCCTCTGTTATGGTTTCTAAACTGTTTATATATGCTTGCTGGGTTGTTACTCCTTCGCCTTTGTTTGTTACTGCGTCCTGGATTGTACCGTAAGGGACTATATAAACCATTCGGAAAACGCCGTTAAGGCTGTTATTATTTAATCCTGTGATTAAGGCGGCGATTTTTTGTGCTAAGGTTAAACTATTGTTTGCGCCGCTTTTGTTTTCTTCAAAATAATAAACGTCTTTTATATCTGCGTAATTGCTGTTATCAATTAAGATATTTTTAAAACCGTCTGCGGTGTCGTCTTTTACGCTATAGACATAAAATTGTCCGGTGTTTGCGGTTTCTTCTGTTATTGCGTCTTTAATAAATTTTATGGTTTGTGTCAATCCTTTTCCGGTTGCTACTGTTTCAAAATTTGAGACATCATCATATCTTGTTAATTTTCCGTCTATTGCGGTTATTTCCTGGCTTGTTTGTATAATAAAAAGCGGTCGGCTTGTTATTGTACTATTGGAGGTTACAGTCTCTCCAAATTTAATTCCTGGAAGTGTGTTAAATGTCATTCTTTTTTAACTCCTTTTATTATCATTTATTTTTTTTTAATTAATCTTTTAATTATCTTATTTCTTTTTAATTATCGTCATCATATGATACGCTAAATATTAAATCGTCAACGACATGTCCCCCGACTCTTACTTCCTCAAGGTACGTGGCTTCGCATTTAAAAACGTTTCGTAAAAGTGGCGGTTTTTCGTTTATTTCGTCGAGCTCGAATGGTGGTTCTACATTTAAAGAGCCCCACATTATGCCCCATTTCTCTTGCAAAGGCGTATAATTGTATTTATCCGGGTACGGGCATTTATATTTAACTGTTGCACTATTAAGAACGGTTAAAGCTTCGCAATCTCCGCTGTCGCTGGTGCTGCACGCTCCGTCGTTGTAATTACTGCAATAAATATAATTATGGTTGCTTTCTTTGTAAAACGCCGTCATTATCTCCGATGTTAGCTCCTGTCGCTGCTCCTCGCTGTTAGTCCATAAATTAATATTAATTGTTGCCTGTCTATGATAAACAACAGTTTCAACGCCACTTATTAAGCGCTCTACCTGGTCTGTATACACTCCCGCCCCTACATCAAGTGTTATTACGGGTAATTCGGGGGCGTTGCTAAAATCTTTTACAACGGGACAACCTGTTATGTGCCCTTGTAATAATTCGACTAAATAACATTCTAATTGGTTAATCATTTATTATCCCCGTCCCCTTATTTTGTTTGATGGAACTGCTTAAAATTTTCAGCAATTTTTTTGCCTGGCTGAACTTTTTGTATTGCCCGGGTTATATATGGATCTGCACGGCGCTTGCTTGTGCCTAGCGCAACGTAACTCCAATAATGGGTGCCATTTCGGATTATTCCTTCGATTATGCGGTCGTCGTCTCTTACTTCGTAACTATGGCTACGCATGAGCGTTCTTGTGTCTTTTGGGCATTCGTCCATGCACGCTTGATGTAAATCTAATGTAGTTTGTTTTAACGCTCTAATTAAGGCGTTTTTTGCCCTTATTTCGTCTAACTTTTCATAAAATGAAGGATTAATTTTAAAACTAACTGGCATATTAACCGCTCCCCGTGTTAATGTTTCGGGGGCTGCGGTTTCTTATAATGTGCGCTTTCTTGTATTTATGGAACTTAATATATTTTTGAATTTGCCCTATTATATGGTATGTGTTGCCGTCTGCGTCTTCCAGGCGGTCTGTATCATTTAACGGGGCGTTTAAAGGTGCATAAATTTTATAAAGGTTCTGAAGCTCCACTCCATAAACTTTAGCTAATTCCTGGTTATTTTCGTTTTGAAAATCAACATTGATATTATCAGCGTAAATATATTTTTTAATGGGTTCTCCATATACCCCCGCGTCTGTGTCTGTGTAAGTATACCTTTTTAGGACGGTATCCATAAAGTACGGGGCGGTCATATTATCAGCTCCGCGCGGGCGCTGTATTTGTTTTTAATGTTTTCAATAAGATTATATATATTTTGTTGCGCTGTGTTATCATAGGAAATATTGACGTCTCCTTCGCTTATGCTTGCAAGGTTTTTGCCTGCGTTTGCTTCGATAAGTATTAAAATTATCGGGGCTATTTCGTTTAATAATTCAGTTTCATTTAATCCTGTTGTATATGTGCATATTAATGTACCATGATAATTTTTATCAAGATATATAATTCCGCCGGGTGTGCTGTGCTCCACTGTGGCGGGTTCCTGGTTTATTGTTATATTAATGTTTTCGGTTGTATTGACTGGATAAAATTTTGTAACATATACATTATTATTAAAGTCTCGTTTATAATCTGTTATTTCTTTTTCTGCTAAAAATTCCGCCCCGATTAATTGTTTTGCCTCTTCTATAAAGGCGTTTATTATTTCGTCGGTGTAATCATCTAAATTATATCCGTTTGCAAGTAGCATATTTTTTATTATTTCATATGTCAATTTTTTCAATGCCCCCCCGATGATCTTTTAAAAAAAAATATTATGAATAGAAAAAAGATAATTAAATTAAAAATTACTTTTTTCATCGTATTTTTACTGTTTTTATTCTTCTGCAGCTACGGAAATGTTGCTGATTGCTCCACATCTCCACGGGGCGACGTTTTGTGCGGTTACGTAACTTGCTACTGCTTGGTTATATGCTAGGTTATTGCTTGGAAGGTCTGTTATTAGTGAAGGTCTCATTAAGAATTTAACGTCGATAGCGGTACTATCAAGTAATAAGAGGTTGTGTCCTTCTGGTTTTGCGTTTTGTCCGGTTGTTGCTGGTGTTTTTGGTAGGTTCGGGTCTATGATGATTGGAATTTCCATTCCGTCCGGGCTCTCATAGGTAGAGACTCTGAAGCCGACTCCGACGTCTACTTTATCATTGTAACGTCTGTATGGTGCGGCGATTTTCTTTAACTGTTTTGCTACGATGTTATCGGTTACGAGGACGTCTGGGTGTCCGCCTTTTTCGTCTACAATCTCATATAATAAATCGTCTATCATATCTTCTGTGACTGGTTTATTTTCTGCGTCTGCAGTGTTCATGTCGCTATCTTGCCAAATAGCCTTAAAATCTTTAGCCGCTACGGTTCCTGCACCGTCAAGCAAAGTTTTATCGATTAATGTATTAACTTGCATATATGACCTTTGAATTTCGCGGGCTAACAAGTCCTCGGCGTCTGTTCCGATTTGTGCCATGTGGCTTATACTAATTCCTTCTGCAATAACTTTCATTCTGTCTGGAACTTCCGTATAGGTTGTTACTGCAAAATCGGGGATATTTTCGGACTCATTAATAAATGTTGCATTGTTTGTTGGTGTTTCTTTGAAAAATGCAACGTTTGCGGTTGGAACATCAACGCAAGAGCCGGCACCGTCTAGAAATTGAAGTAACGGGCTTACTTGAAAAGTTTTCATTTGGATTTGTTCGTCATATGTGATTGCCATTCCTTGTGCGACGTTGGCTGTTGTTTCCATTGCTTTTGAAAGTGCGGTTCTTAATTGGTTTAAGTTTTTCATATTAATTTTACTCC
>JAZUPW010000034.1:0-40729 GCA_045605385.1 Acutalibacteraceae bacterium
CCGCTTGGCCTCCGACTTGTACTATTCCTCGCCCCTTTCAGGATGTACAAAAGCAGGCTACAGACCGCGCATCGTGGTCGGCAAGGATACGCGCCGCTCCAGCTATATGCTGGAATATTCCATCGTCGCTGGGCTGACGGCATCGGGCGCGGACGTTTATATGCTTCACGTTACCACCACGCCGAGCATTTCTTACGTAACGCGCCAGGACGAATTTGACTGCGGCATAATGATAACGGCTTCGCATAACCCGTTTTACGATAACGGCATAAAGGTCATAAACCGCTATGGCGAAAAGCTGGACGACGGCACGACCGCTCTGATAGAATCATATATCGACGGAGATATGAAAGCGCTCGGCTTGAAGTCGACCGACCTGCCCTTTGAGCAAAGAGAAAAAATAGGATGTATCGTAGACTACGCCTCCGGCAGAAACAGATACGTGGCATACCTTATTTCTCTCGCATCGCATTCGTATAAAAACCTTCGCATCGGCTTGGATTGCGCAAACGGCGCTTCCTGGATGATTGCGAAATCGGTTTTCGGTGCGCTTGGCGCACAAACCGTTGTTATTGGCAACGAACCCGACGGACTTAACGTTAACCGTGATTGCGGCTCCACTCATATTGAAAAACTTTGCAATCTTGTTAAAGAGCAACATCTTGATTTAGGTTTCGCTTTTGACGGCGACTGTGACCGTTGTATTGCGGTTGATAATAACGGTAACGTTGTTGACGGCGATAAAATGCTTTATATTTTAGGAAAGCGTTTAAAATCGCGGGATATGTTAAACTCTGATACGGTTGTAGCCACAATTATGTCTAACAGCGGCTTTGTAAACAGCCTTGAAAAAGCGGGAATGAAATGCGAACTCACAACAGTTGGTGACCGTTTTGTTTACGAATGTATGCAGAAAAACGATTACTGCTTAGGCGGTGAGCAATCGGGACACATTATTTTAAAGAAATATGCCACCACAGGCGACGGACTTTTAACCGCAATAATGATAGCCGAAGAAGTGTGTGACACAAAATTAAGCCTTAATGAATTAGCAAAACCCGTAAAACTGTATCCGCAATACACACAGAATATTAAGGTTAAGGATAAAGCCGCCGTGCTTTGTGATAACGACGTTTTAAACGAACTTGAAAAGGTTCAAAAGCAAATTAACGGCAATGGCAGAGCATTACTTCGCCAAAGCGGAACAGAACCCGTTATAAGGGTTATGATTGAAAGCGAAACCGAAGAAATGTGTAAATCCTTTGCACAGCAAATAGCCGACAAAATTATAGAAAAAGGACACGATATATAAAGAGGTGCCATAACGAAGTTTGGTTTTGGAACTAAAAAATTACAAAGCTGCAAAGCACTTTAAAATGAAAATTTAGGATGGAAGTCACGAAAAAAACGCACAGTAATGCTAACACATACTGTGCGTTTTTAACAAAGAATGCCGCCTAAATTTCACATTTTAAAGCAATGCTTCGTTACGGCACCTGATCATAAAGATAAGCACCGAAGCTTTTTTGAGCTTCGGTGCTTTAATATTATTTATAATAATCAACAAGCATTTCAATTAATCTGCCGTTAGCGCTTACATTAGGACTCCAAGGTCCATAGTATTCGTCATCATCGCGGTAACGTTCTATCATATACTTTTCATCGGTAATGCAGAATTTTAATTTAGATTCAATTTGCTTTAAAGCTTCTTCGCGTTTGCCGTGACGCATATAAAACCAGTACATAGAATATTCGTTACAGCTTGTATACCATACGTGCGGCTCACTGCCGTCAAAGGTATTAAGACGAATTGAATAGATACCGTGCGGATCGGCATAACGGCCTCTTCGGCTATAGAAATTTATTACATGTTCAAGATCTTCTTCGCTATCGGAAACAATATTTATAAGTCCGAACGTCAAGCCCTCGAAGGTGAACTTTTCAAGCAAATGTTCAGGGTTTCCAAGAGGAGTTAAGGGCAAGCGCATTTCGTCACACTCAATACTGTCGGCATACTCTTTGAAATACTTTTTGGCAAAGAAGACATAATCATCATACTCAGCGGCAATTTCCGCATAATTTTCTTTATCATATTCCTTTGCAAATTCTTTATAAGTTTTAAGCGCAACAAGATTTTGTGTATCGGTAAATCCCCAGTTCTGAAACACCATACCGCTGTCGGTACCGCGAAGCGCGGGGAAAAGACCTTTAACCTCGCCCTCTACTTCTCCGCCCTTGGTACGTGTGTTTTTTATCCATTTAAATGCTTTATAAGCGTTTTCCTTGCGCTTTTCATAATAAGCGGGATTAACACAGCAATAATCTAAAAGACTTGCAAGTGAAGATGAGGTTATATTAGCCCAGGGCTCACCTTGAGGAATTATTTCGCCCTCTTCATTTTGTAGAACGTCAAAGTAGAAAGAAAGCACAGGTTCAACATATTCGCCAAAATCACCCAATATGCTTAAAGCTTTTAAAGCGCAAACTGCCTCGCCTTGCCAGATTCTTCTTTGAAGTCCTCCTTGGCGAAGTAACAAACGATCACTGCCAACAAAACAGCTGAAGGACTGCAATATCTGAAGTGTAAGAGTTTTTATTAAATTGTATTTTTCGGTATCGTTTACTACATTGTCGGGAAGTTTATTAATTTTTGCAAGCTCACCCTGCCAGAAAGCGATATTCTTTTCTTTTTCTTCTTCGTAAACAAAATCAAATATTTCGCCCTTACCGAAAGAAAGGACTATTTCTTTGCTTTCTCCCGACTTTAATTCAAAATCAAAATTTGCTATTCCCTTTTCTGTATCAAAGACAAAGTCAAGCCCGCTCTTTACGGTAACAAACTTTTCGCCGTCAACTAAAACGCCGTCTTTATTTGACCAGGTATTAGGGAAAGCATCTAATTCTTTTATATCAGGGTTATAGGATTTATAAACGTCGGGTGAACCGAAAACAATTTTACTTTCGGGACCGCTTTTAAGCAAAAATCCGAAAGTATCGCTAAGAGTATTTTCAGTAGTATTTGTAAGTGTAACCTTTATAAAACAGGTTGGCTTTCTGCAAATATTGCTTATTGCTTCAATATTTACGTCTATACCGCTGAAGCTGTGCTTAAGTCCCTGTACGGGAATACCGTCTTCGCGCACAACGTTAACGCACTTTTTAAAATCAAACTGCTCATTTTCTTTGCCGTGTACAAACCAAATAAGGCTTGAAAAAACATCACGCCAATATGCAGATGGATCGAAACCGCCCTCAACTTCGCCGAATACAATTTTACCCTCTGCCCAAATGGTAAACATTCTTTCTGCTTTGGGACCGTGTATGTACCTTCTTGTAGTTTTTGGTCTAAGCCACTTACTTTCCATTTTTTACACTCCTTTATATACTCAGGCACACAATAGATGCTGTGCCCAAAAATATACCGATTAACTGTTGTTTAGAAAAACGTTCTTTATACACGCTATAGGATATAAGCGCCGTAGCCAAAATACTGCCCGCAGAAATTATGGGAAACATAACCGAGGTTTGCATTCTTGTTGAAAGCATCATTACAAACAGATTTGTAAGTCCGTTCGCAATACCGCATCCAAGCGCCAAAAAGGCAAATTTATTAACAACTGTCTTTACGTCTTCTTTTTCAAAACACAATGCGGCAATAAACATAATGATTGCAACAATTACGTAAACAGTAAACATAAATTCCGATTTATATGCACCGTTAAATTTGATTTGCTGTGTATTTTGAATTGTTGAACACAAGCCATTACAAACAAAAGCAAGAGTAACGAAACAAAGCCAACGCTTTGTTATTTTCTTTTCGCCTTTTTCATAGTTAACAAGGAAAAGTGATATAAGCAACAAGGAAATACCCACGTAAAAAAGTGAAGTTGGCACGTTATGTAAAAACAGAATTCCATAAAGCGTAGGTATTATAAGAGAATAAGACGTTACAAGCGAAGACAAAGCCAAAGAGCCTGTTTTTACAGCCATTATATTGCAAAAAACACAGATAATAAAGCAAATAGAAAAAGCTATAATATACGGAATTATTTCGGCGCAGTAATTAAGTTTGCCTTTACAAACCACGAAAAACACAACTGCCGCCGCAACACCGTAGACGGCATCGTAAAGAAATACGTCTTTTCTATTCCTAGAATAAGACTTTGTAAATACGCTTTGCACCGTTAAGGTTATTACAACAGATATTAAAATTAATACGTTCATAAAGTTCTCCTTTGCTCCTATCATTTCAAAATAATTGTATCACACTCACCTAATAATTAAAATCAACATTACTCCTTAATTATTGCACTTTTTTCCTCTTTTCTTGACACAATAATACATTTTTGATAATATAAAACGGGTGGTGATAAAATGGAACTCAAGTTTAACAAAGAAGAACTTAACGAAATACTAAACGATTTTCACAACGTTACGGGACTGAACATAAGAATTTTAGATACCAACTATAACGAAATAGGTAAAAACGAAGGCGAATATCCCGAATTTTGCAATATTATTCAACGTGACGATACCGGTGTTAAACGTTGCCACTGTTCCGATGAAATAATTTTTAAAAAATGCGCCGAAACAAAAAGCATAGAAATACATAACTGCCACGCCGGTCTTACCGATATGGCTGTTCCTGTTATTCGCGGAGGCACGGTAATTGCATTTATTATTTTGGGACAAATAAAAAACAACGTAACGTATAACCAAATTTTACAAAACACAAATGATTTAAATTTCGATAAAGCCTTGCTTGAGGAAAGTTATAACAAACTTATAGAGTTTGATACAAGCCGCATAAACAGTATTGCCAACATAGCGGTTATGATTGCCGAACACATTTTGCTTAACGATATGTTAAAGCTTATGTCGGATGTCCATATACAACGAAGCTTTGAGTTTATAGAAAAAAATATGAACAAGCCGATAAGCATAACAGATTTATGCGAATATTCGAACATTTCAAAAAGTGTTCTTTACAAAAGTTTTCAAAAGCATCTTAATACCTCGCCAAACCAATATATAAACGAAAAAAAGATTGCTAAGGCAAAAGACCTTATTAACAACACGGAAATGTCGATTAAAGAAATTGCCGATAATTTAGGCTTTACCAACACAACCTATTTTTATAAACTGTTTAAAAAGGTAACGGGCATAACCCCTATTCAGTATAAAAAGCAGATTAAATAAGCAAAAAAGTTCCTACAGTTGTAGGAACTTTTTTATTATTCGTTTAATAACACTTCGGCAATACGAAGACCTAATAAATGTTTTGTGGGCGGATGAATGTCATCGTTTTCGCAAATATCCTTAGACTCAACAACCGTTACGTTATCAACAAGATTTATAATTCTTTGCTGCGCATTCTGCACTTCTTTCCATGCATCTTTAAAACGCGCACCTAAGAAATCGGCTATTTGCACAACAACAAACGGCAACGAATTATCTCCAAAATCATTTCGCCATATTTTTATAAGTTCCGCCAATTCTTTATCGTAAATTCTTGCTTCTTCTATTTTGGTATCACTTTCACCTTGATACCAAACAACTTTACTAATGCTGAAAGGAATAACCTGGCTAAGTGCAAATTCATATAGTGCGCCGTCCTCGTTGAACTTTTGAAAGTTAACCCAGTAGTGATCAGGGTGTCTGAGTTCCCTTTTCACACAAGCATTTCTTTTTTCAAGTTCGCCTTTTGGCACCCAACTTTCAATACAGGAAGCACCCTGGTAACAAGCAATTATACCAACCGCAACACCGCGTTTATTACTTATTTCCTGACCAATATGATAACCAAGTGCCGACCAATGTTCTGCAGTTTCCTTATTACATACTACCCAACCGTCATGCGGTTTAAAATGTTCATTATCAAGCATACGCTCTGTGGAAAAAAGTCTTAAATTATTATTAGAAGTATATTTTTCTTTTGGATAAGAAGACTCGCCGAGTTTGAACTGCATATTAGACTGACCGCTGCAAAGATATACTTCGCCGATATAAACGTTATTAAGAGTAACAGTTTCGTTTTTATCAGACACAACAAGACTATACGGTCCGCCATAGTTCATAGGCTCAAGTTCTGCACACCATTTTCCGCTTTCTGCCGTTACGGTTATACTGTTATTTTCAAGAGTTACGGTTATTTCTCCCTCGCCCTCGCCGTATACACGTATTGGCTTATTGGCGGCAAAAACCATATTATTTGCAAAAATATTATTAAGCTTCATTCTCTTCACCCCAGTAAACAAATTAACACACTACTTTTGTGTTTTCAACCCTTTGGGGATATTTTTATAGTTTTTAAATCCAATTTTATAGTTTTGCGGCGGTTTTTAGCGCTAATTCTATCATTTCGGTAAAAGAATTCTGCCGCTGTTGTGCCGTTGTATTTTCGCCTGTTATAAGATGATCCGAAACGGTGCATATTGCCAAAGCGTTTTTTCCTGCACGTGCAGCATTCATATAAAGCGCCGCCGCTTCCATTTCCACGGCAAGAACGCCCATTTTTGACCAGCGTTTTAAAGCGGTTTCGTTTTCACTTAAATCGGTTTCATCATTATAAAATCTATCGCTTGATAAAATATTGCCCACGTGGAAGTTGGCATTCATTTCTCTTGCAGTATGGACGCATTTTTCAAGCAACGAAAAACTGCATACAGGCGCAAAAGTACCGGGCAGATTATACTGTGAAGCAAAATTCGAATCAGTACAGGCACCCATTCCTATAACTATATCGCGCACCTTTACTTTTTCGCTGTAAGCACCTGCAGAACCCACACGTATTATATTTTCAACGCCAAAAAAATTAAACAGTTCGTAAGAGTAAATTGCAATAGACGGCATACCCATACCGCTCGCCATAACCGAAACTCGCTTCCCGTTGTAAAAACCTGTATAACCCTGAATACCGCGAACGTTATTAACAAGTTTTGCTTCGCTTAAAAAGTTTTCAGCAATAAACTTTGCTCTTAAGGGATCGCCAGGCATTAGTACGGTTTTTGCAAAATCGTCCGGTGTGGCATTAATATGAGGTGTTGGATACATTTTTGACATAAAAATTCCCCTTTCTACTTAGAGTAGAGTCGTTTTTCATTCACTCTACCCTAGCATTTCAACGGTATACAATAGAACTTAACGGTAGGTTGAAGTAAGGCGCTTTATTTATTACTATGTATTCATATTAATAGAGAGGTGCTGTATATGTCAAGAACAAAATTAAAAGACCGCTTACTTCCCGATTATACCAAAGGCGAAGAAGTTTTTAACACTGTAACTCATATTGTAGGCGGCGGTTTCGGTGTTATTGCCCTTGTTTGCTGTGTAATAGTTTCGGCACTTAAAAATGACGTATGGGGCGTTGTAGGCAGTTCTGTATACGGAGCATCACTTATATTGCTTTATACAGTTTCAAGCGTATACCACGGCTTACATAAAAACACAGGCAAAAAGGTAATGCAAATAATTGACCACTGCGCTATATTTTTTCTTATAGCAGGAACTTATACTCCTATACTGCTTGGACCAATACGACGATATTCTGCTATTTGGTGTTGGTGTATTTTTGCTTTAGTATGGGGTTGCGCATGTATAGGAATAATATTTAATGCAATTGATTTAAAGAAATACGCCAAATTTTCTATGGCATGTTACATTGGAATGGGTTGGTGTATTGTTTTGGCAGTTAAAGTAACCCTTGCTTCAATCCCCCTTTCAGGATTTTTATGGTTACTTGCAGGAGGTATTGCCTATACGCTCGGCGCTATGCTTTACGGCATTGGAACAAAGCGCAGATATATGCACAGCATATTCCACATTTTTGTGGTAATAGGAAGCATTCTACAGTTTATTGCTATACTGTTCTATATATTATAAAAAACTCCGCAAAGCGATTGCTTTGCGGAGTTTTGCTTACTTAAAATATTCGTTTGTTATATGCTTAGTAACGGCGCCTAACAGTTCAATAGCCTGAGGCCATACGGGTTGCGGGAATGTGTGCCAAGCATTATGGGTTTCAAAGTTAATTGTGCCCTCATAGCCAACACTCTTTAAAGTTTTTAAAATCTTTTCAAAATCGCTTACACCAAGGTAGGGTATTGTGTGGGTGTCTTTAATACCGTCTACATCGTGAATATGAACCGTTTTTATTCTTTTTCCAAGAATATTTATACCCTTTACAATATCCATACTGCAAAGCACGGCATGGCCTGTATCTAAGCAGAAGCCGAAAAGTTCTTCCCCTGCTATTTTATTAAGTTCATCTACGTATTCGGCAGCCTCATTAGGATCTGCGCAAATGGCATTATAAATTTTAAAATCGCCTTTGCGAACCCACATATTTTCAAGACACGCTACAACGTTATACTTTTTAAGTTCGGGTATAAGTGAAGAATAGAAATCTATATTTATCTTTTTTTCCTCTTCCGGTTGCAAAGGATTATCGTAGTTTCCGAAAACGGGATGAATAACAAGATATTTACAACCAAGCCTTGCAGTAAGTTCAATAATCTTTTTATGAACGGTAACAAGATAATCGTTAAACTCTTTACTGCCATTTGTTAAAAGGGTGCTGAAAGGAGCGTGCGCTTGTCCTACAACAAGTCCTGCTTTATCTATTTCCGCCTTTATTGCATCTATGTGGGCATATATTTCTTCATCGCTTTTAGCAAAGAAACTGCTTTTTTGCTGTTGACTTATATCCCAACCAACGTAATACTCAAACCAAGAAAAATCCAATGCTTTGAATCCCGCTTTTGCAAGAATAGGCAAATAATACTGCGCTTTTTCTGCAGTTGTTGTAAAAATATCACTTACGCAACTTAAAACCATAACAAATACCCTTTCAGACAGTAATTTCGCGGTCTAAATGTAAAGAATAAATAATTTTTTCTTTAATATCAAGTCCGAAAATCTTTTTACACGCTTCGGCATACACGTCTAACTGCCGCTTATAACGAAGCTTTAATTCTTCATCATTATAAACCTTGTCTGTTTTAAAGTCAACAATAACAACGCCGTTTCCTTCAATAAATACGCAGTCCATAGCGCCCTGCACCATAACGGTTTCTTCTTTAATATCGTTATCGCAATCTTCAAAAACAAAACCTGCCTTAAGGGCGGTAACAAACTGCATTTCGCGTTTAAGTGTTCCGCTTGAAGCCATACGGTCAAACAGTTTGCTTTCAAAAAACGCCTTAATATGTTTTCTATTTACGGCAGAAAACTCTTCTTCGGTTATATACTCCCATTCCTTAAGACGTTCAAGTTCCGCTTCTAAATTCATTTTTGCATTTTCAAAATTTATAAACTGCATTACTTTATGAGTTGCAGTTCCTTTTTGTGCGGCATTTAAACCGTCTTTAAGCATAAATGAAGGCGTGTTTAAGGTTACTTTTTCTTCGCCTATATTTGAATGCACCAAAGTTGAAACCGAAGTTTTTGAAGGCAAACTTAAAAGTTTACTGTAAGGATACTCATATTCAAAACGCTTTTTAAGTTCATTAACTATGGTTTCATTGGGTTCTGCCGCCTCGTTTTCCAACACACTTATATCGGCGGTTTCCACCTGACAAATTTTAAATTCAAGTCTTCCCTTATCTTCACATTCAGGCATTTCTTCACCCGAAATAACACGTGTAAGCGAAGCGCTTGGATGCAATAGTAACGAAGAAAGTACCCAATCGCCAACACTGTTTGCCGAAGAAAAACTTTCGTAAGTATCGCCATAGTTTGCAGCATTGTTTTTTAGCGCCGCTTTATTAATTGCTGCATAAGCATCTTTAGCGCTTAACATAAGTACAAGCCTGTTTTCTGCGCGTGTTAAAGCAACGTAAAAGAGTCTTAATTCTTCGGCAAGCATTTTTTCTTTTGCTTTTATGCTTAAAATTTCTCTTACAAGCGAATCGTTTTTGCCTTCATACGAATAATACTTAAAAGAAATTCCGTATTCGCTGTCGAATAACAAGGTACTTCTTACGTCGGCGCTGTTAAAGGAAGAAGACAAAAATCCAAGAATACATATTGGAAACTGAAGACCTTTTGAATAATGGGCGCTCATAATACGCACGGCATCGTTTGATGCGCCAAGCGTTGCAGGTTTAATTTTCTTGGCATCTTCACTTTTAAGGAAGTTAAGGAAACCTTCAAGCCCGTCTTTAGCGGTTTTGTCGTAAGATTCCGCCTGACTTAACAACAGCATAAGGTTAGCGCGTCTAAGTTCACCTTCGCTCATCATAGAAACGGTATTTAAAAAGCCTGTTTTTTCATACAAAACAGATATAAGTTTAGGCAAAGAATATAAAACTGTAAGCCTTCTGAAACCGTTTAAAGTATCTACAAGCAATTTTGCCTTTTCATTGTTTGCCGAACTTTTTATAACAGCCGAATAAAATGAAGAACGTTTATCCTCTACCCTTATTTTTGCAATTTCTTCGGGCGTAAAAGCAAATATGGGCGAAGCCATAACACAAAGAAGATCAATATCTCTTGTGGGGTTGCTTATTACCGAAAGCAAACTCACCATTATAGCAACTTCGCGGCTTTCAAGAAATTCTTGCTTTGAATAACTAACAGGAATACCGCGTTTTTTTAGTTCTGCCGCAATTACGGTGCTATCGCCCTTCATTTTACGAAGAATTATTGCAAAATCGCTAAAACGCGCTTTTCGCATTTTTTTAAGGTCTTTATCGTATACCGCCTCTCCTTCGCCCATAACCGCTTCTATATAATCGGCAATATGACGCGCTGAAGAAACTTTTTCGCCAAGAACTTCATTTGCTTCAACCAAATGCACTTCAACACCGGGGCGTTCGGTTTGTGTGATTTTTGCCTTGGCAACAAGATGGTCGTCTGCTTCATACTGCATACCGCAGTTTTTTTCGGTCATAAAAAGCGAAAAGAAGAAATTTGTAAAATCGCATATATCCTTTGCGCTTCTGAAATTGCAATCAAGAATTATCTTTTTGGCGGCATTTTCGGGTGAAAGTGTATAATCCACCGCCTCTTTTCTGCGCTTTAAGAAATTATTAGGGTTTGCGCCTCTGAAACCGTAAATACTCTGTTTAACGTCGCCAACCGCAAACAAATGCTTTGAATTATCTGAAAGAACGTGGAAAAGCATATTCTGTAAATCGTTAACGTCCTGAAACTCATCTACAAGTATTTCATCAAACGCTTCTATAAGTTCTCTTGAAAACGGATTTTCAACCACTTTACCGTCTTTAAGTGTACAAAGAAGTGATAGTGCCTTTTGCTCTACGTCGGCAAAGCCTAATATTGAGCGTTCCTTTAATTCGTTCTCATATTCTTCTGCATACTGTAAAGTTAGCGAAAGCAAGACTTTTATAAACTTTCCTACTTGGTTATAACCTTTTAAAACGTTTTCTTTAGCGTCAAAGAAAATTTTAGAAATTGCGCTGAATTTATCAACAACAAAATCTTTAACAGCCTTTACTTTAATTGCAACAAAGTTTTCAGCAGAGCCTTTTACCGAACCAAAGCGTTCAAATTTAAAATTGTTAACCTTAAAAAACAGTTCATCCCATTCTTTATTTTCAGCGCACTGTTTAATTTTTTGGGCATCGCAAAGCGCCTTATTTAAAGCGGAAGCATACGCTTTTAAAACTGCCTCATCTTTTTGCGCATACTTTAAAGCTTCTTCAAGCAAATTACACACTTCACAAAGTTTATTTAAAGCAATATTAAAGGCTTCGTTTATCCAGAACTCTTTGTTTTCATTATCACAAAGACTTTTTGCATTAAATAGCCAGTCTTTACCAAAAGGCAAGTTTTGTGATTTATCGTAAATTTCGGTTATTTGTGTTGTAAGATTACTTTCATCATAAATACAACCAAAGGCATCAAGAAGTTGTGTAAACTCTTCACTGTTTTCGGCAAAATTCTTTTGCATTACACGGGCAAGTGCAACCGAAGAAGCAGAAAGTAATTCGCTTTCTTCGGCAATTTTAAAATCGGGATCAACGTCTGCCTTTTCAAAATTTTCTCTTAAAAGTTCAATACAAAACGAATCTATTGTGCATATTTTAGCGCTTGAAAGCAAAAGTTTTTGTTTTGCCGCGTGCATATCGGCGGGGTTGTTTTTGCAATATTCACTAAGTCCCTTTTCAAGTCGCGCTCGCATTTCGCCTGCCGCAGCAACCGTAAAGGTAACAACAAGAAGCCTGTCGGCGCTAAGCGGAGAATCTTCACGGGTAAGTTCGTATATTATTCGTTCTACCAAAACGGCTGTTTTTCCCGAACCTGCCGCAGCAGATACAAGTATACTGCCCTGTTGTTTTACTGCCGCTTTCTGCGAAGCAGTTAAATCTTCAAACTTCATTATTCTCCACCTCGCATTCTTCTTAAAACTTCGTTATTGTTAAGTTTTTCGGTTACGTTATGAGGCTTGTCTTCAATTCCGCAAACAGCCTTATAATCGCAATACTTACAGGCATCGGTTGTGCTTGTATCTAACGGGTTAACCGAAATATCGCCCGAAAGTAACTCTTTACCCATTTGTTTTGCCAATACTTCAATATAATCAAAAACGGTGTCAAAATCTTCGCAAGATATGAAAGAAGTATTGCTTTTTGAAGCAGTACCGTCTTTATTAATTTTAAAGGCAGGAACAAACTCGCCCTCCATATTACTGTCCATAGCCTTAATTACGTTTACGTCATCACAAAGAAGCCCGTTCATAGAAAGACCTTCCCTGTTTATATCAAGTTTAGACGGCAAATAAAGTATTCCTGCAGGTTTTTTACTGTTGTAATTGGAATTACTTCCTCGTATTACGGCATAAAGATATAAAAGCATTTGCATATTCTGACCGTAAAGTGTATCTGCCATTTTGAAGGTCTTTGCTCCCGTTTTGTAGTCTACAATTCTAACGTAACCCTCATAGGTGTCTAATCGGTCAATACTGCCGTAAAGGTTAAGTTTGCCTTCACCGAAATCAAAAGTTACAGGTTCAATAACACCATTTGGTGCAATAGAAAGTTCACAGCATTCAGGTTTAAACTGTCCTTGCGCAAATTCTTTTACCATACGAAGTATAACGTCTATTATTCCGTCTTTAATTTTTTTCACAAGAAAAACAAAGCGCGGTGTCATAAGGCTTTCGCTGCCTTTTATTAACGAAAAATACTTATTTGTAAATTCGTTTGTTTCGGCTATTACAGTTTCTTCGCTTACACTGCCGATATCCTCTTTGTGTCGGTTACAAAACTGTTCAAGAACATAATGCACCAAAGTACCGCGTTGCATAACGTCAAGACTTGCAGGCTGAACTTTTAAAACTTTAAGACCATAACGGCAAAAATACATAAAATGACAATGATGATAAGTATCAAAACGCGTTGCCGATGCGCTAATATTTTTCGTGTAAAGTCCTTTTGCGGTATCACAACTTAAAACTTCACTTCTTTCGGCAATAGGCTTAACAGCAACTTTATACTTATTGTTATACTGTTCTTTACTAAGAACAACATCCTTTAATGATGCAGTAAAACTGTTATTTCTTTCAGAAAGCGAACAAAGCAATTCAAATGCCGAAGAATAGGTTTCGGGCAAACAAAAATCGTTATCATTGCTTAAAGAATAAGAAATCTTAGGCGCTTTTTTAAACAAGCTTTCAAGTTTTTCAAAAAAGGACGAAGGAGATGTTGATTCTGCTTCGCTTGAAGTATTTGTAACAAGGCAAACACCGTCACTTGCACCGCAGACACAGGAATAAACAAGAAGATTTTCTTCTAAACTTCTGTGAATAGTTTTATCTCTTATTTCAAGTCCTTCAGATATAAGTTTTTTACGGTCGTTATTATTAAGCAAACTGTTGTTCTGTTCAATAGCGGGAAAGACTCCCTGATTTGCGCCTAAAATGAAAACATATTTAAATCCCGACGGACAAATTCTGTCGGCAGAAGAGAAAGTAACCTGATCAATTAATTGCGGTATTCTGCCTATAAAGGTTGTAGCGCAAGAAATTTCAAAGGCATTAATAAAGCCTTCAATTCCAATATTTTCATTTTTAAAGCATTTAACAATGCCTTCAAGCACAGCATTGATTTTTTCTAAACTTTGCCTGAAGACGTCTTTGTCTTCTGCAGAAATATCACTTGGTAAATCTTTTAAAAAGTCGTTAATAAGTTCATCTGTTTTGCAGTTTTTAAGCAAATTATATATTGCCGCTGACATATCAGACACTCCGCCGCAAAACTGTTTTTTAAAGGTATTTACAATATTTACAGCCTTAAAACGAAGTTCATTAATTATTTTTAGTTCATCAACGGACTCACTGCCCGAGTTTTCATCTGCCAAGGCAAAACCGTTAGGGTCCATATTCCACACATCGTTCCACTGTGCGCCGTTAATATTCCAAAGATAAACGTAATTTTCAAGTTTGTTGATATCTTCTTCGCAAAAACCTTCTACCAACTGTGTTTTTAAAAGGTTCAATATATCGCGGCTCGAAAAAGATTTCGAAGCCTTTACAGCCGAAGAAATTAATCTGTAAACAGGCGAAACCGTAAGGGGAAGTTTTTTATCGAAAAAGCAAGGAACCTCTGCTTTGGAAAACTGATTTTCAATAACCGATTCATAATCTTCACTATTTCGGGCAATTATTGCAAAATCGCGGTAACGCAAACCTTTTTCTCTTACTAATCGACGTATTTGCAAAGCGGCAAACGCTGCTTCGTTATTTCTGCCGTCGGCACGGCAAAAAACAATGTTTTCGGTTTCGTTTTCGTAAGTATTTGCATTTTCCAATATAAAACTATTGTGTACAAAATGCATTTCTTCGCTGTTATATCGGTTTTCTTTAAGAACAATAGGCTCGGCTATTTTTACATTATGTTTTTTTGCAAGTAATAAAGCCTTTTGCAAAGTTTTTCGGGTGTTATAAAACACGTTAAATTCTTCGCTGTCTAATTTATCGCACACACCTGTAAGCACGGTTTTGTTAGCATCGGTAAGTATTTTTTCAATTATTTTATTTTGCTGTCCCGTAAAACCGTTAAAACTGTCTATATAAACGTTTTTATTTTTAAAATAATCATTATTAAGTAATTGTCTGTAAAGAACTTCAAGGGTATCAGCAGGGTCAATAAAACGGCTTTCAATAATTGCGTCGTAAGCCTTCCACACTAAAGATAGTGATAATAATTTGGTTTTAAGCGCACTTTCCCTTAGTCGGTTTGCAATTTCATCAAGTTGTTCGGGTGTTATTGACGAAACCTTAAATTCACCAATCATATCTACAACTCTTGAAGCAAAAGTTACAGAAGAAAGATATTTTTTCCATATAGGTAAAACATCTTTTAAGGACTTTAAAGCACGAACCATAAAAACAATTTTATCGGCATCGCTTAAAACTTCTTTTGAAAATCCGCATTCTTTTGAAAGGTTTTCTGCAAGAGCGGTAAAACTTATTACCTCAACGTTTTGTGCCAACTTATCTCCCAAAAGTTCTAACACAGCGTTCTCACTTTCAAAAGACAACTGTTCGGGCACAAGAAAAACAGCCGTATTACCCTTTAAAGCATCGGCTTTTATCATTTGTAAACAATTATAAGTTTTGCCCGTTTTTGCAGTACCGTATATCAACTGAAGCATTTTATTCCCCCTCATATAAATTTATTTTAACATAAACGCTTTTGTATTTCAATTATAATAAAAACGGTGTCCCGTTTTTAGTACAAGGACACCGTTAAAAAATAAATATTCTGAATATTAGTAACATTAATACTGCAGGAATACCGCCAAAAGACATAACACCTATACTGCTGTAATTAAGCGGAATATGGAAAGATGTAAAAAACCCCGTAAGTTCTATAACAGCAAACAACCAAAAAGAAAACAATGCATTAATAAAAAAATACTTAAGCGGTTTTCTGCTTTTTAACAGCAACCGTAAAAAACAAATAAAATAAATAACCAAAAAAGTTATTCCCAAAACTTTAAGAATTTGCACACGTCATCACCAAAACAATAATATGCAAAAACACTTTACAATATGAAAAAAGACCGCGAAACGCGGTCTTTTAAATTACTTTGAAAGAAATGTTGCAACAACTGTTGCGGCAATAGCCAAAACGCCAAAAACAATACCTACAATAACGGTAAGTTTCTTTAACACTGCATCTGCGCGCTTTGCCTGATTCTTAGAAAGAAATGTATCAGCGGCACCGGAAATTGTACCGTTTATACCGGCACGTCTGCCCTGCTGTAAAAGAACCAATGCAATAATAGCAAGAGCAAGAAGCGCTAAAACAATTCCTAAAATAATTTCTAAAACTTTCACTTTAAGCCCTCCAATTTTCTGTTTAACAAAGGTATAATATCACATAACCAAAGAAAAATCAAGTGTTTTTGTCGGCGCAACCGCAGCAACTTTCAAACAGTTTGTTTATATTAAGTTCCTTGTTTTCTTCATTTAATATGAATTTTAGTTTTTTAAACAGTTCTTCGGGCGCATTTTCACCGTAAAAAGCACTGTTTATATTATTGCAAACCGCCACGTGCAGTGCGCTTCGCAAAATACCGTCGGCAAGAAAAATATCATTTAAAGGTTTTATTTTTTCAATTACAATTTCTTTTTCATTCATATAAAACAAACAGTATCCGCATACTTTTCCCTTTTCTTTTGCCTCAACTGCAGCCGATTCGCTTGTAAATTCAATACCGTTTGTTTCAAAAAGAAACGAAACTTTACTATTATCTTTAACAGGTAATACGGTTATCACTTTTTATTCCTCTCTTTGTGTGCCTATGTTTGTAAGGCGTTTCATTTCTTTTTCGTTTAAATCGCGCCATTTACCCTGCGGAAGCATACCCAACTTAACACCAGCAATTTCGGTGCGTTTAAGGCGCAGAACGTTAAGTCCCACCGCTTCGCACATTTTACGTATTTGCCTGTTTCTGCCTTCGGTAATTATAAAAATAAGAACTGTTCTGTCGGCTTTTCTTTCGGCAACAAAGCAATCACAAGGCAATGTTTTCTTGCCGTCTATTTCAACGCCAAGGCTAAGTGTAACGGTTTGTTCTTCACTTACGGCGCCGCCTACGGTAACGCGGTAAGTTTTGGTTACATGCTTAGAAGGATGTGTAAGCGCATTCGAAAACTCGCCGTCGTTGGTCATAAGTAAAAGACCTTCTGAATCCTTATCAAGTCTGCCCACAGGAAAAACACGCACACCTACGTCTTTTACAAGGTCGGTAACACATTTCCTGCCTAGTTCATCCGAAACGGTGCTTACAAAACCACGCGGTTTGTGAAGCATAATATAAACCTTTTTATTTACCGAAACAACAGTTTTTCCCGAAACGGTAACCTTATCTCTTACGGGGTCAACCTTATCGCCGATAGATGCAATTCTTCCGTTCACTTTTACTTTTTTATTTTCAATTAATTCTTCGGCTTTTCTTCTTGATGCAACACCACAATCGGCAAGGTGTTTCTGAAGCCTAATTTTGTTATCCTTCATATAACTTCTCCTAATATAAAATATAAGTTTTTTATAAAAAGTTGAAATTTTGTGGGCGGTTTTTCTATTTCAACACCGTTTTGTGCCGTAAGTTCTTTTCTGGCAATTACCTTTCCGCCCAATATATACTCTATGTATCCAAATTTCTGCCCCTTAGTAACGGGGGCATAAACAAATTTTTCTAAATATATTTTCTTTTCAATATTAATTTCTTCATTACACTGAAAACTGATTTCTTGGCTTTGTAAAGTTATATATTCTTCTTCGCCTGATACAATCGGCACAAGAAATTCTTCTTCATTAAAAGTAACCGTTTTACTTTTAGACACACTAAAACCATAATCCAACATAGCATTATGATCGTTCCAGTCATCTTTATCGTTAAGGGTTACGGCAATAAGCGTAATACCGTTTCGTTTTGCCGCAGAAACCAGACATCTACCCGATTTTTTGGTAAAACCCGTTTTTACACCCACAACGTCACTGTTCATATTCAGCAAACGGTTATGGTTAGTAAGTGTATGTTTAACGCCGCCGTATTCAAGCGTAATGTTTTTTGTACTGCACGCCTTGGCAAAGGCGTCGTTTTTTAAGGTTTCTCTTGTAATTAAAGCAAGGTCCAATGCAGTTGTATAATGCTGTTCGCCGTCTAAACCCGATGGTGTCTGGAAATTAGTGTTTTTAAGTCCCAAAATTTTGGCTTTATTATTCATAAGAAGCACAAAATTTTCAATACTGCCGCTTATTCCAATTGCTGTGGCATTTGCTGCATCGTTGCCCGATGGCAAAAGCATTCCGTAAAGAAGGTCGTTATAGGTAACCGTATCTCCTGCTTTAAGCCCCATAGAAGTGCCTTCTACTCTTACCATTTCAGAAGTAATTTCAAGCGTTTCGTTTAAATCTTTATTTTCACAAAGCAAAAGCGCTGTCATAATTTTGGTGGTACTTGCCATACTCGCCCTTGTTTGTTCGTTTTTAGAAAATATAATCTTGCCTGTATCGGCATCAATAAGCACCGCACACATGGCAGAAACACTAACCGCCTGTACAAAAACGGTGTTAAACAATAACAAGCAAGATATAATTATGCAAAATAATTTTTTCAAAAAACTCACCCTTTCACAACAATTTATGAAAAGGGCATGTTTTCTATTCTATGTTTTGTTTGCCAAAGGTTTCTTTAACCTTATCTAACAATTCGGGAGCCGCAGCAATTGCTCGGTCTAAAACTGTGGTTTCTTCCGAAATAGGCAATACTCTTACGGTTTCTTTGCAAACGGCAAGAAAAGCAACGGGGGTAACGCTAACTCCTGCACCTGCGCCGCCGCCGAATGAAACACCGTTTTCTTTAGTGGCAAAATCGCTGCCGCCCGAAGCCATACCAAAAGCAATTTTAGAAACGGGAATAAGTGTCATTTCTCCCACGGTAACGGGTTTACCCACAACGGTATCGGCATCTACCGATGCGCGTAATTTTTCCATTGTAACGTCTACAATATTCTTAATACTGTTTTCAGACAATTCTTTCACAACCTTTATTTTTCTTAAATATTATTCCTCAGTATTTTCTTCGTTTTCAAGAACAGCGTCAAGCGATAACTGTTCGCCTAAGTCGGGTTGTTCAACACCGTCCTCATTGTGAGGCAGTGGAGGAAGTTCGCTTATATCGGAAATTCCAAAGCATCTTAAAAAGTTCTTTGTAGTACCGTACAAAAGAGGTCTGCCCGGTAATTCCAATCTGCCTTTTTCTTCAAGCAAACCTTTTTCAACAAGAGTTGTAACGGTGCTTGAACAGTCTACACCGCGTACCTGTTCTATAAACGCCTTGGTAACGGGTTGGTTGTAAGCAACAACCGAAAGAACCTCCATACCCGCATTTGAAAGCGGTGTTTTTCTGCGCATATCAGCCACCTTGCGAATATACTCACCGTATTCGCTTCTTGAAGACAACTGATATGTATTTTCAAGTCTTATAAGTTCTATTCCTGTATTTTCAAGCCGTTTTTCAAGGCTTTGCATTATTTCAACAACTTCATCAAACGAAATCTCAAAAACTTCGCTTAGGCGGTCTATACTAACGGGTTCCCCCGAAGAGAACAATACCGCTTCCACAGCAGAGCATAAATCAGTTTTCATTATTTTTCTCCTTAATTAAACAAACTTCCATATTTTCATTATCGCCTTCAAGTTTTACGCGGTTGTTTTTGCAAAGTTCAAGCACCGCCAAAAAAGTGGCAACCAATTCAGAACGGCTTTTTGAAGATTTATATAAATCGCTTAACTTACGGCGGCCGCCGCGAACAATGTTTCTTAATACAAAAACAATTTTTGAAGAAACCGAAACTATTTTCTTTGCTACAATCTTTGTAAAGGGCGCAACCGAAACAGGCATTTTTTTAGCACCTCTGCCCGCTGCGGCAAGATATGCATCGTAAAGTATTGAAGCGTTATGTGTAAGGACATAGGTTTTATCCACTTCTATTTCTTGTGGTTTTCTTACAAAGCGGTCATACTGTGCATAAATTTCTGCAAGTTTCTGCGCAGCTTCACGGCATATCTGGTATTCAATAAGTTCACCCGTAAGTTGTTCTTTAAGTTGTTCAATTTCTTCGTGTTTAGGCAAAAGACTTACAGTTTTAATATATATAAGCCTTGAAGCCATTTGAAGAAACTCGCTTGCAACGTCCATATCCTCAGTAATCTGCATTTTTTCAATATGTTCAAGATACTGATCTATAAGTACGGTTAACTTAATATCGTTTATATTCAGTTTGTTTTTTGCAATAAGTTGAAGAAGCAAATCCAAAGGACCTTCAAAGTCTTCAAGCTTATAAGAAAGCATAACTTCCATAAAACACCTTTAATATCCAAAAATAATTCGCGGTAGAATGTCTAACACATTTACTAACCAATTGCTTAAAAAACTAAGCGGGGCGTCTAAAACGCCAATCCAGATAAGAAGTATTATAAACAGCGAAATGTAGCGTTCGTAACGCATAACGGCAAAATAATACCTGGTAGGTAAAAACACGGTAAGAAGCCTTGAACCATCAAGCGGAGGAATAGGCAGTAAATTAAACACCGCAAGATTTATATTGAGCATTGAATAATAACTGAAGAATATTGCAATATAAAATATAAGGTTTTCTGCAGAATTACGGTTAAAAGCAAGTAAAGCATAAACTATAAAGCGCGCAACAAAAGCAAGAATTATGTTCATAGCGGGGCCTGCAAAAGCGGTAAGAGCCATTCCCCTTTTTGGGTTTTTGAAATTGTTAGCATTTACAGGAACAGGTCTTGCCCAACCAAAGCCTAAAAACAAAATGCCAATAGCGCCTAAATAATCAATATGTGCCATTGGGTTCATAGTAAGTCTGCCCTGATAACGCGCGGTTTTATCGCCTAATTTATCGGCAATGTAAGCGTGTGCAAATTCGTGAAACGGCAAAGTTAAAAAAATCACCACAAGCGCCGAAAGAATATATACAACCGCATTAAAAAAATTCATATTTCCGTTAAGAAAAGAAATCAGCAAAGCAAAGCGCCTCCAAAATATAAATATAATTATATTCATTATATACTAATTATTGACCGTTTGCAAGAAAAAACTGCCCAACTTCTATTTAAGAAGTCGGGCTTTTTATGTTTTTACTTATTTTGCGTAAAAATATTCCTTAACTACCTCTAAAATTTCTTTATCCCCGTCGCATAAACTGTCTTTTTGACGTTCTATAACGGCTATTTCCTTTTTAACTGCTTCGTAATTAACCTTTTTGGGTGTTTCGCCCAAAAGACGTATAAAGTTAGTATAACGTATCTTTTCTTTAACGTCTTCGGGCAGATTAAGTGGGTAACAATCAAGAGCATTTCGCCAGTTAAACTTTTCACTTTCATCAAGTGCGCGGTTTACAAGTTCGTTAAGTCCGCACTGGTAATTAAATACGTTATCGGCGTCGTCCTTATCATTTGTATCGGTACCAAAATAAATACGGTCGGCATACTTTATAAAGAAATCTCTTACGCGTTCACGGTCAGTACCGAAATCGGTATACATTTCTTTACCCGGCGTTAAATCAAAACTTACGTTATCGTAGCGTTCAAAAAGTTCTTCAGCGCGCTGTATTTCCGCTCCCATAAAGTAGAAATGCGCAAAGGTAACTTTAAGGTTAGGATGATTTTTTAATATCTGCTGTGAATCGTTATAAAGTTCATCCCTTGTCATAAAACCGGGAAGCCCGTAAAATCTGCCGTGGTCATAAGCCCATTTATCAACCTTTTCTATATCCCAACTTGTGGCGGGGTCGGCAACGTGCATAAGAACGGGAATATTGTTTTCTTCGGCATAAGAAAAAGCGTCCTCAAAGCAATTATCACACATACGGACATCGTAATTCTTTTGTGTATCGGGCTTAGTTTCAAGAATTTTAATTCCTTCAAAACCTTGTTCTAAGCCTGTTTTAACCTGTGTTAAATAATCTGCCTTATCCTCGCCGTGATAAAAGCCAAGATAAGCAAACGCATACGGATAAAGCATATCCTTTATCATAAGTACCCACAAATTTTCAAGGCGGTAAGCCTTAGTACCTGTTGAAACAGGAATTGAAAGCAAACAAATTTTGCTTAAAGAAGTTGCTTCTTTAAGTCTTAAAAAATGTTTAACTGTACGCTCGGCACTTAAACCGTCACCCGTGTGATAATGAATATCGCAAGTTTTCATGAATATTCCCCCTATTCTAAGGTTACTGCAAAATAATAATTATCAATATTGATATCTTTAAGCGGTTTAGACATACTGCGGCAAGAAGTTTTAAGATTCTGTTTAGAAAAACATTCTAAAACCTCACCGTTTTTTTGTTCAATAAAAAGTTTTGTGGGATTTTCTTTGCTATCGCAATAAACAGCTGTGTACAAAAGTAAAAGTTTTAAGTAATTTTCACTGTATTCAATGCTGTTTTTGGGTAAAACCTTTTTAAGAACTTCTTTTAACTGACTTTCGTTTGTAATTAAAATGCAAGGTTTTTCAGCAACGCCGGTTATACTCTTACAAAGATTCAAAGCAAAGCCTTTTTTTCTGTAAAGTTCTATAAGATTTTCACTTGCAGGATGCAAACATAAAAAAAAGTAATCTTTTTTAAATTCTTTTTCTATTTTTTCAAAAAGACGGCTCATATAACCTTTATTTCTGAAATTCGGATGCGTAGCAACGGCATAAATATATTTACCCTTTTTATCCTCGGTAAAAACGTCTATACAAAATGCCATACACACTACTTTTTTTGCTTCGGTTATATATCTTAAATCCTTTGAAAACAAAGAAAAAAGCATATCGCAAAAAGCGCCGTCTTCAGAAAAAGCAATACTATAAAGTTCTTTACATTGCCTTATAATATTTTCCACGTTACTTCTCCCTTATAAGATATTTTTTAAGCAGAATTTGCGGTTTATAAGAAAGTTTTGCTTTGCGAAGTCCTTCAAGCCCCATATCGTCTTCACGGTTTATAAGACTGTAATCTTTAAGCGTCTGCGCCGCAAAGCAATTATTAATCATTGTATAAGCACCGTCATAACCCGTTAAAGCCTTTTCGTAACTAACGTCAAATACCTCGCTGTTAATTTCACTTCCAAAGGTAACGGCAACAATTTTTTCATCTACTTTTAAAATGCCGCCCTTTATATCTATATTTTCAAAATTATCAAAAATAAGTTTAACCGAATCGCGTTCTATTTGCATAAACTTATCGCTTTTTTCACTGTTTAAATTATACCACTGCTCAGTCATTAGCAGCGCCTGGTTTAAGTTTTCGGGTTTTAATTCTTCGTAACTCCAATTGTATTTCTTTTTAAAAGAAGAAATATGGTTACGTTTGCTGTGAAGTTTTTTACCCGAAAGGTTTGCAAGTTGCTCGGAAGAATAAATATATTCAAAAGAATCTCTTGTTTCAACAAAGGTAAAAGCCTCTTCAAAATTTTCTTTAAAAAGGTCTAACCGTTCGCCTTCGGCGCCAATAAAATCAAGCGAAATTTTCAAACTTTCACAGTATTCTTTTAAAAGTTCTACTGCGCGTTTCATATTCTTTGCCGCAGGCAAACAAAAAACGTAATTTTTGCCGTATTTAACCTTAGTAAACAGCATATCTTCAAAAACGCAAAATTCAAAACCGAATTTATTTTGCCAGGTTAAAATATTAACGGCTGTATTCTCACACGAAAACTCTTTAAAACGCACATAGTATTCTTTTATAACTTCAAGATCATTAATATCGGCTTTTTTAAATTCTAACATAATTTACCATCCTTTGTATGTATTATACCCATACAAAATAAAAAAAGCAAGTAATAACCGCTAAGTTATTACTTAACTTTTTTATATGTCTTTAAATCCTTCGCCGCGAACTTCACGAACTTCACTAATTACGGTGAAAGCGTTATTATCCCACTTTTTAACTATTTTTAATACCGACTGTATTTCTTTACTTTTTACAATACACATAAGCATTGTGCGATCAGCGTTGTTATAACATCCCTTACTGTAAATTCCTGTAACACCGCGTTCCATATCACGCATTATTTCATTAGCAATTTCATTTGATTTTTCCGAAACAATATAAACCGACTTAGCGTAATCTCCGCTTACTAAAATGAAATCTGTAACTTTGCTGCTTATGAATACCGAAATTACAGAATAAAAGATAATATTAAAATCTTCAAAAGCAAAGCCCGAGGCAAGAATTACAATAGTATCAATTGCAAGAATTATATTTGCAACACTTATGTGCGGCAACGCTTTGTGAATAATAAGCGCCGCAAAATCACTGCCGCCTGTAGAACCGTCCTTAAGCACAACCAGCCCAACACCAATTCCCACAAGAATTCCGCCAAAAACCGAAGCAATTAATATATCTGTATCTGTGTACACTAAATTTTCTGTTAACTGCAAGAAGAGTGATAAAAACACAATGCCCGCCAAATTTTTAACTATGGTAGATTTCTTTAACGTTTTAAATCCCCATGCAAACAAAGCAAGGTTAATTATAAGCGTAGTAACCGACATAGGAACGTTTAAAAGATGATAAAAAATTGTAGCCACACCGCTTACGCCGCCTGTTGAAATTTTAAGCGGAAGTAAAAAGAAATTAATTCCAAAAGCCAGAATAAACGAGCCTATTATTATAAACAAATAATCAGTTACGGTTTTTTTCATATTGACTCCTAAAAGCAAAAAAATTGGTATAATAAAATTATTATACCAAATTTTTTGTCATATTCTTGTCAAATACAATATAATTTATGCCATTATTTTATTTGTTCTAAAACAACATCCCAACGATCTTTAAATTCAGGGGTTGAAACGTCAGGGGAAAAACCGTAACGAAGATAGGTTTTAATTGCAGGAATTCTGAAATCATCGGTAGTAAGATATGCGGTTTCCATACCCTCTCTATACAAAGCAGAAACGGCAACCTCGTTTAAAACGTTTCCAAGACCTCTGCCGCGGAAATCGGGATGACAAGCAACCATATGTATATATCCTTGCCTACTATCCTTATTACATATAACGGTAATAGTTGCCACTGCTCTACCGTCTATAATAAGAAAATAACAATTTTCTTCGCTGTACCACGCTTTATCGGACATTAAACTTTTATAGCACTCAGGACCTTGTTTGGTGCCCGTAAGACCGTACTGCACTAAATCGAGCCATTCATCCAATGCATTTTCACGCTGAGCGAAGGTTTCTACCTTAACGTCAGATGGAATATTAGCGGAAAAATCCTTGGTTTCTTTTTTCCAATGCATAATAAGTTGCGGTTGATTACTCATACATATCACTCCTCTTAATTTTAATAAAATTATATAACTAATTCCATTAAATTGCAATAGATAAGTTCCGGTGAAACATAGAATATTTCTATATTTATGCTTTAGATTTAATTTTATTTAATATTGAGATGACAATTGCCAAAACAAGGCCAACCGCAATAGCAACAACTAAATCAAAAATAACGGTTAAAACAAAGGTTACAACCAACACTAAAATATCGCCGAATGCCTTACTTTTAACAATTTTTGCAAACTTACGCCATTCGCTCATATTATAAGCCACTACAAAAAGAATAGCCGCAATTGTTGGCATTGGAATAAGACCAGCAAAACGCATTAAGAACATAAGTACCAAAAACAAACATATTGAATGTACCATAGCTGCAACAGGGGTTCTGCCGCCGTTTTTAATATTTGCCGCTGTTCTTGCTATAGCGCCCGTGGCAGGAATACCGCCAAAGAACACCGAAGCAATATTGCCCATACCCTGTGCTAAAAGTTCAGCGTTAGGATTATGTTTTGAATTAACCATACTGTCGGCAACCACGCATGAAAGTAATGATTCAATTGCCGCAAGTACAGCAATTGTAACGGCATCTGGCAAAAGATTAATTATACTTTCACCAGTTACCGAAATTGCAGAAAAATCAACTTTTGGTAAACCAAGCGGAATGGTGTAAAGTTCGTTAATTGTAAAAACTCCGCTACTAAGGGGTTTAATTAATGCAACACAAACCGAACTTACAATTACTGCAATAAGCGAAGGCGGTATTCTTTTTTCAAGTTTTGGATAAAAAATAAGTATTGCAAGGCTTAAAAATCCAACAAGCACCGACTGCCAGTTAAAGGTAGAGAAAAATTCAATATTAGCCTTTATTTTTTCAATCGTTTCAATAGGCTTTATACCTTGCTCGTACGTAATGCCGAAAAAGTCTTTAACCTGACCTAAAAGAATTGTTACGGCAATACCTGCTGTAAAGCCTACTGTTATGGTGTGAGGTATAAATTTTATAAGTGTTCCGAGTTTTAAAACGCCCATTAAAATAAGCATTAATCCTGCCATAACGGTAGCAATAAACAAACCGCTCATTCCGTTTGAAGCAACAATACCTGCTACAACCGTTGCAAATGCCGCTGTAGGACCTGCAATCTGAACACAACTTCCGCCAAACAACGCTACCACAAAACCTGCGGCTATGGCTGTATAAATACCGCAAGCGGGTTCAACACCCGAAGCAATTGCAAGAGCAATAGAAAGCGGTAAAGCAATAATTGCAACAATAATACCCGCCACAACGTCTTTAAGCAGTTGTGCTTTTGAATACGTTTTTAAACATTCAATTAATTTTGGCTGTAGATATCTCATCCTTAATCCCCTTTACTTATTCTTTTAATATCGTACCTGAAAATTGCAATACCGATTGAACACATTGTCATAATATTTCCTATAAGTGAACCGTATGCACCAAACACAAGATTATAAACAAGCCAGAACGGTGCGCCTAAGAAAGACACAATACGTATATGTTTTTCGCTTTTCAACCAAAGTGCGCCCGTTTCAAAAAGAACACCGAAAATGGGCAAAAGACTTATGGGACTTTTATACAACGCAAGACCTGCGCCTATAATAACCAAATTAGAAACAAGAATTAAAACTTTTGGGTATTTGCTGAAAAATTTTGAATCCTTGCGTTGTGCAAATACGGTTACAATTAAAGCAACTACGTCCATTACAGCGCCTTCAAAAGCAAAAAGCAATATGTACTGCAAAACGTAAAACACACGCGAAGCGCCATTGAAAAGTATTATTTTATTACGTGTTTTAAATTGATAACTTAAAACGAACATTACCACGGCAAGTACGCCTATAACATTTGCTGCAATTTTCATTATTAATTACCCTTTTTAAAGCGAATAAGTCCTATAACCGCCGAAACAATGGCAACCGTTTCATAGGCAACGCCGCCATAAGAGCGCGCAAAGACATCGTAAATTAGTACAAGCGGAGAAGTTATTAAAATACTTTTTCGTAAATTTTCGGGTTTTGAAAAAGACAACGCGTAGGAATTAATAATAAGCCCGAACAAGCAAAATACAGAATACCAGGCTTCCCAGTTAATAATTCCCATTACACCCACAACCAACGCAAAAAATGCGGCTAAAACAGGGTGTACTCTGCCTTTTTTGCCAACAAAATAAAATATTATATTTCTTATAAGACCTACGGCATTCATTGCCATTCCCGCATAAGCGCCTATAAGCATATAGTGAACAACAAAACAAATAAGCGTTGCAGTATGTACAAAGAGCACCCGTTCTCGGGTTTTAACCTGATAATTTAAAAATCCTAAAAATACCGCTATGATTCCTAAAACCTGACCGATAATATAAGCCATAACAATCATCTCCGAACCAACGTATTTTATCACATATTTTGCCGAAATACAACAAGAAAATGAACCAAGACGCACGTTTTTAAAGGATGTTTAATAAAAAGCCGATTTATAGAGAGTTAAGTACAGTTATTAAAAAATGGCTGTATTTTTTCTTTTGCTAAAATTGAGTAATCAATTTGTTATGCGAAATCAGATTATGCAGTTGGGTTTGAATACAACTGCATTGGCAATATATTTTTATCTTATCTACACCAAACCTACAGAAGTAATACTGAAAAACGGTAAAAAGCAAAATTATAACCGGTTATTTTTGTACAAAAATTCGTTGTTTTCTTAAAAGTAAAATATTTCCTTAAAAAAACGGTATAAATATTGAAAAATCGAATTTATATGGTATAATGATAGTGTATATATAATTGATGGTTTTGAATCATAGAAAAGAAGGAATAGAAATGGCAATAAAGTACAGAAAAACGCAACACAGAAAAAACAATATATTATATACGGTAACAGCAGTAATTCTTTTGTGTATAGTGTTTTTAAATGTTGTCAGTTATTTTTACCATGCGGCAGAAGATGAGGCGTATGAAAATTTACATATACAGACCAAGCAAATTAAAGACGATATGGAACTTCAGTTATTATCTGACCGAGAGAATCTTGCTACTATGGCAAATTTTGCAGCAAAGCTTTATTCGGACGGCGAGAGTTTTAATTTGATGTTTAACTCCTTTAAACCCATTGGCCTTATTGAGAATATAGGAATACTGATGCCGGATAATACTTTTATAACAAGGGCGGGAACATTGGACCTTAACGGACAAATATCCTTTGAAGAGGAAAAGTTAAAAGACGAATACATAAGCGGAAGAGTCAAGGACCTCACAAGGGACAACTATGAAATCATAAGAAGTGCTGTTCCCATCAAAGTAAACGGAAACACTATCGGCATTTTATATGGCGTTATAAAACTTGACGTTCTAGGAAATAAATACAACAATATGGCAAAAGAACTTGACGCACAGCTCTTCGTTTATGATAAAGAAACAGGAAATCTTGTTATAGACACCATTAATGACAAACTTGGTAATATTTCTTTCTTAGAAAACAGAGAATATAATGATGGCTATTCCTATGAGCAAATGATAAATAGCGAAAAAGGTTATACTTCTTTCCAATCCGTGCTTAAAGACGAAGAACTTTATGTTCATTTTTCTACACTTGAAGGAATTGATTGGAAGATAACTCTTGCAAGGTACGAGTCTCAGGTATTTGAAAAAACACATATAATATCAAGGATCTTCCTTGTTTCATTTGTCATAATATTTCTCATTATGGTTTTGTATATTATGGTTTTGTTGCGCAGCGAAAGACAAAGAAGTTTTGCCACAGCGTGTGCATCAAAAATCAGAAAATTGCTTTTGGAGATAAATCAGCAGCAGAATAATGTTTCCGAGTCTTTAAAGGAGATTGCCAGATTTACAAAATCCAGATCTGCGGTATTCTTCGATGCTGACGGAGAAAATTACAATTTTGTTATGCCTGCCAATTTAAATGAAATCCTTTCGGGTGATGACAGAAAATATTTTATATCAGAAATCCTTCGTTATGCCGCAGAACTTCACAAGGTGAATAACCTTGCTGTAAGCCTTATGTGCATTACTCCAAACAACCATCTTGTAAAAACGAACCTCGCTTTTTATGATTTTCTAAAAGAGCATAAAATCACAGAGGTTTCCTTTGCAACAGTTATTGACAAAAACAATCATATTGGCATTCTTGGTGTTCTAAACCCTAAAAACGGCAGAACAGCCAGACTTCTTTTGGAAGATGTTGCAGTTTGTTTTTCCATTGCAATTTACAATAAAAAGCATTTAAACAAAACAGTAATTGCGGCAACAACCGATTCACTTACAGGAGTTTCAAACCGTGTTACATACAAAAAAGACCTTTTGATGTTTGATGAGGAAAAACCGCAGGAATTTTCGTGTATTTATATTGATGTTAATGAACTTCACCTTCGCAATAACAAGTACGGACATGCTGCAGGCGATGAAATGCTTTTGTATATTGCCAATACGCTAAAGGAAGTATTCTACGGTTACAAGATATACCGAATGGGCGGAGATGAGTTCTTGGTATTTGCTCAAAACACCTCTCAGGACGATATAAAGAAAGGCATTGATATGCTGATTGAACAGCTTGAACCAAGGGATTATCACGTTGCGGTTGGTATGTCGTACAGAACACAGAATACGAATACCGAAGAAATGGTGCGAGAAGCCGAGATCAGAATGTATGAAGCGAAAGCACAGTATTATCAAGCAAAAGAAGCGAAGAAAACTTTAACTGATAATGAGTATGTTCATACAAAGACGGGCATTTTAGAAATTGATACGATGATTTCCGTTATGAAGGAAAAATATAACGGAATATATCGTGTGGACTTGGATACAAACAAAGCACATCGTATTTTAATGCCCGCGTACCTTGGATATAACGAAAATGAGGAACATTTTTCTGCTCTTTTAACCAAATATATAGATGATTCTGTTGCACCTGAGTTCCACAGAGCAATGATAAGCTTTTTGAATTATGATGCGCTAAAAAGACAGCTTTTAGAAGGTAAAACACCAAGAATAACGTATAAAAAGACAAACGGAGATACTGTAGTATTAAGTATTTACAAGTTAAGTAATGAGGATATCGCCGTAAGCAATACACTTTGGGTTTTTGCAAAAGATTAATTGACAAAAGCAAATCATTATGGTATAATATTTAAAATTTAATATTTAGCAAAATCGGTGAAAGCCGGTGACGCAAAGCAAAGAGGCTAAGGTTTTATACTATGCCAGTCCAGCTGCAATGATAAAGGTCTTTTTTGGGGACTTTCTATTATTGCGGCTTTTCTTTTTGCAAGAAGGGATTTTATGAATGTTGTAACAAGAGAAGAAAAGAAGTTTTTAATAAATATTGATGAGTTTCGTTCTAAATCTCATTATCTGGATATGCTTATGATACAAGATGAGCATAACGGAACAGATGGCTACATCATACGCTCACTCTATTTTGACACAATATACGATGACGATTTCTTTGAAAAACTTGAAGGCGTTGAAACCAGACGAAAAATAAGACTTAGAATTTATGACCCAAAGCACGATTTTGCAATGCTTGAAATGAAGCAAAAGCAGGGGGCGCATCAAAAGAAACGCTCACTTCGTATGACAAAAACGGATGCAGAGGCGTTAATTGCCGGAAAGTATGAGGTCTTGTTAAAATACGAAGAGGATTTTGCTGCAGAATGTTACGGACTTATGCATTATAAGTGCTACCGACCGAAAACAATCGTGCAGTATAACCGTAAAGCATACATTGCAAAGGAAAATAAAATCAGGATTACCTTTGACAATAACATTGTGGCAACGGAAACCAATTTTGATTTGTTTTCAGAAAATCTTGTGATGTATCCTGTTTTAGATAAATTTAATGTGGTTCTTGAGGTAAAGTTTAACGGATTTTTACTTGATTACATCAGGCAATTTATAAACAGTATCAATAAAAGCGAGTTGTCGGTAAGCAAATACGCTTTGGCAAGACAGCAAAGTTATGATGAAATATGAGAAAAGGAGTTTTTAAAAATGAGAAGTCAGATTTTTAATCTTATCAAAGACCAGTCAACTCTCTCGTGGGAGCAAATTGCCGCAAATATTTTAGTTTCAGGTGTTTTGGGATTCTTAATTTTTATATCCTATATGATTTCACACCGAGGAACAATTTACAGCAAAAAATTCAATGTATCACTCGTTGTTCTAACAGTCCTTACCTCAATGGTTATGACAGTTATTGGAAACAACGTAGCACTTTCCCTTGGTATGGTCGGTGCTCTCTCTATTGTTCGTTTCAGGACGGCGATTAAGGATTCAAGAGATACTGTTTACATATTCTGGACAATTATTGTGGGTATCTGCTGCGGTGTGGGCGACTTTGTCGTTGCAGGTATCGGAAGCGCATTCGTATTTATACTTTTTCTCATATTGGGTGCAATCAAGAATAACAACCGCATGCTTGTAATCATTAGAGGTAACCGTACCAAAGAGGCACAAATTCAGGCTATAATGTATAAATTTTTTGGAGCCAAAGCAGTGCTCAGAGTAAAAAACTCAACAACAGAATCTATTGAATTTATCTATGAAATTACTGCAAAGCTTCTTTCTCAGGCAGAAGCGAAAAACAACATTGGTATATGCGATGAGATTTATAAAATCGGTAATATCGAATATGTAAACACTGTTATGCAAAACGATGAGGTTTCAAATTAAACCTATTAACTGACCACAAAAGGAGGTGCCGAGGTTGAAATATAAAATAATAGGAATATCTGTTACAGCCTTGGTGCTGACTATGGTGCTTTGTATAAGTTTTATTATGCCGGAAGATAATGGCGCAAGATATATAGAGCATATTATGGCAGAAGAAAAAGAGGTGTGCAAAACACACACGAACGACTCTATTTGCACGCACCTGCCCATTGTAAGTATCAATACAAACGGAATGGAAATTCCGGGAAGTCCCATTTACGATGAGGAGTATAAAGTTATAGATTATACTCTTGCAGCAGATGGGACTACAACCATAAGAGCATCGCTTGACGTAATTGATAACAAGCAGGAATATAATCATCTTTCGGATAATGCAAAAAGTATGGGCGAAGTTATGATCAGAGTTAGAGGACATTCGTCAAGAAGGTTTGAAAAGCCCAACTATTTTATAAGATTTGTAAATGCTGACGGCACAAATAATCCGCAGGAATTTCTTGGAATGGATGCGCATCACGAGTGGGCGTTGCATGGTCCTTTTCTTGACAAAACGCTTATGCGTAATTATATGTGCTATAACATTTCGGGCGAAATTATGGAGTATAGCCCGAACGTGAGATTTTTTGAACTTGTATTAAATGGTGAATACAGAGGTCTTTATCTTGCAACAGAAATGATAACTGCCGGAAAAGAAGGTTCAAGACTGAATCTTCAGGTAAACAAGAAAGATAATACATTTTCGGGTTATGCCCTTCGTCTCGATTGGGGTGATACCGAAGAAGTAAACAAACTCTATCCTTTTACTAACTATACAACCCGTGCAAAAACCCAGCATGAGCTTGTATTTCCCGGTACTAAAAATATTACACCTGAGCTTAAAGAGGCAATAAAAAATGAGTTTTCATTATTTGAAAAAACACTTTATTCCTATGACTACAACAACAAGAAGTATGGATACAAGAATTACATTGATATAGATTCATTTGTTGACTATTTTTTAATTAATGAATTCACCTGTAACTATGATGCAGGTTCTCTTTCAACCTACATTTACAAGGACATAGACGGTAAATACAAAATGTGCGTATGGGACTTTAACTCAGCTCTTGATGCCTATCAGGAAAGCGCAATGCCAACAGATGAGTTCAAACTGAACTCGGGACTGTGGTATCAAATGCTTTTTATGGACTCGGATTTTACAGATAGGGTTATTACAAGATACTACGAGCTTAGAAAAACAGTTTTCAGCGAAGAATACTTATTTGGATTTATTGATGATACCATAGAGTATTTAGGAGCTGCAGTGGATAGAAATTACGAAAGATGGGGTTACACCTTCAATCAGGAGTATGACCTTATGCATCCTACCGAGAGAAATCCAAGAAATTATGATGAAGCAATTTCGCAGATGAAGGATTTTATTACCAAACGAATTGCCTTTATGGACGAAAATATCGAATCACTTCGTCAAAATAGCGCAGAATCAAAAACGAAAAAATATAACGAAGTATCAGATTAAAGAAAAAGGAGGTACAGGTTTTGAAAAAATATATTATAACAGTAGTTTCTATTATTCTTGTACTTCTTTCATTTGATTGGTTATACTTTTATGAAGGTATATATTTTGATTTTGGAAAACAAAAGCCCACAGAGTATTTTATGAAGGTAGACGGCGAAGAAATATATATAAAAAACGGAGACACCTTTACTCCTTATGAAATTCGCGGTGTGAATTTGGGCTCTGGAATTCCCGGCGAGTGGGCAACCTCATTCGCTATTAACAAAGAAACATATTTAAGATGGTTTGAATACATACAGGAAATGGGTGCAAACACCATTCGTGTTTACACAATCCAAAACGACACCTTCTATGATGCTTTCTATGAATATAACAAAGATAACAAAAATCCTCTTTATATGCTTCACGGCGTTTGGGTGAATGACTATGTCCTAAATTCCCACAGAGATGCATACAGCAAGGACTTTTATGATACATTTTTAGAACACAGTAAAATAATGGTTGATGTTATTCACGGAAACAGAAAACTCAATTTGGGCAGAGTTGCAAGTGCAGGCCATGGAACATATAAAAAAGATATATCAGATTGGGTAATCGGATATATTTTAGGTGTTGAGTGGGACGACTCAACGGTCAGCTATACCGACGATTTATATAAAGACCAAGAAGGTTATTCATCTTATAGCGGGAAGTATATGTATACTTCCCCCGACGCTACTCCTTTTGAAACAATGCTTACTATGGTGGGCGATAAAACCATTGAATATGAAACTAAGCGATATGGTGAGCAAAGAATTCTGGCGTTTTCCAACTGGCCTACAACTGACCCTTTTGAGTATCCCAAAATTATCACCGATTTCTTTATGAAATGTGCACAGGTTGATGTGGAGCATATAAAGACCACGGATGCATTTTTATCCGGTCAGTTTGTTTCCTATCACGTGTACCCCTACTATCCGTATTACTTGAGTTTTGCCGAGGATTGGTCTGTGTTTGGAATTGAATCAAAAGACTCGTTCCGTGACGAACAAGGCAGAGTAAATGCATACAAAGCTTATCTTACAATGCTTAACAACCATCACACAATGCCTGTAGTAATATCGGAGTTTGGTGTGTCTACCGGCAGAGGTATGGCTCAGGTTGATAAAGACACCGGCAGAAATCAGGGCAATACTTCGGAACAAGCACAAGGACAGGCTCTTGTTGATTGTTGGGAAGACATTAAAACATCCGGTTGCAACGGTGGTTGTGTATTTACTTGGCAGGATGAATGGTTCAAGAGAACCTGGAACACAATGCACGCAGTAAACTTAACTCGTACAGCATATTGGTCAGACTACCAGACAAATGAACAATATTTCGGACTTTTATCCTTTGACCCTGGAAAAGAAAAATCTGTATGTTATGTTGATGGCGATGTAACCGAATGGACAGAGAATGATAAAATTCAAAGCGGAATCACAGAACTTTCAGTTAAATATGACGAGAAGTTTATGTATTTTCTCGTAAAGAAGGACGGACTTGATTTTGAAAACGAGGTTTTATATATTCCTCTTGATGTTACCCCGAAAACGGGCAGTAATTACTGCAAAAACTTTGATGTAAAATTCGATAGAGATGCAGATTTTGTTATTGTGCTTGACGGAAAGGATAACAGCCGTATTATGGTGCAAGAGCGTTATGATGCACTTCGTTCCACATATTCAAAGGATATTTATAAGTTTGACACTTACTTAAAAAATAATATCCCAAAAAAAAATTCGCCAAAGTTTGTAACCATTGAACTTATACTTCGTACTGCGATAGCACTTTCTCCTGAAACAAAAGAAACGGTTGCGGAGTCTTACGAAACGGGCAAGCTTTTATATGGAAATGCAAATCCAAAAAGTAAAGAGTTTAATTCTTTAGCAGACTTTTGTTCGAGCGGAGATTATATTGAAATCAAGCTTCCGTGGCAGCTTATGAATTTTGCAGATCCGTCAAAGATGGAAATTCACGATGACTACTATGACGGAAACTATGGAATTGAATATATAGGCATTGACAAAATTTATGCAGGAATTGGCACGGGAGAAAAAAGAATTGAACTTGACAAAATTAAGCTTCAAGGTTGGGGCAACAAAGTAACATATCACGAAAGACTCAAAGAATCGTATTATATTATGCAAGGGTTATGGAAAGGGTGTGAGTGAAAATGAAAATAGAGATTATGATTTATGTTTATATCGCAATATGCATCAGCATGATAGCATTTAACATAGTCTATGTTTTTGTTTTACGCCACCGCGAAAAATCACTTGACACCAATTCTCAAAAACTCAAAAAAATCATTTACAACCAGACAGAAGTTATCAAAAGCGGAAACAAAATATCAGAAAAACATATAAGATATCTTTGTAAAAAGCTTGACAGAATCGCTGGAATTACAGCGTTTGACAGAGCGCTTGAAAGTATTTTTGAAAAGGATCCCGATACGGCACAGAAATATCTTGTTGAAACTTTTTATGTATTTGAATATCTTACTCATCGTTACATAAACAAGGACACCATAAAAACTGCATATTTTCCTTACATACTTCACAAATACAACATACTAAAATATTATGATAGTGAAAAGGTAGTTATTGCCCTTTTAGATCTTTTAAGGTCCGTAAATGTATATTGCAGAGAAAACACCCTAAAAGCACTTTACAGTATGCAAAGACCTGATGTTGTTGTGGCATCCTTAAAAATTATAGACAAAAATTTATCCTTCCATCACTCAAAGCTAATTTGTGACGGGCTTTTGAATTACAACGGGGATAAAGAATGCTTAAAAGAAATGCTTTTTGAAAGTTTTAATGCATATTCCACCGAAATGCAGCTTAATATTTTGAATTACTTTCGTTTTGGTAATATCCGCTGCGATAAAGAAATGCTGGAACTTTTATCAAACGAAAAGGTAAATAGTGAGCTTCGTTTTGCAGCTATCCGATACTTTGAAAAATTCCCGATTAAGGAAGCTGAAAGCAGTATTTGGGCGATAGCGGAAAATTTGGAAGGTCGTATATGGGAATATCAGGCGATTGCCTCATCTGCGCTGAAATCATATCCCGGTGATGTTACTTTCAGAATATTGGTAGAAAACCTTTCAAGTTCTAATTGGCACATAAGGCAGAATAGCGCAATAAGTCTTGAAAAACTTGGATATACATATCACGATTTGATAAATGTTTTTGACGGAAACGACAGATACGCAAGAGAAATTATGCGCTACCGTCTTGATAAGAGAAATGCAGAAAGCCGTCGGAGTGCCGAGCTCCATACGGTTTGAAAATGAAAATTTTCGATAATTCTGCAGAAAATTCTGCAAATATACGTCAGCCTTACGAGGACGAAAAATTAAAAGTATTGAAATTTAACAAATTTAAGGCGTGTGAAGTTTGACACTCCGAGGCGGTGAAAACATAATGGAAATGGAAACAATAAAAAATGCTTTTGATATTATCAGCGTTTGCTTTGTCATATATCTCATCGGCTACTCTACTTTTTTGTTCTTATCGGTAGTTGTGGGTGCAACAACTCTTTACAAAAAAAAGATGCAGGACAGACTGATGAATAAGTTTACAGATAACTATTTTGTACCAATAACAATAGTGGTTCCTGCATATAACGAGGAAGTAACGGTTGTGCAGACTGTAAAATCCTTACTATCGCTGGATTATAAACTTTACGAGATAATCGTTGTGGATGACGGCTCAAAGGATGAAACATCGCGCGTTTTAATTGATGCATATAATATGCATCCGGTAAGACGACCTCTCCACAGAAGTATAGCATGTCAACCTGAAGAATTTATTTATGAATCTTATGACCAGAAGGTTCCTCTTACTCTCATTCGCAAGAAAAACGGCGGTAAAGCAGATGCGCTGAATATGGGAATCAACGCTGCGCAGTATCCATACTTTATCTGTATGGATGCAGACTCCGTTCTGCAGTATGATTCCTTGAAAAAGATTGTAATTCCAGTTTTGGAAGAAGAAAATGTGGTTGCGGTAGGCGGAACGGTAAGACCTTGTAACGATGTGACACTAAGCGAGGGCAGAGTTATAAAATACAGATTGCCTAAGAATATTTTGGCTTGTATGCAGTTACTCGAATACGACCGTTCTTTCTTAGCGTCAAGAATTTTATTTGACCATTTTAATGGCTCACTGATTATATCGGGAGCGTTTGGAATGTTCAAAAAAGAAACAGTTATCGCAGCTGGCGGATATGACCACGGCACAATGGGTGAAGATATGGAACTTGTGGTAAAACTTCATTCCTATTGCCTTACAAATCATATTTCGTATTCTATAAAATATGCAACCGATGCAGTATGCTGGACTCAGGTGCCTGAAAAATTGGCAGACTTGAAAAAACAGCGTAAACGTTGGCATCTTGGACTTTTCCAGACTATGTGGAAGCATAAAAAGATGCTTGGAAATCCTAAATTCGGTGCAGTTGGTTTTATTTCATATATGTACTTTTTGCTGTATGAATTGCTTTCGCCATTTATTGAAGTTTTTGGCGTGTTTACAATGGTGGCGGCATTCTTTTTAGACTTGCTCAATTTGCCGTTTATGTTTCTTTTTATGCTTGTTTATGCCGCATATAATTCGATTCTGACACTGACGGCGTTCTTTTCAAGAATACAGACCATAGATTTAACAGTAAAATTCAAAGACTGTATAAAAGCCATAATGCTTTGCTTCTTTGAGGTTACAACGTTAAGGTTTATTATGGCATTTGTAAGACTTACTGCGTTCAAGGGCTATAAAAAGAAAAAACTTGATTGGGGACGCATTGAACGAAAGAAGATGAATATTTAACAGAGGCGAGGTGCTTTTATAAATGAGAAAATATATGATTGCAATATTCCTAATAATTGTTTTCTGCGTTCAGCCTGTTTTTGCCGAGGTTCATACTACTAAAAAAACCGAAGGTTTGGGAGATTGCATCTATGTAGCAGGAAGTCCTGATAATTATCCGATTGAATTCTATGACGAGAACAATAACGAATACCGTGGGATTATTCCCGATATGCTGGAAATTATCTCTGAACGCTCAGGGGTGGATTTTGTTTATATCAATGGAAATAAAGCAGATAAAAATATAATGGGAGAAAATTTGCAGGTAGAGATTGTTTCTTCTTCCCAAAATATTAGCACCCTGCCTTATTATAAGGATTATTTAGAACTTGTATCCTTTGAAAAAGACGGTAAAACAGTGAAATCAGGTCTTGTTTTCACAAACCTTATGGATGATGTGCTGATTTCAAAAACTAAAACTGTAGCAAGTGAGATTCCGGAAGATGTCAAAAGCGGAATATATCTTTCTTATGCAACTGAAAATGCAAAGACAAATTACATTTGGATTGTAATAGCTCTTGTTTTTTGTTTGAGTTTGCTTGCCTCTGTAATTCTGCTGATTTTTCGTATCAAACGCATACGCAAAGAAAACGAGTCGGATAAAATGACAGACTTCGAGACCGGAATTGGAAATCTACAATTTTTCAAATATCATTTCAGATACACCATAAGCGATATTTCAAGAAGTCTTTATTACCTTGCATATATTATTTTAGACAGTAGTTATCTTCGTTCTTATCACGGTGACAGTTCTTTTGACGATGTACTCAAATACACAGTATCCGTTCTTTCGGAGCATACGGGCGACAGAGAAATCTCTGCACGAATTACCGAAAACGGCTTTGCCTTTGCGTTTCAATCCACAAATGAAGATGACGCAAAAAAAAGGCTCACCGAAGTTATGAATAAGCTCAACAGTTTTGAAGCTGTGAAGGAGAAAAACAACAAACTTGTGTTTCACTCTGCCGTCTATCATCTTGGAAGTTCTGATAGAAATTGTGAAATTCTTCTATTTAATCTCAGAAAGAACTGTAACAGAATTTTTGGTACGGAAAAGCAGATTTTTTTCTGCGATATTCATTCTATGAATATGATTCAAGAAGAAAAGAAAATCACCGAAAGCATTTTAAAGGGGTTTGAAAAAAACGAATTTAAGATGTATCTGCAGTTTATTGTTGATAACAAAACCAAAAAAATTGTTTCAGCAGAAGCTCTTTCAAGGTGGGATAGTCCTGATAAAGGACTTGTCGGTCCTGGTAAATATATTGGGAACATGGAAATAGCAGGGCTTATAAGTAAGCACGACTTCTATATGTTTGAGCTTACCTGTCGTCAGCTTGAAAAATGGAAGGGTACGGCTTTTGAAAGCATAACGCTTTCCTGTAACTTTACAAGAATAACACTTTCGGAAGAAAATTTTATTGATAAACTCAAGATGATTTCAAACAGTTATTCTTTTGACAAATCAAAGATTGCCATTGAAATTACCGAAGATGCCATAGAAAAAGACAGAGAAACTGCAACGAACAATGTAAGGTTGTGTAAGGAAATTGGGTTCAGAGTGTATCTTGATGACTTGGGAAGCGGGTACACATCCCTTGCGAATTTGTGCGATTATCCCATTGATGTAGTAAAAATTGACCGTGATATTTTACTCAAAACAAAAAAAGAAAAAGGTAAAGACTTGTTTACAGGAATCATTGCTCTTGCGCACAGCCTGAATATTAAAGTTATTTGCGAAGGCGTAGAAACAGAAGAACAAAACACGCTTGTATCTTCATCTGCTTGCGACTTTGTTCAGGGATGGTATTATTCCAAAGCACTTCCTTTAGAGGAATGTGAGTCATTTATATCAAATTATGATTCGCATTAATCAAAGATAAGGAATATGAAAAAACTTCGTAGAATTATGTCATGTTCTGTGGTAGTTTTATGTTGCTGAAAAGGTAAACACTATCATCTCATACTAGGACGGCGATATAAAAGAAATTGTCGGTACAATGGAATAAATCATATATAACCCCAAAGAGGTTTCGCATGCAAAGTATGCGAAACCTCTTTTCTAATGCAAAATGGTAAAGAGCCTAAACGGTTCACCCAACAAACACACCTGTTAGAAAGTTTCACTAAACATCCATTAAAGAAACACCCTAACGGGTCTTGTCCTTAGGGATAAATAGGTTTTTCTGATAAATTTGAACGCTTTCTTGTTTTAAAACACAGTAAGACACAAAGTATTACTGTATTTTTGCAACTTCGAAATCGAATCAAATTTATTCATACAAAACTGCAA
>JAZUPW010000035.1:0-25795 GCA_045605385.1 Acutalibacteraceae bacterium
GAAGAGTTTCTGCCTACGAATTTTTTATCAGGTGAAGTGCGAATTTGACGCAAGGCTGACGCCTTGCTAAAATGAACACAAAGCCTGATTAATAAAGGCGGAGAGCGAAACCGCAAAGAGTTCAACTCTCGTCAGCCTAAAACCGCATTATTTTGTGCCGTTGTTTTTAAGTATAAACCTTGACATTTACAATGTACTATTGATATAATATATTTTAAATATAATATATCTTGGATGTGGTTTTACGAATAAGATAGAAAGTTTTAAAATAGACCATTTAAACCTAAAAAAAGGACTTTACGTTTCGCGTAAAGACAAACAGAACAACTGTGTTATCACCACCTTTGATATTCGTATGACTGCGCCGAACTTTGAACCTGTTATTGATATGCCAGCCCTTCACACAATAGAACATCTTTGCGCAACTTTTTTGCGCAATTCAAGCAAGAAAGATGATGTTGTGTATTTCGGACCAATGGGTTGCCGAACGGGTTGCTATTTACTTATGTTCGGCGATTTAAAAAGCGAAGACGTTTATCCTTTGGTTGTTGAAATGTGCGATTTTGTTATAAATTTTGAGGGCGATATTCCGGGTGCGAAACCTGAAGAATGCGGAAATTACAGCGAACAGAATTTGAATATGGCAAAGTATTACGTTTCAAATTACAAAAAAGCACTTACAGAAAACAAAAGTTTTACTTACAATTAAGGCGGTAATGTTATGTTTAATGCACTAAAAGTAAAAAACGATTGCGTAAAGTGGATAAAAGATTTTTTTGATAACAACGGCAAAGGCTGTAATGCCGTTGTGGGAATTTCGGGCGGTAAAGACAGTTCGGTTGCCGCGGCTCTTTGCGTTGAAGCGCTTGGTAAAGACCGCGTTATAGGTGTTCTTATGCCGCAGGGTGTTCAGCACGACATTGATATGGCGTATATGCTTGTAAACCACCTTGGCATTAAGTACTTTGAGGTTAATATTAAAGATACCGTTGATGCAATTCTAAAAGCATTCCCAAGCGATATTCCTTTAAGCGAACAGTCGCGCACCAATATTCCGCCGAGAATAAGAATGACTACGCTTTACGCCGTAAGCCAATCGGTAAACGGCAGAGTAGCAAACACTTGTAATCTTTCGGAAGATTGGGTTGGATACTCCACACGCTACGGCGATTCTGTGGGCGATTTTTCACCTATGTCACACCTTACCGTTACAGAAGTTAAGGAAATAGGTTACCTTTTAGGTCTTCCAAAAGAATTGGTAGACAAAACGCCTATAGACGGACTGTGCGGAAAAACCGATGAAGAAAACTTAGGTTTTACTTACAGTGAACTTGATAAATATATCCGCACGGGTGAAATTGAAGACAAAGCAAAAAAAGAACTTATAGACACAAAGCACAGAAATAATCTTTTTAAACTTGAACTTATGCCTTCTTTCAAACCCGACAGCGAATTATTGTAATAACGGTTGCTTCTAAATAATTAGTATGTTATTATGTAATATATTAGTCTTACGGGGTGATTTTTATTAAAAAAATACTTTGCATACTACTGCTTTTATGTTTGATTTTCGGCTGTTGTTCCTGCAAAGGTTCTGCCGCGTCTCTTAAAATTTACGGCGCCAACAATATGCTGTTGGGCGAGTTTTCCTCACTTGCCGAAGTAGAGAAAAGTGAGTTTTCGGCTTATTTTGATATTGTTATTGAAGAAACAGCCATTATTTTACAAAACAAAAAAGGCATAAGCCTTGAAAAAGGGAAAAAACAACTTTTCAAAAAAGGCTACAGCGTTTACACCGCCTTTAATGAAGTTGCTTTTAAAAGTATTAAGGCTTCTTGTGAAAAATACGTAAGCACAACCGATTCTGCCTGCGCCATGACCGACTTAAACGGTGCATTAATTGCCGTTTACAGTTCTTTGCCAAATGAAAAAACAAAGAATTTTGCTTTAGCGCTTAATCCGCCATGTTCGGCTTTTAAACCGTTAAGCGTTTATCTGCCCGCACTTGAAAAAGGTATTATTTCGTGGGATAAAACCTATGAAGATTCGCCTTACAAACAAATTAAAGGCGAAAGCGGAAAATTAACCGATTGGCCCGCAAACGCAAATAAGACCTATACATATAAACCAACCGTTATTTACGATGCCGTAAAGCAATCCTATAACACCGTGGCTGTTAAGTGCCTTGCAGAAGTAGGCGTTAACAATTCTTTTGACTTTTTAAACAAGAGTTTTTCTCTTTCACTTAAAAGCGAAAGTTATTCGGCTAAAGTTTATGGTGAAGAAGAAGTTTTAGGTAACGTTGCATTAGGTTACCTTACTGACGGCGTTTCGGTTGTTAATATGGCGGGATACTACCAATGCTTTGCAAACGGCGGTATCTATACAGAGCCAAAAGCAGTAATAAAAGTTACAAATTCAAACGGTAAAGAAATATACGCAAAAGAAGTACAGAAAAATCAGATTGTAAAACCCGCTTCTGCCGATATTATGCGTGAGTTTTTAGTTGGAGTGGTTAAGGAAGGTACAGGCCGCGCCGCAAGGTGTAAATACACCGACGTTGCGGGAAAAACAGGAACCGACGACCATTTTACAAACAACTGGTTTGTGGGCGTAACACCTTCTTACAGCCTTGCTGTATGGCACGGCAGCAACCGCACCAACCTTTCCCCTGACATTTTTTCACAAGCGATTGACGGTTTTTATAAGGAAAGCGGTAAGGAAAGCGAAAAATTTGCTTTTCATGCAAACATAAAACAGGTAGTATGCTGCGCAAAAAGCGGAATGCCTGTTTCTAAAAAATGCACAAACATCCAAATGGGTTATTTTGATGCAAATAGCCCAACACGGATTTGTGATATACATTAAATCTTAAAGGAGAGATTTTATGAAAAAGACTTTTAAAAAGGCTCTTGCACTGTTACTCAGCGTCTTAATGCTTATGTCATTAACAAGCGTTGGAATAGTTGCATTTGCCGAAGAACAACCCGAAGCAATTACTGCCGAACTCAAAGTAGGTTCTTCGGTTGTTGTTCCAATGATTGAATGGGGTACTGCGGCTTATCTTACCGTTGTTCCCGAAAAGACTGACGTTTACGTTTTTTCTTCTGACATAAATAACGGCCAGTCAGACGTTTATGCAACGTTGCTTAATGAAAACGGCAACCGCCTTACCGAAGCAGGAAACTCTTCTATGTGCAATGCAAACTTCAAGTTTGGTTATTACCTTGAAGCAGGCAAAACCTATACACTTAGAATAGATATGTCTTCAAAATCCTCTGAAACAATTACTGTTGATTTATCAGAAACTACCATTGAGGAAATTGTTGTAACAAGCCCTCCTGTGATTATTGAAAGCACAAACGGCTACACAGCGTATAACCATAATACTTATGAAGAATTTTACTATTATAACTGGGTATGGTCAAATAGCTTTAGCTACAACGTAATTTTCAAAGACGGCTACGTAATGGAATATTCCGGTAACGACGGCTTTGCTTACGGAATGGACTGGTACGAAATAGAAACCCGCGATAATCAGTACGAAGAACATTGGTATGCAGGTAACACCTACAATGCATCTATTTCTATTTTTGGTGTAAGCGCTACTGTTCCTGTAACAATAACTGAATCCCCAATAAAAGATGTTGTTTTTGAAAATGTGGAAATTATTGAGGGTACAAACGGTTATCTTTCCCAAAATCCCGAAAAGGACTATTTTCATTACAACTGGGAATATAAGTTAAAATATACTATTTATTTTAATGACGGTACAGCCATAAAAGCCGAAGGAACTTCTTTTGAATATAACGGTCAATACTATAGTTTAAACAATTATTACTACGACCAGTATTCAAATCCTTTCACCGCAGGAAATACTTACAATCTTCCCATTGATATTATGGGTAAAACCTATAAAGCAAGTGTTTCTATAATTGAAACCCCCGTTGAAAGTTTTGTTGTTACTCCGTCGAAATTAGAACTTATTGAAAATTTAGACGGCAATCTTAACGAACACAGCCCTGACGGAGCATGGTTCCGTTACGATTGGGGCAACAGTTTTGATTACACACTTACTTTAAAAGACGGCACTGTTTACACAAGTAATGAAAATTCCACAAGCGGTGTTGACTACAACGGCGAGTATTACTCTTTTGTATATACCGACGACCAGTACAGTAATCATTGGGAAGTAGGCAAAACCTATAAACCGTCCTTAAGCATTTTAGGTGTCACAAAGGAACTTGACGTAACAATTCTTGAATCTCCTGTTGAAAGTGTTACCGTTAACCCCGTAAATATCAGAGAAGGCAAAAACGGTCATTTATCCACTTCACCCGACGGTGAAAGCGTATTCATTTATTGGTGGACCAACAGTCTCGAATATACCATAAACTTCAAAGACGGTACTTCTGCAACTTATAAAGGCCAGAACTACAGTTATAACAACAGAAATTATTATATTCGATACGATAACTTTGAACAGCTTTCAAACCCGTTGGTTCTTGGCGAAAACAAAAAGACACTTAACATTTTCGGTCAAGACGTTGAAGTAACCGTTAACGTTAACCCCTCCCCCATTAAAAACATTACAATTGATCCCATTATTATTAAAGAATACACAAGCGGTTACTATAACTTCGATGAAAGCGGTAACCGTTGGTATTACTATAACTGGGATCATCAGAACATAAAATACACCGTTGAATTGACCGATGGTACAATAATTAATACAAGTTCTAATTACGGTTTCCAATACAACGGTGATTACTACAACCTTTCATACTCAAGTTGGGATCTTGACCAATATGAAACTCATTTGTATGCAGGTAATACATATACAGCGCCCGCCACTTTGGATGGCAAACCGTGTGAAATTAAAATCACTATTGTAGGCGAACAAGAATCCGATGGCTTTAAGTACATTGTTCAGGACGGCACTGCAATAATTACCGCATATAACGGTACCGATAAGGTTGTAAACATTCCTTCAACACTTGGCGGTAATACCGTTGTGGGTATAATGAGTATTTACGATTGGGAAGATGATGAATGGGATACAAACATTGCAACGCAGCTTACTATTCCCGATACCGTTACAATGCTTTCGGAATCAATGTTTGAATACCTTGAAAATCTTGAAATATTGAACCTTGGCAGCGGCATTTCCGAAATAGATAATTCTTGGTTGCTTAACTTAACAAACCTTAAAGAAATAAACGTTTCTGAAAACAACGAAAAACTTGCCAGTGTAGACGGTGTTGTTTTTGATAAAAACCTTACTGAATTAGTTGCATTCCCACCCGCAAAACAGGGCATTTTCAAGATTCCTGCAACAGTAATAGATATGGACGTTTTCTTTAATAACTCCATAGTTTACAGCGGCATTTCTTTAGACTTAAGCAACAATCCCGCAGGTTACAAAAAGGTAGACGGAGTTATTTATAACAGCGATATGACCAAAGTTTTACTTTGCGATAAAGACAAAACAGGCGCTTACGTAATGCCTGATACCGTTATCGATATGGCTGATGCTGCTTTTGCAAACTCTGCTTTAAGCGAAGTAACCGTTTCTAAAAACGTTACAAGCATTGTATACTGCGCATTCACAAGTTCTCTTAACCTTTCCAAAGTAACCTTACCTGAAGGTCTTACCGACATTAGCGCTTATGCTTTTAAATATTGTAAAAATCTTGAAAGCATAACACTTCCCGAAACCCTTGGATATATGCAAGAATGCGCTTTTGCAGAAAGCGGAATTAAATCCATAACAATTCCTGCAAACGTTGAATACGTAGGTGATTCCTGTTTCTACGCTTCTGCGCTTGAAAACATCACTATTTCCAACGGTGTTGGAGCAATCGGTTCTTACTGCTTCAGCGAATCACAGCTTAAGAGTTTGCATTTGCCCGATAGCGTTCAGTATTTAGGTTCCAGCGCTTGCTCTTACACACCTCTTAAAGATTTAACCTTAAGCAGACACGAATACTTTAATTCCGTTGGTTATGAAGTTTTCTACAGCACCGACCTCGAAAGTGTTGTTATTCCTAAAAATGTAACCTATATAGGCGAATATGCTTTCTCTTATTCAACTCTTCTTGAAGAAGTTATTTTTGAAAGTGATGAACTTTATATAGATATCGGCGCTTTCTCAAATTGTCCGATTAATGGAATTAATCTTAAAGAGGGCGAAATATTTATTTCAGATTACGCTTTCTATGGAAACAAAGCAACTTCATTAAAATTACCCGAAAGCGTAACCCATATTACTTATTACTCATTTGCAAACAGTAAAAATCTTACAGATATTGACGTTTCAGATAATCTTGAAAGTCTTTGCGGATTAGCATTTGACGGTTCTGCATGGCTCGAAAAACAGCCTTACGGTCCTGTTTATCTTGAAAACTATCTCTACGGTTATAAGTATGCGCCCGGTATAAGCACCGAAGTTGTTATTGAAGAAGGTACAAAACTTATTGCCAACTACGCTTTTGCAAATAATCAGTATATTTCAAAAGTTCACATTCCTGCAAGTGTTGAAAATATAGGCGAACGTGCATTCTTTGATTGCCTTAACCTTAGCGAAATAACTGTGGATGAAGCAAACAAGAATTACTATGTTGAAGACAATGTTCTCTATAGCTCTAACGGAGAAATTCTTTGGGCTAAGCCCACCTCTGTAAGCGCTGTATTCGGACTTGTTTACGAATTTGAATACGGTGAACCCTTCTACACTGAAATGGATTTCAGTGCTTATATTAACACAGCATCAGAAGACCGTTATATTGACGTTGAAGCATTTTGGTCTACATGGTTTGATTTACCAATAGATGAAGTGGTTTCCGGTTACGATCCTTATAAAGTAGGAACACAAACCGTTACAATTCATTTCGGTTGTGTAGATTACGAATATGAAGTAACCGTAAAGGAAAGAACTTCTATTCAAGGCGATGCCAACGGCGACGGCGTTGTAAACGTAAGTGATATTGCCACCATTAAGAAACTTCTTGCAGGTCTTTTATCTGAAGAAGAAGCCGCTAAAGTAAACAGCGATATCGATGAAAACGGCGTTACAAACGTAGGCGACCTTGCTCACCTTAAAAAGATGATTGCAGGTCTTATATAAAACTGACATCAAAAAAACGGGCGAATTTTCTTCGCCCGTACAGTGTTGAAAACATAAAAGCAAGGTTCAAAAGAGCCTTGCTTTTTCTTTGTGAAATATTAAAATTTTAACAACTCAACATATTTATTATATCAAATCTTGTTTTCTCAGTCAAGACTTTTTATTATGTAAACCAAAATTTCTGTGTTTTGAACAAATAATCTTCAAAACATTTTAGCAACATTACATATTGAAAACACATAAAAAATATGGTATATTAAAGACACAGAAAGAAAGCACAAACTTCTTCAAAACCTAAAGGTTTAGAAGATGAATATAGCCTTCAATCCACCCTTCAGAGAATCTCGCTTTTCGGGAGTAGTTAATTAAAGGGATAACGGAATTAAAAGAGGAAGGTATTCTGTAGAAAGAGAGGTACAATAAAAAGATGTTAGATACTAAGAGTCATCAGAGATGACACTTAGAGCCAGTAGTACGTGTGAAGAAACGTCGGCTTTAAGTGTCATCTCGTTTTTTATATTCTGTAGGAGAAATACCGTAACGTTTCAAAAACACCCTATTAAAGGTACGAAGTGATGAAAATCCCGAATTAAAGGCTATTTCTGTTATTGAAGTTTCCTTACTTTCAAGCATATTAACTGCATCAATAAGCCTTAAAGAATTAATGTAATCGCAAAAATTCATATTTATACGTTTATTGAAAACACGCGATAAATGGCATCGGCTTATATGCAAAGCGTCAGCCACGCTTTCCACTGAAATATTTTCTTTATAATGATTAGCGCAATATGTAAGTATACTCGATATACTATCCTGTAATATACGCGCCTTTTGCAATTTATACTGTTTTAAAAGTTTACCGAACAGCAGTGTTAAATAACAAATAACTATACTGCTTTCACCGTTTCTTTTATACTCGCTGTATGCTTCATAAAACAAGTATTCTGTGTTGTCCTGATCTTGCAATTCACACACGGCATTTTCGGGAACCAATTCGCCAAAAACAGAAGTGTAATGAAACAGTTGCGAAGGTTTTATAATTAAACATAAATACTCCCCTGCTGCCGATTTTTCAAAACTGTGAACCTGATTTGGAAAACACACAAAAAAGTTGTTTTTGGTAAGAAAATATTTCTTTCCGTCCACATAAGCGGTACATTCGCCCTCTTTAACGTACATTAATTCAATTTCTTCGTGAAGATGTGCGGGAAAGTCGATTATTTGTTTTTTTGAAAACTCTATTTTACTTTTAGTTTCTCTGAAAGCAGATTTCATACTTTTTTCTCCATACTGCTACTTTTTGTCCAAAAGTTATTATTCACGTTGGGCTTATAGTAACACATTATTTCTTATAATTCAAGCACAACAGAAAAATCCGTCTGAACAAATATTTATTCAGACGGATTTTTTAATTTCCAAATATTTCTTTGTATTGGTTTGACAATGCCATAGAAACATAATCGTCATCGTTAGAAAGAATAATATGGTCTTTAAGCACTACGTTTATACTTTTTAAAGCGGTGGAAAGTTCTTTGGTAATATAAACGTCGGCGCTTGAAGGCAAGGCTATTCCGCCTGGATGATTATGGCACAAAACCGCAACCGTTGCCTTAGAAGCAATTAGCCTTTCTATTACTGCTCTTGCACTTACGCCAACGCTGCTTATGTCACCTTCTGCAATAAATCGACAGTCTATAAGTTTGCCCTTGTTGTTAAGGCTCATAAGCGCAAGACGTTCATTCTTTACACTGGCGAAAAACAGTTGAAAGTAAGTTGCAATTTCATCGGTTGTACTAAGGTACGATTTTTCTTTTATCTTTTCGTTTTTATAAAGATTAAAAGTGTGTTTCATGACAGAAAACAGTTGAACGGTTCTGTCGGTTACAAAACTGAATTCTTTAAGTTCGCTTTCAGAAGCATCTAAAATTCTGGATATACTTTTAAATCTTTCAAGAAGTAAATGCGCATATTCATTTGTATCTTTTCTTGGAATAGAAAAGAATAAAATCATTTCTAACAATTCGTGATCATTAAACGCTTCAAATCCGAACTTATCTAACTTTTCAAACACTCTTTTTCTATGGTCTTTATGAACACTTGGTGCTTGTTGGTTTTGATTGCTTAAGTTACTCATTTTTCTCTTCTTCGGGAGTTTTTATCCAACTGTCGCTTACGGTATCGTTTAACGTAAAATCGCTCTCAGAGTCAATTTCATATTCGTTTTCACTTTCTTCATCTGCCTTTTTCTTTACTGTTTTTACTATAAGTACTATAGCAATAACAAGTATGGCAATAAGAAGTTCAATAGCAAGAATACCTAAACCAATAACCAAAATTTTTCTTGAAGAAGGCAATTCATCATTTACAACAGGCGCTTCTTCAACCATTAAAAACTCGGGATACCTCTGCAAGGTTTTCTGTGCTGTATCATATCTGTAAAAGGCAGTTTCACCGTTTGGAGCAACAGCGCTTATAACAAAATAATCCTTTAAAGCAGTATCTAACGGAGCAAAACCTGCTATGCTTAGTTGTTCATCTTCATAAACAGCCTTTCTGTAGCCGTTTGGAACCACAATATCGGTATTTTCCATAACAACGTAAACGGCATCATTCACAGTTATATATTTTAACTCGCTGAAACCTTTTGTTTTATCATATAAGAAGAACTTTTTCTCGCTTGTTTCTTCAGAAATAAGACTAACAGCAATCACACTTCCCGAAGCGCCTTTAATACAGGGAACTTCCTGTCCGTTATAATCAAGAACGTCAATGCCAAAGCCGACCGGTAAAGTAATATCTTCAAAATTATCGTTAATAAAATACTTAGCGCCGTTATATGTAACTTCAACAGCAGTTTCGGGTATCTCGGCAGCAGTTGTATCTTCACCATTTTCGTTAAGACGGTTAAATGTAACGGTGTATACTTTCTGTGTGCCGTCTTCTGCAGTTACGGTAATAGTTCTTTTTGTAATGCCAACAGCAAGGTCACGGTTTCCGCCAAACTTAAGACGAGCGTTTCCGTGCGCAACCTTGCAAGAAAGTATACCGTCGGTTTTATCGTAAGGAACAGTTACCGAATACTCTGTAACGTTTGCAGAAAAAGCGGGGGTAAGAGTTCCTGCCGCAACGGTTATTGATTTTAAATCGGCATTGGAAGATTTTTTGGTTTCAGAGGAAGAAGAACTTGAAGAAGTAACACCTTCGTTACCCGTAAGCGCAACAACTCTTATAGAAGAAGACGAAAGCGGATACTCGCCTGTTCCTTCCGAAACAATGCAGTCGGAAGCAATTACGTTTGCAGCGCCGCCGCCTATAACCTTAAAGTTAGCAGAAAAACTGAAAACGGTGCCATCTCCCATATTAACAAGTTTCACCTTACCTTTTTCTGCAAGGTTTGTATTATTGCCCGAAACAAACTCAAGCACGTCTGACGAATACGAAAGCAATCCTTCTGCAGCATTTACAGTGGAATCTGTGCTGAAGTTAACGGTAACTGTTATGGTATCGCCAACGGTAGGGTTAGTTGAACTGCACTGAATGGTTGTTCTGCCCGATACTGCCGAAGCAGAAATGCAAAACACTGAAAAAGCCATTATTATGCAAAGTGTAAAAACAGCAAAGTTTTTTAACATTCTTTTCATTTTCATTCTCCTAAAACTTAATTAATAGATTCAATTAAAAGCAGATGCCTTTGTACTTTAGCAAGATCCACAAGCGATATTTTACCGTCGCCGCTTACATCAGCCGCCAAAGCGTTTATACCCTCTATTTCTTCTATTAAAAGCAGATGCCGTTGTATTTTAGCAAGATCCACAAGCGATATTTTACCGTCGCCGCTTACGTCGCCTTTAACAGCAATACTGTAACTTGCAAAATTACTGCCGTCATTTCGCTTAATGTAAACAACGTCACCGGTACAAATCACACTTGTGTTTTCTACACCGGAAGAACCAATTACACTTGCCGAACCGTTTTTAACGTCTAAATTTGCCTTCAGAACAGAAGCGGTTGTTGCGGCTGACACACCCGAAAGAAAAGAGCCTTCAATTTTATAAGCATTCCTATTAAAAGTAACGTCAGCCTGCGCACCTGAACCCTGCCTATAAACAATAATACTGTAGGTATTGGTTCTGTTGCTTGTAGAAGTAACGGTTATCTCTATAGTATTTTTCCCTTCATTAAGCCAATGGGTGCCGTTACCGCTTACCGAAGCGCCACCATCAGAAGTAGTAGCCGTTACCGTTACACTTGCCACAGAGCCGTCTACAACAAGTTCATAAGTGTTTACGTAAGGATTAAACGTAGGACTAATATAATGACCGTCTATTGCAAGTGAACTAAGATAATAATTGTTATTGCCCTCATTGGTAGGATACGGTTTAGATTCTTTCGGCATATCCTTATAAACGGGAATATTGAAAACCAACTCGCTGTTTTCCACCAACTTATACGATTCGCTGGTTTCCACGCCCTCGGTTTGCGCGGCAACAACGTTAGTCATATACTGGTGTCCGCCAAACGGAGGCGAAGTCACGTTGAATTTTTTGTAATAAAGCGTATCTTGTCCGTTTTTAACATATTCATGGGTGTAAAACTCGGCAGCGCCGAAAAGCGCATCAACCCTGTTATCCCACGGGCGCGAATAATTACCCGATGCTTTTGCATATTCAAGACCGTTCTGAACAGCGTTTTTATCATCTGTTCTGTAGGCATCAATGCTAAGGAAATTATAATAGCCTTCGTAACCGCTTACGGTTCCCGAAATCAACTTGCCCACACCGTCAAAGCCTTGTTCTGCAAATATCATAGAAGCAAAAGCATAAGGGCTTAGCGAATGTGTTTTGCAAGCCTCGTAAAGAATGTCGGCCCATGTGCTGTATCCGCTTGACTTTTCGGGAAACTCGCCATCCATAAAGGAGCCTTCAAGCATTCTTTCAAGAGCTTCCTTAGTATGAACACTTTCATCAAAAGACAAACCTACAAACTGAAAAATGCTTCTTGCATTTAAAAAATTACGCGGATCAAGATAATATGCAACAACGTCTTCGTGCGCGGTATACCAATAACCGCTGTCATAACTTATATAGTTACCTGTGTTCCAATCATAAGCACCCGGTCTCATACTGCGCCATGATTCCGCCAAAGCGTGGTTAACAAGACTTTTTCCAACAGGGGTTTGTAAATCAAGTGCTTCTTGCCACGTAAGATCAATATGATCGGCTAAAAATATCCAATTCGGATGCAAAGCATAAACCGATCTTAACTTTTCCTTATAACTTTCAGGAAAGCCCTGTTCAGTAAGATGTGCTTCAAAATCAGCATTTTCAACATAATTAGCCTTAAGTTCAACTCGACCGCTGTAAAGATATCCTGTATACTCATTTCCATTTATCATAACGGTAGCGTAATACCACATATCACCGTCATAATCGTAATCTTTTGCATAAATAACAGCCGATATATTGGCAGGAACCGAAACAACCTTATTGTTCCATGTTCCGGGAGAATCGTACATTGTTGTCGGAGTTGTTGTTTCGCCGTTAAAGTTGAATTCAACTCGTTGAAGTTTAGATTTTATAAGGTCTGAGCGTATATATCCGTTTACTCCCGAGCTCAAAGTAACCGAATACCAAACCCTATTGTCGCTTCCCGTTTCTTCACCGTTGAGTGTAACTATTTGTCTGTAATCGGCCACACCAACTATATTATAATTAGTGCCTGCTCCGCTTCTTACGTTTACGTCGGTGCCGTTAACAAAAGCTTCACACGGGTAGCTTACCGCTGAAGCGGAAATCACCATACCTGAAACAAGAAACGCCAATGCCAAAATCAGTGATATAGTCTTTCTAAAAAGTTTCATATTCTCATCCTTAAATTAACATATAAATATTCATTATATATTATAAAACAGTTGTCGAATAATGTCAACATCAGAAGATTGTCCATAACACAAAAAAATGTCGGTAAAAACCGACATTCTTAAGTTTTTAAAGTATTAAATTACAATCGGGCTCAACCCGTTTACAGATTTCTACAGCCTTTTCAAGTATACTGTCAAATTCTGCATCAGATGCATCTAACGTAATTTTACCCGAAAGAAAATTAACGCTTATGCTGTTTACACCGCTTAATTCTTTTATTTCATCTTCTATTTTTGCAGCGCAATGCGCACAGTCAAGATCTTCAATTATAAAGGTTTTCTTCAAAGTTTATTCCCCCTCTAACGCTAAAAATATTTTACCATTTCGCCCGTCTTTTGTCAACTATATTTACTTGACAAAAATAAACATTAAGTATAGAATTATTACGAGGTGTAAAGTAATGGAATACACATATAAAACAAAACAGGTTTGCAGTGTGCAAATTAAATTTGATATTGAAAACGACACAATAACTAACGTTCGTTTCACGGGCGGATGCAACGGAAATTTAAAAGCAATTTCAAAACTTGTGGAAGGTATGAAGGTAGCAGAAATAGAGGAAAAACTTTTAGGAAACACCTGCGGTTTCCGTCCCACTTCCTGTGCCGACCAATTAGCAATAGCCGTAAGAGAAGCATATAACAGCATAAAAAAACAAGCATAGAGCAGCAAACGAATTACCAAAAGCGCACATGTTTTAAATTTGTGCGCTTTTTTATACCCATTTATTGGTATAATATGCAACTAATCCTTGATTTAAACTAATATATATGGTATACTTTTAATGTTAAAATACCCTATTTTAAAAGGTGGTTATATTAAGTGTTTAATAACATCAAATATGTATGGACAAAATACAAATTTCTGCTTAAACAATTGGTTTCCCGCGATTTTAAAGTTAAATACAAACGCAGTGTGCTCGGCGTGTTGTGGAGTCTTCTCTACCCGTTATTAACTATGGCGGTTATGGCGCTTGTTTTCACAAACGTTTTTAAATTCACAACGCCCGGTGTAAACTACCTTTCATATCTTATGAGCGGTCTTGTTATGTTCAACTACTTCAGCGAAGCTTCTAACCTTGCTATGAGCAGCGTTGTGGCAAACTTCAGTCTTATAAACAAGGTTTATATGCCAAAATATATTTTCCCTGTTTCAAAGTGTGTATTTGTAGGCATTAACTTTTTACTAAGCCAGATTCCGCTTTATATAATACTTCTTGCAACAGGGACAGGCATTAATCTTTATCATCTGTTACTTCCCTTTGTGTACCTATGCCTTTTCTTGTTTACTTTAGGCTTTAGTTTAATACTTTCCACCGTTGCAGTATTTTTACGCGATATGTTCTACATTTACGGCGTTGTTATTTCTCTTTGGACATATATGACCCCTATTATGTATGATATTGCTATAATTGACAAGCCCTTATTGCTGTTCATATTCAAACTCAATCCAATGTACTGGTTTACTTACTTCGCAAGAAGAATTATGCTTTACAACACAATTCCAGAATTAAACGCATGGATATACTGTTTGGTATACGCATTGGTGTTCTTAATTCTTGGTGTGCTTATTTTCAAAAAGAATCAAGACAAATTTATTTACTACGTATAAGGAGACAGAAAAATGGAACACATTGAAAATATGGTTGAAGTTGAAAACGTCTCTATGCGTTTCAATTTAGGCATTGAAAAAGGGTTCTCTCTTAAACAATGGTTTGTAGATGCCATTCACGGTAAAAAAAGAGAAGTAAAAGATTTCTGGGCGCTTACCGACGTTACATTTAAGGTAAAAAAAGGCGAAGTTATTGGCTTTATAGGCTCTAACGGCGCGGGTAAATCTACGCTTTTAAAGGTTGTTGCCGGAGTTATGAAACCCACTAAGGGAGCAGTTAAGGCTTACGGAAACATTTGCCCCATGATAGAATTGGGAGCAGGTTTTGACCCTCAGCTTACTGCCAGAGAAAATATATATCTTAACGGTTCTATAATGGGTTACTCGAAAGAACTTATTGATTCGAAATTCCAAGAAATTGTGGATTTTTCAGAACTGCACGACTTCCTTGAAGTTCCCGTTCAGAACTTTTCTTCGGGTATGGTTGCGCGACTGGCATTCAGCGTTGCAACAATTGTAGACCCTGAAATACTTATTGTAGACGAAATTCTTTCGGTTGGCGATATCGCCTTCCAGGCAAAAAGCGAAGCAAAAATGCTTTCAATGATCGGCGGCGGTACAACGGTTCTGTTTGTATCCCACTCAATTGAACAAATAAAGAAAATGTGCGACACCATTGTTTGGATAGAACACGGCGTTGTGCAAAAAATCGGCGGCAAAGAAGTTTGCGATGAATACGTCGAGTTTATGAAAAACAAGTAATGATAAAAAAGTTTATTAAGTTCTTTATTATAAGTCACTACACAACTCAAAACCATATTTTTAAATCATTCAGTTTTGAAGGAAATTATTTATAATGTTTCATCACAGTACAACAAAAATTGTTTTTTTTAGCCGCAACTTAGAAATTGGTGGAATGGAAAAAGCGTTGGTTTCTCTGTTAAACGCTTTGGCACAAAATGATAATTGTTCTATAACACTAATACTCGAAAACAAATCAGGCCCGTTACTCTGCGAACTTAATGAAAGTATTATAGTTAAAGAATACAAACTTTGCAATTGTAAATTCACGTTACTAAGAAAAATAATTAACTTTTCACACAGAATATTATGGACCTTATTAAATTTTAACAAATATGTGTTTTCTTGCAATTATGCCACCTATTCTGTCTTAGGAAGCAAACTGGCACGTATCGCTTCCAAAAACTCTGCTATTTATATACACAGTAATTATATTGGATTTTATGAAAACAATATAAAAAAGGCGAAAAGTTTTTTTGAAAGCATTGATATATGCAAATTCAAAAATGTCATTTTTGTGTCCAAAGAAAGTAAGCAGGCTGTTGAACAAATTTTCCCGGAACTTAGTTCAAATTTTTTAGTGATAAACAACATTATAAACGAAAAAGAAATTTTAAATAAAGCAAATGCATATACACCTGATATATTCGACAGCACAAAAATCAATATACTGTTTGTCGGAAGACTTGATGACACTTCAAAAAACTTTAAATTGTTGATTGAAGGATTTAAAAAAGCTAATGAGCAAAACGCCAATCTTAGATTGTATATTATAGGTGATGGTGCTGATAAATATATGATTGAAGAATTCATAGAAAGCATTTGTGCAAATAATATTACTTTTCTTGGAGAAATGGAAAACCCTTATCCATATATTAAAATGTGCGATTCTATGATTTTAACCTCAAAATATGAAGGTTATCCTGTTGTTTACACTGAAGCGTTAATACTAAACAAACAATTCATCACAACCGTTCCTGTTTGCGATGATTTTATTGATGTCAGAGATTATTTTTCTGTAATAGAAGCCAAACCTCATGCTGTTGCCGATGCAATTTTGCAAATTAACAAGAAAACAACAAATCATAATCTTGATATTGAATTTATAAATACAAGAAAAATTGAAAAAATTAAAAAAATAATATTTACGGAGTTATAACAATGAAAATCAGGGGAAAAAATATAAAACTTACCGAACTACGAAGCGGCGTTGAATTAGAAAGCAAAACAGCAGGGGACAATATTTACTTTGACCTCAAAATAATAAAACTCAAAAAAGGGTTGGTTCATTTCAGTTTTCACTCTTCAAATGATACTGATGAATTTAAAGTTTATTTTGTATCCCAAAAGATGAAAGTCCTTTATAACTTTAACGCTAACACTGATACTTACTTAAATCTTAGTGAAGATTTAACTGGAAGACTAATGATTAGGATTAGAGGAAATAAAAAGTGTAAAATCGAACAATTAATAATTGAAGAAGCTCAAGCAGATTATATTAAAGATTATTTGGTAAGTGATAATTTATTAGTTAGCCCAGGTTACCCTTGTAAAGAGGATAGATATAATTGTGCTTTTGTTCATACCAGAGCTTTAGCCTACAAAGACAATAACTTTCCCGTAGATATTATATGGGCAGGATATTTTTCCGATACCACAATCTACACATATCAAGGTCTAAGAATAATCCGTTTAAATTACGGAGAACTCCGCGAATTGCTTTATGCTAAGAAATACAAAAGAATACTCATTCATTTCTTCAATGAAAATTTTGCAAAAGTTCTTGACAATTTAGCGCTTAACGATACGCGTTTATATTTTTATGCCCACGGAGCAGAAACACTCTACAGAGATTGGCAAAAAATATCTTGTCCCTACTTCTCGCAAACAATTAAAATAACGGATTACTTACAGGATGTCTTCGAAGAAAAAGATCAGGTAATAAAGCGTTATAATGAAATGCCTAATGTTAAATGGATTTTTGTTACCGAATGGACAAAAAAACACAGCGAAGAGCTAATTGGCATAAAATACAACAATTATGATGTTGTGCCCTGCCTTATTGACACCAACCTATTTAATTTTGTTGAAAAAGATCCTGAGCTTAGAAAAAAAATCTTTATTTTAAGAAAATTCCATGATGTAAACAGTTATTCCATTGATTTAGACGTTAGAGTTATTCTTGAACTTAGTCGCAGAGAATGTTTTAAAGACTTAGAGTTTAATATATACGGCGAAGGTCCCATGCATGATACACTTTTAGCCCCAATTAAGAATTTACCTAATGTAAAAATTCACGAAACCTTCTTAACCGGCGATGAAATTTCTGCTATGCACAAGGAACACGGTATCGCTCTTTTTGCCACACGTTATGATTCTCAAGCCGTTTCTTGTTGTGAAGCTGCCAGTTCGGGATGTGTCGTTGTAAGTACTCTCAACCCCGGAATACTGCAAGAATTCGATGCAGAACACAATACCCTTTGCAATCAAGAAAATTACAAAGAATATGCAGACGTTATTGAACGTCTTTATTATAATCCCGATGAATTTCTTGATATCAGCAAAAAGATGTCTGAAAAAATCAAATCCATTTATGATTATGAGCATACCATAAAAAAAGAACTTGAGATGTTTTATGCCGACTCTCAAAAAGAATTATATGTTCCTGAATTTACAAATAATTCTTCTCCTATTCTCAGCGTAATTATACCGGCTTACAATGTTTCAAAGTATATTAAACATACTTTATGGTCGTTAGTTAATCAAAAATATGCTTCTAAAATTGAAATTTTGGTTATTAACGATGGCAGTAAAGATAACACACTTGAAATCGCACGTGAATATGCAGAAAGGCTCGATAAAACCGGAAATATCATTAAAGTGATTGATAAAGAAAACGGCGGGCATGGCTCGGTTCTAAATCACGGAGTTGCTATTGCAAAAGGTAAATACATCAAAATCATTGACGGAGATGATACAGTTAACTCTAAGGAATTCGAAAAACTGCTTGAGATTTTACCTTATGAAGACTGCGATATTATTTTAAACAACTACAGCGAAGATGTTCCTTATGAAAATCGCATTTCTCCGCGTGAGCACTATACTATGCTTTCTGAAGGAATTGAATATAACTTCGAAGATTTATGTTATGAAAATTACGGCTTTGGTTTATGGGGCCCGTTGCTTTCTACATCCACATATAAGCTGGATATGATTAAGCGCAGACCGTTCGTTACCACAGAAAAAATATTTTATGATGATATGGAATGGAATCTTAACATCTATATTAACTGCGAAACCGTTAAATTTTACAACCTAAATATTTATAACTATTTAATAGGCAGAGCCGGTCAATCTATCTCTGTTGACGCTTTAAAACGTAATTATCCAATGCACAGAAAAATGATTGCTAGCCTTTTGAAAATATATAGCGAAAACTTCGATTCTTTATCCGCTAACAAAAGAAATTTAATTGAGAAAAATATAATTAAAAAAATGATTCATATACACTATAATCTCATTTTTGATACTATAAAATTGCCGAAAGCATTTAAAGAGTTCGACGATGTTGTTAAGCCATATCCATATTTCTACAATCATCCGGAAATTGCAGGTCGTAAAACCAAGTTCTTGCGCTTAACAAACGGTCACTTTATGTTTTTACAATACATTAAACCTCTCATAAAAAAGTTCATTAAAAGGTGAAAATATGACACATCAAGAAAAGCTCAACTTCAAGGTACTGGCTTTAGAAAGCGAAAACAATTATTTAAAAAGTCTTTTGCAAACGAAAAGAAAAGGCTTAAAGCACAAAGTTAAAGACACAATAAAAGAAATTCTTTCTAAACCAAAAAAGAAAAAACTCGGTTTGGTTGTTGACGTAGACGATTGGGCTTTTTACAATATCGCCCGTAATTTCAGCAATCATATAACAGAATATGAAACTTTGATTCTGCCAGTATCACTTATTGATTCAAACTATCATTTAATGTGGGTTATTCTTAAAGAATGTGATATTGTGCATTTCTTCTGCCGAGGCATACCTTTAAGTTGGAAAACCAGTGTATTAAAAGAAGATGTCGAAAAATACGGCGACACCTATGAAAATTTTTACAACCATTTTTTAAAAGGAAAAATATTAACAACGTGTGTATATGACCACTTGTTTTTAGAAACAGATTTAGACGCCACTCTATATTGGTTTTCAGAGCTTGATAGTTACTATGTATCTTCGAATATTCTGTATGATATATACAACAATCTTGATATCAAATATAAGCCTACTACGGTTATAACCGACGGTGTAAATCTTTCAACTTTTTATCCCAAAAACCTTGAACGATTCAACAATCTTAACCGTGTCATTAACGTAGGATGGGTTGGAAACAGCGAATGGTCAAAAGGTGTTGACCACAAAGGAATCAACACCATTATTAAACCCGTTATTGAAAAGTTAAAAGCTGATGGATATAACATTAATTTATTTTCAAGCGATAAAATGGACAAACATATTCCTATCGAGGAAATGGTCAATTATTACGAGAAAATAGATGTATATGTATGTGCTTCTATCAATGAAGGAACGCCAAATCCGGTTTTAGAGTCTATGGCATGCGGAGTTCCTGTAATATCCACAAATGTTGGCATCGTAAAAGACGCCCTAGGTCGTATACAACAACAATTTATTTTAGAAGAAAGAAGTTGCGAATGTTTAGAAAAAGCTTTAAAAAATATGATTGACAATCCCGAAATCTTTAAAGAATGCTCCGAGGAAAACTTAGAATGCATTAAAGTATGGGATTGGAAATACAAAGCCAAAGATTTTGAAAGTTTTCTAAAAACAGCAACAAAAAACGGTAAGAAAATATGAGTAAAATATTCAAACAATATTTAATCATCGGCGCAGGCATTTCAGGTCTTACTTTTGCTAATTACTGCAAAGGCGACTATATGATAATTGAAAAAGAAAATGAGGTTGGCGGTTATTGCCGTACTATTAAAGATGGTGAATACGTTTGGGACTACGCAGGTCATTTTTTCCACTTTAATACCGAAGAATTTAAAACTAAATTTTTAAATCAAATGCCCAAAGAGGATATTATCTATAACGATAAATGTACCAAAATTGTACACGGTGATCGCTTTATAGATTTCCCCTTCCAGACAAATATACATCAACTTCCAAAGCAAGAATTTATAGATTGTCTTTATGATTTGTTCAACAAAGAGGAAAAGGATAATTACGATAATTTCCTTGATATGCTTTACGGCAAGTTCGGCAAATCTATTGTTGAAAAGTTTTTAAAACCTTATAACGAAAAACTTTATGCTATTGACCTTAAAGAACTTGACGTTGATGCTATGGGCCGATTTTTCCCTTATGCCGATAAAGAAGCCATCATACGAAATATGAAGAACAGCACTGTCAATTCTTATAATGCTTCATTCCTATACCCCAAAAACGGTGCAGGAAGTTTTATAGAAATTCTTTACAACGGTTTAGATAAAGATAAAGTTTTACTTAACAGCGAGGTTGTTTCGATTGATTTAGCTTCAAAAACAGCCACACTTTCAAACGGAGAAAAAATAGAATACGAGTATCTTATAAATACATCTCCTCTTAATAGGTTCCTTGAATTACCGGGAGATTACAGCGAACTTATTAACGAAATGTCTTACAATAAAGTTCTTGTGTTTAATTTAGGTTTTAATAAGCCTTCGCCCTTATGTACAAAAGAGCATTGGCTTTACGTTGCCGATAAACAGTGTAACTTCTACCGTTGCGGTTTTTATAACAATATTTTAGGCGCAGAAAATCTCAGTATGTACATTGAAATAGGCTATAACAAGAACGAAGCAGTTACACAAGAAGATATTGATAAGCAGTTAGTTTTAACCTTAGAAAACCTTAAAAGGTTGGGCATTACAAACGATGAAACACAGTTAGTGGCACATTCTGTAATTCTTATGGACCCTGCCTACGTCCATATAAATACAGAAACCAATATTAAATTAGACGCATTAAAGGCTGATTTTGCCAAGAATAACGTTTATACCATTGGCCGTTACGGTGCCTGGATTTATAATTCAATGGAAGATTCTATGCTTAAAGCAAAAGAACTTGCCGAAATGATCGGCTAATTTTACGGTGGAGGATTTTATGAATAAAATCAAAGTAATGAGCATATTCGGCACGCGCCCCGAAGCAATTAAAATGGCTCCGCTTGTAAAAGAACTTGAAAAAAGAGAAGAGATAGAAAGTATTGTTTGCGTTACGGCGCAGCATCGCGAAATGCTTGACCAGGTACTTGAAACTTTTGATATCACGCCCGATTACGACCTTAATATGATGAAGCAGGGACAAACCCTTGCCGATATTACTGTAAATGCCCTTACGGGTGTTGATGCCGTTTTAAAAGAAACAAAACCCGATATCGTTTTGGTGCACGGCGATACTTCTACCACTTTTGCAGGCGGTCTTGCCGCATTTTACAATCAAGTAGCAATAGGTCACGTTGAAGCAGGTCTTCGCACTTATGACAAATATTCACCCTACCCCGAAGAAATGAACCGTCAGATGGTAGACTGTATGACCGATATGTTCTTTGCTCCTACCGAATTAAGCAAAGATAACCTTCTTAAAGAAAATATTCCCGAAGAAAAAATTTACGTTACGGGTAACACCGTAATAGATGCCATGAGCACCACAGTAGATGAAGGTTATACCCATAAGGAACTTGAATGGTTAGGCGAAGACAAACTTATTCTCCTTACCGCGCACAGACGTGAAAACTTGGGCGAACCTATGCGAAACATTTTCAGAGGCATTCGTAAAGTTCTTGATGAAGTGTCGGGTTATAAAGTAATTTATCCTATTCACAAAAACCCATTGGTTCGCGCTGCAGCCGATGAAATTTTCGGTGACTGCGACCGTGTAAAACTAATTGAACCTCTTGAAGTGTTCGACTTCCATAATTATCAGAACAAAGCGCATATTATTCTCACCGACAGCGGCGGAATACAGGAAGAAGCTCCTTCTTTAGGTAAGCCTGTACTCGTTCTTCGCAATACTACCGAACGTCCCGAAGGAATAGATGCAGGAACACTAAAACTTGTGGGAACCGACAGCGAAGTTATATACAAAGAAACACTTCGCCTTCTTACAGATAAAGAAGAATATGACCGTATGAGCAAGGCTTCAAACCCTTATGGCGACGGTCATGCAAGTGAAAGAATTGTTGACGCAATTATAGAAAAATTCAGCAAATAACATAAAAATCGGAGAAAAAATGTTGTAATGGAAAAACTATCTAAACTCGTTAATGTATACAAAAAATACGGATTTATAGGCTTTTTAAAAAAATTGTATGCTTACGTAGTGGCTAACTATCTTAACAAAATAAGTTTTGCGGTGTTCTTTAATCCTAAAAAATACCGCAGAATAATTAACGAAATCTTAACCGCTTCAGATTATGAGCGTATTGTTTTATGGCGTAGCAGTTTCGGTTATAACGTGCCGCTTTTTCAGCGCCCTCAGCATATTGCAAATAATCTTGTAAAAAACGGTTGTCTTGTGCTTTACGAAGTTACCACTATGACCGATAAAGTTAAAACCGTAAAAAAACATAGCGATAATTTATTTTTGCTTAACTACAACAACATTTTGCTTAACCGTATTTTAATGTCTGAACTTAAAAACGTTAAAAAGCCAAAATACATACAACTTTATTCAACCGACTGGAAACTATCGGTTGAAAACATTAAAAACTATATGGAAAACGGTTTTGGGTTCATTTATGAGTATATAGATGATATTTCTCCAGAACTTGCAGGAACAAAGAATATACCGCAGAATATTATTGATAAATACGATTTCGCTATGTCTAACAATAATGTTTTCGTTGTGGTTACCGCCGACCTTCTAAAGCAAGACGTAATTGCCCACCGTGGCGAAGAAAACCTTATTTTTTCTTCTAACGGGGTTGATTATTCTTTTTTCCAAAGTTTTGAAAACGATTATCCTTTTGAAAAAGAGTTTACCGATATTTTAGATATTGGAAAACCTATAGTTTGTTATTACGGCGCATTGGCTAAATGGTTCGATTACGATTTAATTAAAAAAATTGCCGCTACCGATATGTATTCGGTTGTGCTTTTCGGAATAAAATACGATGAATCTTTTGATGAGAATTTAAACGGTGAAAAGAATATTTATTTCTTAGGCCCAAGAGATTATAAGGTGCTTAAGAATTATGCTAAAAAATGCGATGTTTTAACAATTCCATTTAAAATAAATAATATAACACGCGCCACAAGCCCTGTTAAAGTGTTTGAGTATATGGCGCTTAATAAGCCAATTGTTACAACCGATATGAATGAGTGCCGCAAGTATAAAAGCATTCTTATAGCAGAAAATCACGAAGATTTTATAGAAAAACTAAAAAGTGCTATGGCACTTACCAACGATACCGATTATATTAATTTGCTAAATAAAGAAGCGCTCCAGAACGATTGGTCTATGAAAGCAAAGGCTATAACCGACCATATTAAACAATTCGAAAATTTATAATCATAACCGCTAGTAGAGAATATTGAAAGTTAAGAGTGAAGAAGTAAAAATCCCCATTCTTACGAATGGGGATTTTTAGCACGTAGCACCAAAAAAGATATTGGAATTATAAGTATTTACTAAGTGTAAATTTTGCAAGTCTTATATGCTTTCTTGCTATTGTATAAGACATAGCAAGTTCTCCGTCTTCGTAATACTGAACGAAGGGATAAAAACAACTTGTATGCATTTTTGCCTGTAAAACAATACTGCTGTTGGCAATGTTTTCGGTATCTATTTTTACAATGCCAATATGTTCGCGGTCAATCGGCGCGTGGAAAAGATAAAGGTTATCTTTATAATAAATAAAATCGCCCCTTGATTGACAGTCTTCAATTTCAATGGGAGTATCCCAAGTATTATCCAAAATATTATACGCTGTTAAAAATCCGCATTTGTTGTTATCTTGCTGTCGCACAAAATAATACACTTTATCACCTAATACATAAGTAGCGTTTTCCCATTTAGAATCGTTAATAAAATTGGGTTGTGAAACATATTCCCAAACAATTAAATCTTTACTTTTAATTATTGCAGTAAAATCGCCGCTGTATGTACCCGTATAATAGTAGGTTTCACCCTTTTTGGTTCTGCTTGAAAGCTTTTGCATAATGCCTATATCCGAATACATTTTTTTGCAGGAAACACCGTTTTCTGCCAGAGCAGATTTTATACCGCTTACAGAAAAATCGTTTATGATGTTACCCACCTTAAAGCGATTTACGCCTATTTTACCGAGCGTCTTTGTTGAGATGGTGAAAGGGCAGTAAAAGCGGTAGTAGTTTTCCTCTGTGCGCGCAGTCCACATTACGTATAAGGTGTCGCTGTCCTTTCTCATAAGTATGGTGTCGTAAACCATATCTATGACTTTTCCGCCAACCTTGTCACCCGTAGTCTGTAAATCAATATAGGTTTTGTTATCTATGTCGTCAAGTGGCGCAAAAACGAGCCTTGCCGTTTGATTTTTCGGGTCCTCTGACGGCTCCTTGGTGTTCGCGTAATACGTCATATAAACAGTATCGCCGTCAACGATAAAGGTTGAAACGTGCGCCATTTTATCTCCGGGCTTTTCAAAATCCGAAACGAAGCATTTCGATATTTCCTCTGCAAAAGCGTTTCCCTTTTCAATAGCCTCACTTCCTACGTCTGCCGTGATAGTGCGTGCGACAGAAGCAATAGGTGCGCCCTCTGCAATTTTTAATTCCTTTTCGGTGATATTATCCTCTGAAAATACACGGTTCTTCATTTTTTCTTTTCCCTCTTTTAAAAAATATATTAAAATTGATACGATAGATACGCATTCGTTTATAATGCCTACGTAAGAGCCGACGTGAACGTCATAAATCATAAACGAAAGAGATACGGGTATTGAAATAAGCTTTGTCAAGCGCGGGTTTTCTATCCACAAGGAAACGGTAACGAAGCTTGATGCCGCAATAGGCAATATATCAAACGCGGAATCAAAGCTTGCGATACCAAGCCCCCAGTTTATGAGAATAAAAGCTATCGGCCACGCGGCAATGCTCGCCCAACGCCTCGTTCTTCTGTTGATAAAAACAAGCTCCCTGAAAATGCCAACCGCATTTGGTATCATTCCCGCAAATGCCCCGAGTCGCAGATAATGAAGCACCCAACAAACGTCTGCGGAAAGCTTTGCCATTATCATCTTTTTTCGGCTTCTCTGCTGGTATATCAGAAAGAGCGAAAGCATCGCTAAAAGCCCGAACA
>JAZUPW010000036.1:0-22855 GCA_045605385.1 Acutalibacteraceae bacterium
GGCAAGGAGTAATGAAATCGTTCGCTTTGCTCACGGTGAAATCCAAGCGGTGCTTGGACGAAATCTGCTTTGCAGATGAAATTAAATCCACCCTCAACCCGACGAAGTCGGATTTCATCACGCAAGTGATTTCATCCATCGAATATGGATTTATCCCGTCCAATAGGACGGATTTAGTTGAAAAAGGGACTTCACTTTCGTGAAGTCCTTTTTTCTGTCATTCGTGTCCAAAAAAGAACTGGATGAAAAACCGAGGATTTTCCTGATGTTTCAAATCTTTTAACAGTCAAAACTGCATTTAATCGCCTTGTGTAGCATTGCACGCATTTCCATTACTTCATTGTAATGTTCGGTGCCATATTTTTTTACAGTTGATACCGTTGCATCTGATAAAATGATAACATAAAATCCGGATCTGTAATCAACAAAAATTGATTGTCCTGTATGTCCGCAATGACCAATGGCGCCTTCCGCAAACAATCCCCCTGTTTGCGCATAACGATCGTCTACATACAAAAAACCTAAACCGCGCGACTCACTCATCTTTTCGGTGTAATTTTGTGTTGCAATATTAAACGTCTTATCATCAATTAAAGGATTTCCTTTATTCAGCAAAAATGTCACGTATTTCGTAACATCTGAAAGGTTTGAAAATAACCCCGCGTTCCCAGATACACCGCCGAGAAAGCGACAATTATAATCGTTTACTATCCCACGATATTCATCATCAAGATTAGCATTGACGGCATCTTCTCTGTTCTTTGGCAAAAAAGACGTATTGTTCAATTCGAGAGGTTTTGCAACCAATTCATCAAAGCATTCATTTAAAGGTTTTCCGAATATCTTTTCAATTATTTTCCCAAGCAAAATAAATCCGGGGCAACTATATCTAACATCTGTATCTATCGGTATATCCGACGGTATATCAAGTATTTTTTCGGCAATGTTCTCGTATGTATTTCCCTCTTTATCCAACGCCTTATGACCAATACCCATTGTATGTATTAACAAACTCTTCACAGTCAAAGGTTTTGAGGTAGAGAAAAACTTATCCACCGGATCGTCAATATGAAGCAATCCTTTATCAAGTGCAATTAGCGCAAGTGAAGTTGTTGCCATAATTTTTGTAACCGAAGCCATATCAAAAAGCGTTGTATCACAAACATTTCCACGAAATGTATCATATATTATGGCATCACCTTTGCCAATTCGAACAGCAATATGCTCTACTACGCCATCTCTAATAAGTTTATCTATAGTTTCATTTAGACGTTTCATAAAAATCGCCTCCTTAGGCGCATTATAGCATAAATTTGCACGAAGTACAACCTCTGTGTTCTTTATAATTTTTCTTTATGTAATTAGTTTGCATTTGATTAAAGTCTTTCAAACCCATCACCGCCTCTAAGTGTATTATAGCATAAAAGCGGCGGAGCCGCCGTTGCCAAAGTAGGTGCTTTATATAATTTGTGGCGAAGCCACACCTAACTTATTACCTCTTACTTTTTACTTATTACTTTCCAAAAAAACCGTGGAGTTTTGGGTTAAGGTAAGAGTGAAGAGGTAAGAAGTAATAAGTAAAAATCCCGCCCACTTACGTGAACGGGATTTTTGGGTAGTTTGAACTTAATGACACAAATTAAATGTGCCTGAAAACTGAGGATTTTCTTACATTTGTTTAAATTTATTGTAAGTTATGCAATTTACACAATTTTCATCATATTTTTTAAAACTTCTAAAAATACCATTATCCAACCCCTCATCACCAAGAGGATTTCCCTTGAGAACAAAAAGAGTATTCAAAACTTTTGCATCAAATTTATAAATCGGTATTCTATCTCCATATTGTTTGCCTGCAAGTTTAGGAAAACGAGGAATTTGCTCCCAACAAATAGTATTATCAATGAAATGAATTATAGTTTTCTTGTTAGCTCTTTCCCGAGGGATAATAATTGTATATTCCTTATCGTCGCACTTTACAGAATAAACATTTACAAATTCTGTTTGGTTAATAAGTTGTTTGTTTTCCTTAAAAGAATTAAATAATTTCATATAATTCACCTCTTGAATACATTATAGCATAAAAGCGGCGGAGGGGCAAGGAGTAATGAAATCGTTCGCTTTGCTCACGGTGAAATCCAAGCGGTGCTTGGATGAAATCTGCTTCGCAGATGAAATTAAATCCACCCTCAACCGGACGAAGTCGGATTTCATCTCCGCAGGAGATTTCATCATGGAAGATGATTTAACCCACCCGCAAGGTTGGATTTAGTTGAAAAAACTCCTTGAGAATTTCTCAAGGACTTTTTTCTGGAGGCACCACCCGGATTTGAACCGGGGCGTAAAGGTTTTGCAGACCGCTGCCTTACCACTTGGCTATGGTGCCATATTTTTTCGACGCCCAATGATTATATCACAGGCAACAAGGTTTGTCAAGACTAAAAATGAATATTTAATAAATAATTCTTTCTTGTAATTTTGCCCAAGCCTATTTACATAGTTTTAGTTGAGGGGGACTATTTATGAAAACCATCATTATAAGTAAAAAACATATTATTACTTTAAGTTCTGTAATTTTATCACTGTCATTATGTATTATATGCACTGTTTCCGCTTTTGCTACAAAAGAAAGAAAATTGCCTATATACTGCGTTGAAACTGAAAAAAAGCAAATAGCAATTTCTTTCGACGCCGCGTGGGGGAACGATGACACCGAAACGCTTATTGACATACTTGCTGAATACGACGTTCCGGCTACTTTTTTCGTTGTCGGCGCGTGGGTGGATAAATATCCCGACTCGGTAAAACAGTTATCAGATGCAGGACATCAAATACAGAACCACTCAAACACTCATCCGTATATGAGCAGTTTATCGCTTAATCAAGTGGTAGATGAAATAAACTGTTGTAATGAAAAAATAGAAAAGATAACAGGAAAAAAGCCAACACTTTTGCGCCCACCTTACGGGGACTACAACAATCAGTTAATCGACGCCCTTGCTTCGCTTAATATGCACTGCATTCAATGGGATGTTGACTCACTTGATTGGAAGGACACCGCCACACCCGAAAGTATTTGCAAACGGGTAACAAGCAAGGTCAAAAACGGCAGTATAGTACTATTCCACAACGATGCCGACCATACACCCGAAGCCCTGCCCACAATACTCAAATGCCTTAAGGATGATGGCTATGAGTTTGTATTTATAGAAGATTTAATTTATAAGGAAAACTATGAAATAAAACACGACGGAACGCAGTGTAAACTAAAAGACGGTGCCGAATAGCACCGTCTAAATTTATGTGTCGTAAAGGCAGAGAACCGTCCCCTGTCTTTCTGCATATAAAAACAAATAGGAGCATTTACCATACAAGGTATATAAAAACCTATGTAATGAAAGACAAGCAATTAGAGAGGTTTTAGTTTTGCTTGATTGACTTGGTTTCTAATTGGTGCTATAATATAGTTATTCAATAAAATAGCAACTAAAAAAGCAAGAGGTTTTTACTATGAAAAAAATATGTCCTTTATGTCAAACAGTATTTGAAAACGAAAACATTGAACATTGTCCAGAATGTTATGACAAGATAAAGTCAATGCCTAATTGGCTGCCAAAAGCAGAAATGGATTTACAAGATTATGACGAATATATGGCTCTTCAAGAAAGATTAAACGACCCAAATTCAGTTGAAGGGAAAAGACTTAATAGAATGAAGGCTCAAATGCAACAAACAAATAATTCTTATACCAAACATAGTAATAATAACACCGCTTCAAAATCCAACAATACTACTGAAGTTGCAACTATCGAGAATAGAAAAGGTGAATTGGGATGTTTAATGGTTATAATTATTGCTATTATATGTGTAATAATATTTTTTATATCCCTCGGTTCTAAAAATCACAACGATGGTATTTGCGATTACTGTAACAATCCTGGTAAAAATCGTTTGGGTGATGAGGAATTTTGCGATAAGCACTATTTAGACCGCATGGGCGATATAATAGAATGGTCTGATAAAAACAATAATTAGGAGTTGACTTTTATAGAAAATATTAATTTATTAATCAAGTTTAATACTAAAACAAATCTTGAAAAATTACAAAACGGCAAATTATATATGAAAAACTTACAGTATTATATAAACCGTGAAATACAAACCGGTGATAATACTGTTGGTGATAAATATGATGGTTTATTCCCTGTAAATTTTTATGATTTAAAGTTCCATAATTTTGAAACAAAAGAAGAGGTATTTAGCATACCAAAAGCGGAACTTGTATTTGATTTAGGATATACAATGTGCCCAACTTTTTGTATGTTTTTGTTGGACAAGAGAAATATTACAGAAAGAAATGAAAAATGTGTAAGGTATGAATTCACGGAAGAACAACAAGAAAAATTAAAAGATTTTGGAACTCATGCGCTTGTTGTTTCAAATGCAGATGCATTTATTGAAAGAATTAAAAATGCTTTTTTAAAAAATCAAATGAGCATTATTTTTGATAAAGTAAAGTATTATGATGAAAACGATTTAGAACACAAAGAAGACATTGAAAGAAATAAAAAACGAATTGCTTTTTGGAAACGAGATATTTACACATATCAACAAGAATTTAGGTTTTTTGGATTTGATTGCAAGGTTGAAGATTTTTGTGAAATTGATATTGGTAGTTTGAATGATATTTCGCAAATAATTGAAACCGAAAAACTATTAAACACTTATGCTGAATGTAGATTAAAACCATAATAAAATGTGATTGACAAAATTATAAAATAGTATTATAATAAAAATACAAAAGGACTACCAAGCAGACGGTTGTCCCATAGATTAGTTAAAAAGATTTAACCGCACAGTTTGGAGACAGGGCGGTTATTTCTTTTTTGTTATATTGATAACAAGTGCTATAATTGACACTAAAAGAGTTCCTAAAAGGAACAGTTCTTCGTATGTAACCATTGGCACCACCCCCTTTATTCAAGAGGGCGAAAAGTGTGCCCTCTTAAAAGAGGGGCAACCGCCTACCGTTGTGATAGTCCTTAAGGGTGCAAAGCACCATACATATTTTAACATATTGCGACATATTATGCAACCGTAATCTTTTTAAACTTTTTGTAAAAAACTCTTTACTTTTATATCTAATGTTGATTCTCTTGACTGGAAAGACACCGCCACACCTGACAGTATTTGCAAACGGGTGACGAGCAAGGTAAAAAACGGCAGTATTGTACTATTCCACAACGATGCCGACCATACACCCGAAGCCCTGCCCAATATCCTCAAATGCCTTAAAGACGAGAGATATGAGTTTGTGTTTATTAGCGATTTAATTTTAAAAGATAATTATGAGATAAAGCACGACGGAACGCAATGCAAAATTTCGCAATAGCGTAATTTTGCAATGAATTAAATCCCGATGGGATTTATGAATTGTTACTTCGTAACATGAATTGCACTGCGGTGCATAGGAATTTAATTTAATTCATGTTCGTTTTTACGAACAATTCATGATGTGTCAAACACATCAATTCTTGTTTTTGATTTCAAAAACAATTCATCAAAAAAGACGGCGAAATTTTCGCCGTCTTAATTTATTATATCCACAACACAGAGAACCGTCCCTTGTGTTTCTATACGCAAAGATAAATAAATGTAAAAAACGGCACAAAATTTGTCAAAAACGTTACAAAAAGTTTTATTCTGCTTCCAAATATTTAAATTTATTCTTTCTCGCAGTAGCAGGGGGGATTCCAAAATGCTTTTTAAAGCAAATTGAAAAACTTTCTTTCGAAGAAAAATTGAGCGTGGCTGTTATTTCATCTATAGTCATTTTTGTTTCTGTTAAATAAAACAGAGCTTGTCGCATACGTGTTTCGGTGCGAAGAGAAGTAAGGTTCATTGAAAACTCTGCACAACATATTCTTGAAAGCTGACGTGCAGTCAGTTCGGTTTGTTCGCACAATTCATTTAAGGTTGTTTTACCTATAAAGTAATTGTAAAACAAAGGATAGTTTTGTGACAGCCATTCATTGCGAGAACTTTTTTTGTATGCTGTTTTAGCAAGACTTGAGTTATATGGGTTCTTGAGTAAAGCTTTTGAAATTTCAATGAATATAAGCAATAAAAGACCTTTAAGCTTTTCAGCGTTAAAAGGATTTTTATACTTTAAACAGTTAAATATTTCTCCTGTAAAGTTTGTGCTGAACGGCGTTACAAAAGGCTCGTCAGAAGATAATATGGTTGAAAACAGTGAAAATAAATCAATATCTGTAAGTTTATTTTTAATTTCTTTAACAGAAAAATCTATCGCAAGTCGTGTATAATTCTCATCGTTTTTTATGTGGTGGTATATAGTAGGGCGAATTATACAAACTTCCTGGTGCGTTATGGTTTTTGTAACTTTGTCGGTTGAAATTTCTGCATTACCGTCCAAAATTATAAATAATTCGGCAAGTGCGTGAATATGCGGCGGTGAAATACTTAAATTTTCGTAAGGATTTTTTTCATTAATGTAAAAAGAAAACTGCGCGTTACAAAGCTCTATTATGTAGGTTCTCATATTAACACCTCTTTTAAATTATATCATATAAAAATAAAAAAACAAGACATTTAGTAGAGAAATAAGTCTTAATAATTGTATTGATTTTTATTTTTTGATATTGTACTATAATTAACGCAAGGAGTGATTACTTTGAAATTTGAAGGAGTGTATTCAGCGCTTTTTTCAATTTACGATAATAATATGAAGGTGAAAAAAGATTCGGTTAAGGCACTTATGGAATATAACCGTAATGGTGGCATTAGCGGATTTTACGTTGGTGGCGCTACAGGTGAGTGCGTTGTTTTGCCGAATCGCACAAGAATAGAAATGCTTGAAACGGCTGTGGAAAATAAAAAAGACAGCAAAATCATCGCGCATATAGGCGCAGGACATTTTGAAGACACAAAGGAACTTGTAATTCACGCCGATTCGTTGGAGGTGGATGCTATAGCATCGCTTCCGCCTGCGCTTATGGCTTACTATGGCGAACAGGAAGTTGTTGATTATTATAAGACTATAGCTTCTTTAACAGATAAACCTATTATGGCGTATATTCAGGCTTTTTACAGCGGTAACGTTATAAATCTTGCGAACAAGCTTTTAGAAATACCAAACCTGAACAGTATAAAACTTACGGTTTCAAATTATTATTTGTTTGAACAGCTTCGCCGTAATTATAAAGAGCTTAATCTTCTTAACGGTCCCGATGAAACTGTTCTTGCGGGACTCGTAAGCGGCGCAGACGGCGCAATCGGTTCTACATATAATCTTTTGCCTAAAACAGCCGCAAGTCTTTATGACGCTTTTAAACAGGATGATATTAAAATAGCTATGGAATGTCAGCACCTGTTAAATTCAACGATTGACGTGCTTATTGGCGGTAATATAAGTTTTTGGAAAGAACCGCTTAAGTTTATTGATATTGATCCGGGTTATACGGTATGTCCTGCAATTATGCCCACCGCTGAAGAAAGTAATATTTTAAAAGAAAAATTAAAAAATTGCGGTGCTTTGGCTGAAATGCTAAAATAGGTAAAAACAAATGGTTTTAACTTTATTAACGGTAAGCGTATTGGCTAACGTATTTCAAACTCTTTGTAATAAAGAATACGGTAAACAAAAACAGTGCAGTTCTATGTGTTTTGCTTTATGTTCAGCATTTGCTTCGCTTGTGTTCTTTGCAATAAGAACTGTATTGAACTTTTCTCTTGATAAATATACGTTTTTGTGCGCTTTATTGTGTGCGATTGGACTTATCGGTTCGTTAGTTGGCTTTAACAACGCTGTAAAATACGGCTCGTTAGCAATATCGGGACTTATTCAAATGTTTTCCTTGGCGTTACCGACGCTTTACGGCATAACTGTTTTAAAAGAACCTATAGGGCGTTTTACAATTCTTGGAATTATACTGTTAGTCGTTTCTCTTGTGCTTATAAACTTCCAAAAAGAATCATTTTCAGCGCGTTTTAAATGGGCTTTGTGGATGAGTGTTTCATTTTTTTGTAACGGATTATTTGCAACAGTACAAAAAGCGCATCAGGTTGCTACGCTTGGAACTAATGCAGATTCTCTTATGCTTTTTGCGTTTTTGTGCGCTGTTTTGGTGCTTCTTGTTTACGTTATACTTTTTGAACGCGAAATTATCAGGTGTTCTTTAATCCGCAGTTATTATTCAATAACACACGGTGTAATTAACGGACTTAATAATATGAGCCTTTTAAAACTTGCAACGTTAGCGACTGCAGCGCTTGTTTATCCTTTAATAACAGTAGCGGAACTAATTATACTTTCTGTGCTTTCGGTAGTGCTATATAAAGAAAAACTTTTAACACGCCAATGGATAGGTGTTGGCGTTGGTATAATTTCGGCAGTTTTTCTGTCTGTTTAAAAAAGAGGTATTATTTTTTATGAAAAGCAAGATTATTTTTGAACTGCCTCCGGGTGAAAACAATCTGCGCAACAGCGAGGGTGATTTTTGTGCCCTTGCAAACGGAGACGTTCTTTTCGCATATTCACGGTACCGTTCGGGATTTGCCGATGGGGATAAAAGTGATATTTATGGCATTGTTTCGCATGATAACGGTGAAAACTTTTCAGAACCTTGTTTAATACTTGAAGCGGAACAATTAGGCGCAGACAACGTAATGTCGGTCTCATTCCTTGAACTTAAGAACGGCAACGTTGGTATGTTTTTTATGGTAAAAAAAGGGGATTCTTGCGGACCTTATTTTACTTTTTCTGCCGATAACGGAAAAACTTGGGATACTCCGAAACCCTGTTTTGATTTTGAGGATTATTATATTATGAATAATAACAGGGTTATTTATTCGAATGACGTTATAGTATTACCGATATCGCATCATAAGTGGTGTTATAAGGAAGAAGACGGCGTAAGAAAAAGAAACGGTATCACACCGGGAAGGCTTTGTGTTGTTGCTTCGTTTGATGACGGTAAGACTTTTGAAATGTTGGCAGAGGATATAGAAATTCCTGCTTCAGACAATGTTGTAACGGGCGTACAAGAGCCTGGAATTACAGTTCTTCCCGATAACACGCTTTGGTGCTATATAAGAAACAGTTCGCAAAGACAATATGAATGTTTTTCTGCCGATAACGGAAAAACGTGGACAACTCCCGAACCTTCAAAATTTATATGCCACCCGTGGTCACCGCTTTCTGCTGGTAAGCTGTCAAACGGCAAAGTTATAGCTGTTTGGAATAACGAACCCGAATCCGAGACTGAAATAAACGGCTTTTGGACGGGTGGCAGAAATCCGCTTGTTATGGCAATCAGCGAAGACGGTAAAAACTTCAGTAAACCAATAACAATAGAAAATGATAAAACACGCGGATTTGCATATACAGCCATTCACGAATTAAACGATAAGTCTATACTTTTGGCTTATTGCGCCGGAGGGGACAAAGGTGATAAGGATATGCTTTGCCGAATTAGAATAAGAAAAATTAAACTATAATTTTAGGAGAATTGTTATGAAAAAATTAAAAATCGGCGTTTTGGGCGCCTATAGAGGCTCAGGTGTTATAAATTATTGTGAATCTGCAAATCATGCCGAGGTTGTTGCGATATGTGATAAAAACCCCGATACAATTAACAGGCATAAAGCAATTCACGGCGATAAAATTACCTACTATAGTGATTTTGATGAATTTCTAAAACACGAAATGGACGCTGTTTTTCTTGCAAACTATGCTAATGAACACGCTCCGTTTGCAATTAAGTGTCTAAAAGCGGGTAAACACGTTTACAGCGAGGTTTTGCCTGTACAGCATATGAAAGAAGCGGTAGAGCTTGTGGAAGCGGTAGAAGAAAGTGGGCTTGTTTATTCTTTTGCCGAAAACTTCTGTTATATGCGCGCGCCCTGGGAAATGAAAAAACTTTATGAAGAGGGCAAGATAGGCGAATTCGAATACGGTGAGTGTGAATATGTGCATAATTTAGAACCAATCGCGGCGAACGTTACCTACGGTGAACCTGACCATTGGCGCAATACAATGTATTCAACCTATTATTGCACACATTCTTTAGGACCTATAATTCACGCAACAGGATTACGTCCCGTTTCTGTTATAGGTATTGAGGGTACAAAAAACGAACGTAACGTTCGCGCGGGTGCGTTGGGCGGACAGTTTGGTATGGAAATAGTAACCCTTGAAAACGGTGGTATAATAAAGAGCCTTCACGGAGGACTTTATAAAAATTCGCATTGGTACTGTATGTACGGCTCGAAGGGAAGAATGGAATCTGCGCGTGATGATGCCGATGAAGCAAAATATAATAAAATTTACGTAAACATTGATGAAGTTGAGGCTGACTACAAAGAAAAGGATACGGTAGAATGTTATAAGCCTGTGCTTCCTCGGGAAAACGAAACAAAGCTTTTTGCGCACGGAGGCAGCGATTACTATACCATTTATAATTTTATTGAAAAATGTCTTGGTAACAACGAAGTAGACGTTATAGACGTATATGAGGCTCTTGATATGGGACTTTGCGGTATGTTTGCTTACCGTTCGATTTTAGACGGAAATAAGCCGAAAAAAATACCGAATTTGCGCAATAAAGAAGAACGCGATAAGTGGCGTAACGATACGTCTTGCGTGGATAAAAAAGCAGCGGGAGATATGCTGTTGCCGTCTTTTTCTCTAGGCAATCCCGAAATTCCCGAAAGCGTGTACACAGCGCTGAAGGAAAAGCATAGAAGTGATTTGGAAAACAATTCTTCGGGTTATGTGCGAGGAGCGTTTAATCAATCAAGCGTTCGAAACGGAAAAAAATAAATCTGCAAGGATAATTCCTTGCAGATTTATTTACGCTTATTAATTACTGTTAAAACAATTGTTGTAACGGTTGCCAAGCCAAGCAAAACAGCGGCACAGATAATAACAAAAAGTTCCTTTTGCGTTTCATCGTTTAAACCGTTTTCTTCTGCAGTTACAGAATCGTTAAGCTGAACAATGGCATAATTTCCAAGGGAGTCAATTTGTGCTGTAACCTTAGCTGTTTTTTTGTTAAGCTTGTGGGTGATTTTAGAGGCGGAGTCGTCGGGTCATCAGGCTCAGCCATAACACTAAAGGAAAAAGTCAGCAATATAAACGTAATAAAAATAACAGACAATACTTTTTTCAAAACAATATCTCCTGTAAAATATCTTATTAAAATCAATTATAATATTACCAATAAAATAGTCAACCGTTAACACAAAGTTTTAAAAAAATATGTTGAAAAATCTTCTGCTATCGTATATAATAACCACGAGGTGAAATATTATGAAAAAAATTATAGCAATTTTACTCGTTCTTTGTATGCTCTTTGCATTTGCAGGTTGCGCTGCCGGTGGTAATGATGACACCAAAGCTCCCGTTAGTTCAAGCCTTCCTGTTGATGATTTAGACGATTTAGAAGAAGAGGAAGAAAACGAAAAAGAATTCCCCACACTTGAAGGAAGTGACGAATACGTTGTTGTTCGTAAAATAGGCACCGATTTTGAAATTAAGGATATTACCGAAATTAAGAATTACAAAGTTGGTTACGTTCGTTTTACCGACAGTGAACTTATCGCTCTTTACTATTGTGATGAAGAAAACACAGCCGGTCACGGTACTGATCACGATGCTTTCTCTGACCTTGGTTCTAAGAGAGTAGATCTCGTTATCTGCCGCAAGAGCGCTGCTGAGGCACAGACCGACCGCTTTGAAGTTGTTCTTGATCCTATTACTATGATTGAACTTAAGTAATTTAAAGAGGAAAATGTTATGAAAAAAATTATAGCAATTTTACTTATTCTTTGTATGCTCTTTGCATTTGCAGGTTGCACTGCCGGCGGTAACGATGATACCAAAGCGCCTGTTAGTTCAAGCATCCCTGCCGATGATTTAGATGATTTGGATGACGAAGAAATTGAAAAGAAAGAATTTCCTACACTTGAGGGAACCGATGAATACGTTGTTGTTCGCAGAAAAGGTAAGGATTTCGAAGTTAAGGATATTACTGAAATAAAGAATCACAGAGTAGGTTACGTTCGTTTTTCCGATAGCGAACTTATTGCTCTTTACTATTGCGATGAAGAAAACACTGCAGGTCACGGTACCGATCAGGATGCTTTTTCCGATCTTGTTTCTGACAGAGTAGATATTGTTATTTGCCGCAAAATGTCTGCCGAAGCAAAAGACAATGTTGAAATTATACTTGACCCTATCACAATGATAGAACTTGACTAATAATTATTCGCTATATACTAAACTGTAAGCCTTCGATTTCGAAGGCTTATTTTTTTATTTTTTTGTTGACGACTTTATTCGACTTGACAATGTTATGATTTTATAATATTATTAATATAATTATGGATATATTGGGAAAATCTACTCTTAAAAGATTTTATTTACGGATTTTAACCCGATTTGGTGTTGTATCGGGTATTTATTACATAGCTGATTTTCAGCGATTTAAAATTATACAGGAGGAAATTTAATGATTGAAAAAACCCAAGTGCGCTCGGGTAAGAATACTGCTTCTAAACGAACAGCGGATTCAACCGAAAAAAAGCGTATACAAAAGGGGAAAGTGCCTTCAAATAAAAATGTAGGCAAGACACAGCAAAAAGGGAAAACCGCAAGTGTGAAAAACACTGCTTCGAAGAATAAAAATTCTAAAAGCATAAATAAAAGTAACACACTTACAAAGAATGTGCCTATTAAGAATAAGGCGCAAAGCAGCACAAAGGCTTTAAACAAACCGAAAAGAAGTACCGAACCTAAACTGCCTATTAGAATAATCCCTTTAGGCGGACTTGGTGAAATAGGCAAAAATATAACGCTTTATGAATACGGCGGCGATATGTTACTGGTAGATTGCGGTATGAGTTTCCCCGATGAAGAAACTCCGGGAATTGATATAGTTATTCCTGATTTTACCTATATACTTGAAAACAAGGAAAAAATTAAGGGTATGGTTATAACCCACGCCCACGAAGACCATATAGGCGCAATTCCGTATTTACTGCAGAACTTTAACGTTCCTATTTATGCAACACGTCTTACTTTAGGCATTATAGAGGGTAAACTTAAAGAACACAATTTGCTTTCTACAGCAAAACTTAATGTTATAAAAGCTTCCGATACAATTGAACTCGGCAAGTTTTCCGTAGAGGCTATTCACGTTAACCATTCAATACCCGATGCAGTTGCTTTTGCCATATCTACAAAGGCGGGTACGGTTATTCAAACGGGTGATTTTAAAATAGATACCACACCTATTGACGATAAGGTTATTGATATGGGACGCTTTGCCGAATACGGTAAAAAAGGCGTACTTGCTTTGCTTTCCGATTCAACTAATGCCGAACGTCCGGGTTTTACTTCTTCTGAGAAGTTGGTGGGCGAAACTTTTGCAAACCTCTTTAAAAAAGCAAAGAAAAACCGAATTATAGTTGCAACCTTTTCTTCTAATATTCACCGTATTCAGCAAATAATAGACGAAGCGGAAAAACATTCAAGAAAGGTTGCTGTTTCGGGAAGAAGCATGGCTAACGTTGTAAACGTTGCGGCTGAACTGGGATATCTTCGTTTGCCCGAAAATATTTTAATTGATATCGAATCTATAAGGCAGTATCCGCCCGAACATCTTGTAATAATAACTACAGGCAGTCAGGGCGAACCTATGTCGGCTTTGCACAGAATTGCTTTTAACGAACACCGACAGGTTTTCTTAATGCCGAATGATATGATTATAATATCAGCAACACCTATTCCCGGCAACGAAAAAACCGTAGGTAAGGTTATTAACGAACTTATGCGCAAGGGTGCAAACGTTGTTTACGAAAAAATGTACGACGTTCACGTTTCGGGCCACGCAAGGCAAGAAGAACTTAAACTTATGCTTAGTTTTGCGAAACCTAAGTTCTTTATCCCTGTACACGGCGAACAAAAGCATTTAAGTAATCACGCCGACCTTGCGGTTGGTATGGGAATACCGAAAGAAAACATTTATATTGCTTCTAACGGCGACGTTATTGAATTGACAAGCAACAGTTTAAAACGAGCTTCTACTGTTACGGCAGGCAGAGTTCTTGTTGACGGACTTGGTGTTGGTGACGTTGGAAATATTGTTATTAAAGACAGAATTCGCTTGGCGGAAGACGGTATAATTGTTGTTGCGGTTACGCTTGATACCGTTACGGGTGAGGTTATTGCAGGACCTGACGTTGATTCAAGAGGTTTTGTATACGTTAAAGAATCGGAAGGACTTATGAATGAACTTTATGAGTTTGCTTGCGATACTTTAGAAAAACATTATATTTCGGGTTCAAAAGACAGAAATATGTTAAAAATTAAACTGCGCGACGGACTTTCAAGATATATATCTTCGCGAACAGGGCGCAGTCCTATAGTTCTTCCTATAATTCTGGAAGCGTAAAATATTTAGTATTATAAAAGGGTGAAAAAAATGAAAGTTGTATTATTGGCAGACGTAAAAGGACAGGGCAAAAAAGGGGAACTTGTTAACGTTTCCGACGGCTATGCGCGTAACTTCCTTTTTCCTAAGAACTTAGCAATAGAGGCTAATGCTGCTGCTATGTCTGAACTTAAAAACCGTGAATCTGCTGCGGCTCATCATAAACAGGAAGAAATTAATAATGCAAAAGCGTTGGCAGAAAAACTTAACGGCGCTACTGTTGTTATTCACGCTAAGGCGGGCAGTCAGGGTAAACTTTTCGGCGCGGTTACTTCTAAAGAAATTGCCGCCGAAATAAAAAACAGTTTAGGTGTTGAAATAGACCGCAAAAAAATGCAGGTTGCCGATATTAAAAACTTTGGCGAATACACAGCAGACATTCGCCTTTATAACGGCATTAATGCAAAAATTAACGTTTCTGTAAAAGAGTAGGGAAAAATAATGGCAGAAGATAAAGTAATGTTAGATATTGACGGTGGGTTGCCGTTTGATATAGATGCCGAACAGGCTGTGCTCGGCTCTATTCTTATTGATCCTGCTTGTGTTAACGAAGTTGTTGTACAAATGCAGGGTGAGTATTTTTATCTTCCTCAGCACAAGGAAATTTATAAGGTTCTTACTTCAATGTTGGAACTCAACTTGAAAATAGACTATATTGCTATTCTCGACCGCTTGAAAAAAAGCGGTACATACGATGAAGCGGGCGGCAAGGCTTACTTAAAAGAACTTATGCAAAGTGTTCCTTCAAGCGCCAACGTTTTAACTTACGTCGGTATTGTGCGTGAACGCTATTTTGCAAGAGCCTTAATTGAAGCTTCGCGTGAAATCATTAAAGATGCAAGTGAAAACAACGAAAATGCAGAAACCTTGTTGGAATCTGCCGAACAACGTATATTTAACATCCGTCAAGGCAAGGTGGTATCGGGTCTTGAACACATAAAAAGTGTTATTGAAAACGAAACTTACGACCGTCTTTCTAAAATAACAAACCCCGAAACCAAAAATGATTATATAGGTATTCCAACCGGCATTGGTGAATTAGACCGAAGAATAACAGGTCTTAATAAATCGGACCTTATTATATTAGGCGCGCGTCCGGGTATGGGTAAAACTTCCTTTGCGCTTAACATTGTGCGAAACGTTGCGGTTAATGCAGGAAAAACGGTTGCTTTTTTCTCTTTGGAAATGACAAGAGACCAACTTGCACAGCGTATGCTTTCTGGCGAAGCGGCAATTAAAAGCGAAAAACTTCGTACAGGTGCGCTTGAACCTGATGAATGGACAAGACTTGCTCAGGCTGCCGCTAATCTTTCTAAGGCAGAGATTTATTTTGATGAATCTTCGGGCATAACCGTTCAGGAAATGAAGGCGAAACTCAGAAGAATGAAAAAGGTTGATTTGTGTGTTATAGACTACCTTGGTCTTATGCATTCGGCAAGACAAATTGACAACCGTGTTCAGGAAATTTCTGAAATTACCCGCGGTCTTAAAATAATGGCAAAAGAACTCAATATTCCTGTTATTGTATGCGCTCAGCTTTCACGTGGAACCGAAGGTAAAGGGCTGAAATCTCACAAACCTGCGCTTTCCGACCTTCGTGATTCGGGTTCTATTGAGCAAGATGCGGATATTGTACTTTTCCTTTACCGAGAAACATATTACGATAACGAAAAAACGGATGATGCGCAAAAAGGCGATCCTAATAAAGCGGAATGTATTGTTGCTAAAAACCGTCACGGCGAAGCAGGTACGGTTGAACTTTATTGGGACGGCAGATATACGCGTTTCACTTCGCCGGTTAAATTTGAAGAATGATAGAAAAATTATATTCGGCACTGTCCGAACTTTATTTAAAAGAGTATAAACATATAACGGTTGCGCTTTCTGGCGGCAAGGATTCAATGGCGCTTTTGTACGGATTACTTGAACTGAAAGAAGAATTCGGCTTTACTGTAAGCGCGGCGCATTTTAACCATTTGCTTCGCGCAGAAGAATCCTTCCGCGATGAAGAATTTGTTAAAGTAAAGTGCAAAGAATTAGGCGTTGAACTTGTTGTTGAACGCGGCGACGTTAACCGTTATGCAAAAGATAATAAACTAAGCGTTGAACAAGCCGCAAGGAAACTGCGTTATGACTTTTTTAAACGTATAAACAAAGGCGTTATTGCCACTGCACATACTGCTTCCGATAACGTTGAAACCTTGCTTTTGCACATTTCTCGCGGAAGCGGTCTTGACGGAATGTGCGGTATTCCGCAAAAAAGGGATATTTATATAAGGCCGTTGCTTAAGGTAAGCAGTGAGGAAATTTTAAGTTATTGCAACAATAACGGTATAGATTTTGTAACCGATTCAACAAATCTTACTGATATGTGTCAGCGTAATTTTTTAAGACTTAACGTAATTCCGCTTATAAAACAACTTAATCCGTCAATTGAAACTGCAGTTTCACGGCTTATTGATTCGCTTAAAGAAGATAATAAGTATATAGAAAGCAAAACGCAGGAAGAATATAACCGCCTAGTTGAAGGTGCCAAACTTAATGTTAACGGACTTGAAAATATTGAAAGCGCTTTGTTTTCAAGAATTATTATTAAGTTTTTAGAAAATAATAATTTCTCGGTGTCTTCTTTGCGTGTTGAACAGGTTAAAGATATTGTTTTAAACGGCGGAAGGCTGAGTTTAGATAACGGCAGAAGCGTTTGCGTTAAAAACGGAATGCTTTTTGAAGAAATAAAAAACGAAACAAATTACGCATTTAATACTAAACTTGTAAAAGAAAATGCTCTTTTTTTAAAAAAAGACGGAAAAATTAATAATTTGTTATTAAAAAATGCAATAGATTGTGATAAAATTGTAGGCAAACTAACAGTAAGAACTTGGCAGAGCGGTGATACTATTACTTTTTCACACAGAAACGTAACAAAACCGCTTAAAAAACTTTTCAGCGAAGATAAATTAGAAATGTCTTTAAGAAAAGCGCTTCCTGTGATTGCCGACGATAAAGGTGTTGTGTGGGTTCATACTTACGGCGTTGATAAAAGAGTCTGCGCCGATGAAAACACAAAATTCGTATACAACGTAGTGTGTGAAAAAGAATAGTAATTACAGGGGGAACTTTTAATGTCAATGCATAACGATATTTGCAAGGTGCTTTTAGACGAGGAAGAAATTAAGAAAATTTTAAAACGTTTAGGAGAACAAATAACAAAGGATTACGAAGGTAAAAACTTGCTTTTGGTGAGTGTTTTAAAGGGTGCGGTTGTTTTTATGGCTGACCTTATGCGAGAAATTAATTGCCATTGCAGAATTGATTTTATGGCTGTTTCTTCATACACAGGCACAAAAAGCAACGGTGTTGTTAAGTTTAAAAAGGATTTAGACGTAGATATTAAAGGTTATGACGTTCTTATTGTTGAGGATATTCTTGATTCGGGACTTTCTTTAAGCTATATTATGGACGTTCTTAAATTGCGAGAACCCGCAAGTCTTAAAATATGCGCTTTCCTTGATAAGCCTACAAACCGTAAAGTGGATATTAAGGCTGATTACGTAGGCGCTGTTGTGCCGGATGAATTTGTTGTGGGTTACGGACTTGATTACGATGAAAAGTACAGAAATCTTCCTTACGTAGGTGTTGCTAAGCCCGAACTTTATTCTTAAGTTTTTGATGTGTTTTTTTTGAAAGGATGTGCAGGTTTTGAATAAAAACTTGAAAAATGTACTGCTTTATATAGGCATACCAATAATACTTATTTTGTCAATTGCTTCGGTATCGCTTTTTGGCAGTAAGGCGGTGGATTCCACCTATTACGACATTGTTACTTCTGTAAAAAATGGCGAGGTAAGCGAATATACCCTGAATCTTTACAGCGGTGAACTTGTATTTAAAACAGCCAAGGACGGTAAAACTCACCGTTATACAATGGCTGACCCGAATATTTTTTATAACGATGTTAATGATTTCGTTATGCAATATAATGAGGAGCATCCCGACGCCCCCATTAAGATGGATTACAAAAGCGGAAACGCCGGTGCGTGGATAAAACAACTTATGCCGTCGCTTCTTTTGTTGGTTTCAATGGTTATTTTATTTATGTTCTTTATGCGCCGAATGGGCGGTGCTATGGGAACCGATAAAACACTTTCCTTCGGTAAAGCAAAATATAAGCGTGATACCAACAAAAAGACAACGTTTGCAGATGTTGCAGGTGCCGATGAAGAAAAGGAAGAACTTGTTGAAGTTGTGGATTTTCTTAAAAATCCCACAAGATTTAATGAAATGGGCGCCCATATTCCAAAGGGTGTTTTGCTTGTTGGCCCTCCCGGAACAGGTAAAACTTTACTTGCCCGTGCGGTTGCAGGTGAAGCAGGTGTGCCGTTTTTCAGTATTTCGGGTTCAGACTTTGTGGAAATGTTTGTTGGTGTTGGTGCTTCCCGTGTAAGAGATTTGTTTGATGAGGCAAAGAAAAATGCCCCCGCTATTATATTTATAGATGAAATTGACGCCGTTGGACGTCAAAGAGGCGCCGGTCTTGGCGGCGGTCACGATGAACGTGAACAGACACTTAATCAGTTGCTTGTTGAAATGGACGGTTTTGGCGATAACAGCGGTGTTATTGTTATGGCAGCAACAAACCGCCCCGACATACTTGATAAAGCGTTACTTCGCCCAGGCCGTTTTGACAGACAAATAACCGTTAACTATCCCGACGTAAAGGGCAGAGAAGAAATATTAAAGGTTCATTCTCGCTCTAAGCCGTTAGGTCCTGACGTTGACCTTAAAACTATTGCGCAAAGCACGGCAGGCTTTACAGGCGCTGACCTTGAAAATCTGCTTAATGAAGCAGCGTTGCTTGCGGTACGCTGTAACCGTAAGGCAATAACACAGGTTGATATTGAAGAAGCGTCTTTAAAGGTTATTGCAGGTACCGAGAAAAAGAGCCGTGTAATGAGCGAAAAAGAAAAACTTAACACTGCTTACCACGAAGCAGGTCACGCTATTACAGGTTATCTTTTGCCCACGCAGGATGAAGTGCATCATATAACCATTATTCCTCGCGGTATGGCGCTTGGCATTACGGTTTCAATTCCTAAAGAAGATAAATTTACAAGATATAAAAAGGAAATGGAAGAAAGCATTGTTATGTTGCTCGGCGGCAGAATTGCCGAAGCATTAACAGGCGATGACATTTCTACAGGTGCTTCTAACGATATTGAACGTGCAACAAAAATTGCCCGTGATATGGTTGTTAAATACGGTATGAGCGAGGAATTAGGCCCAATTCTTTACAGCGACAGTAACGAAGAAGTGTTCCTTGGCAGAGATTACGGTCACGTTAATAACTGTTCTCAGGAAATTGCTGCTAAGATTGACAAAGAAATAGACCGCATTATAACTACAGCATATAAACGCGGTGAGGAAATTCTTAAAGCCAATATGGATAAACTTTATGCCGTTGGTAAGGCTTTGGTTGAAAAAGAAAAACTTACTGGTGAAGAGTTTAAGGCTATTATGGAAGGCACAACAGAACTTATAGAGGAATAATTTTAAACAGACTTTAGTTTTGATGTATATGTCAAAATTAAAGTCTGTTTTTTGTTTAAAAAAGACTATTGATATTTAGATTTGTTAATGGTATAATTATTGTGTGTAATTGTATATTTTGCAATATACATAATTTGAAAATTATTGCATAGAAAATAAAAAAAAGAAAGGTGAAAGAAATGAAAAAAATACTTGCAGTTTTAGTTACACTGACAATCCTTGCATCGTTATTTGCACCTATTGTTGTAAACGCAGCCGAAGCTGAAACAGATCTTGTTTTTGAAATAGGCGAAATTTCCTATAATTCAGATTCAGGCGAAATTGCAGTGCCGATTTTACTTGCTGAAAACTATAGCAATATATATTCGGCACGTATTGTGTTTTTGAATGAGCAAGGTCTTGAATGTACCAATGTTGTCGGCGGCGACCTTACTCAGTATTATTACACGGAAGACGGCGAAGAAATGGTTATCGCTCCTGTTTACTCCGTTAACCCTAAAGGTAATATGTTGCTTATAAGAGAAAAGAGCGGTTACGGTTTTTCCGAAACAGGCTGTGTTGGTACTTTCTACTTTGCTGCAGATGAAAGTTTCAGCGAAGCAGATTTGTATAATTACACGTTTTACTTTGGCGAAGTAACAACCATTACCTCGGCTGAAGGAAATGTGCTTTCATTTGAACTGAAAGGTAAAGAAACAGCAGACTGTGAACACTGGAATACATACGAAGAAATTGTAATAGAACCTACTTATGAAAGTGACGGCATTAAGCATATAATCTGTGCTGATTGCGGTATGGTTAACAAAGAAATCATTCCTGCTTTACAAGTTCCTGTTGAACCTGAACCGGCTGTGTGTTATCACTTTGCATGTTTTGAAGAAGTTGTTATAGCACCCACTTATGAAAGTGAAGGCATTATACGTAAAATTTGTTCTGATTGCTATGAGGTTCTTAGCGAAGAAACTGTTCCCGCTTTACCGTCACCTGTTGAACCTGACGTTTGCGAACACGGTGAAACTGTTGAACATATTGTTAAAGAAGCCAACTGTATTGAAGAAGGAATTAAAGAAATAGTATGTGTTTATTGTAAAGAAGTGGTTTTAGAAGAAATCATTATGCCGTCAGAACACATTTTTGAACCTGCTCCCGAAATGGATCAAGCTCCAACTTGTACTGAACCCGGTTATACTGCTTATATGTGTTATTCCTGTGGCGAAATGATGACAGAAGAAGTTCCACCAACAAAACACGTTAAAACATACGAGGAAATTGTAAGAGAACCCGATATCGGTGTAGAAGGCCTTAAAAATATTGTATGCGCTATTTGCAGAGAAGTTGTTGCAACAGAAACTATCCCTGCAATTGATGATACTGTTGAACCCAGACCCGAAGAGCCTCCTGTTGTTGAGCCTGTAGATGCACAACTTGTTTTTGAGATAGGTGATATTACTTATAATTCGGATTTGCGCGAAATAGAAGTATCACTTTACCTTGCGGAAAACTATACTGACTTATACACAGGCCGTATTGAACTTTACAGTGAACAAGGTCTTATGTGTACTATGGCTGAACCTGGTGATATTAAGGATCATTACTATATAGACGGTAAAAAAGTTGAGTTTGGACTCTATTATGATATTGATCCTTATCAGAATTTAGTGCTTTTAAACAGCACAAGTGATTCAAGCGGTGTTACCTCAACCGGTTATATAGCTAAATATTATTTTGCTGTTGAAGGGGTTTACAGCGATGCAGACCTTGAAAAATTCACATTCTATTTTGGCGGTGAAACGAATTTTACTTCAATTGACGGATATGCTCCTTCATTTGAATTAAGAAATAAACAAACAGAAGAATGTAAACATTTAAATACCTATGAAGAAATTTTAATAGCACCAACTCTTGAAAGTGAAGGTCTTAAGCATATTATTTGTTCTGATTGCTATGAGGTTGTAGCAGAAGAAACTATTCCTGCAATTGAAACCCCTGTAGAACCCGAACCCGAAGATCCTCCTGTTGTTGAGCCTGTTGATGCACAACTTATCTTTGAAATCGGTAAAGTTACATACAATGCACAGTACGGCGAAATAGAAGTTCCTATATATCTTTCTGAAAACTATAAAGATATATATGCGGGTGAAATTGAACTTTATAGCGAACAGGGACTTGAGTGTAGTGCGATTCTTAACGGTACGATTAAGGATACTTATGAGTCTTATGCTTCTAACGGAAGAGTAGAAATTGTTGAATACGGCTTTAACTATACCCCAAATCCTGAACTCAGCAGACTTATAATTGATAGTTCCAGCGGTGAACACGGTGTTACTTCAACAGGTCTTATTGCAACATTCTGTTATAAGGTGAACGATGACTTTACTGCAGAAAGCATTAATGAATACACATTTGTTTTCAGCGAGAATACAATGTTTGTTGCAATTGACCTTTCAAACCCTTCATTTGTATTAACCAAGAGCGTAACAGAAGAATGTGCTCACTTAAATACCGAAGAGATTTTTGAAACTGCACCTACTTGTTCTGCAGGCGGTGTTTCGAATATAATTTGTGTTGATTGCGGCAGTATTGTTGGCAAAAACCTTTTAGCTCCTACCGGACACGATTTTATTCCGTCTCCCGAAAACAGCAAAGAACCCACTTGTACAACTGCGGGTTACGTAGCGTATGTATGTGTTGTTTGCGGTGAAATAAAAACCGAGGGCATGGTGTCACTTGGCCATAACAAAACTTACGAAGAAATTGTAAGAGAACCTGCTATAGGTATTGAAGGACTTAAA
>JAZUPW010000037.1:0-12380 GCA_045605385.1 Acutalibacteraceae bacterium
TAAACAATACTTTACATTCATACGATTGTTTCACGTGAAAAATACGTTTTCAATCTCGCCAAAATGTTTCACGTGAAAAATTTCTGATGTTTCACGTGAAAAATAATAATTCGATTGGGGCAAATGTTTCACGTGAAACGAAAGTGAAAAAATTTCACATCTTAATCAATTAACAATCTTTAACATATTGTTAACATTCATTAACTTGCACAAATTTTACAAGTAGTTTATATTTGCAGCATCAAACAAAAAGTAAAGATTTTGACAATTAACACAATTTAACAACGTATTAACAAAAGACAATAAAAATGAGTGTTTGTGTTTATTCGAGATTGCGCGGCAATCAACGTTACAGCATTTGGCGCGAAAATAGCAACCGTTACACCCTTTGGAATAACGGCAACTATTTGGGCGATGCTGAAAATGATACGGCGTTAATCAATGTAATTAATGATTGTATCAACCTTATTGATAAGGCAAACGAATTAGCAATTAACAGAGTATTAACAAAATAATTCAACGGCTTATGGAAAACACCGAAAACAACGGCGGTAACATTGTAACCGATGCAATGAACGCAATGAACGCCGCAAACAAAAGCGGCAACGAATTAGAAAAAAACTATGTGGACGCTGCAATTAATGCGCTTAATACGCTTATGATTAGCGACATAACGCCACGTATGGCGTCAAAGGTGGCACGTTTCCGCAAAGTGCTGCAAGACTACGCAAAAGAGCGCAACGGCGGCACACAGCGCGTTATCGAATTTGACGAAAACGGCGGTGCAAAAGACGCAAACGGCAACGAAATTGCAGACGTTTACACCGTGTAACAGATGCGAAACAGACGCAAAGACAAACAACAAATTGCTGCATATTTAAGTATGTTGGAATATGCCGCAATTACAGACAGCAAACAACGTACAAACAACGCTTTAACTATTGAAAAAATGAGCGAAAAAACCAACAAAAGCGGCAAGGCGGTAAACACTACCACCGACACGGAAAACGCCGCAAAAACAGCCGAAAACACGGCAAGCAACGGCAACGGTTTTTCCTTTGCTAATTCATTCAACAAAGTAACATTTAGCATTGATGTTACTGATTTCGATTACTGCAAATTGGCGGCGCTCTACAACGCCGATGCTCCAAACACCGTTTACAAGTTGGACGGCATTTGGGTAAACAAAAGCCCCTTGGGAGAGTCGCCCGTTTTCATTGTGTCGGAGTTAGGCAAATTGGTTAATATGCCAATGCACCTTACAGCAACGGCGCGTGAAATTCTCAACAATGCAGACGCAGTTGACGCTATCCGTAACGGCAAAGTCGGTTTTACCGTGTACGAATACGAGAGCCACGCCCGCAAGTGCTACAATGTAAGGTTTGCAGACATTTAGCGGCAACTAACAGCAACGGCAAGGGCGCGGCGTTTATGTTTAACAAACGGTTTGGCGCGGTTTGGTTAACGTTTGCGCCCTTTGCTTATTCATTCACTAACAACAAAAGACAATGAAAACGCTAACAGATGTAAAAGATTTCCGCCAAATTGATAACGTGCCGTTATTCGATTTTAAGCGGTTGGCAACTAAGGCGGCAAAAGACGCGGAGGAAAACGCAAACAACCGTTACACGCTTTATGTAGTCAAAAGTCCAAACGTCAAAGATGATAAATATTTTCTATCTTTGACGGCTGTAAAAGACGGCAAAACATTTGTTTACTACTCCAACAATGTAAGCCACAAAACAACCGCCCAAACGGTGCAATATTTGACCGATAAGGGGGTAAAAGTACACGATTAACAAAACACTACCAACAAATGAAAACACGTATCAAAATAAAGAAATTGCAGCGCGAAATTGCGGCGTTAAAAACTAAGTGTGAGTTTGCCGCAAATGCCGCCAATTTCTACAAAAAAGACAGCGAAAACACACACGCCCAACTGATGCGCACACTTGACCACAATACAAAACTAATTGAATTGTTGGCAAAAGCAAAGGGCGCGGAAACGGCAACCAACTAACAGCAACGGCGGCAAATATCCAACGTTTGCCGCCTTATTGTTACACTTAATCTAATAAACTAACTATGGCAAAAAGACGAAACACAAACGGCGGCAAGGGTGGCAACGTTAACGGCGTTAACTACTCCAAAACCGTAACAAAAGCGGTCGGTAATTGGCGGTTAAACGCTGATTTAATCAATAGCAGTGAAGCGACAAAGGAAACACGCAAAGAAATAAACCGTGTTTTTCACGCTGCAAACAGACGTTTGCAGAATTTGGCAAATAGCGGCGCGTATAGTCCAGCAGCAAACGCCTTATTGTCGTATTTGTCGGAAGACATTGTAAGCGGTTTTAATTCGTTTTCAAAGTTGACGACAAGCGGCAAGGATTGGAACGAAATAAAACGCGATTACGCCGCCGCAATCGAATTTCTCAAAAAACCAACTTCTACAAGTAGCGGCGCGAAACAATTTGAAAACGATGTTAGACAGCGTTTGCGCCTAACTACCGAACAATTTAACCATATTAAAACAATGATTGACGAAAACGGCGGTTATAACGATTACGCCGCCGCAAAATCATTGTTGCCGTCTGACCCTACAAAGGTAGCCGATTTTTTCAGAGAGGCGCAAAACGACATAGCGGACGAAATAGAAAACGCCGCCGCAAATTTGGACGGCACAAACGCCCTAAAAGATGCACTTGCAACCGATTTGCAAAACGACATAAACGGCGGCATTTCGGCGGCATTTTTGCCGCTGTATGATAGTTTAGAGAGTTTTGATTTTGACAAATAGCAACCAACGCCAACAAATTGAAAAACGCCGATAAATATAATTTTGACGGTTATATTTATAAGCCGTCCGATTGCGGTTTTACCCCTACATTTGCCAATTATAAAGATGTACGGTATATTTTACAAAATGCCGTTACAGAGAGCGATTTTAAGGCAAATGCTAAGGGGGTAAAAGTGTGCAATTTGCCGTTTAGTTTTGACATTGAAACAACGTCTTTTGAGCGTGAAAACAGCGGCAAAACGGAAAAATTGGCAAGTATGTATATTTGGCAATTTGGCATAAACGGTTATATAATAATCGGTAGAAATTGGTTTGAATTTATCGAATTAATAAAAGCAATATCCAACGCCTTGCAACTAAATGAAAACAAACGTATAATTGTCTATGTGCATAATTTGGCGTTTGAATTTCAATTTATACGCAAAATGTTTGATTGGATAAATGTTTTTTCTATCGAGGAACGCCGCCCCTTATATGCTTTGTCAGTTGACGGTGTGGAGTTTAGGTGTAGTTATTTGTTAAGCGGTTACAACCTTGCCACGGTTGCCAAAAATTTGGTAAAATACCGCTGTAAAAAATTGGTTGGTGATTTGGATTATAATCTAAAAAGACATTCAAACACACCGTTAACCGATAATGAAATAATGTATTGCGTTAATGATGTAAAAATTGTAATGCTGTATATAAAAGAATATATTGAAAACGTCCGAAACATTCACAGCATACCACTTACAAAAACTGGCGGTGTACGCAAATTTTGCCGCAAACAATGTTTATTTGTTAAAACAGACAGCGGAAAAACCGTTAATAATTACGACTATAAAAAGACAATTAGCACCCTAAAAATAAAAGATTTGGCGGAATTTGACGCGATGCAAAGGGCATTTTGCGGCGGTTTTACACACGCCAACGCAAACTATGTAAATAAAGTAATTACAGACGTTGCAAGTTATGATTTTACAAGTAGTTATCCGGCGGTTATGGTTGCCGAAAAATACCCTATGACATACGGCGTAAAAATGCAGTTTAAAACACGCTCCAATTTCGAGAGCGTTTTAAAGCAAAACAAATATTGTATTATATTTGATATAGAATTTATTGACATATTCACTAAAAACGAATTTGATAATTATATTTCGGTGTCAAAGTGCTGGCGCAAAGAAAAACACGTTGAAAATAACGGTCGCTTAGTTTGCGCAAAGTCTGTTTGTATGACTATCACAGACATTGATTTTTTGATTATATGTAAAAATTACACTTATACAGAGTATAAGGTGGGAACGGCGTATTTGTACGGTAAAGACTATCTACCAACGGAATTTATAAAAGCAATACTCCAATTATACAAAAAGAAAACGGAATTAAAAGGGGTGCAAGGTATGGAAAACGAATATTTAAACAGCAAAGAAATGTTAAATAGTTGTTATGGTATGTGTGTAACGTCCCCTTTGCGCGATACCATAACATATAAGGAAAACGTTTGGGGTACTGATGTATTAAGCGAAAACGAAAAAAACGAAACATTGTTAAAATACAACCTATCCAATAACCGTTTTTTGTTTTACCTTTGGGGGGTATATGTAACGGCGTATGCGCGGCGCAATCTTTGGACGGCGATTTTTAACATTAAAAACGATTACATTTACAGCGATACAGACAGCGTAAAGATAGTAAATTATGACCGCCACAAAGAATATTTTGCAGCATATAACGCGAATATCGAAAACAAGTTAAAAACGGCGTGCAATTACCACGGCATTGATTTTGCGTTATGCGCTCCAAAAACTATTAAGGGCAAAACGAAAATGTTAGGCGTTTGGGATTTTGAAGGTATTTACAGACGGTTTAAAACTTTGGGCGCAAAACGGTATTTAGTGGAGTGCGAAAACGCTTTGAACGTTGACGGCAAAAATTATGATTTTTCCCTAACTGTAAGCGGCATTAATAAGAAAAAAGCAATACCGTATTTGTTGGAAACATACGGCGCAAACGGCATTTTTAAAGCGTTTGACAATTATTTGTATATACCACCAAATTACAGCGGCAAAAACATACTAACATATATTGACTATGAAACAAACGGCACGTTAACGGATTATTTGGGCAATACGGCGCAATTTAGCGAATTAAGCAGCGTTAATTTATCGCCGTCTGAATATACATTAAATTTGTCTGTTTTGTATTTGCAGTTTTTGGGGGGTATCAAAGAATTTTCAACAAAATGAAAATTGCGACTTTTATTTGATTTTGATTTGTTGTATATTTGCGGCGACAAAAAGAAAATTGATTTGTGGTGTGTTTGTTATGTTTCATATTTGGATTTATAGTTATTAGGTTTTGTTTGATGCAAAAGCGTTAATTGTCTTTTGTTTGTGGGGTAGGGGATTGTTTGCAAGTTTTCCCCTACCCTAATTTTTTTCACGGTCGGAAAATTCGCAGATAGAGAAATGCTATTATAACAACGTTGCGACAATGATACGACAATGATACGACAACGATACGACAACGATACGACAATAACGCGGTATTGTCGTAATGTTAAATTTTGATAAATCAAACCGCAATCAAAAAAATTTTTGTTTTGATTAATTTGTTTTGTTATATTTGCAGCGTCAAACAAAACAAAATATTTTGATTATGACGAAACAAAAACAAAATAACAAATTTTACTCCCTTGATGCAATATTAAAAAAGAACGCTGATTATAATATTGTTTTTGGGGAACGCTCCAACGGCAAAACATACGCCGCCTTATTGTACGGTCTGAAACGGTATGTAAAAGACGGTACACAAATTGCGTATGTTAGGCGATGGCGTGAAGATTTGCGCGGCAAACGCGGCGAAACGCTTTTTGCGGCACACGTCCAAAACGGCGTAATTGAGGAAATAACAGACGGTAAATTTAACCGTATCGTACACAAAAGCGGCAAATATTACTTTGCGTTTTACGATACCGAAAACGAAACAACACAATTAAACGAAACGCCGTTTTGTTATTCGTTTTCGCTGTCAGAGCAGGAACACGAAAAAAGTACAAGTTATCCAAACGTTAATATAATAATATTCGATGAGTTTTTAACACGTCAATATTATTTGCCCGATGAGTTTATGTTGTTTATGAATTTGTTATCCACAATCATAAGACAGCGAAACAACGCGCAAATATTTATGTTAGGTAACACCGTTAACAAATATTGCCCCTACTTTGCAGAGATGGGACTGAAAAACATTCCAACGCAAAAACAAGGCACGATTGATGTTTACAACTTTGGCGAGGACGGCGCAAAGGTGGCTGTCGAATATGCCGCCACGGTCGCCGAAACGAAAAAAAGTAATAAATATTTTTGTTTCGACAATCAAAAACTGCAAATGATTACAGGCGGCAAGTGGGAATTATCGGCTTATCCTCATTTACCCCGAAAATACGCCCCAAAAGACGTTGTTTTTAAATTCTTTATCGAATTTGAGGAAAATGTATTGCAGTGCAATATTATTGCCACGGAAACGGATTATTTTCTGTTTATCCACGCCAAAACAACGGAGATAAAAGATTATGACAATCAATTAATTTACACGTTGAAAACAGACGGCAAACCAAACCATAAACGCAAATTGATTTCAACGGCAACGGAGTTTGACAAAAAGATAACGAAATTTTTTGCAACGGATAAGGTTTTTTACCAATCCAACGAAATTGGCGAGATAGTCAGAAATTATATAAAAGTCGCAAACACGAATAATTTGCTTAATTAGATAACGTTTAATTTGTTGGTTAATTTTTGTTAAAATCAAATGTTTCACGGAAAAAAATTTTTTTAACCGTGAAACATTTTTTATATTTGCGGCGTTATAAAACAAAAAATTATGGCAAAAAACGGCATATACACACGTTTTCAACGTCTTACAAAAGACAAAGACAGAGCCACGGCGTTTTACATTGATAACACGCTGCAAAAAACTCTGTCAATGTTTCATTATACCAATTTGCCGCCAACGATGCCGCAAAACGAATTAGAAAACATTTTGCAGCGTTTTGGTTATGCGATTATTGCAGAAGTAAACGGCGATTTGTACGCTTTGCGCGGTGGCTTAGGCGGTGAGCAAAACGCTTACTACAAACCAACTATTGCAACGGTGGCAAACCCTTATTTAAAACTGACAAAAGATTATGTTATCGAAAACAACAAAGAAGCGGTTTTATTTAAAAATGACTACCTTTGCAGCGGTTTAGTACCTATTATTGGAAAATACGCCGTATTGCTTACAGACGCAAATATTAGCCTTAACACCGCCGCCGTATTGACACGGTTGCAAATGCTAATTAGCGCGTCCGATGACAAAACCAAAAACAGCGCGGATATTTTTGTAGAAAAACTTTTGAACGGTGATTTTACCGTTATTGCGGAAAACGCTTTTTTGAAGGGTGTAACGGTGCAAAACGTGGACTACCCTTTGGTAATAAAAGATTTGATTGAGTTAACGCAATATTACAAAAGCAACCTATTGGCGGAAATTGGTTTAAACTCCACGTTTAATATGAAACGTGAACGGTTAACCGAAAACGAAGTATTATTAAATACAGATGAATTACTCCCTTTTGTAGAAAATATGCTATTTGAACGCCAAACCGCTGTAAATGCTGTAAATGAGAAATACGGCACTAATATAACGGTCGAATTAAAAAGCGTTTGGAAAACAGCAAAGGAAACAAACGACAAGGCAAGCGAAACAGAGGAAACGGAAACAGACGCGGAAACAGAAACAGACGAAACGGAAACAAACGGCGAGGAAACGGAAACGAAACAGACCGAAACAACCGAAACGGAAACAGACGAAACGGAAACAAAAAAGATTGTGGAGTTAATCAACGAAATGCGAAACGAGGAAAACGACAAAGAAAATGAGTAAAGCATACAAAGACATATACAGCGAAAACGGTATTGCAAACATTTTCAATGCCAATTATTCAACCGATTTTAACACGTTGTTTGGCGGTAACACCGCCGCCGCCGTGGACGGTTTTATAATGCACCGTTACGCAAACAAACCGTTAACGCCTAACATTGATGAAACAAACGCCGCCGCCGTTGTTATTTCGGTTATTGCTGTAAGGTTGGAAGTATGGCGCAAAATGTATGCAGCATTAAGCGCACAATACAACGCCGCAAACAGCCTAAACGAAACACGTACAAAAACGGGTACTTTGCAGCGGTCGGCAAATTCGACTAATACCAACGTTAACGCAGAAAAAGCGTTTAATGATACAGAGTTTGTAAGCGACACGCAAAACACGCAAACAAACAGCGGTTTAAATACCGATAGTTACAACTTGACGGAAACGGTAACGGCAACCAACGGCAACGCCGCCGAAAGCGTCAAAAACGAAATTGCGCTAAGACAGCGAAATAATTTGCAAATTGCTATCATAGACGCAATTATTAACGAAATAACATTATTAATCTATTAATATTAAGGCTATGGACGTAAAACAAATTTACCAATTAGTCAACGCCGCCACTGGTGAAGTTTTGGGCAAAACCGACCTTGTTAGCGAGGATTTGTCCAACATTGTGGACGTTGGCACGGAGATTGTTAACGCTTCCGCCGTTGACAATTACGTAAAATCACTTGTTAACCGTATCGGCAAGGTGATTTTTGTAAATCGCCCTTACAGCGGCAAAATTCCCTCTATCCTTATGGACGGTTGGGAATTTGGAAGCGTTTTGCAGAAAATCACCGCCGAAATACCAACGGCAACGGAAAACGAATCGTGGGAACTCTCCAACGGCACGGAGTACAAACAAGACATTTTTTACAAGCCGTCTGTAAGTGCTAAATTCTTTAACTCCAAAATAACCTTTGAAGTACCGATTAGCATCACAGAACGCCAAGTAAAAGAGAGTTTTGCAAGTGCCGCAGAACTGAACGGTTTTATTTCAATGATTTACGCGGCTGTCGAAAAATCAATGACAATCAAAACCGATGCACTTGTAATGCGCACAATTAACAATATGATTTGCGAAACATTCCAAGCAGAGCCGATAAGCGGCGAGGCAAGGGCAATCAATTTGTTAGCGCGTTACAACGCACAATTTGGCAAGGAATTAACGGCAAGCGCGGCGATTTATGACGCTGATTTTGTAAGGTTTGCGTCTTACATTATTGCGCTGTATGCAGACCGTTTAGGCACGATTTCCACGTTGTTTAACGTAGGCGGCAAAGACCGTTTTACAAGTGCAGACCGTTTGCACATTGTTTTGCTGTCAGAGTTTGCAAAAGCGGCACAAACCTACCTTTACAGCGACACCTACCACAATGAGTTTGTGAAATTGCCCCAAGCTGAAACCGTCCCCTATTGGCAAGGCAGCGGCAAAGGTTATTCGTTTGCCGATGTTTCGACAATCAAAACCAAAAAGACCGTTGACAACGTTACAACCAATTACGAATATTTTGGCGTTTTGGGTGTTATGTTTGACCGTGATGCGTTGGGTGTGTGCAACCTTGACAGACGCGTAACAAGTGCTTACAACGCAAAAGCGGAGTTTTTCAACAATTTCTACAAATTTGATGCGGGCTATTTCAATGACACCAACGAAAACTTTATTGTTTTCTATGTAGCAACCGACACCAACGCAATAACGGTTACTAAGTCAGAGAGCCGCGCCACAATTAGCGGTTTGCCGTCTAAAACAACCGTTGACAGCGTTTTGAAGTTGACAGCAACCGCCGCCGAGAATTACGAATTTACCACCACCCCGACATTTGCCTACACCACAAAAGACGGCAACGCGGTAACGGTATCTTTTGTAATTGACAGCGAGGACGACACAAAGGCAACTTTGGAAATCAATTTGGCTAACACCAATATTGACGGCACACAAGGCATAACAATCACCGCCGAGGGTGTAAGCGTCTAACATTCCGACACCTAACTAACATTTTCACGCCGTTACAAGTTAGCGGCGTGAATTTGTTTTAACAAACAAAAAACAAATGATAATTACATTGTATCAATACAGCGGAAAAAATAACGTAGTAAACAAAACGTTATCCAACGGCGTAAACGTGGACGGCACACTAAAAGACGCTTCAAACGTTTTACGCCCTATTGTGAAATTTCGCACAAAAACGGATTTGCAAAATATTGCGTCTTACAATTACGTTTATATCGCAGCGTTAAACCGCTATTATTTTGTTAATTCCGTTGATATTTTGGCGACTGATACATTTTTATTATCTTTGTCCGTTGACGTGTTAAAAACGTATGAAAACGAAATTGCAGCGGCAAGCGGCACGATATTAAACCGCGAAAACGGAAACAAATTTATTTCAAACCGTGCAAACATTCACGATTTGCGCCCTACATTTGAAAAAATTGATTTTTCGGTAAATGCGCCGTTTGATGCAGACGGTACGTTAATTATGGTAACACTCAAAGGAAATACAAACAATTAACGAATTATGGCACAATTTACAAATATTACTAAACCGTCAAACACGCTTATTACAACTAATAGTTTTACAAAAAGCGGTAATTACTATTATGGCACTTTGGCGTTAACAGCGGCAAGCGGTTACAAATTCGATGCAAACGCCAATAAATATTGGCGGTGGGGGGGTGTAAGCGGACGTGTTTTCAAAACGGGTACATTGAGCCTTGACGATACAAAATTAACATTTTCGGTGTCAACGTCTGATGGCGTTATTGACAGCGATTTGAGCGCAGCCGTTTACATTGATGCCGTTGCAATCGTAGCATCACAGCCAATAACCGCCCCTATAACGCAAAATTGCACAAATTGTACTACTAATGCGCCGTCAACAATTTCGAGCGATACGACACAATTTAACGTTATTGCCACGCCGTCAAACGGTTATCAATTTAACACCGCCCCTACACTTGCATTTTATGACAATAACGGTGATATTGTGATTGATAACAACGGAAACCCAGCATATTATCAATTTACCGTGTTAGCGTCCAAATTAAGCGCAAATGTAACAATAGACGCAACAACGATAGATTTTAACAACGTTGAAACCGTTGTAATAACAGCAACCGCCGCCGCAATACCACAATATGCAGAAATTACCGTTAACACGTCTTTAAACAACGCCACAATTAGCGGCATACCACAAACCGTTTATGAAAATACCGTTTTGCAGTTGACGGCAACCGCAAACACAGACCACGAATTTCAAAACGCCCCTTATATTTACGGTTTGGACGCAAACGGCAATCCGATAACAATAACATTCACGGTTGCCCAAAACAAGTTAACGGCAACGGTAACGGCTGATTTATCGCAGTACGATTTAGACGAAAACACCGTTTTAACGGTGTATGCAACCGCCGCCGCCGTTGTGCCATACGTTGACAAATACGGTACAATCAATTTATATAAAGTAACTACAAACGATTTGGCGGCATTTGCGGCACAAAGGTTTTTTAAAGAAAAACTAAATCCAAGCGACACAAGCGGTTATTTTCAGTTGATTGATTTGGGTGATTTTGTTGTAAGTGTAAAACGCTTTTATTGTGCCGTTACAGACGTAATTACAGACGTTTTGAAGTGTGGCAACTATAACACTAATATTGCAGTCAATACCCCCCAAAATGACAATTTAACCATAAATTGCGGCACGGTTGCAATACCAATGCACAATAATAGCAACGTGGATTTTGACAGCGAAATAAAATGTTTTGTACCGTTTGTTGGTTATGTTTCCATACCGTCCGATTATTGCGGCAAAACTATTGGACTGCAATATATTGTTAATTTGGTTAACGGTGATTGTGTGGCAAAATTGACGTGCAACGGCATTGATATTGATTTTGTACAATGCAGTATAAGCAATGATATTATTTACAAAACCAACAAAGAAAATAATTTTGTAGGTAATGCAGAGTTTAATTTACAAGTGCTAAAAGGTTTACAGCCGTTTATAAGCGTCAAATATTACACCGATGCCAACGCCCAAATATATAACGCTGATTGTGTACGTGTTTCGCTTAATTCTGTAATAGGTTATGCACAAATTACAGAGTTAACCAACTTTGCAGCGGCAAACATAACCGAAACCGAAAAAAACACGCTAATTGCATCTTTGGCAAACGGCGTTATTTTTGAAAATAGTAGTAGTTAATTTTACGTTTCATTCAAGTTGACGCGGTGGGTGTGTTTGGGTAACTCCATAACGTACCCCTAAAAACAAACACAAACACCGCGTTTTTTTAAATTGTTAATAAAATCAAAATATTGCGAATTTAAAGCGATTTTAAAACAAATGATAATTTGTATTGCTTTAATCATTTGACGCGAAATTTAGGCGGTTTAAACGCTTTTTAGAATTTTTCAAATAGAATTTTGTAAAGTTTACTTAGATGCCAAAATATATTATTTTTGTAAAGATTAACAACTATTTAATAATTATTAACATCGTTTCACGTGAAACATTTGCCCCAATCGAATTATTATTTTTCACGTGAAACATCAGAAATTTTTCACGTGAAACATTTTGGCGAGATTGAAAACGTATTTTTCACGTGAAACAATCGTATGAATGTAAAGTATTGTTTA
>JAZUPW010000038.1:0-3615 GCA_045605385.1 Acutalibacteraceae bacterium
GACCGCTTGGCCTCCGACTTTGAAGTTACAACAATTGAATTAACAGACTTAAACCCCGCCGCATATAACCCCCGAATAATGCAAGAAGAGGAACTAAACAAATTATCAAAGAACCTAAAACAATTTGGCTTGGTAGACCCTATAATAATTAACCTTAAAAACAATAATATCATCGGGGGACATCAGCGTTATAATATTTTATATAATAAATATATATCAGCAGATAATAATAAAAAAGAATTGCAACTTATAAAGTTAGGCGACGTCGGTTGGGTATTTGAAAGCGCAAACCTGGAAATAAAAGACGATAACCACGAAAAAGCCTTAAATATAAGTCTTAACAAGCTAAACGGCGAATTTGACAAAGATAAATTAAATATAATATTCGACGACCTCACAGAAGCCGGATTGGATACAGACTTAACAGGATTTAACGAATACGAAATAATTGAAATTCAATTAGACAACGAAATATACGAATTAGAAGAAGAACCAGACTTCCCCGAGGAAATAACCACCACAGAAGACGAAGAAGACCCCTTCCAGCAAGAACAATTATTAACCGTTAACATAAAATTCAATAGCAACACGCAAAGAGAAAACTTTTTAAAATATATTGCAGCGTTGAAAAATGAAAACACCGACACCGATAAGACAATAACGCAATTAATACTCCAGGACTTGCAAAAACAAGCAAATAAACAGGAAGAAACCGTCCAACCGTACACCCTTTTATTCAATGATGAAAGCGAAAAAACAACATATGATAACTTATTAAACACTATAGACAAAAACCAGGCACACAAAACAAGCAACCTACAAACCATCATAAACGAGCGGATCCAATGAACATAAAAAACGGGGACATAATAAAATTAGGACGGCACAAAATAATATGCGGAGACAGCTTAAAAGCCGAAACCTATAAAACATTATTAGAAGACCAAAAGCCGGTTTTATGTATTGCCGACCCACCATACGGCATGGGAAAAACAAAAAGCGGAAACGTTGAAAACGACAACCAAAACCAAGCAGAATTATTAAAATTTAATAAAAAGTGGATACCTTTAAACTTGCAGCACTTAACAAAAAAATGGGAGCATATACATATTTAACAATATAGAACCGGCAATGTCTATTCATTCGTTTATTATGCAGCCCTTAATAAAAAAAGAGCTTTTAACGTTCCGAAACCTTATAACATGGGATAAAGGACAGGCACGCGGAATGCTTAGTCCACTAATGAGAAGTTATGCAAACGCCGCCGAATACATACTTTTTTATATGAAAGGCGTACAAGGCTTCAACACAAATAGCGACAATTATTACGAAGGCTGGGAGCCAATAAGATTATATTTACTTAAAAGCCGATTAGAAATGGGCTGGGACGTTCCAACAATGAAAAAAATTGCAGGACACAGCGACAAAAGCAGAGACCACTGGACGAGCAAAAGTCAATGGAACCTACCAACAAAAGAGGTTTATACCTCATTTCAAAAAGAAGTAGCACGCAGAGAAAAAGAAGAAAATAAACAATATAACGCATTTAAAAAAAAATATACAGCATTTAAAAGGGAATACAACGAAATAAAAAAAGAGTATAACAAAATAAAAAAAGAATACTACAATAAAAGAGCATATTTTAATAATACTCATGCTAATATGACTAATGTTTGGCATTTTCACCCCAACTACGCACCACAGGACACGCCGTTAATTATGCACGGCACCCCGAAACCCATTAATATAATAAACCGGATAATCCGGAGCAGCAGCAAACCCGGAAGTTTAATATTAAGCCCATTTATCGGGAGCGGGACTGACATAATAAGCGCCGAACTATGCGGGCGCACCTGTTATGGAATCGAAATAAAACCCGAAAACATCAAAAACACAATAAAGCGTTACGAGGCGCAAACCGGCAACAAGGCAAAAAAAATATAATTGTTGGAGCGTTGAAAGATGGATTACGAGCAACACAAAGACACAAAAACAAAACACTATATACAAAAGAACGTATACGAAGCAGCGAAAGAACGTATAAAAGACGCAATACAACAGAGCGACAACCAAATAGTATTATGTAGCGGCGGAAAAGACAGCACAGTAACACTCCACCTCGTAAAAGAAGTCTACAATGAATTAAACATCGACAAACCCGTTAATGTTGTATTTATGGACGAAGAAGTCATCAGCCAAACAATAATAAATTATGTTAAAAAATTAAAAACAGATCCAGAAATAAAATTGTATTGGCTGAAAATCCCCTTAAGAAGCCAAATATATAATACAGGTAATACAAGAGAATACGTTCAAAATGATAAAAACCGGGAGCATATAAGAGAAGCGCCACCGGACGCATTAACCTTGAAAGACTTCAATATAAACGAAGACAGAGTCTTAGACCAATACCACATCGCAGACATACAAGCAAGTTTATTACCAGGTAAAATATGTCTTTTTAAAGGAATACGCACCGACGAGTCCTTGTTCAGATTAACGCAGATAATAAGACGCCGGAAAAGTCCACACATAGGAAACCACAAACCAAAACACTTTGAATGCGTCCCGATTTATGATTGGAGCACAAGAGACATATTTTTATACTTCTATCTTAATAACATACCTTATAATCCAATATATGACCGGCAAATGTACGCAAAAAGCACACTAAGAGTAGCAACACCACTACACACAGAAAGCAAAAACACATACAACCACTTACGCGAAATAGACCCCACATTCTATGAAAAAATAATAAAAATATTTCCAGACATGGCACACGCCGACAGATACGGAGAAGCCAAAAAACAAACAAAAAAAGACTTTACACACTACCCACACACACTACGCGGACTAATGCAATATATAGACGACTCATACACAGAAAACCGAAAACAAAACCAGAAAGTAAAAAAAAGAATACTATGGGCATACAAAAAAAGAGAAAAAAACAAAAAACAACCATACAGCGACGCTTTCGGAGGATACCCATTATATTATTTATTCCAACTAGTAAAACGCGGCAGCCTCAAAAGAAACATAATGCCAATCGAAAAACCAAGCCGGAAAATGTACAAATTTGAAAACATACCAGACAAGGAATATATACGAGACAAAAACAACAGGGGGCGTTTCTATGCAACTAAAAATGCAACCAATAAATAATATCAAGTGGATAAACGTTGAATTATTACACGCAAATAATTACAACCCAAACCACGTCAGCACAAAAGAAAACGAATTATTATATTTAAGCCTCATCAAAAATGGGTGGCTCCAACCCCTAATAATAAACCAGAACATGGAAATAATAGACGGATACCACAGATATAAATTAATAAAAGAAAACCCAAAACTTGCAACAATAACAGACAACAAAATACCAGCCATAATATTAAACCTAACAGAAACCGAACAAAAACTATTAACAATAAGAATAAACCGCGCCAAAGGCACACACATAGCTTACAAAATGCATGAAGTAATAACAGAATTACACCAGAAACACCACCTAAAAAAAGAAATAATAGCAAAGGAAATCGGGGCAAACATAGAAGAAATACAATTATTATTAATGAAAAATGTATTTGAACAACAGGGCATAAAAAAAGA